>JBBQTI010000001.1:0-180008 GCA_038213435.1 Acidimicrobiia bacterium
GCCACTACGAACTCGGCGTCGAAGTTCGAGCGCATCGGCGCGTCGCGGTCGCGTTCACCGAACTCGCACACACGATCTTACCGAGGCGAACGGCAAAATCGGGGCCCGCGCGGGGCGAGTCCGAATCAACGCAACAGTGCCGTCTTGATTCCAATGATCCCGGCGACCTCATCGGCGGCCTCTTGTTCGCAGATCATTTTCGCTGACTTCGACGGCGCGGCCCCGACCGCCAGCGCGGAAGTGGGCACGTTTGCTTTCGATGCAGCGGCGTTGCTACCGCAACCGACGAGCGCAATGCCCGACACAACGGCGAGCACCACCACGAAGACGGCCCTGTGTGATCTCGGCATGTTCAAGATTCTTCTACGAAAGTGTGCTCGCTTTCGAAACGTATCGATCCGGATCGACTTCGAAGCGTTCGCGGCAACGGTCGGCACAGAAGTAGTAGGCGTGGCCGTCATGGGTTGTGCGAGCAGGCGCGCTCGCGGTCTCGACTTGCATACCGCAAACGTGTAGGTGCCAGGAAATCCATCGGGCGGGAAGTTCTTGACGGTTTTCTTATTGGACGCGGTGGGATCTCGTTGGGTCGGGTCGTTCTGGTTCTGCCTTTGATGCGTTCGGTCGTGTCGAAGTAGGGCTGGTGGACAGAACGACAACGACGCACGCGGACCGCCTCCGGGACCTTGCGCGATCCGGGCGTGGTCCAACGCCGCGACGACGTCCGCCTGGTTGAGCGAGCCGGCTTCGTTGACGGCCGCCTCCCAGAGCTTGAGGGCCCGGTACGTTCCGGTGCACGCGCTCCCCGCGGTGAACATCGCGCTCCCGGGGTAGAGCCGTTCGTAGCGGTTGAGGAGTTCCATGCTGAACGGATCCTCGACGGCGCGGTAGTAGTCGAGACGGCACTGTTGCGTTCGACGCAAATGGGACACCACGTCGGCTCTCCGCCAGACTCTCCGGGTAGGCAAATGCTCATAAGGGTCTAGTCCACGCTGGACAAATCGCCCATCCAGCGTCTCGCCGCAGCCCGGAAGGTCCCGCGCCGCCGTAATGCAACAGTGCCGACTGAGGCGACCCGCCGCTACGACCGCAGGTACTCGGAATACCTGCGCTCGCCAAGAAACTGACGGCGCCTTGAGGATCTCGTTCGCCCGGCGCAACTCCCTCTCGCGCTCGAGCTGCGCGATCCGCTCCGGGTCCGGTGCTCGACCGTCCCCGGCCGGCGGCTCTCGTCGATGTCAGCCTGCTTGAGCGGCACTGTTGCATTGGCGGCGCGTCGCGGCGGGTAGTGAGGGTGGCGGGATGATGCGTGGCCGCAAAAGCCCAGATCACCGACCCGATCGAGTTTTCGGCACCCACAGGCACTTCTCGGGATCGGCGAGAGCCTCGAGTAGCTCCGCGTGTACGTCACGGTTAGTGTCACGGTGGGCGTTGCTCCCGGACCCTGACGGCGCTGTCACTCACCAGTCTTTGGATGGAGAGCTTTTCGTGGGGGAAACTCGCGTCAGCGGCGCCGTGCCGACGGCGTGTGGCGAGGTGAGCGCCGAGCGCGCGGTCGATGGATCGTTGGCTCGGCGGATGGTGTCTCGCGACGTTTCGGCGCTCGCTGACGTCTACCGCCTGCACGCGGATGTTGTCTATCGGGTCGCACTCGCGACGGTGCGGGCTCCGCAGGTTGCCGAGGATGTGACACAAGACGTGTTCCTGAACGCGTGGCGGTATGCGGCGCGCTTCGATCCGTGGCGCGGATCGTTACGAACCTGGCTTCTTCAACTCGCTCATTCCGGTGCAGTCGACTGGCTGCGTTCGGATGCCGCCTCGGCGCGACGCGAAGCGAGGTACTGGGAGGCCCGCGTCGGGTCGACCGGGAGCGACATTGAGGCCGCCGACTTGGCGATGGATCTCGGTCGGGCGTTCGAGAGGGTGCCAGCCACCCAGAGACGGGTGATCGAACTCGCCTACTTCGAAGGAATGACCTACCGCGACGTCGCGGCTGCGACCGGCATCCCAGAAGGCACGGTGAAGTCACGCATACGCGTGGGGCTCCGCCACCTCGCGCGCGCCCTCACCGAGAACGCTTGACGAGCGACTCCCGTCCAAAACGGTTGTCCTCAACTGGTCATCGCAAATGTTCGGTCGTTCGGTGCGCGGTGCGATCGTGCTTCGCTGAGCGACGCGCGGGTGGGCTGGAAACACACCGAGCGCGTCTGACCCTGAGCGGCGCAGCTATGAGGTCATCTCGGCGACGGTGTTCGTGGTCGGCTACTCGTTCAGGGACCCGCCGCGGTGAAGAAATCGGTCGGAGGCGGCCAACGCCAGAAACAGCTTCAGTGAACCGGGTCGGGCCGCGGCATTTCCGGAAAAAGAGGCAGCGAAAGCGTCTGCCGATCGGTTCGCACGTTCAAGTCGGGTTTCAGCATTGTCGGTCGAGGTGACCGCGTCCTCCCGGCGTAAGGTCAAGACCGATTCGGGCCAAGGGCAGCGCCAAGAACGCCGGCGAGAAGGTCAAGGGCGGGCATCGCCGGCCGCTGAGATCGGCATGAACGACGTCGTCTTGTAAGCGCGCTTCGAGGGCGAGGTGCGCCGTGTAGAGGATCGCCGAACCGTCGCGGCGACGCTCTGTCGGCGACACAACACGAGCCCGCGTGATCGCCTCGATGTGGGATACGCAATGCCCAATCGGCTTGCGACAAACGGGGCTCTTCACCGCCGCCGAGGACGGCCCTCGTCCGACGTGGGAGGGCTCCGGAGACTCCGTAGCGCACGGGCGGAGGCGCCCGTTCAACCACGCGGAAGGTGCGCCGCTCTCAGGCCGTCGTGGTGGAGGGCAGAGCGTTCATATCTATCTGTTGTCCGAACGCAATAATGTTTGAGAGGTAGTGGCGTGTGCTCGGGTCGAATGTGCCGCCGCAGGTGACCAACCTGATGGTTGGGACCGGGGTGTTGGCGTAGACGTCGATGGTGGAGAATGCGTTCTTGGGGTATTGGCGTATGCCGGTTATGACGTAGGTGACGGATCGGCGGTCTTGGCGTGTGACGAGGACGTGGTCGCGGGGGTGGAGGGCACGTCATCCGGTTCTCGGGTCCGCAGCGAATAGCTCTCGTGGGTATATCTGAGAAGAGCGCGCGTGTGAAACATGACCAGGTCGCCCAGCTCCTCAGCGCGTACGCCCTTCATGCAACTGACGCCGCCGACGACACGACAGTGCGTAACCATCTCGAGGCCTGCGCGCTATGCCGGCGTGAAGCCACGTCCTACGAACATGTCGCATCGCTCCTCGCGCTCCTCGATCCCGACGATCAACCATAACCACAGCCGAGTTGCTGCTCACGTGACGGTGAGCGTCGCCTTCATGTAGTTATGAATATTGCAATGGAACCCATACGCCCCAGGCTTCACTGGCGCAGTGAATGGGCGGCGTCTCACTCGCTCTGGTTCAACGCAACAAGGCTCTCAGGGCAGTGGTTTCGGCATCGCGAGATCGAGGGATCGTGCGAGGCTCGCGATCTTGGGGATGAGCCTGGCGTTGAAGCGCGGGTTCTCCGTGAGAACGGTGCGGAGGTGCTCGATGGCGTTGACACGATTTCCCTGCGCGAACGCGATGGCGGCGGCATGAAACTGTTCTTGCGGATCGCGCCCGCCGAGCGCGAGCGCGCGCTGCGACTCTTTCGCTGCCGCGTCGAAACTGCCTACCTGATACAGGTTCCATGCGAGCGCATCGTGTGCCCGGCCGCTTGGCCGGTCCCGTAACGCGCGACGCGCGCGATCAACAGCAGAGTTGCCCGGATGGTGGTCGGCGTCGAAGAGAACGGTTTCGAGGTCGAGCCGCACGCCGTTTGCCTGGAACAGCTTGGAGATCACGTCGACGAGTTCGTAGGCGCGCGCGGCTTCGTGGTCGCGGCCGGAAGCCGAGAGCGCGTCGCCGTATGCGATCGCGTATTGTGCGAGCGGCTGGACTTTCACGACCCGGGTCAAGACGTCGGCGGCGGCCGAGAACTGATCTCGTGCGACGAGCACCTGGGCGTGGCCGGCGAGCGCCGCGGGGAAGTTGGGAAACGCGTGTTCGGCAGCTGTGAACGCGCGGTCCGCGGCCGTGACCTTGCCCGTGGTGAGCAACAGTTGCCCGAGGAGGGTCTCGACGTACGCGAGGTTCTCGCCGCCGGTCGATCCAGCCGATGAGACCGCTTGTTGCATCGCTTCGATCGCGCCTGGGAAATCGCCTCTCAGCTCGCGCGCGTATGACACGCGGGAGTAACTCGCGAGACTTGGGCGTGTGTCTACCATCCGCTGGGTCGCTTCGAGCGCGTCGTCATAACGGCCGAGTTCGTTATTTGCGTCGACGAGGATCCCGAGCGCGGTTGCATTGTCGGGCGCGAGTCGGAGCGCCTCGTTGCCGAGTTCGAGCGCGTCCTCGAAGCGGTGTTGCGCGAGAGCGAGTGTGCCGCGAGCTTCGATCACGGTCGGGTTGTCGGCGCGACGGGATGCGAGATCGTCGAGCAGGCCTTGGGCTTTGAGATAGAGCGTCGGATCCGCGGTCTCGCGAACCTTCTGCAGAAATGCGACAGCGAGAGCGAGCCGGGCCTCGTCGTCATTCGCGTTCAAATGCAACCGCTTTTGCGCGTCGGCGATGGCCCGGTCTGTGGGCGATCCGCTGGCCGGGTCGACCGACACGAAGGGCAACGTTGCGGGCGCGCGGGCCCGTAGATGGTCGCCCCCGCACGCGGGGGCGACCATCATGAGCACGAGACCCATGAGCGCGGCGGATGCCGCCTTGTTCATGGTGCGATGAGCGGAGGCACTCCGGGCTCGGGTTGGCTGTAGCCGCCGAACGGAGTGGGCTCATACGGGAAAGACGACAACGGCAGGGATGTCGCCTGGTTCACGCCGTCGCCGATCGCGCTGTAGGGCACCGCTGTTCCCGGAATGTTGTTTGCCGGGTCGCCATTGCCAAAGCCCGGGAGCAACACTCCCGCAAGCACTTGCAGTTCGATGTCGATAACGTCGTCGGTGAGACGCCGACCGTTCGGGAAACCGCCGGTGTCACCCTGAAGTGCAGCCAGCCGGTTCGCGACCGTGCCGTTCACCGCCGGCACCGCGACATTCACTCGCAGCAGGTCGGCCGGTGGCAACGCGTTCGCCGGTGAGAGCCCGATCAGCTGCCCCGTAAGGAGCTTGATCAGATCGCCACGGTTCGCGGCGCCACCCGGGGGTGTGTTCGAAGCATTGAACACGGCCGTGTACACCACGGGGAGCAATCTGGTTGGCTCCGGATCGAGAATGTTGCCGAAGAACTGCGCATCATTCTCGGGGTCGGTTGCGTTCCACAAGTCCTTTTTACCCAGCGGGATCAACACCTCGTTGACGAGCGGGATGCCCAGCCGACTCACCTGGACCCACCGACCATGGGAGCGTTGGAGCGCACGGTCACCGTCATCGGAGACGCCGTTGCTGAGTACCCGCACCTTCTGGCGACTCGCAGATGCGTACGCACCGATTACGGACGCCTTCGAGTCGACGTTGGTGGGAACATCGCCGTTCGTGGTCACCGACGAGATCGGAAGCTGAAGTGCGATGGTGTGCACGTTCGTGCGGGCCACCGAATTGACTCCGTTGCTTGTAGGGCGTGGGATCAGGTGGGCGGTATTGATCGGACGCAACCCCAGCAAGTCAAAGATCGAGCCGAGGTCGACAAAGAACGAGTCTGCCCGCGAACCCGCGAATACTTTGCCCCCGTCGGGCAGAGAGCCGATCGTCGGCCTTGCGAGATTCGACTCGTAGGTCGCTGACGGGGTGGACCGTTCTCCGACGTTCACGGGAGGAGTTGGCTGGTCGGAAACCAGTGTGTGAGTACCGTATTTGTCGACGCGCTGAACTGTGTAGAACTGCTGCACGTTCTGGTTAGCGTCGTTCGGTGCGCCAATCGGACCAGTGTTGTACAGGAACGTGTTCGGGTTCCTCACCACGGTGCGGAACCGGAACTGGTAGGTGATGTCGGTTACGACGTCGCCGTTGTTGTCGATGTTGATTTCGTAGCGAACGTCGTCGCCGAACTTGGCGAAGTTCGGACCGCCATCAGGTTTTTCCAGGCCGATGTAGTTGGCCAGGATGTCGACCTTGGTGCTGTCGTTGGGATCGCGGAACATGTACAGATCGGTGTTGTCCGCGGTCGGGTCCTGACTGATCAGTGGGGCTTCCCTGTGGCTTGACGCGTTCGCAGTGCCGACGCTGATCAAGAGCATGCCGGATGCAACTGCCACGGCGGTCCCGAATGCAACGAGCTTGTTTGCTCGCATTCTGCCTCCCTTGTGTCGTCGCGACCTGCGGCAACACCAATCGATCGCGAGCATCATGCGCGCGAACAACGGTTCTTCGGTGCGGCTGGGTCTCGCGGATCAGAATGGATCGGCGAGACCAAGAACTTTCCAGTCGTTGCCGATCGGCGCGAGCACGATCGTCAACCGAACGGGTGCGTCGACGTGTACGACTCGCGCCCACGTGAACGCGTCGGTCGAGTACTGGGCGACGATGTCTCCCGAGAGGGGCCCCGGAGGCATGCGGTCGACCCCATTTCGGACCCTGAGCTCTCCGGCGGTCCGGCACAGTCGTATGTCATTTGTCGTCGAGTCGAACAAGGTGGGAACTGCCTGCAGAGCTGCGGTTCCAGCCCGATCGCAGCGCTGCACCGCCCGTAGCCAGGCCATCGCAACGCCCGCCGCCCCCGCCTCGGGCGCCAGGACCGGCCGGACTTCGGGGAAAGGTTCGAGCAACCACCCGCTCGCGGTGCGGCGCGCCTTCCACGTCTGTCGCTCGTGCGCCGGAACGAGCCCAACGAACGAATTGAGTCCGGGCTGATGCTGGACCATCGCCGTCGCGACCGACGGATCGCGGTCCGCCTCGACCGTGAAGCCCGTGATCGCGGGCAGATCGCGGCGGATGCGCGTCCATTTCGCGGAGCTCGGGACGGCGCCGTCGTGCACTACGAGAACATACGAGGCATTGTGGTCGTTCCGCACCTCGGCCGCGAGCAGCATCCCAAGCGCAGCCGAGGCGGACGGCTGTGCCCGATTATCGGCTGCTGCTACTACGACGGCCGGTCGAGTCGTCGACGCCGGCTTCGATCCATCCACGGAGTGCTTCGACGACGAACAGCCAACGGCGGCCATCATCACCACGGCAGTCAGGATCACGGAATGACGAAAATGACGGCCTTGGCCAAGCGCACGTTGACGCTGGGAGCTCTCGTGAGCGGCATCGTGCTCGTCGTGCTTCCCGTTGTCGCCCAGCGCGCTGACGCCCATCCGCTCGGCAACTTCACCGTCAATCGCTACGCCCGAATCGAGCTCTCGACGTCCGTCGTGCGTGTGTACTACGTGCTCGACGAAGCGGAGATCCCGGCGTTCGAGGATCGTGATGCTTTGAGGAGCAACCAAGCCGCTTTCGTACAGGGCCGTATCGAGAGCATCCGCCGGCATATCGAGTTGATGGTCGATCGTCGACCGATCTCTCTGCGCGCGACCGATTCGTTGCTTTCGCAGCCTTCGGGTCAGGGTGGCCTTCCGACCCTGAGGATCGCCATTCGATTCGAGGGATCGCTCACTCCTCACGCTCAACGTTCGGTGCGGGCAACCTTCGCGGATGCAAACGAACCCGATCGGGTCGGCTGGAGAGAAATTGTCGTCGTGGCTCGCGGTGATGCCCACCTCCAAGAGACGAACACACCCGTTCGCGACGTAAGTGACGAATTGCGCAAATATCCTGCCAATCTCATCCAGGCGCCGCTCGACCAGAGGAGCGCCGCCTTTACCTTCATACCGGGCCAAACGGCCGTCGCGCCCGCGACCCTGACGTCACCGAACAGCGCGCCCAATCGCTCGGGAAGCGCGTTCTCGGACCTGATCACGAGGAAGGTGACGCCGTTTGCGCTCGCCGCCATGATCGGCCTCGCTCTCATGTTCGGAGCCGGCCACGCGCTCGCCCCGGGCCACGGAAAGACCGTAATGGCGGCATATCTCGTCGGCACGCGCGGCCGCCCGATCGATGCCGTGTTCCTCGGATCGGTCGTTTCCGTGATGCACACCGCCAGCGTGTTAGTGCTGGCCTTGGTGCTCTATCAGATCAATCGTTCGACCCCCATCGATCGCGTCTATCCGGCCTTGACGCTGGCCTCGGGAACGGTCGTCGTCGGGTTCGGTGTATTCATGCTGGTCAACAGGTTGCGGTCACACCGCACCCACCGGCGCAGGACAGCTGAGCACGAACACGTCGGTGACGAACACGAACATGGCCATCATCACGGTCACGGCCGTCGCCATGCCCATCAGGTTGGGATTCACACCCACGACCCGGCGATCGACGCCCCGCCCCTCTCTCGCCGCGGGCTCATCGTGCTCGCAACCTCGGGCGGCCTATTGCCATCACCGTCGGCCGTGCTCGTGCTACTCGCGGCGTTCGCTACCGGTCGCGCCCCGCTCGGCCTGGGACTCGTCGCGGCATTCTCGGTAGGCCTCGCGGTGACGCTCACGGGCGTTGGTCTGGCGCTCGTGTTCGGCGGGCGAGCGATCGAACGCCGAAGCCTCACACCTCCCGCATTCATCCGCTGGTTGCCGGTCGGCAGCGCACTCGCGATCATCGTGGCCGGCAGCGTCGTGATCGGTCAAGGCATCACCCGGCTGTGAGATTCGTGCGCATCGAAACCTACCGGTGCACACGAATCTTCATCCAGGGGACGCCTGCGCTCCGAATCTCTTGGAGTCGGTCGGTTCGGACCGACGGAGGACACGATGCTGGGACTCATTGCGGCAGCCGGAGTTGGGAAAGCCTTCCACGTTGGACTCCTCCTGACCGCCTTCGGTTTTGGGTTCCGCCACGGCATCGACTGGGACCACATCGCGGCGCTCACGGACATTACGAGTTCGCAGGATCAGTCGCGTCGGTCGATGTTCTTCGCGACCATGTACGCCCTCGGTCACGGTCTCGTCGTGTTCGTTCTCGGCTTCACGGCCATCGTGCTCGCGGCGCGATTGCCGGCCTCGGTAGACAGAGTCATGGAACGCGTTGTCGGCGGGACGCTCATCTTGCTCGCGGTCTACGTCTTCTACGGACTGGCAACCAAGCGGCGCGACTTCCGAATGAGAAGCCGCTGGATGCTCCTGTTCTCCGGCGCGCGTCGCGCGTACCGATCGGCGTACGCCAACATTCGGGAAAGGGACACCGTCGAGATCACCCACGAGCACTTCCACGCGCTCGACGAAATACACGAACTCGACCACGAACATAACCACGACCGCGTGCTCGTTTCCGTCGGCTCTGATGGCACAATCGGAGCGCAAGAGCATCATCGACACAGCCACAGCCACAAAGGACACCTTCCGAGCGATCCCTTTGCCGACTACGCCCCGCACACCGCCTTCGGAATCGGCATGCTTCACGGCATCGGTGCTGAAACCCCGACGCAGGTACTGATATTCGTGACCGCAGCCGGAGCCGGAGGCAAGGCAGTAGGCCTGCTCCTGTTGGTGTCCTTCTTGGTCGGACTGTTGTTCTCGAACACCGTCATCGCCGCGGCCGGAACACTCGGATTTCTCGGTGTCGGCCGACACTTCGCGCTCTACGTCACGGTCTCTGTTCTCACGGCCGCCTTCAGCCTGGTGACAGGAACGCTCTTCCTGTTCGGATCCGCGCCCCTCTTGCCTGCCATATTCGGCGGGTGATATCCACTCGGCACCGCCGTGACCACCAGCGCCGAGCGGCCAGCTGACCGTAACGTCGGAGTCGTGGTGGCACTGTTGCGTTGGCGGAGAGTCCTGGTGGTCGGTGAGGGTGTGGGCATGATGCGTCGCCGTTGTCGTCCGGTATCCGCAGCCCCGAGTTCGGCGTTCGCCGGTTTTCGGTTCCCGCCCGAGGTGATCGTGCTCGCGGTCCGCTGGTACCTGCGCTACGGCCTTTCGTATCGCGACGTCGAAGAACTCCTGGTCGAGCGTGGCATCGAGGGCACTGTTGCGTTGATTCGGACTTGCCCCCGCGCGGGCCCCGATTTTGCCGTTCGCCTCGGTTAGATCGTGTGTGCGAGTTCGGTGAACGCGACCGCGACGCGCCGATGCGCTCGAACTTCGACGCCGAGTTCGTAGTGGCTGCGGCGGATGTTCTGCATCAACGCATGACCGCGCATGACGACGCTCGCGGTCCGATCACGTTTCAGGCCCCGCATCGGCCGGAGTCGTTGCACACCGTCTGACCTGCGCTAACAACGGTGGGCCCGGCTGGGATCGAACCAGCGACCGAGGGATTATGAGGGGCCCAAGTGGCGCGACGCGATGCAGTCGAGAGAAGGCATACCGCCTGCTCAGACGGCCTTTTCGCGTTGGGCGCCGTCCGCCGCTGTTCGCCGTTTTCCGCCGAGATTCGTGAGCGCCGTGACCAAACGGTGACCAGCCGGCTCGGTGCAGACGCGCGTGCAGACGCGCGTGCAGACGCGCGTGCAGACGCGCGTGCAGACACGCGTGCAGACACGCGTCAAGTCCTCCATCTTCCTTAGTGCAGACCGTTGTCAAGGGGACGAGGGCATCCTCCCGACACGCGCCGCGGAGGAAGCCCGAGTGAGCAAGACCGGAAGCATCAAGAAGACCGGAAGCACGTGGGGATTCGTGTTGGACGTCGGTCGATCGAACGGTCGACGCCAACAGGTTCGTAAACGCGGCTTCCGCACGAAGAAGAACGCGCAGGCGGCGCTCAACGACGCTCTCGCCGATCTGCAACACGGTTCGTACGTGCGGCCGCGACGGGTCACGTTCGGTGAGTACCTCGACGAATGGGTCGCGACCGCGGCGCTCGCCGGGCGGCGACCGACGACGATCGCCGGCTATCGAAAGGAGATCCGGCTCTACGTCAAGCCCGTGCTCGGCGACTTCGAGCTGCAACAGATCACGGCGGTCGACATCGATCGTCTGTACGCACAGCTGGCGTCGGCTGGAACTCTCGGCGGTCGCGGCGCGCTCTCGAAGAGCTCGATCCGCAAGGTCCACGCGCTGATCGGCAAAGCGCTGGGCGATGCCGAGCGCAAAGGATTCATCCAACGCAACGTGGCCCGGGTCGCCTCTCCCCCATCGGCGCGATCGGCCAAGGCGCCCGAAATGCAATGTTGGACGCCCGAACAACTACGGACGTTCCTGGACTTCGTCGCTGGTGACTCGCCTCACGCGCCGTTGCTGCGACTCGCGGCGATGACGGGGCTACGCCGAGCCGAGTTGTGCGGCTTGCGGTGGCAGGACGTCGATCTCGACAACGCGCGACTGATCGTCCGTCAAGCGATCACGACGGTCGACCACGAACCGTCACTCGGCGACGTGAAGTCGACGCGGTCGCGCCGCGTCATTGACCTGGACGCGACAACGGTCGCCGTGCTGAGGACGCAGCGCGCGCACCAGCTCGAGGAACGGTTGCGTGGCGGACCGGAGTGGGTCGACACGGGCCTGGTGTTCACGATGCCCGATGGGCGTGGTTGGCACCCCGACGTGATGACGCGTGCGTTCGCGCGATTGGTCAAGCGTTCAGGTTTGCCGCGGATCCGCCTTCACGATCTGCGTCACACCCACGCAACCCATCTCCTCGCCGCCAGCACGAACGTGCGCGTGACGAGCGAACGCCTCGGCCACGCGTCCGTAGCGTTCACCCTCGACGTCTACGGCCACGTCCTCCCCGGCCAACAAGCCGACGCCGCAGCCGCAGTCAGCGCGCTCGTCGACGGATGACAGTGAAGTCATCACGGCCCACCACAGCGCGGGGATAACTCGCCCGGCGCTGCCAGTACCGATCGGGTGCGGGCATGCCGCTAGCAGCGGGATGCTCCACTCAAATCGCTGTCTCTGTCCGTTGGCTCAGTTTGAGTCTGGCGGGGGGTCGAATAACGCCAGCTCGGCAGCATCGGGAGCCTGGAAGAGGGGCAGCCACCCGTCGAGGTCGGCGCGGCGAATCGGGTAGCTGTTCCAAGGTGGCTCGGAGTTCCTGGCTTGGATACGCCGCCAGAGTTCGTCGGTAGGCACGTCGAGGTAGTGCAGTTCGACACCGACACCAAGGCCGCGAGCCACGGATCGCATCTCGTCACGTTCGATCCGCGCCCAGAGCCCGAAATCGAGGACGACACTCAGGCCGAGGCGCAGGACCTCTTGGGCGAGGCGCCAGAGTTCGTGGTCGAGCTTCTCGCGGGTCGGCTCGTCCCAGGGGCTGGAGCCGAGGGCGATGAGCCATTCATCTTGCGTGAGACGCAAGGCGCTCCGGTCCGCAGCTAGCTGCCTTGCGAGTGCGGTCTTACCTACCCCTGGCAACCCGCAGGTAAGAATCAGTCGGGCTTCGCTCACAGTGATCCACACTCGCGCGCTGCGCCTCGCTGGCGCACGCGTAATGCCCTATCCGCGTGCCCTTCGGCGAGTACCGATCCGCCGCAGTTCTGCATCGTGCGCGACTCCGGTCGGGGCTTGGTCTTCGGTCACGGGAACGCCCGGCGCGGCAGAGGTGCTGGTGCGCGATCTCCGGGAGGGTTGATACTCGTCGCGTGAGTCCGGGCCCTGACGGCGATACCAGCGACGATCTTGAAACACTCGATCCCACTGCGCCGGGCGCCGAGACCTGCACGATCACGCCTCGGCGGCGACTCTTGCGACCTACGACGTTGTTGCCCTGGGCCCTCGCGGCGGCCGTGATCGCAGCGATCGCGGTTGCTGCCTTCGACGACGGTCGGACGCCTCTTTCGCACAGCCCGACCGCGCCGTCGACTACGACGGCGACCTCGATTCCTGCGCCAGTGGTTGTCGAACAGGCACTCCGGCCCGGCGAACAGAAATGCCCCGCAGATCGAGCATTCGCCGACTCCCTCGTAGGCGAGACCGTTGCGGACATGACGCGTCGCGGTGCGGCCGACGGCTTACCCGAGGAGGGGGCAACGGCCCTCAATCGTGTCGCCTCGGCAGCGCGCGAAAACGACGCGGAAATCAGGAGGTTGGTGCCCAACGTGATCGCCATCACCGTTGGGCCGGGCCTGGGGTGGACGTTCTCGCAACGTCCAGACCTTTCGATCGAATATCACAAGGCCAACGACTTCCAGGTCGTCGTCCATCTTCGTCTGCAACAGGACTGCCCACCGATCCCGAGCTTTGTCGGCAACGATCGCGGCCAGCGCGTGCCGTCGCTTTACGTGTACCAGTCCGTTCCATAGCTCGTCCGCAGGTCACCATCACAAGCACTCGACGAAGCGTTGCGTTGACCACCTGAACTCGCAGCCGATCGGCACTCGCTGCGCGATGGCGACGTAGTCACGTCTGCTCAGGCGCGTTCGAGCAAGCTGCGGATGGCCTCGCGAATGATCTCGCTGGTTGTCGTGCGCTGGTGTCGGGCGCGGGCTTCAACGGCCCTCTTCAACTCCGGGTCGAGTCGCACGGGCACGACTTCCGCGGCAGCTGATCCCATCGTCGGTCGGCCTCGCCGACGAGCCTTCAGCGAGGCGACGTTGTAGTCGCGCCCGGCCTCGGCGGCCAGCGTTTCGATGTCGGCATCGGTGAGCACCTTGCCGGTCTTCGTTCGGTGCGGCTTGCTTGGTTCAAATCTGCCTGTCTTCTTCACGCTCGAATATCGTATTACACAATTTCGGATGCGAGACGGCCGCGGGCCGGGTGCAGAGATCCAGTGCAGACATCGGTACAGACCGAAAGAACCTCTTGAACACCGCTTCGATGGTGCGGGCAGGTGAGGCACACTGGTGGCGTGACTTCCCAGGAGCGGCTCGAGCTGATCTCGATCGATCCGAACGTGTGCCACGGTCAGCCCTGCATCAAGGGCACCCGGGTGCTCGTGACGGTCGTGCTCGACGCGCTCGCCGCTGGGCTCTCGTCCGCTGAAATCATCGGCCACTACCCGACGATCAACGAAGACGGCGTGCGAGCGGCCGCCGCATACGGCGCCTGGCTTGCCAAGCAAGAGGTTCACGGCCTTCCTGCCGGCTCGTGAGGGTCAAGCTCGACGAGAACATCACCGCCGCGGCCAAGGCGCTCATCGCTCAGCACGGCCACGAGGTCGACACGATCCCGGATGAGGGCCTGACGGGCGCAGCGGACCCGGTTGTCATCGAGGTCTGCCGTTCGGACGAACGCATGCTCGTGACGTTCGATATCGGCTTCGGCGACGTACGGCGCTACCCGCCCGGCTCGCACCACGGCATCGTGCTCCTTCGCCTCGCGGATCAACGCCCGGACATCACCCTCGACTTGCTGCGTCGGTTCCTCGCAGAGCACCGCCTCGATGACCTCGCTGGCGCACTCCTCGTCGTGACCGACGATCGCGTTCGGATCCGCAGATTCGAGCCCTGACGAACGGCACAGATATGCCGGTTGCGCTAGACGCAACCAGCTGGTTTCGCTGCATAGCGGAACCGGCAAGTCTGTGGCGATCTTGGAGACCGGTTCGCGGAGTCGGTGAAAGCGCGCGGGAGGCGTCTCGTGTCGACGGCGCGATCTCGGGGCGAGCGCAGATTTCGTGACGCGTTTCGGTCGTCGCGCGCGCTTATCCAAGACATGACGACGAACAACGACGGACAACAGCTGTTGCTCACGATTCCGCAGGCGGCGCAGCGGCTCGGGGTCGGGCGCACCACGGTGTACGAGCTCACCGCGGCCGGCGAGCTGGAGCTCGTGCACATCGGACGCTGCGCGCGAATCCCAGTCGCATCGGTCGACGACTTCGTCGAGCGCATCCGTGATCAATCGGTGACCAAACGGTGACCACTGAGCCGTTTCCGACGCCGACGACTCCGACCGAAAACACGTTTCCCCAGGTAAGGTGCGTGGGCCCGGCTGGGATCGAACCAGCGACCGAGGGATTATGAGTCCCCTGCTCTGACCACTGAGCTACGGGCCCGTGCAAAACCCCTGCTAGAGCGGGCTTTCCCGCCTCCGTGGGGCACGTTACACTCTTGCGCATCGCTCGTAAAGCAAGAGAGTTGACGTGGAGGTCGGATGTTCCCGGACGAGCTCGAGGACCTGTGGCACGACTTCCGGCGGAGCTTGGCCCGCCGGGGACGCTCGACCTCCACCCTTGCTGTCTACCGCAAGAGCTTCGAGCAGTTCTGGACCTGGGCGCTCAGCGAAGGATTCGCGGCCGACCCGGCGGTCGTCGATCACACGGTGATCAATCGTTGGACCGATCACCTCCTGACCGTGCCGGCGGTGCGCAACGGGCGTCCGATCCTGAGAGCCGATGCTGGGACCGGCGACCTGGTGGCGCAGACGATCGAACCGTCGACCCGTCGTATCCGCTACGTGAATCTGCGGCCGTTCTTCAGTTGGTGGGCGAAGGAGTTCGACCGGACCAACCCGTTCGACCGGGCCGACGCGCCCGGCGAAGCGCACGCCGCGCCGATACCCGTCGTGCCCCTCGACGATCTGCGCGCGCTGCTCGGCGCGTGTAGCGGCAAAGACTTCGCCGACCGGCGCGACCTCGCGGTGATCGGCGTCCTCATCGACACCGGCGCCCGCCTCGGCGAGCTCCTCAATCTCGGCGTCGAGGACTGGGACCGCCGCAGCGACGTCTTGTTGTTGCGGGGCAAGACCGGCGCCCGCGCGGTGCCGATCTCCGCCAAGCTCGGCGAAACGCTGTCGCGTTACCTGCGCGTCCGCAAGGAACATCCGAAGGCGAGACTGCCCGCGTTGTGGCTCTCACCGAAAGGCGCGTTGACCGAATCGGGCGTCGCGCAACTCCTGCGCCGCCGGTGCGCCCAGGCCGGTATCGAACGTATCCATCCCCACCAACTGCGCCACACGTTCGCGCATGAGTTCCGCGCGGTCGGCGGCTCCGAAGGCGACCTCATGTACCTCGCGGGCTGGAAGTCGACCGCGATGGCGCACCGTTACGGACGTTCCGCCGCGGCGGAACGTGCGCAGGAATCTCTTCGGCGCCTCAGCCTCGGTGACCGGCTGTGAAACGCAATCCGTTCAAGGGCATGCCCGACGTTCTCGTCTTCGTCCGCTGTGGCGGCAAGAGCGGTGTATGTCGAACGATCCAGGCTGCGGTCTTCTCGACGCCCGCGCCCGATAGGGGCGCGTTAATCGTCTACCGCAGTGACCGGCCGTGCAGATGTTTCGTGACGCCGGCGACGATCGCGATGAACCAGTCGGACGAGCTCGTCGCGATCGTCCGAGCCGCCGAGAGGACACGTGATCAATGTGTCCAGCAAGGCAAGACGTTCAAAGCCGTTGACTTTGTGGCGGCACCCCGGTCCGGCTCTCGGATCGGGAGTGCAATTTACGACACGGACGACACGGAACGTGCCGCCCTTCATCGACTCAAGCTGCATCTCCTTGACGGCGGGAGCGATGCGGTAAAGTCTGACTAGCCCCGGCTGACTTCTGGCCGAAACTTCCTGGTTGTTCTGGCACGACACCATGACGAAAGGTCATGGTTCTCGTGTCCAAACTCTCTCCAACGTCACGTTCACTCCGTGGACGGATAGGCGCCTACGCGGCGTTCGCCAAGCACGGTCGCGACAAGATGACCGCAGCGGCCCGCGCCGCGAATCCGTCGGCCGATAGCTACTGGCTCGACAAGGTCGACCCCGAGCGCGCCCTCCCCGAGAACGAGCGTCTCGTTCGGGCCGGGGATGCCAAACGCTCGTACTTCGCCGGCCTGGCGCTCAAGAGCGCACAAGCCCGGAAGAGGGCGACATGAGGCCGCCCCCGAAAAAAGGAAGCGCCCCCCACGGGCGCCTCCCCAAAACCCTCACCACAACGACCACCAACCAGGGAGGCCATCCAGACTTTACCTCCCTGGCGGAGGCGAAGGTACGAATCGAGGCGGCAGCGACGTTGCTCGCGGCCGGTCTGCTCGAGCACGAATGCGAGCTCGCCGAGGGTGCGCTCGTGCATCTCGACAAGGGGCTCGTCTTCCTCACCGTCGCGGGGGTGGCGTAAATGCCGGCGCCGTGGGTCTACGACGACGGTGGACGCCAAGCCGCCGGCTACAAGGGGCACGCTGGCGATTGCGCGGTGCGTGCCATCACTATCGCGACCGGCTTGTCGTACGCCGACGTGTACGCCGAGCTCAATCTCCTCGCACAAGACGAACGACCCCGGCAGGGCCGCAAGCGGAGCAACGCGAGGACGGGCGTCCACAGTCGCACGGCCGGACGGTTCCTCGAAGCGCAAGGTTTCACGTGGGTATCGTGCATGGGGATCGGGACCGGGTGCACGACGCATCTACGTACGGACGAACTTCCTGCCGGTCGCCTCGTTACGAGACTCTCACGGCATTTCTGTGCCGTCGTCGACGGTGTCATCCACGACACCTTCGACACGACGCGCGACGGCACCCGATGCGTGTACGGATACTGGGCGGGGCCATGACCGCCGTTCGTTGTTGGCTTGCCGGTTTCGGCGACCTCGAGAACGCGCTCGCTCATCTGGTGTTGGGCGCGCGCGCGTCCGCGGGGGCCGACGCGCCGAGCTACGTGCGCGAACGCGTCATCGACTGGTTGGAGGTTCTCTTCACGGACGAAGCGCTCGACACGCTCGCCGACGAGCTCGCCGACGAGGCGATGACGGTGCGCACGCGCATCCAGAGGAGGGCGGCGTAATGGCCGAACGTCGAACCGTCGATCCCGACGCGGAAGAGCGCTGGCACGAAACTGGAGAATGGGACGATCCTGTTCCGCTCGATGCGGCGCGCGCGCCGGTCCGTTTCCCGGTCGATGCCCTCCCCGACGCGATGGCGGTTTTCGTCGGTTGCGTCGCTTCGGCGACGCAAGTGCCGGCTGACCTTCCGGGCGTGTTGGTCCTCGAGGCGCTCGCAGCGGCCGCCGGCGGCCGGGTGGTCGTGGAGCCGCGTGCGGGTTGGGTCGAACCGACGAATTTGTACGCGGCGGTCGCGTTGCCGCCCGGCAACCGTAAGAGTGCCGTTTTCCAGATCGTGACGGCGCCGTTGCGCGTCGCGGAGAAGAAGGCGATCGAGTCGGTCGAGGCGATCATCGGCGAGCTGATCGTCGAGAAGACGGTCGCGGAACAGAAGGCAACGGACGCGAAGCGAGCCGCGTCGCGTGCCGAAGATGCCGCCGACGCCACCCTTGACAGCGACTCGGCCGGGAAGTTCAAGAAGTCCGCGAAGCAGACTGACGTCGGGAGGGGACACGCCGATGGATATTCAACAGTGGGAGACGCTCGCCGACCGGAGCCGGGTCGTGGGTGCGGGCGAACGTCTGGCGCTTGGTTTTGACGGCAGCGTCTCTGATGACGAGACCGTGTTGATGGGCTGTACCGCCGACCTGTTCGTGTTCACGATTCGGGCGTGGGCGCGGCCTGAGGGGGCGCCCAAGTCGTGGCGGGTACCGCGCGACGAGGTGCACGCCGCGCTGGCCAGGGCCTTCGACCGCTACGACGTCGCGGTCGGCTATTTCGACCCACCCAAATGGTACGGGGAGCTCGATGAGTGGGCGACGAAGTACGGCGAGACGGTGGTGGTCGCGCTCGACACGAACCAGGGCCGGCGGTTCGCGCCGCCGTGCGACGCGTTCGCGACCGCGATCAACGAAGGGAAGCTGACCCATGATGGTGATCCGTTGTTGACGCAGGCACTCGCCGCGTGTGTGAAACGTCCGATCGGCCGGACTTCTGAGGACGGCGACGGCCGCACCCCGTGGGTTATCGCGAAGGCCGACACGCGCAAAATCGACCGTGCGGTCGCCGCGGTGTTGGCGTTCGCTGCGGCGAATGACATGCCCGAACCGCCGGTCGACCCAGCGATGAACGTCTGGTGACCGACCCCACGATTGGAATGCACGATGATGGATGAGAGCCCACCCGTACAAGCCGGCCTCGACCTCCTACCCGACCGGCTGCAAAACGTCTGGCTCGCTGAAGTCACGGCACTCCTCCGGTTGCCTCTCGACTTGGAGGAGACGATCTCCGAGGCATGGATCGCGGCCAACGCGTACTTGATCTCGGCCCCTCCTGATGTCAGGGGCCACGCATGGCTGGCGTTCATTGAGCGGCTAAGGTTGGGGGCGACATAGATCGGCTCGGTAGCACTCGGCCTCGGCTCGGTAGCACTCGATCCGGTTCGCCCGACAGCACCCGCGAATCTGCGGCCCGCTCTCACCGACCCGGAATCGACCCGCTACCACCCGCAGGCACGGCCCGCGACCACCCGGCACCGCCGCCGCACGCTCTTCGTGCCCGCGTGAAAGCCGAAACAATGGATTCACTTATTGAGACCGTGCGCGCGAATCGTCGCGCCGCCGCAGAAGAACGCAAGGCCATCATCGACACCGCCGATCGCGCAGGCCGTCAAGATCTGAACGCCGCAGAGGATCGCCGTTTCCGCGCGCTGTCCAACGAGATCGAACTGGCCGACGAACGGATCGAGCAGCTCGAAGCCGAACAGGCTGGTTACCGCAGTGCCGGTGATGCGATGCGCCGCGCCGGCCTGTCAAGTGTCCGGGTCCGGTCCGAACCTCGCACCTATTCGCCTACGGGTGAGCACGGGTACTTCAAGGATCTGGCCGAGGCAACGTTGCGGGGCGACCTCGAGAGTCGCCAGCGACTCGAACGTCACGCCCAGGAAGTGGCAACCGAACCCGAGTACCGCGACCTCACCAGGGTCGACGGTGCCGGCGCCGGTTACTTCGTCCCGCCCGTCTGGCTGATGTCCCAGTACGTCGCGCTTGCGCGCGCAGGCCGCGTCACCGCGAACCTTGTCAGGTCTTCGCCGTTGCCGGCCGGAACCGATTCCATCAACATTCCGAAGGTGTCGACCGGGACCGCGACTGCGATCCAAACGGCCGACAACAGTGCGCT
Organism: Acidimicrobiia bacterium; assembly: GCA_038213435.1. Lineage (GTDB taxonomy): Bacteria > Actinomycetota > Acidimicrobiia > IMCC26256 > PALSA-610 > PALSA-610. The sequence continues at coordinate 19,825 of JBBQTI010000001.1, forward strand.
GCAGGAAACGGATTTGGTAGACACGTCGATCTCGGCGGGCGTGAAAACGATCGCCGGCCAACAGGACGTGAGCCTTCAGGCACTCGAACAAAGTCCGGTCAACTTCGACGAAATCATCTTCGCCGACCTCGTCGCAGACCTGAACACCAAGATCAACTTGCAGGTACTGTCCGGTTCGAACAGCTCCGGTCAAGTGCAGGGTCTGCTCGGCCAGTCCGGGATCGGCAGCGTCGTCTACACGGACGCGTCGCCGACCGTTCCCGAGTTGTACAGCAAGCTCGCCGACGCGGTGCAACGCGTGAATACCGGCCGGTTCTTGCCGCCGGACAGCATGGTCATGCACCCCCGCCGTTGGGCCTGGTTCCTCGTAGCTCTCGACACGCAGAACCGTCCGCTCGTTGTCCCCGACGCGTCGGGGCCGACGAACGCGGTCGGCAACATGAACGTGCCGGCCACCGAGGGGTATGTCGGCAAAATCATGGGGTTGAACACGTACGTCGATCCGGGGTTGCCGATCACGAACGGTGCCGGCACCAACGAAGACGTCATCGTCGTGATGCGTTCCCAAGATCTGCTGCTGTTCGAGAGCAACATCAAGACACGGGTACTACCCGATGTCGGTAGCGGAACCCTCACCGTTCGATTACAGACGTACGCGTACATTGGGTTCACCGCCGCGAGATATCCGGCTTCGATCAGTGTGGTGTCAGGTTCGGGACTTTCTGCCCCGGTCTTTTGAGTAGTCGCCGAAGCTGCGCGGGGTTGACCTCCTGCCTGCGCGGCTTCGGCGCTCGGTTGGGCTGCGCCGGTCAGACATGTCGGCGCAGCCCGACCTGTACTTGCGCTCGCGGCCGCGACTGGATGGACAACTTTGGAGGGAGCGATGAACGTCGCGCTCGTCAGATGGCTGCAGCAATCAGGTGCCGCCGATCGTCCCGTCGTACTCGTGCACAAGGGCGTCCGAGTAGAGATCCCGCGCCTCGACGCAACCGCCGAGGCGATCCGGGCCGTCATCGCGCGCATCGACCGCGGCGAACCTCCCGAAGCCGCGTCGCTCTAATGGGACCGCGCCGCCGGCTGCGGGGTCGACGACGCAGCCATGCCCCGGTTTACGCGTAAGCTCGTTGCGCGGCGACCTGCTTGGGCCTCCCGGCCAGCATGGCGGCGACCGGCGATCAAGTCCTCGCGCGGACTTGATCCCCAAGCAGCTCGACGAACCGTGCATCGGACTGGTTGGTCGATCACCCAGTCGACCTTTACTGAGGGCGCGCCCGGCGGACGCCTCGGAGGGACCCCCAGACGCGACCCGCCAGACGCGACCCGCCGCGACCGTAGACGCGAAGCGGCCCGGTCCTCGGGACTGCCGACAGACCGGGCCGCGAAGTCTCCACCGCGGTGGAGACTTTCGTTACGACGAAGCGTCCTCGGGACGGTGGTCGGCCGCGTCGGTGAAGTCGTTGCCGATGCTGTTCGCCATATCGAACAGGTCTTTTGCGCCGATCACGCGATAGATGAACTGGCCGAGGCCGTCCCGTTCCTCTTTGTCAACTCCCTCGAGCGCCGCCCTTTCGACCTTGTCGGCCTCGATCAGCACGGCCCGGATGCGGCGGGGCAGTTCACCGTGCTCGGGTGTGAGTTGCATGAGTTCCTCGGTGAGCTTTTCGATCTCGTCGATGAGGGATGCCGGCGCGACCGCGGAGCGGTCGAACCAGGCTGGTGTCGTCGTGGTCATGCGTTGCATCCTCCCTTGTCGTAGAGCAAGAGATTCGGCGGGCACGCTCGGAGATGACCAGGACATTCACGCTCCAGCGCATCGCTTACCGATGGCCGATTATGAGTCCCCTGCTCTGACCACTGAGCTACGGGCCCGCAACGTGAGAGCGTACGCGGCGCCGGCGTCGGGCTGCGGAAACGACTTCGCTCGAGCGAGTTCCCGACTTACGCGCTCGCGGGCTCGCTCGAGCGCGCGGCGGGCCGACGCGCGCGGAGCCATGCATCCGGAACCCACGCGCCGGCACACAATGCGACGCCACCCAGGAGCGCGACCTTCGGTCCCCATCCGAGGCGAGCGGTGCCCGCGAGTTGACGGAACGCGCCGGCCGAGAGCACCGAGACCACCAGCGCGGCCAGCGCGACGAACCGCGCACCCCGGCTGCGCGCGCCGAGGAGGCCGTACACGATCCAGCTGACCGCGCCGAGCGCGGGCACGAGATACCAGAGAATCGTCAACCTTGCGGCCGAGAGCGCGGGTACGTGCTTGCCGAGCGCGACGAGCGTGTCGACGAGCGCGTGGCCGCGCAGCCCGCTCCCAGTGCCCCGCGCGATCCAGTGCATGAACGCCGATGCGAGGAGCGCGGCACCGCCGCCGAGGTAGCAGCCGTCGGCGAACCGCGCGCGTCGTCGCGAGACCTCACCCATGTGGCGCTGTCGTCGGAACGGCGAAGGTCGGCGGCGGTGTCGCGACGGAGGTCGCGGTGACGCCGCGGTCGTTCGTGGAGGGCTGCCCGGAGTTGTCGCCCGGGAGGGTCCGGTCGATCGACGACGATCCAGACGCCGTGGACGAACACGACGCGCCCACGAGCGTGTACGTGCAGGAGCTACCGCCATCATGCTGTTGCTTCGCCGCCGCCGGCGCGTCGGCCGCGTCCCAGATGGTCACGGTCACGTCGCCGACGCGTCGGCTCAGGTAGGAACGCTGGACGACAACGATGTAGGTCCCGTCGGCCGGCAAGGTCAGCGATTGACCGTCGAGCATGCCGACTTCGTCGACCTCGGACCCATCGGGAGCGAAGACACGAGCCTGTGCCGGGGGGTAGTTCTCGTACGACGACGCCGTCGACGCCGGGATCGACGGCGTGGTGGCGAGGCCGAGGAGATTCTGGCCCTCGTGGCCTTGGAGCGTGAACACCTTCGTGCCTTCGCTCGTCCCCGCCGGGAGCACAATTGGCCGGCCGAGCGTCAGCGGTCCGTCGGGCGGGATCTGATTGGGAACGTCCAGCAGTGTCAAAAGGGAACGCCGGTCGAGCTGCGTTATGAAGTGATCGAGGACGTCGATGACGGTACTCACCGGGCTGACGAACCACCGGCCGTTCTGCTTGACGACCGTGATTTGCGATCCCTTGTCGAGGCCGGTCAGGGTCGCTCCCACAACTCCGAAATAAACGGGGTCGCCGCCGCACGGGAAGGAAACGTTTTCGTCGCTCGGCCCCACGAAACAACCGCCGTCGAGCCTCCAGTTGCCGGAGTCCGTCGTGCCCGACGCCGTCAGGGCGACCTTCGCAATGTCGCCGTTCACCTGCGACGCCGTCGACATCGAATCGATCGTGAAGCTCGACGTCGAGTGGTCCGACTCGGCCTCGCTGCGTCGGGCGAGCGTCGTAAGGGCATCACGGTAGTCGTATAAGGGGATCTCGCTCGGGAGCACCATCGATATCAACTTCGACCAGTCCTCGCGTTGGAGTGCCCGCATCGAGTCCTGCACTGCCGCGTCGGGCGACTCGGCACCGAGCGTAGAGATCGTTCGCTCGCCGGAACCGAAGTCGGCGGCGGGCGCCCGGTTGTACTCGCGGACGTATTCGAGCACCGTGTACGCCGCGCTCACGTACCAGCGACCATCGCGGCGGACTGCCACTACGAACGTGGGGAGGTCGTCGCCCCCCGCGAGCTCCGCGAGGTCCGACTGCGCGGAGTTGTCGTCCGAGTCGCGCAGCACCTTCTGCATCAGCGGTGAGAACTGGGCCTTGTGCGTGGCGGCGGAAAAGGTCCCCGCGTCGACCGTGACCTTCGCGTAACCATTTCCGAGAGATTCCGTCGACAGGTTCAAGCCGTGAATGTTGAAGTCGACGCCCGCGAGCGGCGCGCTCGCGGTTTGCACGAGCTGCAGCTCGGCGGCCTTGCGGGCGGCGTGATCGAGTGTCCCGTGCAGCGAGCGGACTTCGTCGGGCGCGAGCACGTCGGCCGCGGCGAGCGCGTCCTCGTGCGACACCGCATCGGCCAAGCGGCGGACGGCAGCCTCGGCCGATCCGGCACCGCCGCTGCCGACGACGGCACTCACCGCGAACGTGCCGACGAGCACCAACGCGGCGACGCCGGCCGCCGCGATCATCGAGCTAGCGGATTGTCGCCGGGCGACGGGCTCCGACGTCACGAACGGAATGGTGTCGAGGTCGTCGCCGCCGGAGTCGCGCGCCGCCGCGTCGCGCTCGGCGGACGCGGCCGCGCCCGCCAGCACGTTGTCGAAGCCACGAGGCGCGCGGCGCCGCGCAAGCCCGTTCAACGCTTCGCGCATGTCACTCATTGTTTGCCTCCATCGTCAGCTCGGCGCGCAGACGGCGCCGAGCTCGCGTCAGCGCGACGCGCGCGCTGCCGTTCGTCATGCCGACCACCTCGGCCGCGTCCGCAACCGGCTGGCCCTCGATCTCGACGAGGTACAACAGCGCGCGGACGCGTGGCTCGACGCGCATGAGGTCGTCGAGATCGCTCGGGTATGAATCGGTTGCGCTCAGCGGCGCACCGATCCGACGCAGCACACCATTGGTTCGGGTCGTTCGCCGCCGCTCGTCCGTCGAGAGGTTCACGATGGCACGCCGGAGATACGGCCCGAGGTCGAGGATGTCATCGGGATGCTTCGCCAGCACCTTGGCGTACGCGTTCTGAACCAGATCGTCGGGATCGACATCCCAACTGCCGATCACTGCCGCGAACCGCCGCAGCGGCTCGTACAGCTCCCGTAATCGCTGGATCCCCTCGGGACCCCACCGCTCTTCCAGTCCCAACCGGGCCCTGCTCCCGCCTGCACCAACGCCCTGCACCTTCGCCGCCACACCATATTGACGGCTGGCACCGGCCAAATGTGACACACCCGTGGGGAAAAGTGTGGCTCCGGGGGAGAGGCTCGAACTCTCAACCTACGGATTAACAGTCCGCCGCTCTGCCAATTGAGCTACCCCGGAATGGCGCCTGAGGATAGCAGCGCCCACAGGTTCGCTATGACTCTTCGAGGTAGTCGCGCAGGCGTTGCGAACGCGTCGGATGACGCAACTTTGCGAGTGTCTTCGACTCGATCTGACGGATGCGCTCGCGCGTCACACCGAATTCTTTTCCGACCTCTTCGAGTGTGCGGATCTGACCGTCGTCGAGACCGAATCGCAGCCGCACGACGGCGCGCTCACGATCGTTCAACTCTTGCAGCGCCTCTTCGATCGCCTCACTGAGCAGCGCGCGCGCCGCGGCCGTGGCCGGCGCGATCACATTGGGGTCTTCGACGAAGTCGCCGAGAAGGCTGTCGTCCTCTTCCCCCACCGGCGTCTCGAGCGAGACGGGTTCCTGCGCGATGCGCTGGATCTCGCGCACCTTGTCGGGCGTCAGCTCGACCTTGGTCGCGATCTCCTCGACCGTCGGTTCGCGCCCGAGCTCCTGCAGCATCTGCCGGGAGATGCGCAACACCTTGTTCATCGTCTCGACCATATGTACGGGGATGCGGATGGTGCGCGCCTGGTCGGCGATGGCGCGCGTGATCGCCTGGCGGATCCACCATGTCGCGTACGTCGAGAACTTGAAGCCCTTCGTGTAATCGAACTTCTCGACCGCACGGATCAGGCCGAGATTGCCTTCCTGGATGAGGTCGAGCAGCGCCATCCCGCGACCGACATAGCGCTTCGCGATCGACACGACCAGCCGGAGGTTCGCCTCGGTCAGCTGGCGCCGGGCGAGCTCGCCGTCGCGCTTCACCGCGTGCAGGCTCGACCGCTGGTTCTCGCTGATCTCTACGGGTACGCCGTCGGCGTCGAGCCCGCCGAGCTTCTCGCGCGCATCGAGCCCCGCCTCGATCCGCTTGGCCAGCGTGACCTCTTGCTCGGCGGTGAGGAGCGGCACCTTGCCGATCTCCTTGAGGTACATCCGGACCGGGTCGAAGCTCCCGCTCTCGGTATGCGTCGGGCGTGCCGCGGCCCGGACCGCGGCGAGTTCCGGATCGGGTTCTTCGAACGACGCGCGGCGCGATCCCCCACCGGGACGCGGCGCGGTGCTCGGTCGGTGCTCGACCCGCCTGGGCGCGGGCGCGCGCTCGGGTGGCGCGCTCTGCGCGCCTCGGCGTTCGTCTTCGAGCTTGAGCTCCTCCGCGATCTCGTCGAGCACCTTGATGCCGCGCGACTCGAACATCTCCCACAGATCGCGCAGCTCATCGGCGTCCGGCTCGAGATCGGGGAACGCGGCGAAGATCTCGCCGGTCGTGATGAAACCCCGCTCGCGCACTTGCGCGAGCACGTCATCGACCGGCGACGACGCGTTTTCAGACGGTGGCGACTCCTCCGACGGCGGCGCTTTCACCGAGGGTGCGGCTCCGTCGACGGACGCGGCGGTTTCAGGCTCCGGCGTCTGCGTCATCGGTGATCCACGTTACCAATTGCTCGGCCACGACTTCTGCCGCGTCCCAGTGCTCCGATGCACGTGCGTTGGTGAGCAGGTCGAGCTCGGCCTTGAACTCCGAGGTACGCGGGTCGTCACGCCTCAGCATCGACGTGAGGAGTCGTTGACTTGACGCCTCGACCAGATTGACCACCACACGCGTCGCGAGCTCCTCGGTCGGACCGCGATCGTCGAGGTCCTCGACCGCGAGCCGCTGCAACAGGGCCGCAACCTCGGGTGACGCGCGTTCGAGGCACTCGTGCCACGGCAGCTCGGTGAGCCCGGCGAACGCAGTCCGCGCGAGTGGATCGACGAACAGCGCCACGTCGAGACGGCCGCTCATCACCTCCGAGGCGTGCACCGCCCATCGCAACGCGTCGAGCTCGCGACGATCGACGGGGCGCTCGACGGGACGCGGTGGCGGCTGGGAGGCCGACCGGACGTGCGGTCGGTCGCGCACCTGACCAACGGCGTCGCGCACCCGGTCGGGCTCGATCTCCAGCCGACCCGCGAGCTTCATGACGTACTGATCGCGCACGAGATCGTTGGGATGCTCGGCGAGGAGGACCGCTCCCTCCTGCGCGGCGTGGGCTCGACCTTCGAGCGTCGAGGTGTCGGCGGCGCGCAACAGGCGATCGAGACGAAACTCGAGGAACGGCACGGCACCCTTCACCGCTCCGACGAGTTGCTGCGGATCGTCTTTCCACACGTCGGCGGGATCGCGACCGGCCGGAAGATCCGCGACCTGGAACTGCACCTCGAAGCGTTGTTCCCACTGATAGCACCGCTCGGCCGCCGCCTGGCCCGCCGCGTCGGCGTCGTACGCGAGCGTCACCTTGCGCGCCAGGTTCTTGAGGGTGAGGAAGTGCTCGTCGGCGAGCGCGGTCCCGCACGTTGCGACCGCGGTCGGCACGCCGGCGAGCACGAACGCCATGACGTCGGTGTACCCCTCACAGATCACCACCTCGCCTTGGGCCACGATCTCGCCCTTGGCGAAGTTCAGACCGTAGAGCAATCTCGACTTGTGGTAGATCGCCGTCTCCGCGGTGTTCTTGTACTTCGGCCCGTCGTCGCCGAGCGTGCGACCACCGAAGCCGACGGGATCGCCCCGCGTGTCCCAGATCGGGAACATCAGGCGCGCGCGGACTGCGTCCTGCAGCTTGTTGGCGCGGTTCACGAACGCGAGGCCCGCGTCGACGATGTCCTGGCGTGCGAACTTCGCTTGCTGCAAATGCGCGCTGAGCGGGTCGTACCCCTCGGGCGCCCAGCCGAGCGAGAACCGGCGGACCGCGTCGCCCTCGAACCCCCGGCTGCGCAGGTAGCGACGCGCGCCGCCGCCGTCCGGTGCTTCGACGAGTCGTTGATGGTAAAAGTCGATCGCCGCCTGCACCGCCCGGTGGAGTCGCTGCTTGCGCTTGCGCTCCTCCGAGAACGACGCGTCGTCGTAGCGCAGCGTGATGTTGGCTCGACCGGCGAGCCGCTCGATGGTCTCGACGAAGTCGAGGTGCTCGACTTCGCGCACGAAGGTGATCGCGTCACCGCTCTTCTGGCAGCCGAAGCAATGCCACACGCCCTTGTCGGGGCTCACCGAGAACGACGGCGTCTTCTCCTGATGAAACGGGCACAGCCCTTGGAAGCGACGGCCGACGCGTTTCAGCGCGACGTGCTCGCTGACCAGTGCGACGAGATCGGTCGCTTCCCGCACTCGCGCGACGTCGTCGTCGAGAATGCCCATCGCGGTGCAGGCTATGGGCTCGCGAGGAGGGTCACACGCCTCGAGGAAGCTCTTCGGGACGCCAGCCGAGCAGCTCGACACCCAGGCCGAGCGCGTACCGGTCGGTCATCCCACTCACGTACCGGACGGCGACCGCGGCTGCCTCGAGCGAGCCCGGCGAGAGATCGGCGCGCATTCCGGTCGCGGCGGACGGCATTCGGGCCGGCGCGTCCACGAAGAAGTCGACGAGTCCGCTCAGCAGACCGACGACCTTCTCGGCCTGTCGCCGTGCCGCGGGCCGAAGATAGATGCGGTCGAAGTTGAAGGCCCGGAATGTGGCGAGAGCCCCCGCCGCAGGTTCGGTCATCCCGACCCTGCCCGTGCGGTCGATCGCGTCCAGCACCGCGTGCACGAACGCGCCCACCTGATGTGAACCCTTCCGCCCCACGGCCGCGGCAACTTCTTCCGGCAGGTCCGCCGGGGTCAGGATGCCGGCCCGCACCGCGTCCTCGAAGTCGTGGCACACGTACGCAACGCGATCGGACCAGGCGACGACCTCGCCTTCGGGGGTGGAGGGCGCGGGCCGTCGCCAGGAATGGTTTCGCACACCGTCGAGCGTCTCGGCGCACAGGTTCAAGGGAGCCAGTGTCACGTCGGCGCCGTAGACGGCGTGGTCGTAGCCGCCTGGGACGTAGGGCGAGAACGCTTCCTCCGACGAATGCCCGGCGGGACCGTGGCCGCAGTCGTGCGCGAGCGCGATCGCTTCGGTCAGCGGCACGCACAGCCCGGTGACGCGGGCGATGCCGGTCGCCACCTGCGCGACCTCGACTGCATGCGTGAGACGCGTGCGCAGGTGATCGTCTTCCGGCGCGATGAACACCTGGCACTTCCCGGCGAGCCGGCGCCAAGGGTGTGAATGCTTCACGCGATCGAGATCGCGCTCGAAGCACAGTCGATAGGGATCGGGGTCTTCGTCGCGCGCGCGTGTGCCCGCGCCGACCGGGCGCGTCGCGCCCGGCGCGAGGGTCGCGTCGAGGGCGGCTTCGCGGGCCTCGCGTCGTTGCACGCCGCGGCCGACGAATGCCTCCACGCCGGGATGTGCGCGACGCACAAGCTCCTGGCCCGACCCGTGCTCCAGCTTGTGATCGGAAGCGTGGTCGACCAGCATACGCGAAGCGTACCGACGGGGTGAGACACGCTGCGCGCAGCGTCAGGGGTTCGGGGGCTCGTACCAGCGCTCCATCCAGCGATCGACCCGGACGATCGGCTCGAACCCGACCTTCGCGTAGACGCCGTGCGCGTCGCGGGTCCCGAGGACCAGCCGGGGCAGGTGATCGAACGCCTCGACGACGCACTGCATCAGCCACACACCGACCCCGCCGCCGCGGTGGTCGTCGAGCACGAAGACGTCGGCCACCCATCCGAACGAGACGTCGTCGGTCACCACACGCGCGAAGCCGACCTGTGCGCCCGTCGGCTCGTGCAAAACGCTGAAGCACGCCGACATCTCGTTCGCCCTCGCCTGCTGCTCGCGCGAGCGGCCGACGACCCAGTACGACTCCTCCGAGAGGAACCGGTGCACGACGTCGAGGTCGACGCGCGCGGGATCGGTAGTGACGACGTAGTCGCCGTCACTCCAGCGGCGGATCGAGCCGGACCGAGGGGATGGCATAGGTGACGGATGCTCGCGCGCACGGCGCGCTCTCACCAGCCGAATACATGAGCACATCTCCGACCGCCAGGCGCTTGCCAATTTTGTGCAACGTGGTGTCCGCGATGACATCGGCGGGCCCCGGCTTGCGCAGGAAGTCGATGTCGAGGTGCGACGTCACCGAGAGCGGCTCCCGGCCGATCATCGCGAGCAACGCGACCCACAGCCCGGTGTCGGCGAGCATCATCAACGACGGTACGCTGATCGTCCCGCCCGGTCGCAACCGGAACTCGTTGAACACCATGCGCACCCGAGCGTGCATGGGCCGCACGTCTTCGATCACGAAATACTCCATCGACCCGGGGAACACCTCGTCGAGAAACGCCGTGATCTCCACGGCCGACAGCCGGGTCGCCGACACTTCAGGCTGACGCGCCGGGGCCGCCGGTACCGACCGCGGCGTGGGCGGCCGCGAGACGGGCGATCGGGACGCGGTAGGGCGAGCACGACACGTAATCGAGACCGACCTCGTGGCAGAACGCGACCGAGGCCGGATCACCGCCGTGCTCGCCGCAGATCCCGAGCTTGAGATCGGCGCGCGTTGCGCGTCCGCGCTCACAACCCATGCGCACGAGCTGGCCGACACCCTCCACGTCGAGCGTCTCGAACGGGTTCGCCGAGAGCAGCTTGTGCTCGAGGTACTCGCTCATGAAGCGGCCTTCGACGTCGTCGCGCGAGAACCCGAAGGTCATCTGCGTGAGGTCGTTGGTGCCGAACGAGAAGAACTCGGCGACTTCGGCGATCCCATCGGCGACCAGGGCCGCACGAGGCGTCTCGATCATCGTTCCGACGAGATAGTCGATCTCGATGTTCGCGGCGCGCAACACCGTGTCGGCCTCTTCGCGCGTCCACTGCTCGAGCAACCGGAGCTCGGGCTCGCTCACGATCAACGGGATCATGATCTCGACGATCGGGTTGCCACCCGCGCGTCGGCGCGTCACCACCGCCTGCATCAGCGCGCGTACCTGCATCCGGTACAGACCCGGTTTGATGATGCCGAGCCGGCAACCGCGCGTTCCGAGCATCGGGTTGGACTCCCGCCACAGCTCCGCCGCGTGCAACAGCTTGAGCTCCTTGTCGGAGATCTCGCCCTTCGCCTGCTTGACGATCAGCTCTTCGTGATCGGGAAGGAACTCGTGCAGCGGCGGATCGAGCAGGCGCACCGTGACGGGCAGGCCGTCCATCGCCTCGAGGATGCCTTCGAAGTCGGCTTCCTGCTGGGCGCGCAGCTCCTCGAGCGCCGCGGCCTCGTCGTCGGGCGTGTCGGCGAGGATCATGCGCTGCACGATCGGAAGCCGGTCGCCGAGGAACATGTGCTCGGTGCGACACAAGCCGATCCCTTCCGCTCCGAACTCGCGCGCCTTGCGCGCGTCTTCGGGCAGATCCGCGTTCGTCCGCACCTTCAACGTCCGCAAACCGTCGGCCCAACCCAAGATGATGCCGAACGGTCCGCTCGGCTCGGGCGTGATGACCGGCACCTCGCCGACCACGATCTCGCCGGTCGTTCCGTTGATCGAGATGACGTCTCCCTCGCGGACGATCGTGTCGCCGACGGCGAACGTCCGGCCCACGAGATCGATCTTCACCGCTTCCGCGCCACAGATCGCCGGCTTGCCCATGCCGCGCGCGACCACGGCCGCGTGCGACACCAGGCCTCCGCGCGAGGTCAGGATGCCCTCGGCCGCGATCATGCCGTGCAGGTCGTCGGGCGACGTCTCGGGGCGCACAAGGATGACGAGCTCCCCCGCCTCGTGGCGCGCCTCGGCTTCGTGGGCCGTGAAGTAGACCTTCCCGACCGCGGCGCCCGGCGAAGCGTTCAAGCCCTTCGCGAGGACGGTGAACTTCGCCTTCGGGTCGAACTGCGGGTGCAGCAATTGGTCGAGCTGTGCGGGTTGGATCCGCAGCACGGCCTCGGTTGTGTCGATGAGTCCCTCGTCGACCATCTCGACGGCCATGCGCAGCGCCGCCGCGGCGGTGCGCTTGCCGATGCGAGTCTGCAGCATGAACAGGCGGCCCTGTTCGATCGTGAACTCGATGTCGCACATGTCGCGGTAGTGGTCTTCGAGCAGCTTCATGAGCCCGAGAAGCTCCCGGTGCGGCTCGGGGAACTCGTTGCTCATCGCCTCGAGCGGCTCGGTGATGCGAATGCCCGCAACGACGTCTTCGCCTTGCGCGTTCTTCAGGAAGTCGCCGTACGGCTTGCGCTCTCCCGTCGAAGGATTGCGCGTGAACGCGACACCGGTACCGGAGTCGTCACCCTTGTTGCCGAACACCATCGTCTGCACGTTGACCGCGGTGCCGAGGTCGTCGGGGATCCGTTCGAGACGGCGATAGTCGCGTGCCCGCCGGCCGTTCCACGACTTGAAGACCGCCTCGACCGCGTAGCGGAGCTGCTCCTGCGGGTCGGTCGGGAAGTCGACGCCGGCTTCGACCTTCACGATTCCCTTGAAGGTGTCGACCAGTCCGGCCATGTCCTCGGCCGCCAGCTCGGTGTCGACGCTCACACCTTTTCTCTCGACGAGGTCGTGGAGCGCTTCCTCGAAGAGCTCACCGGAGATGTCGAGGACGATCTTGCCGAACATCTGCACGAAACGACGATAGGAGTCGTACGCGAAACGCTCGTTCTGCGTCTGCTTCGCCAGGCCCTTGACCGAATTGTCGTTGAGACCCAGGTTCAGGACCGTGTCCATCATCCCGGGCATCGAGAACGGCGCGCCGGACCGAACGGACACGAGCAAGGGATCGTCGGCGTCGCCCAGCAACTTCCCCATCTTCTGCTCGAGTTGCTGACGAGCAACGGCCACCTCGGCCATCAGCCCCGGGGGAAGCTCGTCGCCGAGCGCCATGTACGCCTTGCACGCGTCGGTGCTGATCGTGAAGCCGGGAGGAACGGGAAGGCCGAGATTCGTCATCTCCGCGAGGTTGGCGCCCTTGCCGCCGAGCAGGTACTTCTGATCGCGACCGCCCTCCTCGAACGCGTAGACGTACTTCGGCCGACCCTGCTCCGACATCGACGAACCTTTCAATCTCCGGCGTCGCTGACGACGATCGTGTGGGCGAAGCGGTCGTGCACGCCTTGCATGTTCGGATTGCGCATCCACATGGTGACGCCGAAGAGGACGATGACCGCGGCGATCTGTTGCAGGACGAAATAGAGCACGAACGTCACGAGGACGATGAGCCCGAAGCGAACGACGGCACCCCGCACGCCGAGCGGCGAGCCGTCCTCGCGCAACGTCTTGAGATGCTGGATACGCTTGCCGAGGGTCCGCCCGGTCAATGCCGTCGGGAGCGCGAGATACAAGAACCCAAGGAAGAACGCGATCGCGATCCCGCCGATGAAGTAGGGATTGAGCTTCGAGGCGGCGTCGTCGCGTTGCTTGGTCAAGGTCGTGATCCGGGCTTTGGCGTCGTCCGATGCCTTTTGATCGGTCGTTTGCGCGGTGGTGTTGTTCGCCTGCTTGTCGGTGCTCACGCGCTTGTCGGCGTCGCTCTTGACTTTGTTCTCGGCGGTGATCCTGTCGTTCAGATCGTCGACCTGCTTGACGATCGCCGGCTTCTGCGACTTGGCCACGGCCTGGGCGGCGATCTGACTGCCGCTGACGAGCACGATCAGCACGAGCAGGTCGATCACCATCGCGATGATGCGTTGCTTCGGCGCGGGGAATTTCGTTCCCGCGGGTAGCGCCATCGTCGGCGTCTTCATGCGCGCCTGGCGGGCTTCGCGCGTGGACTGCTGGCGCGCCTGGCGCGAGTTGCGGGCGGTCGCGCGCAGGCCCTGCCCCTCCTTACCCGAGCCGTTCGAGCTCGTCGTCGTGTCGTCTTCGTCCGGGCCGAGCGCGCCCGACTCGGCGGCCGCGGCCCGCTGCTGGTCGTAACGACCGCGCTGATAGGGGTCGGAGAGCACGTTCCACGCCTTGTTGAGCTTGGCCGCATCGGTCTTGCCCACATCGCTCGCGGTGTCGAGCCCGTCCTTGCGGACGCGGTAGGCGCCCCGGATGTCGTCGACCGACGCGCCGGCGTCGACACCCAGCAACGAGTAGTAGTCGTCCATCAGCAAGCCACACCCAGACGATCGCGGAGCTCGCCGACGAGCCGGTCGAGCGGAATTCGCTCCTGTGCCATTGAATCCCGATCGCGCAGCGTCACCGCACGGTCGTCGATCGTGTCGAAGTCGATCGTGACGCACAGCGGCGTGCCGATCTCGTCCTGTCGGCGGTAGCGGCGGCCGATCGCACCCGCGAGGTCGACATCGATCATGAAATGCGGCCGCAACGCCTTTGCAACCTCGTCGGTCAACGGCAGGAGAGTGTCCTTCTTCGAGAGCGGTAGGACCGCCACGGTGATCGGAGCGAGCCGCGGATCGAGGCGGAGCACGGTGCGCTTCTCGACCTTGCCCTCCGCGGTCGGCGCCTCGTCCTCGTCATACGCGGCGAGCAGGAAGGCGAGCGTCGATCGGTCGGCACCACCCGAGGGCTCGATCACGTAGGGCACGTAGCGCTCGTCGTTCTCCTGGTCGAAGTACGAGAGGTCCTCACCGGAGAACTTCGCGTGTTGCGTCAGGTCGTAGTCGGTGCGGTTCGCGATGCCCTCGAGCTCGCCCCAACCCCACGGGAACGCGAACTCCAGGTCGCTGGTGCCCGCGGAGTAGTGCGAGAGCTCTTCGGCGTCGTGCGGACGGATGCGCAGCTTGCCCTCGGGGATGCCGAGGTCGAGATACCAGCGGTAACGCTCCGCCACCCAGTACTCGAACCACTTCGCCGCCTGGTCGGGCGGTACGAAGTACTCCAACTCCATCTGCTCGAACTCACGCGTGCGAAAGACGAAGTTGCCGGGCGTGATCTCGTTGCGAAAGGTCTTGCCGATCTGCGCGATCCCGAACGGTGGCTTCTTGCGCGTGGTGGTCTGCACGTTCTTGAAGTTCACGAAGATGCCCTGGGCCGTCTCCGGTCGGAGGTACGCGACGGAAGCGTCGTCCTCCACGGGTCCGACGTGCGTCTTGAACATCAGGTTGAAGTTGCGCGCTTCGGTGAAGGTGTCCTTCGAGCCGCAGTTCGGGCAGGCGCCGGAATCGGGGAGCTGGTCGGCCCGGAACCGCTCCTTGCAATTGCGGCAGTCGACGAGTGGGTCGGTGAACGTGGCGACATGACCGCTTGCTTCCCACACCTTCGGTGCCATGAGGATCGCCGCGTCGAGGCCGACGACGTCGTCGCGGAGCTGCACCATCGACCGCCACCAGGCGTCCTTCACATTGCGCTTGAGCAAGACACCGAGCGGACCGTAATCCCAGGTCGACCGGAATCCGCCGTAGATGTCGGACGACGGAAACACCAGACCCCGTCGCTTCGCGAGGTTTACGACGCGCTCCATCGATTTGGGGTCCGATTTGGGGTCGCCGGCCGGTGCCATCGGGAAGCCAGGCTAGTCCGCGGCCCCGCGTTCGCCCGGGCCAGAGAAGCGCCCCAGACCTATAGAAGTGCGGTAGAACGCAAGCGGCGCTCGACGTGGTGTTCGACCGCGCGGATACCGAGTTGCTCGACCTCGTGCGTCTCCGGACCGGTCGGTTGCGCGAACACGCCGTTCAACCCGCCGCCCAGCATACGGCGCAACAGGTCGAGCGCAGCGTAGGACAACGGCCAGCCGCCTCCGCGCGCACACCCCCGGCACAACGTGCCCCCCTCGTCGAGATCGAACGCGATCAGCGCGGCATCGTCCCCGCCTGCCTCACGACCGCAGCGGGCACAGCCGTCGAGCATGGGATGGATGCCCTCGAGTGACAGCAACTTCCAGAAGAACGCGGAAGTGACCAGCGGGTTCTTCAGCTCCGCGAGCGCCCGGAGCGCGCCCGTGAGCATGCGGTAAAGCGCCGGATTCGGCTCGTGCTCCTGCGCGACCTGGTCGACCGCTTCGAGCATCGGGACCGCGTGCGTCAGCAACCCGTACTCCTCCCGCAGCACCCGATTCGCCTCGAGCGTCTCCGCCTGGGTGACGACGTCGAGCTCGCGGCCGCGATAGCACTGGAGCGCGACACGACTCATCGGCTCGAGCCGGGCGCCGAACCGGCTCGACGTCTTGCGAACACCCTTGGCTACCGCGCGCACCTTGCCGTGCCCCTGGGTCAGGACGGTGACGATGCGATCGGCTTCGCCGAGCTTGATCGTACGGAGCACAACTCCTTCGTCGCGGTACAGCCCGGGCATCACAACAGTGTAATTCGCCTACCCGAATCACAGATGCCAAATCCTCGCCAACAGTTGGCAAGAATTCTGTACGCCACGCGTCGGAATACTTGCGAACTGTCGGCAACTTTTGCGGGGTTAGATGCCGCCGTAGCGGCGATGGCGTCGCTGGAACTCGGCGATGGCTTCGACGAGGTGGCGGGTGCGGAAGTCGGGCCAGAGCACGTCGGTGAAGACAAGCTCGGCGAACGCGAGCTCCCACAGGAGAAAATTCGAGATCCTGTACTCGCCCGACGTGCGCACGAGCAGATCGGGATCGGGCATGTCGGGCGCGTAGAGGTGACGGGCGATCATCCGCTCGTCGATCTTGCCCGGATCGATCCTGCCGTCCGCCGCCTCACGAGCGATGGCCCGGAGCGCGTCGACGATCTCCGCCCGTCCGCCGTAGTTGAACGCGAACGTCAGCGTGAGCCGGCGATTTGTCGCCGTCAGCGCCTCCGTCTCCTCGATGCGCCGTCGCACCCGACCCGGCACCCGGCCACTGCGCCGACCGATGAACCTCACTCGGACGCCTCGCTCATTCAGGTCGTCACGACGCTCGAGCAGCAGACGCTCGTTGAAGTTCATGAGGAAGCGGACCTCGTCGAGCGGACGCCGCCAGTTCTCGGTCGAGAACGCGAAGACCGTGAGCCATCGCAACCCGATGTCGATCGCGCCGTCGACGGTGTCGAAGAGCGCCTCTTCGCCGGCCGCGTGACCCTCGGTGCGTTTCAGCCCGCGTTGTTGCCCCCACCGACCGTTGCCGTCCATCACGATCGCGACGTGCGCCGGCATCCGCTGTCCGTCGAGCTGGGAAATCACCTGGCTCCTCGCTGACGGGCGGGACGATACCCGCGCCGACCCAGTAGCTTCCGGCCGTGCCGTGGACCGCGATCGTCAATCCGGTGGCCGGTCGGGGGCGGACACAGAAACTCCTTCCCGAGCTCGAGCGCGCCGCGAAAGCGGCGGGGATCGCATTGCACGTCTCCCCCGAGCCGGGTGCGCCGACCAAACTCGCTCGCGCCGCGGCCGACGAGGGGCACGATCTCGTCGGGTGCGGCGGCGACGGACTGGTAACCGAAGTCGCCGGTGTCGCCGCCGACGCGGGCTGCCGACTCGCGATCGTACCGACCGGCGCCGGCAACGACTTCGCCCGCGTACTCGGCTACGACCCCAAGCATCCACTGCGCGCGTTCGACGCGATAGCGAACGGCCACGACCGGGTCGTCGATCTCGGGCGCGTGAACGGGCGCTGGTACACCTGCGTCACCGCGTCGGGCTTCGACGCGGAGGCGAACCGCTGGGCCAACACCGTTCGGAGACTGTCCGGCACCACCCTCTACGTCGCGGCCGTCCTGCGCACGCTCGCCGTCTACAAGCCGCACCGGTTCCGCGTGACCGTCGACGGCGACGCCCTCGAGACACGAGCGTGGCTGGTCGCGGTCGGCAACGGCCCCGCGTACGCGGGGGGCATGCGGGTCACGCCCGGCGCGCGGCTCGACGATGGCCTGCTCGATGTCACGGTCGTGGGCGCGATGTCGCGCCCGGAGTTCCTCTGGACGTTCCCCAAGGTGTTCCGCGGCAACCACGTCGCGCATGCGAAGGTCACGACCCTGCGCGGCGCGCACGTGCACCTCGAATCACTCGACCCGTCGATCCCGATGGAGGTCTACGCCGACGGCGAACGCGTCGGGCCGCTGCCCGGGACGATGGAAGCCGTGCGCGACGCGCTGACCGTCCGGGTAGCCTCGCCCTAGCCCGCGGCCGTCGGCGGATTCCCGGCCGCGGTGAGTGCCTGGGTCAACGTCGCCGGCTTGCCGGTTACCGTGATCGTTCCCTTCATACCCGCGGCTTCGTGGCCCGGGATCGCGCAGAAGAACACGTAGGTGCCCGCCTGCGGGAAGAAGGCGACACCATCCTTCTTCGTGCCGGCCGCGTCGAGGCTCAGCGATGCGAACAGCGTCGACGCGTCCTGCAGGCTGAAGGTGTGCCCGGCCCCGGCAACCGTGACGTCGATCTTCGTGAGACCCGTCGTCGCCGAAAGACGGCTGGGCGAGAACGCGAGGTTACCGCCCGGCGCGGCCGTGACGTTCAGGGTCTGCTTGGCCTTCAGGGTCGCGGACAGCGTCGTCGGGCCCGTCTTCTCCGGCTGCGAGTGGCCGAGCACGAGCCAGCCACCCGACATGATCGAGAGGATGAACGCGGCGCTGACAAGGGTGATCGCCGACTGGCGCATACGCGGGGCTGCCGCGGACAGCAGGCTCGCACCGAGGAGGATCATCACGGTGATGACCGATCCGACGATCACGGGAATGTGGCCGTGACCCGACAGGAACAGCCGCGAGATGTTCAGCACGTACGCCACGAGCCCCACGACCACCGCGATCGGGAGCACGAGCGGCACCAGGAACCGCTCCACCAGCGGCCGATGCCAGAAGGGAACCGGGTCGGCCTCGGTCGTTGCCGCGTCGCCACCGCGTGGAGCAGGGAGGAGCGTTTCCGCGTCGTCGGTGGTCGCGGCTTCGCGTTGGTCGGTCGGGGTGTTGGTCATTACCGCTGCAACTCCATCAGCTCGCGGTCGAGGTCGCGCGACACGCGCCGCGCGGGGGATCCCGTCTGCTCCGCGTTGTACCAGCGGAAGAAGACGACGGTGATCGTGATCCAGAGGCTGAAGCCCACGAGGACCTTCATGATCAAGCCTGCGAAGCGCATGTCGTCGAGTGCGGACAGACCCCACAGGCGCGGGACGGTCTCGTAGAACTTGTACAACGGCCGGTCGCCGAAAGTTAGGAACGACGCCGGCACCGTCGGCACAACGGATTGCAGGAACAGGAAAAGCATGCGGGCGAGCGGCTGCAACCGTGGCACCTCGGGCAGCGGGCTCAGCAAAGGCATCCACACGATCAGCGAGGACACCACGATCAGTGCGTGAATCGCGAAGTGCAGGAGCGCGTGGTGAAGCGAGGCGTTCACCACCAACGGGACGTGGGTGAAGATGATCACGAGGTTGAAGATGATCGTCGCCGGGATCAAGCGCGACAGGTACCGCACGGTGCGCAGCAACCATCGCGGCGACAAGAGCCAGCGCGCGAGCCACGCGGGAGTCCCCATGAGCAGGAGCGGCGCGGCAATGATCGCGTACGTCGTGTGCTGCACCATGTGCACCCAGAAGAAGTACCGCTCGCCGAGATCGTGGATCGGCCAATCGGACGCGACCCACAACGCCAAGAGGCCGGCGGAGAAGGTTGCGATCTGGAAGCGCGTCACGATCGCCGAACCCGACGGCGCCAGCCTTGGCCCCAACCGCTTCAGCGCGACCGAGTATCCGGCCGCGATCGCACCGATGAGCAGCCACACGTCGGGGTGCGGTGCCCAAGCAGGAAAGGCGACGTCGGCGAGCACGATGACCTACGACTTGAGGACCGTGCTGGAGAAGAAGAGCAACAAGATGCCGTATACGACCGAAGCGAGGATCAACCCGGTCAGGAACAGACGCCGGAACACGTGCGAGTCCTGCTTCATGTGCATGTACCACGCGACGACGAGGAAGAACTTGACGGCCGCCATGATGCCGAGGGCGACGATGAGCAGGTTCGCGTTGACGCTGCCCTCGAGGTATGAGGTCGCGACTTCGACCGCCGTGAGGATCACGAGCACCACCGCGATCAGGACGTACTGGCGCGGACCAGGATGCGCGTGCTCCGGTGCCACGACCGGGGTCGCGCCGGCGAGCGGCTCGGGCGCGGTGCCCGCCGCGCCGACGGGTGACTCGTCGGCCGAGACCGTGACGAGGTCGGTACCTTCGGTCATGCGTGCGTCCTCAGTGCGTCGGGATCAGATAGATCGCGGTGAAGATGAAGATCCAGACTATGTCGACGAAGTGCCAGTAGAGCCCGGCGATCTCGACCGCCTCCGATTTCTCGCTCGGCAGGCGACCCTGCATGGAGCGGGACCACACGAGCAGCAACCACACGATGCCGACCGTGACGTGCGCGCCGTGCAGACCGGTCAGCACGAAGAACGTCGTGCCGAACATGTTCGTGCCGAGGTGCAGTCCCTGGCGGTAGAACTCCGTGAACTCGTATAGCTGACCGCCGATGAAGGTCGCGCCGAACAAGGCGGTCGCGAGCAGCCAGATGCGCAGGCGGCGGTGATCGCCGCGCTGGATGGCTGCCAGTGCGAGCACCATCGTCAGCGAGCTCATCAACAGTACGAACGACGTCACGGACGTGAACGGGATGTTGAGGAGCTTGTCGGGCGTCGGTCCCTTGAGGAACTGCGCGTCACGACCGCGATACAGGAAGTAGGTCGAGATGAACGCGCCGAAGAAGAGTGCCTCGGAGGAGAGGAAGAGCCAGATCGCGAGCTTCGGATTGCTGACGCCGGTGTTGGTGTCGTGACTGTGATCCGCGTGCCCGTCGGGCGCGAGCTCCGAGGATCCGGCGGTGACGACTGCCTGGGCCATCAGTGCGCCTCCGTCCCGCTCGGCTCGGGTTCGGCCGACGGCTCGATCGCCCAGCCGTTGAGTCCGAAGAACGCGACCACCACTCCGGCGGCGAGCAGGAACCAGTTCTTGAACACGAACCCGTAACCCATGACCGGTAGCGCGATCGCGAAGATCAGCGGCCAGTACGACGGCGACGGCATGTGGATGCTGTGGGGGTCGAAGCCGGCGGGCTCGTGCTCGGCCTCGTCGACCGCGCCCCCCGCCGGGAGCTTGACCAGGCGGCCCTCGTCGTCCTCCGTGTACTTCCGGTGCCAATAGTCGTCGATGCCCGTGACGATCGGGACCACCGCGAAGTTGTACTCGGGTGGCGGCGAGGGGATGCTCCACTCGAGCGTGCGACCGTCCCACGGATCGTGCGACACCCGCTCACCGCGGCGCGCCGTGAAGATGACATTGACGATGAACACGGCCACGGAGGTGGCGATGATGAACGCACCGATCGTCGCGAGCAGATTCATCGTGTCCCAACCCATACCCGACGGGTACGTGTAGGTGCGCCGGGGCTGACCCTCGAAGCCGAGGAAGTGCATCGGGAAGAACGTGAGGTTGAACCCGATGACCATCAGCCAGAAGTTGAGCTTGCCCATCCTCTCGTTCAGCATCGTGCCGAAGACCTTCGGCCACCAGTAGTAGAAGCCGCCGAACACCGCGAACACGAGACCGCCGAACAGCACGTAGTGGAAGTGGGCGACCACGAAGTACGTGTCGGTCTGCTGCGTGTCGCTCGGGACGATCGAGTGCATGACGCCCGACAGGCCCCCGACCGTGAACTGCGCGATGAAGCCCAGCGCGAACAGCATCGGGGTTCGCAGACGCACCGCGCCACCCCACACGGTTGCGAGCCAGTTGAAGATCTTCACGCCGGTCGGGACCGCGATGAGCATCGTCGAGAGCCCGAACGCGGAGACCGCGACCGGGCCGAGCCCGGACGTGAACATGTGGTGCGCCCAGACCCCCCAACCCAGGAAGCCGATCGCGATTCCCGAGAACACGACGATCGAGTAGCCGAAGAGGGGCTTGCGCGAGAAAACCGGCAGGATCTCGGAAACGATGCCCATGCCCGGGAGGATGAGGATGTACACCTCGGGATGACCGAAGATCCAGAACAGGTTCTGGTACATCAACGGGTCACCACCAGCCGCCGCATTGAAGAAGTTCGTGTGGAAGTTGCGGTCCATGAAGACCATGATCAGCGCGGCGGTGACGGGCGGCATGGCGAACAGGGTCAAGAAGGCGACCACGAGCATCATCCACACGAACACCGGCATGCGCATCATCGTCATGCCCGGTGCGCGCATGTTGAGTATGGTCACCAAGAAGTTGACCGCAGTCGCGACCGAACCGATGCCGAGCATGATGATGCCGACGGTCCAGAAGTCGGTGCCGCGCCCGGGAAGGTAGCCGGCGGCAAGCGGTGTGCTGGTGAGCGGCGCGTAACCGAACCAACCACCGTCGGGCGCGCCGCCGAGCGCGAACGACGAATAGAGGAACACGCCGCCGAGCGCGAAGACCCAGAAGCCGAGCATGTTGAGCCGCGGGAACGCGACGTCGCGGGCGCCGATCATGAGCGGCACGAGGAAGTTGCCGAACGCGGCCGCGATCGGCATCCCGAGCAGGAACACCATCGTGGTGCCGTGCATCGTGAAGAACTCGTTGTAGCGCGCCGCGCTCAGAATTGTGCCGTCGGGCTGCGCGAGCTGGAGGCGGATGAAGAGCGCCTCGATCCCGCCCACGACGAAGAAGCCGAGCGCGAGCGTGGCGTACATGATCGCGATCTTCTTGTGGTCGACCGTGGTGACCCAGCTGAACTTGCCGGTCGTCGCTTTCGGACGCTCGAGGATGCGAATGCGTCGCTCGGCCTGGACGACCGCGGGGGGATCTTCGACAGTTGTCATTTGCCTGCACACTCCGAAGGCGGGTTCGGGTTGGTGGCGGTGTTGGTCAGCAGGAAGCACGCGATCTTCTGTGCTTCCGCTTGGCTCATGCCCGCCTGGCTGAAGGCAGGCATGTGCTGCACCAGCTTGCCCATCGGCTTGCGCCCGGGCGCGTCGTAGACCCAGTGCCAGAGGTTGTCGTAATTGAGGAGGTATTTGTCACCGGCGAACGCCATGCGATCGGCCAGGTGGGCGAGGTTCGGAGCGGCGGCGCCGGCCGTGCCGGACTTGAAGCTGTGGCAGCTCGCGCACTGGTACGTCGCATTGTTGACGCCGGTCTGCAACGCGGCTTCCGACGTCTTCGTCGCGAGCTGGCTCTTCACCCATGCCTCGTAGTCGGCGGGCGTCTGCACGATGACCCGCAGGCGCATGTCTGCGTGCGACAGCCCGCAGTACTCGGCGCACTGTCCCAGATACGTGCCCGGCCTGTCGGCCTCGAGCTTGAGGAACTGCTTGCGGCCGGGAACGACATCCTTCTTGCCGTTGAGCTCGGGAACCCAGAAGGAGTGGAGCACGCCGTTCGTGTAGCACGGCGCCGGCGAGCACGCGGGCGGACCCTGCAAGGTCAGCGAGACGGGCGCGCCGACCGGGATGTGCAGCTCGTTCGCGGTCTCGACTCCGTTGCCCGGATCGTCGTAGTGGAACTGCCACCACCATTGTCGCGCCGTGACCGTGACGTGCACGACGTTTGGTCCGGTCGGCTTCTTGGCGAGGCTGAAGATCGTAGCGATCGTCGGCACGGCCATCACGAGGAGGATGAGCGCGGGGATGATGGTCCAACTGATCTCGAGGATGGTATTGCCGTGCACCTGCTTCACGGCTCGCTCTTCGCCCGGCTTCTCGCGGAAGCGCAGCGCGACGAAGAAGGTGCCGCCGATCACGCCGAGGCCGACGAGCACCGCGATCCAGAAGAACGGCTCCGTCAGATGAAGGATTTGGCGCGAGTACTTGCCCGCCGGGCGCAACGCGTTCTGCTTGTTCTTCGGCCCCGTGCTGTCACCACAGCTCGCAAGCGTGGCGACGGCGATCGCGATTGCGGCGGTCGCGCCTGCGCGCCGGAACCGTTGCGTGCGGTCCAACATCAGCCCCTCTGGCGACGAGTCTCTGCAGGAGATCGGCCGGACTCTACCGCCGTCGATTCTCCGAAACTCAACTCTGGCACACCTCCCCACCCTGACTCGCGCACGGTGGTGGCACGCGCATGATCACAAGCAGAACCACTCGTAACGGCCGGTCTTGCGGTCACAGGCCGAGGCGGTCGAGGGCTCCCGCCCGGCGCTGCCAATCGGGGTCGACCTTGACCCGCGTCTCGAGGTGTACCCGCGTCCCGAGCAGGGCTTCCAGCTCGAGCCGGGCCGCGGTCCCCGCGGCCTTCAGCACCGCACCGCCGCGACCGATCACGATCCCCTTCTGCGAATCGCGCTCGACGCGCACGACGACCCGCACGACGAGCAGCGGTCCGTCCGCGGTCTCCCGCTCCTCCATCTCGTCGGTCGTGACCGCGATCGAGTGGGGAAGCTCCTCGCGTGCGAACGCGAGCAACTGCTCGCGCAGGAGCTCGGCCGCGAGAAACGACTCGGGCTGGTCGGACACCATGCCCTCCGGGTAGTAGTGCGGACCCGCGGGCAGTCGGACCTCCAACTCGCCGAGCAGTGCGTCCACCCCGTCGCCCGCACGCGCCGAGAGCGGCACGTAGGCGGCGAAGTCGCCGAGCTCACCCGATGCTTCGGCGAGATGGTCGACGATCTGATCACGCGTCGCGGCGTCGACCTTGTTCACCGCGAGCACGACCGGCGTGCCGACCTCGGCGAGCCGGGCCGCGACGAACCGGTCGCCCGGTCCGATCGGGGCGTTGGCCTCGATCAGGAAGCACACGACGTCGACCTCGCCCAGCGTCGCGAGCGCCCGGTCGTTCGCGCGCTCACCGAGCAAGGTCCGCGGCTTGTGCACGCCGGGCGTGTCGAGGAAGACGATCTGGGTGGTCGGCGTGGTTCGCACCCCCCGAACCTGAGTGCGCGTCGTCTGGGGACGGTCGGAGACGATCGAGACCTTCTGCCCCACGATCTGATTGAGCAGTGTCGACTTCCCCACGTTCGGTCGCCCGACCAACGACACGAACCCCGATCGGAAGTCGGTGTTCACTCGGCTCGATCGGCGGTGGCGGGAGTCTCCTCGTTCTCCTCGTCGCGGGGCACGACGAGGCGCGTGATGATCACCGACACGATGCGCCGGCCCTGCACGCGTTCCGCGCAGAACTCCAAGCCGCCGACCCGCAGGCACTCGCCCTCGATCGGAACGTGCCCGAGCGTGTTGAACACGAGCCCGCCGACGGTGTCCCATTCCTCCTGCGGGAGGTCGACTTCGAGCAGCTCGTTCACCTCGTCGATCGGCGTCCGGCCGGGGACTCGGAGTGCGCCGCTCGCCAGCAGCTCGACGACCGGCTCGGGGAGGTCGTACTCGTCGGTGATCTCGCCGACGATCTCCTCGAGCAGGTCCTCCATCGTGACGAGCCCCGCGGTGCCGCCGTACTCGTCGACGACGATGGCCATGTGGAATTTCTCCGTCTGCATCTCACGCAGGAGCTCGGCGACGCGCTTCGATTCGGGCACGAAGTGCGCCGACCGGAGGCTCTGGCGCACCGGCTCGTCGCCGTGCCCCGACGCGCTACGGGCGACGAGATCCTTCAGGAACACCAGCCCGACGATGTCGTCGGTGGTGTCCTCGTACGCGGGGAGCCGTGACTTCCCGGCCTGGATCGCGGTCCCGATCGCCTCGTCGACCGTCGCGTCGGCCTCGACCGCGACCATGTCGGTACGGGGAAGCATCACCTCGCGCACCACCGTGTCGCCGAACTCGAAGATCGAGTGGATGAGCTCACGCTCCTCGCTCTCGATCGTCGCCTGTTGCGCGGCGACGTCGGCCATCGTGAGGATCTCGGCCTCGGTGGTGAAGGGGCCGTGGCGCAGGCCCTTGCCCGGCAACACGATGTTCGCGAAGCCGATGAACAAGCCGGACAGCATCCGCAGCGGCCAGAACCTCGTGACCCAGACGAGCAACGGTGAGATAGCGAGCGCAGTGCGATCGCTGTGCTGTAGCGCGAAGGTCTTCGGCACCACCTCGAAGAGCGTGAACACGACGAAGATCTCGGTGACGATGCCGATCGCGATGCCCGCCGCGCCGAGCGTCGGCTCGAGGACGGTACCCAGGATGGTCGCGCCGATCATCTGGCAACCGAGCAGGAGCAACAGGATGCTGTTGAGCGTCTGCTCCGGGTGCTCGAGCAGCCGCAACACGCGCCGGGCGCGCTTGTCGCCTTCCTCCTCCCGCGCGAGCAGGCGGATCCGGCTGGCGCGCGTGAACGCCGTCTCCGCGAGCGACAGCACGCCGGAGAACGCCCAGAGCAGCGCAACGACTACGATGGCCACGGCGCTCATGCGAAAGCCTCCGGCCCGCGCGCCTTCATAGACGAACGAACGGTATCTGGGGGTGCGCCGCGTCCCACGGATCTAGCCCCCGTCCGCCTCACGCTCGACCTCGCGGAAACGCGCGAGCAACTCCTGCTCGCGCCGGCGCATCGTGGCCGTCTCCTCCGGTTCCGCGTGGTCGTAGTCGAGAAGGTGCAGCACGCCGTGGACAACGAGCAGCGCGATCTCGTCGTCGGCCGCGACTCCCCGTTCGAGCGCCTGGCGACCGGCCACCGTCGGGCACACCATCACGTCGCCGAGCAGCGTGGGAGGCTCTCCGGGATCCGACGGCGAGCCCGGCCCCCGGCCGCCCTGGTCGGGCGAACGCCCCGCGGGCGGCAGCTCCTCGTCGAGGGGGAACGAGAGAACGTCGGTTGGACCGTCGCCGCCGAGGAACCGGACGTTGAGCTCGCCAATCGTCGACTCGTCGACGAACATCAACGACATCTCCACATCGGTGCCGTACCGCTCGTTGACGCGCTCGCTCTCGAGCACGAGGCGCGCGAGGCGCACCCAGCGCGCCACGTCGACCTCGACGTCGTGCTGCTCGTCGGCACCGAACACCGACGGCGACTCCGTCTGCATCACCGCTCCCCCTCATTTCCACGGATCGACTCCACGCTCCGCTCCCCTGCGGTCGCTGCGCTGTCGTCTCCGTGTCGTCTCACTTCTGGTGACGCTCGTACGCGTCGACGATGTCTTGCACGATGCGATGTCGAACGACGTCGCGCGAACCGAGCTCGACGAACACGAGGCCGTCGATCTCTTCGAGCACCCCCCGCACCTGCATGAGTCCGGAACGGCCACGTCCCTCGGGCAGGTCGATCTGCGTGACGTCACCGGTCACCACGACCTTCGATCCGAACCCGAGTCGGGTCAGGAACATCTTCATCTGCTCGGGGGTCGTGTTCTGCGCCTCGTCGAGGATGATGAACGAATCGTTCAGCGTCCGGCCGCGCATGTACGCGAGCGGCGCGACCTCGATCGTCCCCCGCTCCATCAGACGAACGACGGCCTCGGGCTCGACCATGTCGTACAGCGCGTCGTACAGCGGCCGCAGGTACGGATCGACCTTCTGGAGCATGTCGCCGGGAAGGAAGCCCAGTCGCTCACCCGCCTCGACTGCCGGACGGGTGAGGATGATGCGATTCACTTCCTTGGCCTGCAGCGCCTGCACCGCCAGCGCGACCGCGAGGTAGCTCTTGCCGGTGCCCGCGGGGCCGATGGCGAAGGTCACCGTGTGGTCGCGCACCGCGTCGACGTAGCGCTTCTGGCCCGCGGTCTTCGGTCGAACCGTCTTGCGTCCCCGCATGACCTCGGTGCTGAGCACATCCGTCGGCCGCTGATCGGCCTTCATCATCTCGATGGAGCGACCGAGATTCTCTCGGTCGAGCTCGTGGCCCTGTTCGAGCAGGACGACCAT
Organism: Acidimicrobiia bacterium; assembly: GCA_038213435.1. Taxonomy (GTDB): domain Bacteria; phylum Actinomycetota; class Acidimicrobiia; order IMCC26256; family PALSA-610; genus PALSA-610. Next base: position 47,201 of record JBBQTI010000001.1, read on the forward strand.
CTCCTCGAACAGCCGGCCGACCCGCTCGACCTCGTCACCTCGGCCGTTGATATTGATCTCGTTGCCGCGCACGAGGATCTGCACCTCGAACTCGGCCTCTACGATCCGCAGCAGCTCGTCGCGTTGGCCGAGCAATCCCACCATGAGGTGGTTGCCCGGCACGAGGATCCGCACGGACGCGTCTTGCTCTCGATTGCCGGGCGCTGCGGTACCGCGTGCCGGGACTCGGGGCGCGGGGCCGCCAGGAGCGGGGCTGATGGCGTGCGAGCGTGCCAAGGTGCGCGCGAGGGTAGTCGAGCTGGAGCTCACCCGTTCTCTCCGAAAGGCGCGAGCTCTCGAGCTTCCGAGCGCTCGTTCCGAGAGGCGGGAGCCGCTAGCCCGCGGAGGCGGCGGCCCGGAGGCCGAGCTGCTCGAGCCGAGAGCCGAGCTCTTCCACGGTGCGGCCCATGCACGACGCCAGGACCCGGAGGTCGGAACGGCGGATGGTGAGCATGCGGCCGTTGAAGTCCTGGCGCTCGCGCTGCAGCGAGGTCGCGAACCGATCCAGGATGTGGGCGTCGGGATCGTCGAGCTCGTGCAGGCGCACCAGGTCGATGGTGAACTTGGCATTCGGATCCCTGCCATTGGTGTTGCCCGGCTCGACGAGGCTGATCTCGCCCTCGAGCTCACGCGGCAGCAGTTGGTCGGCCGGTACCTCGTAGATCTCGGCAAGGCGAAGCAGCCGCGGCACCGAGATCGCACGCTCGCCGCGCTCGTACGCGCCGAGCACGGACGCCTTGAACTCGAGGCTCGAGCGCGCCTCGACGTCGTGCAGCGACAAACCCTTCTGGCGCCGGATGGCTCGCAATCGTTCGCCGACCCGCGCCCCACTGTTCGCCAACTCGGTGCTCCCTCGCCCCGGACTCGGCGTGTGCCTCGTCCCGCTTCGCGTAGTCTGCGCAACACATGCAGACTACGACGAAATTCATGATAACAGCACGCTCCGTGAAAGTCATGCTTCCCATCGCTTCCAACATCGGCCAACAGATGTGAGGCAGCGCCACACTGGCCACTCGGGTCACTCTGGAAGCAGCCGCGCCGCCTCCGCAATGAGGACCGCGACTGCCGCGGCGGGGGCCGTCGAGGTCCGAAGCACGTGCGGACCCAAGCGGAGTCGAGGTGCGGACTCGAGTGCCGCGAGCTCATCTGGCGACAGGCCGCCCTCCGGACCGACGAGCACCGTCCAGCCGTCCTCATCATCGGGCCGCGGAAGCTCCGACGCCGAGACGCCGTCGCGCGCGGCGACCACGAGACCGGACCGGTCCACCACGGCCGACAGCGCGACGACTTCGTCGACGACAGGAATGCGCGCCCGGCGGCTCTGCATGGCGGACGCGCGAGCCACGGAACGGAGTCGCGCCACGGCGTGCCGGGCACGCCCCTCGTCCCAGCGCACGACCGCGCGGGCCGTGCGGACCGGGGTCACGCGCCCGACCCCCAGCTCCGTCACCGCGGCCACGATCTCGTCGAGCCCGCCCTTCGTCAGCGCGACCGCGAGCGACACCGCGACGCGCGGCTCGCACGAGAACTGCACGTCGCCGCGCGCTTCGAGCGTCAGCCGCCCGGTCGCGACCTCGATCACCTCGTAGCTTCGCCACGCGCCGGAACCGTCGGCCGCGGTGACCATCTCTCCCCGCGCGAGCCGCCGGACCCGCTGCAGATGGTGGCCGTCCGCGCCAGTCATCTCACACCGGTCGTCGAGCCCCTCGACGAATACATGCGCAACTGCGTTCGCGTCGGCCGGGTCGCGGGCCGGACGCGCGGTCACGGCTTGAACGCCGACCGGATACGGGCGAGGAGACCTTCGTGCACCGAGCTCACCGTCTCACCGCGCAACTCGGCGAACTGCGCGAGCAGCTCGGCCTCCTCGTCGCGCAGCTGCGTGGGCACGTCGACTCGGACTTCGACGACGAGGTCCGCCCGGCGGGTGGTTCGCAGCGACGGCACACCGAGCCCGCGCAAACGGATCAGCGTGCCGGGTTGCGTCCCCGCGGGGACCTCGACCTCGCGGGGACCGTCGAGCGTCGTGATCTCGACCTGCGTCCCGAGCGCGGCCTGTGCGATCGAGATCGGCAACCGGTACCAGAGCTCGTCGCCCCGACGCTCGAGATCGGCGTGGCGCGCGACGCGGACCGCCACGTAGAGGTCGCCCGCGGGCCCGCCACGCGGCGCCGCCGGCCCCCGGCCGGAGAGGCGCAGCCGCTGACCATCGTCGATGCCGCGCGGTACGTCGACCTCGATCGAATGCCTCCCGCTGACCCGACCGGCGCCGCCACAGGCGTCGCACGGGTTGGGGATCACCTGCCCGCTCGCGCCGCACGCGCCGCACGGACCCGCAGTGACGATCTGCCCGAGCAGCGAGCGGCGCACCTGTCGGACCTCGCCGCTGCCGTCGCAGGTCGGACAGCGGTCGGGGTGGGTCCCGGGCGCGCAGCCGGTTCCGGAGCAGCGCTCGCACTCCAGGAGCATCTGCAGATCGAGGGTCTTGCGCGCGCCCAGCACGACGTCGGCAAGGGTGAGATCGAGCACCGTCTCGGCGTCGGGTCCGCGTACGCCGGCCCCGCCACGGCCGCGCGGGCTGCCGCCGCCGAAGAATGCGTCGAACAGGTCGTTCAGACCGAACGCGCCCGCGTCGAACGGGCTGCCCGCGCCGAAGGGACCGGCATTCGCGCCTTCGGGTCCGAACATGTCATAGCGGCGACGCCGCTCCGGGTCGCGCAGCGTTTCGTACGCGTCGTTGATCTCCTTGAAGCTCTCGACCGCGGCCGCGTCGTCCGGGTTCGCGTCCGGGTGGTACTTGCGGGCGAGCGCGCGGAACGCCTTCTTGATCTCGTCGTCGGTCGCATCGGACGACACGCCGAGCACCTCGTAGTAGTTCATGCGCGTCTCATCGCGAGAGCTGGCGTCCGAGCTGTTGCGAGACGGTCGAGACCGCGGCCGACGCCTTGCGGTAGTCCATGCGTGTGGGGCCCAGCACGCCGACGGTGCCGGCGGCCTCACCCTCCACGAGATAGGGCGCGAGCACGAGAGAACACTCGCGCAGGTCGACGCTGGCGTTCTCGGAGCCGATGCTCACGGTGAGTCCGGGCCCGAGCAATTCGCGCATCAACGACGCGAGCACGACGTGCTGTTCCAGGAGCTCGAGCAGTCGGGCGGTACTGGTCGTGACGAACGCGTCGTGCTCCGCCGCGAGCAGGCTGGTCCCACCGACATAGAGCGCCTCGTTCTCGTGCTGATCGAGCCGGGTCTGGAGCGCGGCGCGCGACGCGTTCACGATCTCGGAGACGCGATCGGCGGTGGCGCGGTCGCCCGTCGTGCGGTCGACCACGGGAGCCGAGACATCGGCCAACCGGCGGCCGCCGAGCTGACGCGCGAAACGCGCGCTGGCCTCGGCGACATCGGCGTCGGCGACGTCGGCGTCGAAGACCACGACCTCCTTTTCGACCGAACCGTTCGAGAGCACGACGACCGCGAGCACAACGCGGGACTGCAACAGCACGAGGTTCGCGGCGCGCACCACGACGGCCTGCAGCTCAGGGCCGACAACGACGGCCGCGTGGGCCGTGACCCCGGCGAGCAGCTGGCTCGTCTGGGCCAACAGCTGGTCCATCGCGAACGTGGCGCTACTGAAGAACTCGACGATCCGGCGCCGCTCTATGGCGGGAAGCTGACCGGCACCCGCGAGATGATCGACGTAGTAGCGGTAGCCACGGTCCGTCGGCACGCGCCCCGCCGAAGGGTGCGGCTGGGCGATGTAGCCCTCACGCTCCAGCAACGACATCTCGTTGCGAACCGTCGCGGCCGAGACCCCGAGGCCGGTCATGCTCGTCACCGTCTGCGAGCCCACCGGCTGCGCGGTGTCGACGTACTGCTCGACGATCGCGCGCAGCACCGCCGCCTTGCGTTCGTCGAGCTCGCTCATATCCGTACCCCTCGCCGCGTTAGCACTCAATGGTACCGAGTGCCAGGACGGGAGGGTGATCCGGGGCCGGTCCGGAACCCGACGACGCTGCTCCGGCCAGGAGGAGCCGGGCGGTCAGGTCGGAAGCGAGGAGGCGACCGGGGCGGGTGAGGACGATCCGCGCACCCTCCCGATCGAGCAGCCGCTGCCCGGCGAGGTCGGAGACGACGGCCGCGGCGCGGTCGTTCGCCACCGCGCCGGCGCGCGTCCGCAGGGCGAGGGAGAACGCCTCTTCGGCTCGCAACTCGGGATCGAGCTCCTCCGAGCCCGCGATCGCGGAGGCGCTCCCGGAGATGGCGGCGATATACCGCTCGGGCGTACGTACGTTCCACCACCGGCGCCCGTCCGTGTGTCCGTGGGCGGCACAACCGATCCCGACGTACTCGCCTCCCGTCCAGTAGAGGTCGTTGTGGCGGCACCCCTCGCCCGGGCGGGCCCAGTTCGACACCTCGTACCACTCGAGTCCGGCCGCGGCGAACACGGTGTCGGCGCGCAGGTAGGCGTCGGCCTGGAGATCGTCGTCGGGCGCGGGCGCGCCGGCCGCGACCTTGCGACCGAGCGCCGTCGCGGGTTCGACGGTGAGCGCGTACGCGCTCACGTGGTCGACGCCGAGCGCGAGCGCACCTTCGAGCGATCGTTGCCAGTCGTCTGGCGACTCGGCGGGTGTGCCGTAGATGAGATCGACGCTGAGGCGCGCGAACCCCGCGTCCCGAGCAAGTGCGACGGCGCGCCGCACGTTCGCGGGATCGTGGGTGCGACCGAGAGCGGCGAGGACATGCGGCACCATGGACTGCACCCCGAAGCTCAACCGATTCACGCCGGACCGGCGGTAGGCGCCGAGCTTGGCGGCGTCGACACTGTCGGGGTTGCACTCGACGGTGACCTCGGCGCCGTCGGCGAGCTCGACCGCGTCGAGGATCCGGGTGAGCTGTTCCGCGGCGAGCAGCGACGGCGTGCCACCGCCGAAGAACACGCTGGTCGCGACGGGCAGACCCGAGTCCCGCCGACCGGTGAGGTCCGTCACGCAGGCGGTGACGTAGGCATCGATCAGATGTTCACGATCCGTCCACGTCGCGAAGTCGCAGTAATCACAACGCAACGCGCAGAACGGGATGTGAACGTAAACGCCGAATGGGGCACCGAAGGGCACGCACCATCGTCGCGCGGGCGGAGCGGCTCGCGGTCACGCCAGCGTGGCGCTGGCATACGGCGTTTGCGACGGCTGCACGACGCCGGGGGATCGTTCGACGGTGATCGCGAAGCCGTGGACGTCAGGCGACGTCCGGAACGCCGCCGCGTTCGGGTTCGGGCCGAGCACGCCGGCCGAGATGGCGACGGTTCGGTCGGCGCCGCCCGTGAGCGCCCACAACTGGTAGGTGTGCTCGGCATCGAGGCGTGCGAGGCCATCATTCTTCACGTAGCCGCTGCCGTCGGGCAGCAGGACGACACGCGCGACCGCGGCACCGTGCGCGGTTGACAACGCGAGCTGGCGGGTACCGGCCGCGCGTCCTGCACGAACGAAGGCCGCCGCCGCGTCCTTTTCCCCCGTCGCGCGTGCGTCGTCGAGCCGGTGGTGGAGCGAGATCACCTGCGCGGCGAGCACCGCCGCGGCGACCGCGGCCGCGGCGGCCGCCAGCGACACCCAGCGCACACCGCGTACAAGACGCCGAGCTCGGCGCGCGGCGAGGTCGGCGCCGCCCGGGTCGCCGCCCGACCGGGTCTCGGGAGCCGGCTCGTCCTGGATCGCGTGCGCGATGCGGTCCCAGAGCTCGGGGGGCGCAGTCGCATCGTCGACGGGAGCCAGCGCGAGCGAAGCCGCGCTCTCGCGCAGCTCGTCGACCTCGTCGCGAGCGCGCACATTTCCCGCGAGGTAGCCGTCGACGCGGATCCGTTCGTCCGTATCCAACGCGTCGAGGGCATACGCGCCCAACAGCGCGTCGAGCTCGGGATCGTTCGGGGCGGGCACGTTCACTCGTTCACTCCCGCGTCGATGAGCGCGGCGCGCAGCCGCAGCAACCCCGAGCGAATCCGGCTCTTCACAGTTCCTTCCGGGAGCTCGAGCAGCACCGCGACCTCGCGATACGTGTGCCCACCGAAGTACGCGAGCTCGATCGCCCCGCGTTCGCCTTCGGAGAGATCCGCGAGCGCACGCCGGACCGCTTCACCTTCGCTGAGGTCGGCGACGGCGCGCTCGAGATCGACGTCGATCGTCGGGCTGCGAAACGCCTCGCGTTGCTCGCGCGCGCGTCGCGCCGTCTCCGCCCGCAGCAGGTCGACCGACCGTCCGTGCACCTGGGCGAACAGGAACGAGCGCATGGATCCGCGGCTCGGATCGAACCGTTCGGGCCGGCGCCACAAGTGAAGAAACACCTCCTGCACGACCTCCTCTGCGAGCACGCGATCGGCAAGGACGCGCCGCGCGAGTGCGAAGCACGGGCCCGCGTGCCGGGAGTAGAGCTCGCCCAGCGCGAGCCGGTCGCCTTCTGCGACCACACCGGTCAGGTCACCATCCGCGGCCGCGCGGCGTTGCGCGTCCGACATCGTGGCCGGCCTCAGGCCTCCGCTTCGCACGCGTGAGGTTCGGAGCGAATCATCGTCGTGGATGAAATAGGTTCGCGCTCGTGGCTTTCCCGCGTGCGCTCTCCCCGGCCGAGCGCCTGCGCGCGCTCGCCGACGAGCACGCCCCGGGCGGCGCCTATCCGTCTGATTGGAACACCCGCCTGGCGCGCGCCCGCCTCGTGACACCGCACTGGCCCGAGCCCTGGGGCCTCGGCGCCGGACCGGCCGAACAGCTCGAGCTCGACGAGCTCATGCGCGAGCTGAAAGTGCCGCGACCCGTCAATCCGATCGGCATCGGCTGGGCCGGCCCGACACTGCTCGTCGCGGGCACGGAGGCGCAAAGGCAGAGGTGGCTGCCCGGACTGCTCGACGGCTCCGAGATCTGGTGCCAGCTGTTCAGCGAACCCGGCGCCGGTAGCGACCTGTCGTCGCTGACGACCCGCGCCGCGCGCGACGGCGACGAATTCGTCGTGAACGGCGAGAAGGTCTGGACGACGCTCGCCCACGTCGCGCGGTGGGGCATCCTGCTCGCGCGCACCGATCCCGGGGCCGATGCCCATCGCGGCATCACCTATTTCGTGGTCGACATGCACACCCCCGGCATCGAGGTCAAACCGATCGTGCAGATGACCGGCACCCACGAGTTCAACGAGGTGTTCTTCACCGACGTACGCGTTCCCGCAGCCAACATCGTCGGCAAGGAGCACGACGGCTGGCGACTCGCGAAGGTCACGCTCGGTAACGAGCGCGTCTCGCTGTCGGGTGAGGGCGCGCTCTGGGGTCGCGGCCCCACCGCGAACGACGTGTTGCAGCTCGTCCGCGATCACGGCGGCACACGTGACGTGCTGCTACGGCAGCGGCTCGCAGGTCTTTACGTCGAGGCCGAGGTCCTGCGCCTCATCCGTCTGCGCACCGTCTCCGCGCGCGTGCGCGGGCTCGAACCCGGCCCCGAGGCGTCGGTCCGCAAGGCGCTCTCCGATGAACACGGTCAGCACGTGATGGCGACGGCATTGGAGCTGGCGGGTGCATACGGCTTGTGCGCCGACCGAGGGCCGTACGGCGAGCCCGATCGCGAGGGCTGGCAGTACGGCTATCTGTACGCGCGTGCGTTGACGATCGGTGGAGGGACGAGCGAAGTGCAGCGCAACATTCTCGGAGAAAAGATCCTCGGCCTCCCGCGTGAACCGTGAACCGCGAACCGACGCGGCTCGAGCCGGCGCTGCTCGAATGGCTCGGGCGGGCCGACCACGAGCCCGGGCGCGGGTGGGCGCCCGATCTGCCGATCGGCGAGCTGCGCTGCCACCCCGACCTCGTCGCCCGGCTCGCGGAGATCGCGCGACCGATCCGCGACACGCGGCGCCGATTCGTCGCCGGCTGTCCGGTGATCCACCATCCCCAAGGCCTGCCGATCGCGGCGGCGGCCGGTACCTCGTGGCTCGTCGTCCGGAGCGCGCTCCCACCCGGCGCGCTGCGCAGTGCGCGGCCGCTCGACGAGCCGCTCGACCCCGACTGGGCCGAGCTGGACCCATGGGGGGTCGAGGTGGCGTTCGCGCGCACGATCGACCTGCTGCGCGGCCACGTCGCGCGCGCGTACGAGCGAGCGGAAGCGGAAGGGTGAGCCTCGGATGGATGCCGTGGAACGTCGCGGTCGAGGCCGGGGCCGTGCTCGGGACTGCTGGTATCGCCGCGCGCGCGTCGCGACAACGCTGGCTGACGCGGGTCGCGCCGTTGGCGCGCGAGCTCGCGATCGTGCTCGTCCTCTACGCGCTCTGGCGTGTCGTCGGCACGATCTCGGTGCTGAAGGTGAACGGCGCGATCCACGCGGGCCAGCGAGTCTGGGACCTCGAACGCGCGCTGCACCTTCCGAACGAGCACGGCCTCCAGTACCTGTTCCTCAAGAGCTCTCCGTTGATCCAGGCGTGCAACGTCTTCTACGCCACCGTGCACATCCCGTCGATGGGCGTCTTCTTGGTCTGGCTCTGGTTCCGCCACCGCGACCACTACCCCGCGGTCCGAAATGTCATTGCGCTGACGACCCTCTGGTGCCTGGCGATCCAGCTCATCCCCGTCGCGCCGCCGCGGTTGGTTCCCGCGCTGCACATCGTCGACACGCCGGCGGTCTTCGGCCAGACCGTCTATCCCGCGTTCGGCAAGTCGGGCCCGGCGCAGTTGTCGGCCATGCCCTCGGTACACGTCGCGTGGGCAGCGATCATCGGGGTCACCATCGTGGTCGCGACGACGACGCGCTGGCGCTGGATCGCGCTCGCCCATCCCTTCGTCACGACGGTCGTCGTGGTGGTGACCGGCAATCACTATTGGCTCGACGGCGTGGTGGGCGTGATCGTGGCGGCGCTCGCGGTGGTGTTCGAGCGCCGGGTGCGGGCGGCGATCACTCGCCCGCACTCGGCGCCGGCCCCAGCATCTTCTCGTGTAGCTCGATTGTGACCTGGTGAATCGTCCGGGTGATGTCGGTGTTCTCCGCGAGCAGCTTTTCCTCCTCGGCGTAGTCGTGGTCGGCCTTCGCCTGCTGGAACGCGGCTTGGCGATTCTGGCCGATCATGACGAAGGTCGAGAGGAAGATGGCTTCGAGCGACACCACGAGCGTGAGCGTCGGCCACGGGCTCTTCTCGAACACCAGCATCCAGACCGCGAACAGCACCGCGTGGATGTAGACGAAGTTCATCGAGCCCGCGAACGCGGTGACGGCGTCGGCGACGCGCAACTGGATATCCGACGCGCGTTTTTCGAGTTGTCTGATGACGACGGGACTGTGCGCGATCGTCGGGTCGAGCTCGGGCATGTCTTCAGCCTCCGGTTCGGGGCGGTTCGCCGAACGCACAGTCTGCCTGCTGTATGCACGCATTGTGCACAGCCCGCCGACGGGCCCCGAGGACTCGACCGCGTCGCGCTGGGTCTCCCGAGACCCCGCGCTACTCGTCGAGGCGCAGCGCAGCCACGAAGGCCTCTTGAGGCACCTCGACGCGGCCGATCTGTTTCATCTTCTTCTTGCCCTCCTTCTGGCGTTCGAGCAGCTTTCGCTTGCGCGTGATGTCGCCGCCGTAACACTTCGCGAGCACGTCCTTGCGCTTCGCCTTCACGGTCTCGCGGGCGATGATGCGACCGCCGATCGCCGCCTGAATCGGCACGTCGAAGAGCTGACGCGGGATGAGCTCGCGCAACTTCGACGTCATCTTCTTTCCGTACTCGTACGCCTTGTCGCGGTGCACGATCGCCGAGAACGCGTCGACCGGAGTCGCGTTCAGCAGCACGTCTACCTTTGCGAGGTCCGAGCGGCGGTAGCCGACCGGTTCGTAGTCGAGGCTCGCGTAACCGCGCGTCCTCGACTTCATCTGGTCGAAGAAGTCGAGGACGATCTCCGCGAGCGGCAGCACATAGACGAGCTCGACCCGGTCCTCGGAGAGGTACTCCATCTTCTCCATCTCGCCGCGCCGTTGCTGCGAAAGCTCCATCAAGGTGCCGACGAATTCGGTAGGGGTCAGGATCGTGGTCCGGACGTAGGGCTCCTCGATGGCCTCGATCTGTTGCGGGGGCGGCATCGACGACGGGTTGTCGACCACCTCGATCGATCCGTCGGTCAGCTCCAAGCGGTACTCGACGTTCGGTGAGCTCGCGACGAGCGAGAGGTCGTATTCGCGTTCGAGGCGCTCACGCACGATCTCCATGTGCAGCAACCCGAGAAAGCCGCACCGAAAGCCGAATCCCAGCGCCCCAGACGTCTCGGGCTCATAGGTGAAGGAGGAGTCGTTGAGCCGGAGCCGCTCGAGCGCTTCGCGCAGGTCGGCGTACGCATCGCCCTCGACGGGGTACAACCCGCAGAAGACCATCGGCTTCGGCTCGCGATACCCGGCGAGGGCGTCCGCGCGACGGGCCGCGTCGGTGACCGTCTCGCCGACCTTCGCCTCACCGACGTCCTTGATCCCCGCGATGAGGTAGCCGACCTCGCCCGGGCCGAGCGCGGCAACCGGTGTCAGCACCGGGAGCCGAACCCCTACCTCCTCGGCGTCGTGGTCCTGCTTCGCGTTCACGTAGCGAAGGCGTGCCCCGCTGCGGAGCACGCCGTTGAACACGCGCACCGACGAGATCACGCCGCGGTAGGCGTCGTAGTTCGAGTCGAACATGAGCGCTTGAAGCGGTGCGTCGGGATCGCCCTTCGGGGCCGGGATGTGCTCGACGACCGCGTCGAGCAGCGCGGGGATGCCCGCGCCGGTCTTGGCCGAGATGCGCAGCACGTCGGCGGCCGGAATGCCCAGCACCCGTTCGATCTCGTGGGCGCGCTTGTCGGGCTCGGCCGCGGGGAGGTCGATCTTGTTGAGCGCGGCGACGATCGTGAGGTCGCTCTCCATCGCGAGGTAGCAGTTCGCGAGTGTCTGCGCCTCGATGCCCTGCGACGCGTCGACGAGCAGGATCACGCCTTCGCACGCAGCGAGAGAGCGGCTGACTTCGTAGCCGAAGTCGACATGGCCCGGCGTGTCGATGAGATTGACGATGTAGCCGTTCCACTCGAGCCGCACGTTTTGCGCCTTGATTGTTATGCCGCGCTCGCGCTCGAGATCCATCGTGTCGAGGTACTGGGCACGCATATTCCGCGGGTCGACCGCGCCGGTCATCTCCAGGAGCCGGTCGGCAAGCGTCGACTTCCCGTGGTCGATGTGGGCGATGATACTGAGGCAGCGAATACGGTCGAGCGCGGTCACGATCCGTCTATTGTCGCTTATCGCCGTCTCCGTTTCGGTACCCGATACTTTCGGTCATGGCCGGACGCGTGGTCGTGGTCGGGTCGGGTCGGCGAACGTCGATCTCGTATGGCGGAGAGTGGCTCCCGGCGCCCGGGAGTGACCGTCACCGACGGCGAGTTCGTGCAGGTGCTCGGCGGCAAGGGCGCGAACCAAGCGGCCGCCGCGGCCGCGCTCGGCGCCGAGGTGCATTTCGTCGGCTGCGTCGGCGACGACGATCACGGTCGCATGGTTCGAGCCGATCTCGAGGCACGGGGTGTCGACTGCGCCGAGCTCGCGGCCGCCGTGGACGTGCCGACCGGGGTCGCCGTCATCACCGTCGACGCCCGGGGCGAGAACGCGATTGCGGTAGCGCCGGGCGCGAATCGACTGGTTGCGGTCGACGCCCCCGCCGACGCGTACCGTCGCCCGATCGTCGTCAACGCGCTCGCCTGCAACGCGCCGGTGATCGTGAACCCGGCGCCGCCGCGCGCGGAGTGCGCGACTGTGTGTGCGGGTGCGGTTCTCACCCCGAACGAGCACGAGTGCGCGCAGCTCGGCGGCGTCGAACGTTTGGTGGCCGGTGCGCCCGCGGTCATCGTGACGCGCGGTGCCGCGGGTGCGGTCCTGCACCGCGCGGGCCGCGCTCCCCTCGAACAGGCCGCCTTCGCCGTCGACGCGGTCGACACGACGGGCGCGGGTGATGCCTTCAACGGTGCGGTCGCGTGGGCGATCGGCCGCGGTGAGCGGATCGAGGACGCCCTACGGCTCGCGTGCGCGGCCGGGGCGCTGTCGACCGGTGCGGTCGGCGCGCGCACGGCACTCCCGACCGCCGACGACGTCTACGCGCTGCTCGGGGCCTGACCTTCTCCGGTCATGGGGTGGTTCTGCTAGCCTCGCCCGGTTCACGAGCACCTTCGGAGTTCCTTCGTATGGCCAATATCCCGTCGCAGAAGAAGCGCAACCGTCAGAACGAGAAGCGCCGCGTTCGCAACAAGGGCGTTCGCTCCGCGCTGAAGACTCGGGTCAAGGCTGCGACCCAGGCCATCACCGACGGCGACGCCGGCGCGAGCGAGCTCGTGCGGGCCGCGCAGAAGCGGATCGACATGGCCGGCTCGAAGGGCGTGATCCACAAGAATGCGGCCGCTCGCCGCACGTCGCGCCTCATGAAGCGCGCGGCCAAGTCCGGCTCCTGAGCTAACGCCGAACCGAACGGCGGCTCAATGCCGCGAGTCGCGCCACGAGCACGTCCATCACCGTTCGGTCGTCGATGCCGCCGGCGCCGCGCAGATCGAGCTCGGCTCGTGCCAGCAAACCGATCGCGTCGCGCAGCCCGTCGCTACCAAGGCGCTTCGCGGCCTCGAGCGGAAAGCGCGCGCCCGCCGGACTCTTCATCGCGAGCGCACTGGCGGCGTGCTCCTTGGTCACGATCGACGGATCGTCGAGGCGCAAGAGCCGCTGATAGTGGAAGACAAGTGACGCCATGACCTGCATCGGGTGCAGCGGCTTTGGCTGCACCGAGCTGCTCGCGGTCAACATCCGGTGCAAGGTCTCGAGCGCCGAGCCGACATCGCCGCGATCGATCGCATTGGTGAGGTCGAAACGGCCCGCGGTACCCAACTCGCCGAGATACTGCTCGACCTCGTCGAGCGACAACGACGCGTTGTCGCCGTAGGTGGCGTGCAGCAGCTCGACCAGCTCGGGAACCCGGCCCGCGTCGTCGCCTAGGTGCGCCGCGATCTGCTTCGTCGCGTCGGGCGCGAGGTTCAGGTGCGCGTCGTGGAACTCGCGCTGCAACACGTCGGCCGTCTGATCAGCTGCGGGCCCGATGACCCGTGCCTTCGCCTTGCACGCCTTGTCGAGCGCGCCCGGCGTCCGTCCTCCGCCCGCGACGAGCACCAGGTGGACGCCCTCGAGGGGGTCGTCGATCCACGACGCGAGCCACTGCGCCTGTTCGGTCGTGGAGTTGCCGATCTCGCGCACGACGACGACGCGCACGGGAGTCATGAAGGGTGGGCTCTGCAGCGCGGTGGCGAGCGCGGCGAACGCGGGGAGTTCGGTAGAACCCTCGGATGCCCGCGAATCGTCGTCGTCCTGATCGATATCGGCCGCGCTCTCCCCCGCCCGCCGGCGGCTCGCGAGCGTGTGATCGTCGAGCGCGAACGAACGCTCCTCGCCGCCGAGCAGCTCGTCGACGAGACGCTGTACCTCACGATCGCGAAAGACCGGATCGGCGCCCTGGACGAGAACGGTGCTCACAGCAGGGCCTCGATCGTTCGACAGACCCGAGCGGTGCCCCGGACGTCGTGGACACGCACGACGCGACACCCCTGCATGACGGCGTAGGCGGCCGCCGCGAGCGACTCCGGGCGGCGGTCGTCCACGTCGCGCGCGAGCAGCTCGCCGATGAAGCGCTTGTTCGACGCGGACAGCAGGAGCGGGTACCCGAGCGTCGCGTGCTGCGCGCTCTCGCGCAGGAGGACCGCGCTCTGGGCCGGGGTCTTGCCGAGGTCGAGTCCGGCGTCGAGGACGATCTGCTCGGGTCGGAGGCCCACCGACTCCGCGCGCCGCGCCCGCTCCTGCAGGAATTCGGTGACGTCGGCGACGAGATCGTCGTAGTGGGGGTCCGGGTCGGGGACGCGCGGCCGCAAGCGGATGTGCGTCGCAACGACGGTGACGTCGTGCTTCGCGGCCACCCGTAGGTAGTCGGGGTCGTCGAAGCCGGAGATGTCGTTACCCATGACCGCACCGACCCCGCACGCGGCATCGAGCACAGACGCGCGCCACGTGTCGACGGAGATGGGCACGTCGAACCGCGCCCGCAGCGTCTCCACCGCGGGGACCACGCGGTCGAGCTCCTCGTTCTCGTCGACCTCCGGACCGGGCCCCGCCTTCACCCCGCCGATGTCGAGCACATCGGCACCATCGACGACGAGCTGTTCCGCCCGACGCACGAACGCGTCGAAGTCCCAGGTCGCACCCCGGTCGTAGAAGGAATCGGGGGTGCGGTTCAGGATCCCCATGACCGCGACCCGGTGACGCACGTCGACTGCGCGATCACCCAGCCGCAGGGTCGGGAACGGCTCGACGGGCACGGATGCAGGCTACTGAGGCGCCCGCAGCCACCAGGGAGGCGAGGCCGAGCGCGCCGCGCCCGTCGATGGAGAACGGGACCGCGGCCCCCGCGCGCGCGACGGCACTGATCCACGCGACGAGCAACGCGGACGGTTGCTGCAGGAGCGGTCCGAGTCGCGGCGCGAATCCGGCGACCACCGACGCGAAGAAGCCGTATACGCCGAGCGCTGCGGCGGCGGGAGCGGCGGCAAGGTTGGCGACGGGCGTGATCAGCGGAAAGGTCCCGAACACCCACAGCAACACCGGGAGGACGCCGAGCTGGGCGCCGATCGAGACCGCGAACGGCTCGCGCACGACGCGTGGGCCCGGCAGGCGGGAGCCGATGGGCCGGGCGAAGAGGCCGATGCCGGCGCTGGCACCGCACGAAAGCGCGAACCCGACGGAGTGCACGAGGAACGGATCGGCCAGGAGAAGCGCGACCACCGCGTAGGCGAGCACGCGCATGGTCGACGCCGGACGACCGCCGAGAGTTGCGACCAGCGCGATCGCGGCCATCGCCGACGCGCGCAATACCGACGGCTCGAACCGGGTCATCGCGGCGAACACGGCCACGATCGCGAGCGCGGTACCGGTACGCGCCACGAGCCGGAGACGCCGCAGCAAAGGCGCGGCCAGCGCCATCACGAACGCGACGTTCTCGCCCGAAACCGCCAGCAGGTGCGAGAGGCCCGAGTCGCGGTATGCGTTGATGACCGGCGGCGGGATTCCTCGGGTGTCGCCGAGCAAGAAGCCGGCGACGAGCGCGCGCGGCGTCGGCGCGAGAGATCGCGTGCCCCGCAGCAGCACGGCGCGTATCGAGTTCGCCACCGCGAGCAGGCCGTGGGGCGCGGACAGCTCTACGACGCGGACCCCGTCGAGCCGGCCCACCGCGTGGCGCCAGCGGGCCCGATCGTCGTACGCGCCTCCGCCCAGTGGTGCGAACCTGCCCTCGAGCACGACGTGGTCACCCGCCTCGATCACCCGCAACGCCGCGACGTCGTCGCCCGTCGCCCGGGCGAGAAGGGTGCGATGGGCGCCGTGCCCGGCCTCGACCCGAATCAACACGCTTGCCTCGTAGGTGGGACCGCTGGCGTCGCTCGTCGCCTCCCCGCGGATCGTCATCGGTTCGCGGCGCTCGATCGCGGCCTGGAACGGCGAGCGCGCTTGGCCGTCGAGGGCACGGCCCATCACCGCGCATCCGAGCAGCGCGCACGCGATCGCGGCCAGGAGGCCACGCAGCGGTGGGCGGGTGAACCACGCGGCGCCGAGCGCGCCCGCGCCGACGATCAATACCCCGTTCGCCACGGCAATGCCCGCTCGCTCGCCCGCGACGATGCCGGCGATCAGCGCGCCGACGAGGAAGAAGGGGCCGAGCTCCACGTCAGACCGTTACGAGCCCGCGCAACTGCTCGAGCTTGGAATCGCCGATGCCGCGTACGCGGCCGAGGTCGTTGACGGACCGGAACGGGCCGTGCGCCTCGCGGTCCTTGATGATCGTCGCCGCGGTCGCGGGACCGATACCCGGAAGGACGTCGAGTTGTTGCGCGTTGGCAGTGTTGAGATTCACCGGTGTGCCGGCCGACAGCGCGCTTTCGCTCCCGGGCGAGGGCGCGCCGCTCACGGCCGCCGGGTCGACGCCGGGCACAGGTGCGCCGACGCGGGGCACCGCGACCCGTGAGCCGTCGGCCAGTGCGGCAGCCAGATTGAGACGGGTGAGATCCGCCTCGGGCGTCGAACCACCGGCCGCGTCGATCGCGTCGACGACGCGCGCGCCGGCCGTCAGGCGCACGACCCCACCGCGGCGTACCGCCCCGACCACGTCGACCACGATCACCGCGGCTGGACGCGTGGTGGTCGTGCCGGTCGCCGGCGCGGCGTTCGGGCGCGCGGCCGCGGCCGGTCGGGGCACGGCAGACGACGATTTCGCGGTCGCGCCGGCGCGGAACCACGCGACGGCCGACGCGACTGCGACGCAACCGAGCAGCGCAGCCGCAACGCTACGATCGCCGCGCCACTCGTGCCAGCGCGCCGCCCATTGCGCGCGCGGCGCTTCCCCCAAGGGACGCGGAATTTCCTCCCCCAAGACGACCTCCGGGCGCGCGACGACCAGCGAGGGAAGCGCGGGAGGAGCTGGGTTCACGCTATCTCCCGGGTGCGCCAACGCAAAGGATGACGACGAAGAAGACGGCGTCAGGCGACGACGAAGTTCACGATCTTGCCGGGAACGACCCTGAGCTGGCGGACGGTCGCGCCCGTCAACAGCTCGGCGATCCGAGGTTCGGCGCGGGCCGCGGCTTCGTGCGCGGCCGCGTCGGCCCCTACCGGAATCTCCACCCGGGCCCGGACCTTCCCGTTGATCTGTACGGGCACCTCGACGCGCTCCTCGACCAGCCACCGCGCATCGGGCCGCGGAAAAGTTTCGTACGTGATGGTGTCGTCATGGCCGAGTCGCGCCCACAACTCCTCCGCGACATGCGGTGCGAGGGGGGCGACCATCAACGCCAGCGGCCCCGCGACCTCGCGCGGCAGGGCACCTGCGCCCTGCACGACCGTCGTCAGGTGGTTGTTCAGCTCGAACAGACGGGCGATTGCGGTGTTGAAGCTCAGCGCGGCCATATCGACGCGCACCGCGTCGATGGTGCGGTGCAACAGGCGCCGGGTCTCCTCGTCGGCCGGGTCGTCGGAGACGCGGGACGCGCCCGTGTTCTCGTCGACGAAGTTGCGCCACAGCCGTTGCAGGAAGCGGTGCACGCCGACGATGTCGGCAGTGCTCCACGGCCGCTCCTTGTCGAGTGGGCCCATGAACATCTCGTAGAGACGGAGCGTGTCGGCGCCGTAGTCGCGGTAGAGGTCGTCGGGTGCGACGGCGTTGCGCAGGCTCTTGCCCATCTTGCCGAACTCGCGGGTCACGGGTTCGCCTTCGAAGAAGTGCCGGCCGTCACGCTCCTCCACGCGCGCCGCGTCGACGTACGCGCCTCGCTCGTCGACGTAGGCGGCCGCGAGGATGTAGCCCTGGTTGACGAGCCGCTGGAACGGCTCCATCGTCGAGACATGGCCGAGGTCGAACAGCACCTTGTGCCAGAAGCGCGCGTACAGGAGGTGCAGCACCGCGTGCTCGACGCCGCCGACGTACAGGTCGACGAGGCCGACCTTCGGCGAACCGTCGAGGCGCGTGCCTTCCGCCCACGCGCGTTCCACTTCGAGGTCGACCATCGCGTCTTCGTTGGTCGGGTCGAGGTAGCGCAGGTAGTACCAGCACGAGCCCGCCCACTGCGGCATCGTGTTGGTCTCACGCAGGTAGGTGCGCGGCCCGTCGCCGTGACCGGCCCAGGCGGGGCCGGGCAGGTCGAGCTCGACCTCCACCCAGTCGCCCGCGCGCGCAAGCGGCGGCTCGGGCAGCGCGTCGGGATCATCGGATGTGACCGGTTCGAAGTCGGCAACGTCGGGGAGCACGACCGGCAGCATCGACTCGGGCAACGCGATCGGACCCGCTTCGTCGTACACGATCGGGAACGGCTCGCCCCAGTACCGCTGCCGGCTGAAGAGCCAGTCGCGCAACTTGTAGGTAACCGCCGGGCGGCCGAGTTCCGAACGCTCCAGCCACTCGGAGATGACGCGCTTGGCGTCCTCGACGCGCAGCCCGTCGATCGAAACCTCCGCGTTTGCGGAGCTCTGTACGACACCGTCGCCGACGTAGGCGTCGGGCCAGGTCGTCGCGTCGCTCGGGCCCGCGTCGTGCTCGGCGAGCCATTCGTCGGCCGGGCGGATCACGGGCACGATCGGCAGCTCGAACTCACGCGCGAACTCGAAGTCGCGCTGGTCGTGCGCGGGCACCGCCATGATGGCCCCGGTGCCGTAACCCATGAGCACGTAGTCGGCGATGAAGATCGGGATGCGCGCGCCGTTCGTCGGGTTGATCGCGAAGGCGCCGATGAACACACCCGTCTTCTCCCGGGTCTCCGTCTGTCGTTCGAGATCGGTCTTTGCGGCCGCGAAGTCGCGATATCGGCTGACGGCATCCGGCGGGGGGTCGGTTGCGCCGAACAGACCCTTCCACGCGTCGAGTGGGTTGCTCGCGAAGTCGTTCGCCAGCTCGTCGTCGGGCCACTGGTTCGTGGTAATGACGTCGACGAGCGGGTGCTCGGGCGCGAGCACCATGTACGTCGCGCCGAAAAGGGTGTCGGGCCGCGTCGTGAACACCTCGATGTCGAGGTCGTCGTGGCCCTCGACGGGGAACCGAACCGATGCGCCCGTCGAGCGGCCGATCCAATTCCGCTGCATTACCTTGATCGACTCCGACCATTCGAGCGATCCGAGATCGTCGAGGAGACGGTCGGCGTAGGCGGTGATGCGCAGCATCCACTGCCTCAACGGACGGCGGTACACCGGGAAGCTCCCGCGTTCACTGCGTCCGTCGCCGGTGACCTCCTCGTTCGCGAGCACCGTGCCGAGCGCCGGACACCAGTTCACCGGTGCGTAGGCCTCGTACGCGAGCCGGTAGGAATCGACGAGGCGCCGTTGCTCGAGCGGGTCGAGCTCGTCGAAGGGAACGTCGTCCGGGGTCGGGAAGCGGCCGGACCGCAGCTCCTGCACGAGCGTGGCGATCGGTCGCGCGCGCTGGGCATCTTCGTCGTACCAGGAGTCGTAGATCTGCAGGAAGATCCACTGCGTCCACCGGTAGTACTGCACGTCGGTCGTCGCCGGGCCGCGCCGCGGATCGTGACCGAGGCCGAGCGCCCGCAGCTGACGCTTGTAGGTGGCGATGTTCTGCTCGGTCGTCGCGCGCGGGTGGGTGCCGGTCTGCACCGCGTACTGCTCCGCGGGGAGACCGAACGCGTCGTAACCCATCGCGTGCAGGACGTTGTATCCGTTCATGCGTTGGAAGCGCGCGTACACGTCGGTGGCGATGTAACCGAGCGGATGACCGACATGCAGCCCGGTACCGCTCGGGTAAGGGAACATGTCGAGCACGAACAGGTGCGGGCGGTCGGCGATATGGCGCGGGTCCTCGCTCAGAAGTCCGGTTCGATTGGGCGTGTAGAAGACGTGTTGTTCTTCCCAGCGGTCCTGCCACTTGCGCTCGATCTCGTTGGCGAGCGCGGCGGTGTAGCGCTGCGGCGGCGCTTCATCGGCCATATCGGGCGAGGCTACCGGCCCAAGGGTGCCCGACCCGGCTGGTATCGTGGCCGACCCACGGGGGCGTAGCTCAGTTGGTAGAGCGCTTGCATGGCATGCAAGAGGTAGTGGGTTCGATCCCCATCGCCTCCACAAGTACCCGAGAATCCCGCGTTGCTAGAGGTCAGAGCACGTTTTCGATGTCCGATCGCTCGAAGACCTGATCGCGCTTGTGCAAACTGTCAGCGACGGTTGAATACTGACCCCTTATCGACGGTCGAGAACTGACCCCCTTGCTTGAGGGTCCACCACAGAACGTGTGGATCATCGAACGCAGACATTGTCCAAAGGCGATCACCAGGCGGGACGGCACGCTGCCTCAGTCGACGACCACCCAAGCCAATCGGCGCGCACGCGAACCCGTTTCGGTTGCCCGCTCTGGGTTGTGCGACCCGTCGAGAGACGGATCGCCGCACCACCCGACTGTGCTCTATCGCCTGGGCAGATGCGGTTGCCGATGGTCCGGCACACACGACGGCCAGGTCGACGTATCCCATAACAACGTCCCATAACAACGACGGGCGGGTGCCACCGATCGCCGGGTCGTGGGCGATCTATAGCTGGAACTTTGCGCCCTCGGTGAGCGCTTCTCGCGTCTCGGCGACAAGTGCGCGGACGATCTCGCCCACAGGTTCGACGCGTCGGATGAGGCCCGCGCTCTGACCGCCGACGACGAAAAGTGCTTCTCGGTCGCCAGCCGCGACCGCTTCCGCGATTTCGGCCATTACCGGTCCCGGGTCGACCTCGACCTCGATTGTTCGCTCCTCCCAGCGTTGGACGAACTCGGTGCGCAGGAGCCGTAAGCGTGTCCGGTATCCGAGTGTCCCGGGTTTGGGGTTCATCGCGTTGATGAACCCGGCTTGGATCCAGTCTTCGGACGGGTAGGTCACCAGGGCCTTCTTCCAGCGTTCTCCGACAGGTGACTCGGCGGAGGCGAGGAAACGACTGCCGAGGTTGACGCCGGCTGCGCCGAGCATCACGGCGGCGGCGATGCCTCTCCCGTCGGCGATGCCGCCCGCGGCGACGACCGGGACCGGGCGTACCGCGTCGACGACCTGCGGTACCAGACTCAGGGTGCTCACGGTACCGCCGTAGCCGCCGGCTTCACCGCCTTGGGCGACGATGATGTCGGCGCCGTGTTCGACTGCGAGCTGCGCCTGCTGCACCGTCGCGATCTGTTGCATGACGAGGCTGCCGGCGTCGTGCACACGTCCGATGAGGTCCGCGCCCGCGTCGTCGAGCGCGAACGACACGACGGCGGGAGCACGCTGGAGCGTCGCCGCGAACGCGTCTGCGTCGAGATCCGGGACGACGTGATTCACCGCGAAAGGATCGTCCGTCAGATCGTAAAGCTCGGCGAGCTCGTGGCGAAGTTGGTCGGTTGGACGGTTCCAGGCGCCGAGACTGCCGAGCGCGCCGGCGTCGGAGACCGCGGCCGCCAGCCCAGGTGACGTGAAGATGCTCATCCCCGCTTGGATGATCGGAACCTCGATGCCGATCAGGTCACACAATGGCGAACGCACCCCGACCACCTCCGTCGAGACGGTAGTTGCCGCCGACGCAACACAGCTCACCGACCGCCCACACACGATTCGTCAGCGGTATCTCACTTTGCGCCTCCCAGAACCCCGGGCACCGACTGCCCCAGACCGCCGGCGCCGGGGCGCGCTATTCGACTTGGCGGCCGCCGGTTCTTGCTCTCGCGAACTCGGGCAGATTGGCGCTTCGCGCGCCGGGGGGGGGGCCAATCGGCTGATCGGCGGTGAGAACGGCTGAGGTTGCGGGTGGCCGGGGCTTGGGGGCGGTGCGTTCGCGCCCGATCGCCGGACCACTTCTTTCAGTACCAGTCGAGTGGTCGGAGGGGGTGTCGGGAGCGGGATGGCATGTGCGTGTGCGCTCCCGCCGACCTCTGATCGTCGCAGCGCTGTTCGCGACGAGCTGCGTTGCGTTGATGCTGGACCACGCACGGATGCTGTGACTGTCCCGCGTCATGCCGAGTACCAACCTGTCCGGTCGAGCGCTGCGCTCCGAGTGCGGCGATGTTGTTATTGTGCGCCGTTGGTGACGCAGCACGTGGTCGTTCTCGGTGCGGGATTCGGTGGTCTCGAACTCGTGACCCGATTGTCGGAGTCGTCCGTGCCGGTGAGCGTGACTCTGATCGACAAGAGCGACGCATTCATGTTCGGCTTCTCGAAGCTCGACGTCATGTTCGGTCGCGAACAGACCGCCGAGGCCTGGCATTCGTATACCACCATAGACAAGCCGGGAGTCGAGTTCCGCCAAGAGACGGTGTTGTCGATCGATCCTGAGAACAAACGCGTTGTCACCGATGTCGCAACCTACGACGCGGACGTCCTCGTGATCGCGCTCGGCGCGGACTACGCCCCTGAATCAACTCCGGGCCTCGCGGAGGACGGTTACGAGTTCTATTCAATCGCAGGGGCCGAACGAGCCCGCGACGCGTTGGCGAACTTCGGTGGCGGCCGGATCGTCGTCGCCGTGCTCGGACCGGTATTCAAGTGCCCCGGCGCGCCGAACGAAGCCGCGCTCATGGTGCACGACTACCTCGCGCGGCGCGAGCTGCGAGACGGCTCCACCATTCACCTCGTGACGCCCATGCCCGCACCAATTCCGATCTCGCAGCGAACTTCCGATGCCATCGTGCACATCCTCGAAACGCACGGCGTCGAATATTGGCCTTCGTCGCTTATCACGAGTCTCGACCCGACGACCCACGTCGCGCACCTCGGCGACGGTCGCCAGTTGCCGTACGACCTGTTCTTGGCGATACCCGTGCACTGCGCGCCGGTCGTCGCCACCGAGAGCGCACTCGCCGAAGACGGATGGATTCCCGTCGATCCAGCCACCTTCGCCACCAAGTTCCCGGGTGTCTTTGCGATCGGCGACGTGACCAGTGCGCCGGTACCGCGCGCCGGCGGAATCGCTGAAGGCGAAGCGGCGACCGTCGCCGATGTGCTCATCGCCCAGTTCACCGGCACCGCGCCGCCACAGCCGTACGACGGCGCTTCCGGATGTTACGTGGAGCTCGGCGACGACCTCGTAGGCCGTATTGACGTCAACTTCCTCTCCTACGATATGCCCGTCGCCAAGTTCACCCCGCCCGACGCAGCGCTCGCAGCAGAGAAGCGCGAGTGGGGAGCGACGCGCCGGGCTCGCTGGTTCGGGTAGCGCGGCTCTCGGGTACCCATCCAGCCCGAACGCGAGCCATGCGACTTCAGCCGCGTGCGAAGCGCTAGCAACCTTCGCCACCCGCACTGGCGAATAGCTCATCCAAGACCGCTAGCGCCGCAACAAGACGCGTTTCGGACGGGTCCGCGTCATCACAGCACGCAACCTCGCACAAATGCCCGCTCGGCGCTCGTTGCCACCGTCGGACGACACCGATCCGGCTGACGTCCCCGCGCCAGAAGTGTGTCGATCTCATCTTCGGTCAGCCGCCGTTGCACCTGCCGAGGCCGCCGGATCCGGGCCCCGACAGGCCCTCCACCGCGGTCCGCGGCCTCCGAACGGAGGAGCGAGAGCACCCCGTCAGGTTTGAGAACAGTCGCATTAGGTCCACTGGGTCTGTTACTGCTGCGACTGCTGCCGCGACAAATCGCGCGTCAACGAGAGAGCAGGCGGCAGCGGGATGCCGGGACAGACGCAGAACTCGTTGCCTTCCGGGTCGGCCATGGCGATCCAGCCGGGGTCGGGTCCTTGGCCGATGTCGATGCGTCGAGCACCGAGTTGCTCGAGTCGTTTGGCTTCGGTCTCGATGTCGGCGACGCGTACGTCGAAGTGGATGCGAGCCTTGGTCGTCTTCGGCTCCGGGACACGTTGCAGGATTACGGGCGGGTGTTCCCGGGTCGGCGCGAGCAAGACGTAGTACGGGTCGAACATGCCGGCTTTGGTGTAGCCGAGCGCTTCCGCCCAGAACTCGGCGAGCGTCTCGGGGTCGGCGCAGTCGATGACGATGTCGATGTTGGGCTCAGCCATGATGACCTCCAACCATATTGAACTGCAAGCGGTCGTCGATTGTCAGGCCGCGGCCATGTCGGCCAGCACTTGGGACAGTGGGGTGCACGGGACGTCCGGGAACCTGCGGCGTAGGTCCGCGGCGTCGAAGGTGAGATCGGTGTGGTCCATGACGAGCGCGGCGCGCGCCTGCCGGCCGAGCTGGGGATTCGTGCGGCCGATGGTGTTGGCCATGGCGCGCAACATCAGCGGCGGCACGTGGCGCGGCGCTCCCCCACGTCCGGTGGCATTCTGCATCGCGCGCGCGAGTTCGTTGAACGTGAGGTTTTCGGGTCCGCCGATCTCGAGCGTCCCGCCGCGACTCGTTCGGTCGGTGACGACGCGCTCGACGAGCGCGGCGACGTCGGTGACGGAGACGAAATTGATCGCGTTGTCGCCGCGTCCGAAGACCAGGGGACGCCCCGAGCGGCCCGCGGTCTTTCGAAGAATCTCGATCCACAGTTCGAGGAACGCGGTCGCACGGACGATCGTCGTGGGAACACCACTGGTGATCGCGTGTTGTTCGGCGGCGCGCTTCATACGGAACAGCTCCAGGGGGCTGTCGGCGGCGGCGCCGACCGTCGACATCAACACGAGATCGGCACCCGCGGCCTTGGTCGCGTCGATGAGGTTGACGTTGCCGTCTCGGTCGACGGTTGCGGGTGAACTGCCCCGCGGCCCAGTGAAGCCGTGCATCGCGGAGACAACAACGGCGATCCCATCGGTCGCGCGCCGGAGGCTTCGCGGGTCGCGCACGTCGCCGGTGACGACGTCAACGTGCCGGCCGCCGAGGTGATCCGCCCGAGACGGGTCACGGGTGAGGACGCGGACCTGGATGCCGCGATCGCCCAGGCGATTGACGACGATGGTGCCGAGCCGGCCGGTTCCACCGGCGAGGAGAATCACGAAGCACGGCCCGGAGCGACCTGGCGCCGGACGGCCTCGTCGACCGACCCGGCGGCGAGTTGGACGGGCTCGAGATAGAAGCGGGCCCACGCGGCAACGCCGCCGGTCACGCCGAAGATCACGACGCCGCGCATGACGTGAGCGGAACCGTCGGGACGGGTGCCCCGATGCTCCCACTCGGTCCAAACGGTGTCACCGTCGTCGGTGCAGCGGAGTACGTCGGTCGTGAGGTCCGGTATTGCCACGAAGATCTGCGTCCAATTCTTGCGGACCTGCTCGCGGCCCACGAAGCCGCGCTCGGGATGCGCCGGGGTCTCGTTGCGGTAGTCGGGCGCGAAGCACGCGACCAGCGCCTCGAGGTCGTGGTCGTTGGTGGCCTTCCGGAGGCGCTCGACCAGGTCCGCCGCGTCGTTGTGTCCGGTGGTTTGCATCGAAGGTCCCCCGCTCGTGCTTTGGTTCCTCTATACTAGAATGACTCTATCACTATGGAACCAAAGCGATCTCCGGTCAAGCGAAAACGCGCGTACGACTCGACCCGGCGCCGCGAACAGGCGCGCCAGACTCGCGACGCCATCCTTGATTCCGCTCAACGGATGTTCCTACGCGACGGCTTCGCGCCAACGACCATCGCTGCCATCGCCGCGGACGCCGCGGTGTCGCCCGACACCATCTACAAGACCTTCGCCGGAAAGGCCGGACTCGTACGGGCAATTTGCGAGCGGGCCCTGGCCGGCGCCGGACCCATTCCCGCGGAAACCCGTTCGGACGCGCTACAGGCGGACGAACCCGACCCCCGCAAGATCATCCGCGGCTGGGGCGCCCTCACCATCGAGGTCGCGCCCCGCGTGGCACCAATCCTGCTTCTCGTACGGGCCGCCGGAGCATCAGATCCCGAGATGGCCGCGCTCTATACCGAAATGGGCACCCAACGGCTCGTGCGGATGACCCACAATGCGCGCAATCTCGACGCCGCCGGTCACCTGCGCGAGGGGCTCACGGTCGAACACGCCGGCGAGCTCCTTTGGACGTATAGCTCCCCCGAGCTCTTCGAGCTCCTCGTCCTCAACCGCAGCTGGCCTCTCGACCGCTACGCCGCGTTTATCAGCGAAGCCACGATCGGCACGCTCCTGCCGTCACCGAACGGATAGAAGCGTTTGGCTCGACCGCGCGTCGGGAAGCACAGCCGCGGGAGTTGTGACGACGCCGGCCCGGTTTACATCGGACGTGATGGACATGACCACGCGAGCTGAGCACTCCTCAGAGGAAGGACGAACGATGCGACTCGGCGTTGCCTTTTCGAGTGAGGAACTCGGCCCGAACGAGATCGTCCGGTATGCCGCGCGAGCGGAGGAAGCCGGCTTCGGTACCGGATGGGTGAGCGACCATTTTCATCCGTGGATCGACGCGCAGGGCAGTTCGCCGTTCGTGTGGTCGGTCCTGGGCGGCGTCGCCCACGCGACCGAGACGATGCGCTTCGGTACCGGCGTGACGTGTCCGACGGTGCGCATCCATCCGGCCGTCATCTCGCAGGCGGCCGCGACCGCGCAGTGCATGTTCGACGGACGCTTCTGGCTCGGCGTGGGCAGCGGTGAAGCCCTGAACGAGCACATCGTCGGCGCGCGGTGGCAGGAGGCAATGGTGCGGTTGGAGATGCTCGAAGAGGCGATCGAGATCATTCGGATGCTCTGGCAGGGCGACCAGCAAAGCCACTACGGAGAGCACTTCACGGTCGAGAACGCGCGTATCTACACGTTGCCCGCAACGCTCCCGCCGATCATCGTGTCTGCGTTCGGGGCGGCGTCGGTTGCGCTCGCCGCGCGTTGTGGTGACGGACTTGTGAGCACCAAGCCCGACGCCGAGCTGCTACGGCAATACGAGCAGCGGGGCGGCCGCGGCCCGAAGCTGGCGCAACTCAAGGTCGTTTGGGCCGACTCGGTACGCGAGGCCGAAGACCTCGCGTACACGCTGTGGCCGACATCTGGGCTCGAGGGCGAGCTGAGCCAGCTCCTGCCGACGCCCGCACACTTCGAACAAGCAGTCGCACCGCTACATCGCGAAGATGTCGTCGGAGCATTCCCGTGCGGACCCGACCCGCAGAAGCACATCGACGCGATAAAGCGATACCGCGACGTCGGCTACGACGAGATCTACATTACGCAGATCGGACCACATCAAGAAGGCTTCCTGCGTTTCTATGAACGCGAGATACTCCCTTCGTTTCGCGAGGACATCACACAAGCGAAGGCGTCATGAGCGGCTTCGCGCCGAGCGGATTTACTCTACGAGCCTTGACTCACGGGCGGGAAGGCGACCGCCGGGAAACGCTGAGGCAATCGTCCTGCGTTGTGCGCGCCACTGCGACTCGGGGAGATTCATGGGAAGGTTGAGCAAGGTCTGGACTCGCATGAAAGCAAAGGCGACCAGACCGATCGCGGACGCCGCCGGTGATCGTCGATCCGAGGCGAAAGCCGTCCTCGAAACGCACACGGGTCACAAGCCCGATGAGCACGAGTTGGACGCCGTCGAAGACGAAACTCGCCGTCGGCACGGCGACATCCAGAGCTGAGTCGCCGTGACCAGACCGGCGGCCCGCGGCGACGCGTCGGCGACGCTCGACGAGGCACGCGCCGAAGCCCGCGCGTGCAAGGACTGTGATCTCTGGGAGCACGCCACGCGAACCGTCTTCGGCGAAGGGCCGGTGCCCACGTCGCTCATGTTGATTGGCGGGGCCGCAACGGCAAGGTCCGACTGCACAAGACTCCGACGCGCGCCGAGGTGGGCGCGTGCCGGTGGTGGGAGCGGGAGCTACAGATCGTGCAGCCCACAGTTCTCGGCTTGCTGGGCGCGACGGCCGCACAAGCCGTCCTCGGCCCTGCCTTTCGCGTGTCCAAGCAAGGGGCCGAGCCGTTCGAGTTGGCCTCGGGAGTCATCGCGGTCGCGACCATCCATCCGTCGGCCGTACTGCGGGCACGAGATGAACGCGCCGAGGTCTACGCCGGATTCGTGAGCGATCTCGAGACCATCGCCTCCCATGCGCGGGCAGCGCGGCATCGAAGCTGAGGCGCATGCTCCGAATAGGAACGTCGGGTTGGCAGTACCGCGACTGGCGTGATCGCTTCTATCCACGCCATATCCCCGCTTCCCGTTGGCTGGAGCACTACGCGACCCGCTTCGACACCGTCGAGGTCAACAACACGTTCTACCGACTACCCGCCCCGAAGACAGTCATCACGACGTGCGATTCCATCAATTGGCGCCGGATGGGTCACCGCGCGCCGAGCGCACCGCTTGACACCGTTCGAGGAAACGGCTCGACTCGAGCGAGGAGTAGACGCGTTATGCGTGAGCGTGAGGTGAAGCTGACACTTCCGGCGGGGACGACATTGCCGGCGCCTGAATCGCTCGTCGACGGGCTGGGCGACTGGTCGCTCGAGCAAGTCGATCAACACGCGACGTACTTCGACACGCCCGACCTCGCGCTCACACGAGCCGGCGCGAGCCTGCGCTACCGGTCCGACGACGGTTGGACGGTCAAGATACCTCGCCCTCGTGACGGCGCGACGTTTGTGCGAGACGAATATCGCTTCCCCGGGCCGGAGGGACATCCGCCGCACGCGGCCACGGATCTGGTGCAGGCCTGGACCCGGTCGCAGAGCGTCCGCGAGGTCGCGCGCGTGCACACCAAGCGGCGCAAGATCCACCTCTACGACAAGCGGCGGCAACCCGTCATCGAGATCGACGAGGACAACGTCGTCGCAACAGATGGCACCGGGAGGACCTCCCGCTTCCGGGAGGTCGAGGTCGAATCCACCGGCGCGGACGGTTCCGACCTCGTGGACACACTGGTGGATCGGCTGCAGGAAGCAGGCGCGGTCCCCGGTGATCCGATGCCGAAGGTCACGCGCGCACTCGGAGACCACGCGGCGACGCCGCCGGACCTCTCTCGGGCCACACCTATCGACAAGACCGCAACCGTCGAAGAGCTCGTACGCAGCTCCATCGTCCGCGGCACACAGCTCCTCGTCGACCACGATCCGATCGTTCGCGTCGGAGAAGACGCAGAGGGAGTGCACCAAGCACGCGTCGCGACCCGGCGCCTGCGATCGGACCTGCGAACGTTCCGGCCCATTCTCGACGTCGCTTGGTGTGAATCCCTTCGAACCGAACTGCACTGGCTGGGCGAGCTACTCGGGCACGTCCGCGATGCCGACGTGCTCCTCGGCCAACTCGGCGAGAAAGGTGAGCGGCTCACCGACGAGCGACGAATCAACCTGAAGGAGCTGATCCACCGTCTCCAGGACATGCGCAGCCGCGACCGGACCGCCCTGCTCGACGCCATGCGATCCGAGCGATACACCGCGTTGCTCGATCATCTCGTCGCGGCGGCGCGATCGCCTCGCATACGCCCCGAGGTGGCGGGACGAGCAGCTTCGCAGGTGGTCGCGAAGCTCGTCCGACGACCAGTGAGACGTCTCCGCAAGCACATCCGTCACCTCGCACACGTCCCGGCGAACGCGGACCTTCACGACGCACGCAAACGGGCCAAGCATGCTCGCTACGCGCTCGAGACCGCGGCGCCCCTCCTCGGCAAGCGCGCCGCACGACAGGCCCGGCGTCTCGCCGAGCTGCAAGACATCCTCGGCGACCACCAGGACACAGTTGTTGCCGGGGCCTGGCTGCGCGAAGCCGCCCGCGACCCCGGCGGGTCGGAGGCGCCCTTCGAGGCCGGCTACGTCGCGTGCCTCTTCGACGCCGAGGGAGCTCGACTCCGAAAACAATGGCCCGCTACGTGGAAGCGTGCCGAACGACTCCTCGATTAGCCGCCGGCCGAATCTAACGTGTCGAGCGGATCGCGGTCCTACACCGCGGCGGCGCCACTCCAGACGATGCGCGCCGCGTCGGCCCACAGGCGCTCGAGGCCGTAGAACTCGCGCGTCGCGTCGAGGAACACATGCACGACGACATCGCCATAGTCGAGGAGCACCCATGACATGTCGTCGAGGCCCTCGATCGAGCGCGGCTTGACCTCCCCATGGTCGAGGAGTTGCCGCTTCACCTCTTCGACGATGGTCCGCACGAGCCGAGTGTTCGACGCATGCGCGATCACGAACGCGTCGACGATGCCCATGATCTCGGCCACGTCGAGAACGACGATGTCTTCGCCCTTCTTGTCGTCGGCGGCACGGGCCGCGATCCGCGCTCGCTCGGTGCTCGACATGCGTTCCGGTTCGGTCACGGAATCCTCTGTGGGTCGACGAAGGGAACCGACGTCGACGTGGAGCTCGGCGTCGTCGCCCGGGCGCTCTCCCACGCGCGACGCGTCCCGAAGTGCGCGGCCAGCAGCCCCGAGATCGCGGCCAATCCGAAGACCGCCACCGCAATCCACCGCTCGCGTAGACGACGACGCATGTCGATCGTCGCGCGCGCCGGAGCCATCACCCTCCAGTGTAGAGACCGCGTGCGCGCAACACCCGTGCCGCCGGAGGAGGTACCAGGAAGTCGACGGATTCGCCCGCGGCGATGCGACGCCGCATGTCGGTCGACGACACGTCCAGACGCGGCATGTGAACAGGGAAGCAGCGCCAACCAGGCGGTGGTGCCGCGGCCGCGGCGTCCCCACGGTCGACGATGGCAAGGGTCACCGCGCCTCGGAGGTCGTCAGCCCGGTGCCACGTCTCGACCGACGCCGCGACGTCGCCTCCGACGATCAAGAACAGCTCGCGCGGGAGCTCCCGTCGCAGCGCCTCGACCGTGTCGATTGTGTACGTCGGCCCGGTGCGGTCGATCTCCAGACGGGAGGCCTCGAACCCCTCGACCCCGTCGAGCGCCGCCGCGACCATCTCGAACCGAGCCTCGGCCGGCGCGCCGACCCGACCCCGCTTCTGCCAGGGATCTCCGGCCACGACGACGAGCACCCGGGTGAGCGCGAGCTGCGTGCGCGCCGCCGCGGCCGCCGCGAGATGCGCGACGTGAACCGGGTCGAACGTGCCGCCGAGGATGCCGAGGCGCTCCACTCGGCGAGTGTAGGAGAAGGGCCCGTGAACGCAGAGTTGCGGGCAGCTTTCTCCGCACTGCTCGTCGTAACCTGCCCCCGTGCTCAGTGTCGTCGTGCGCGTCTGGCTTCCGGACCGACCGGGTGCGCTCGGTCTGGTCGCGTCCCGCATCGGCGCGATCGGCGGCGACATCGTCGGGATCGACGTGCTCGAACGAAGCGAGCACGTCGCAGTCGACGAGTTCGCGGTGTTGCTTCCCGACAAGGATCTCGTCGCGCTGCTCGTGCGTGAGATCGAAGAGGTCGACGGCGCGTCGGTCGAGGAATGGCGCGAGGTCGCGACCTTCCCCGACCCCCGTCTCGACGCGCTCGAGTCGGTCGAGCATCTCTCGGGCGCGAGCACCCGCGCCGAGCTGGCGCAACGACTGGTCGACAGCGTGCGCGAAGAGTTCGCCGCCGACTGGGCTGTGCTGTTGCGAGGAGCCACCGCGCTCACAACATCGGGCGTGCAGGTTCCCGACCCCTCCGTGCTGGAAGCACTCGCGGCGGGAACGGCGGCATCACCGAGCGTCGCGGCCGGCGACTCGGGCCCGGACGATCTCGCAGTGGCGCCGTTCCCGGCGGGAGGCGTGGTTCTCCTCGTCGGGCGCGACGGCCATCCCTTCCGTCGCCGGGAACGGCGCCAACTGCTCGTGCTCGCGCGTATTGCCGACCGCGTCGGGACGATCATGTCCGGCTAGCGGCCGGGGCGCGCATGTCCGGCTCGCGCTAGCGGCCGGTCGCGTTCTCGTCGAGCTCGCGATCGAGCCGCCGGTAGTGCTCGAAGCGCGCGGCGTCGAGCTCACCTCGCTCGATCGCCGCGCGCACCGCGCAGTCGGGTTCGGGACCGTGGGAGCAGTTCGTGAACCGGCACCGCGCGACCAGCGTCTCGACGTCGGAGAACACACGGCTCAGGCCCTCGTCCGCGTCCCACAACGCGACCGAGCGCAGACCCGGCGTGTCGATGAGCCAACCCCCATCCGGGAGCGCGACGAGCTCACGAGCGGTCGTGGTGTGCCGTCCACGCTGATCGTTTTCGCGCACGTCGCCGATCGCCTGCACCGCCTCGCCGACGAGCCCGTTCACGAGCCTCGACTTGCCGACGCCGGAAGCGCCGATGAGCGCAACCGTGCGGCCCGCGCGGGCAAGCGTTCGCAATCGGTCGAGTCCAGCTCCGGTGACCGCGCTCGTGACCACGACCTCGACCTCCGCCGCGGCCTCGCGCGCGAGCTCGATCCCGCGCTCGACCTCGGCCCGACGGATCAGGTCAGCTTTCGACAGGACGACGACCGGGGTCGCCCCGCTCTCGAATGCGAGCACGAGCTCGCGCTCGAGACGCCGGACGTTCGGCCCGTTGTTCAACGCCTGCACGACGAACACGACGTCGACGTTCGCGGCGACGACCTGGGGCCTGCGCGCCCGGCCCTCGCCGGCGTCGCCCCGCACGAACGCCGAGCGACGCGGCAACGAAGCGACGACGTTGCCGCCCCGCACGAGGAGCCAATCGCCCGTCGCCACGGAATGCCCGGCGAGCTGCGCACGCTCCGTTCCGCTCGCGGTCAGCAGCGTGGCCCACCCGCGATCGACCCGCGCCACGCGGCCGGGACTCGCGTCGGCGTGCGCGACGTCGGCTGCAGCCGCCGCGGCCAGGGCGGGATCCCAGCCGAGGCGTGCCAACGCGAGGTCTTCGGTCGCGGGCATCGATCCAGCGTACGTTCCGGCCGTACGTTCCATCCGTCTGGATGGCTCAGGCTTCCACGACGTCGGCGACGAACTTCTGGAGTTGGCGGAGGTTGCGGACTTCGTACACGCCGTCGCAATACGGCGCGTACTCCGAGACGATCGAGTCGCCCGTATCCCAGTAGCCACGCGGTTCGGGGTCGAGCCAGAACACCTTGCGAGCCCGCTTGCGCATCTCCGCGACGGTCCAAGCCTGCGACGCGTGGTAGTTGTTCCGGGCGTCCCCGAGCAAGATGACCGACGACTTCTTCGTGACCTCACGGATGTGGCGCTCGTGCCACACCTCGAACGCGTGGCCGTAGTCGCTGTGTCCGTCGACCCACACGACGTCCGCTTCGGTGTTGACGCGGTGAATCGCCTCGCTCAGCTCCTGCGACTCGTCGAAGAAACGGGTCACCTCGTCGACGCCGTCGATGAAGACCCACGATCGCACCTTGGAGAACTCGCTCTGCATCGCGTAGACGAATTGCAGCGTGAAACGTGCGAATGACGCGACCGATCCCGAGATGTCGGCAACGACCATGATCTCGGGCTTCGAGGGACGAGGCCGCTTGAATTTGGGCTCCACCGGCACCCCGCCATACGACATTGAGTGTCGCACCGTCTGGCGGAAGTCGAGATGGCCGCGGCGACGATGTCGGCGTCGCTGCGCGAGGCGAGCCGCAAGGGCGCGGGTCAAGGGGTAAATGGCACGCTGGAGAAGTTGCATCTCCTCCCGCGACGCATGCATGAAGTCGACGTCCTCCGGAAGCGGCTTGCGCAACGTGCGCGCCATCGCCTCGACCCCGCGGTCGGCGACGAGCCGCCGCCGGATCTCGGCCTCGATCATCTCCTTCAGCACCTTCAGCCGGCCCTCGAAGTCTTCGCGTGCGAGCCGCTCGTCGAACGCGCCTGCGCCGATCTGTTGTTCGTCTTGCGCCCGGGCCATCATCTTCGTGACGAGACCGTCGGCGTCGAGCTGTCGAAGGGTTCGGTAGAGGTAGTACGCGCCGCCGACCGGGCGCCCCGGCTCCATCCCGGCGAAACGCGCCACCGCGGCGCCGGCGAGCATGCGCATCTCGTTCTGGTCCATGCGCATCAGCGCATCGAGAAGCATCTGCGCGAGCTCTTCGTTCGAAACCTGACCCATCGCACCACCCTGATCCATGGCGGCGCGCAGCTCGTCGAAGTTCGCCTGGGAGTCGGCGTCGAGATCGGACTCGCCGTCGGCGTTCACGCCGGGCGAGAACATCGAGAAGAACACCTCGAACACCGTGTCGAAGACGCGATAGTGGCCCGCGTTCTTCACGAGCGTCGCGCCGAGCGCGGCCTTGAACGCCTCGCGCTCGTCGAGCGACACGAACTCCACCGCGCGCATCGCGTCGAGATTCTCGGTCATGGAGACGGGCAGACCCGCGATTCGGAGTTCGTGCACGAAACCCTGCAGCACGTCGAGCATGTGCGGCTCGGCCGGCAGGATCGTCACCTCACCACTCCCCCGCGACATCGCATGGTCGAGCTTGCTCCACTGCACTCGCTACTTCTTGATGACCGCGGGCGCGTCGACGCCCAGCTCTTTGCGCGTCTTCGCGATGTCGCTCTGATACTTCAGCAGCACGTGCAACGTGTCGCCGAGCACCTCCGGCGTGATCTCATTGCGGCCCAGGAACACAAGTGTGCGCGCCCAGTCGATCGTCTCGGAGATCGACGGCGATTTCTTCAAGTCGATGTTGCGGATCGAGTTGACGACCTTCGCAATTTGCCCCGCGAGCGCGGCATCGACCTCAGGTACCCGCACCCGCACGATCTCCTTCTCGCGCTCGATGTCCGGGTAATCGATGTGCAGGAACAGGCACCGCCGCTTCAATGCCTCCGACAATTCGCGGGTGTTGTTCGAGGTGAGGAACACGAGCGGCACCTGCTTGCCCACGATCGTCCCGAGCTCGGGAATCGAGACCTGGAAGTCGGAGAGCACTTCGAGCAGCAGCGCTTCGGTCTCGATCTCGACTCGGTCGACCTCGTCGATGAGCAGGACGACCGGCTCGTCCGCCCGGATCGCCTCGAGCAGCGGGCGGGTCAACAGGAACGCCTCGGAGAAGATGTCGGATTCGACGGTCTCCCAATCGCGCTCGTGCTCGCGGTCGGCCTGGATCCGGAGCAACTGCTTCTTGTAGTTCCACTCATAGATGGCCTTCGACTCGTCGAGACCCTCGTAGCACTGCAGCCGGATGAGGCGCGCGCCGACAGTGGCCGCGACCGCCTTGGCCAGCTCGGTCTTGCCGACACCTGCGGGGCCCTCGACGAGCACGGGCTTTCCGAGCCGCTCCGCGAGGTATACGACGCCTGCGATGTTCGTGTCGGAGAGATAGTCGACCTCGCGCAACCGGGCAGCCGTCGCGTCGACGGATTCGAATCGTTCGCCCATTACCCCCGTACCTGCCCTTCCCCCCAGATGACGTACTTGTAGGTGGTCAACTCCCGCAGACCCATGGGGCCGCGCGCGTGCAACTTCTGGGTCGAGATACCGATCTCGGCACCGAAGCCGAACTCTTCTCCGTCGGTGAATCGCGTGCTCGCGTTCACGACGACGGCGGCCGCGTCGACCTCGCGCGTGAAGCGGCGCGCCGCGTCGAGATCGCG
Source organism: Acidimicrobiia bacterium (assembly GCA_038213435.1). Lineage (GTDB taxonomy): Bacteria > Actinomycetota > Acidimicrobiia > IMCC26256 > PALSA-610 > PALSA-610. The sequence goes on from JBBQTI010000001.1 coordinate 82,092, forward strand.
CGTCAGGATCGCTTCGGTGTGCCCGGTGCCGTAGTGGTTGACGTGCGCGATCGCGGCATCGAGGTCGGGTGCGATCGCGACCGACAGCTTCAGGTCGGAGTACTCGCGGCCGAAGTCGTCGTCGGTCGCGGCGCCGATGTGCAGTGAGCGACGCTGCGCGTCGGGGTCGCCGACGAGCTCGACACCTTGTTCGTGCAGCACGTCGGCGATCCGGGGCACGAACGCGTCGGCCACCGAGACGTGCACCACGAGCGACTCAGCCGCGTTGCACACGCTCGATCGCTGTGTCTTGGCGTTCACGACGATCTTCATCGCTTCGTCGAGATCGGCCGACGCGTCGACATACACGTGACAGTTGCCGTCGCCGTCGATGATCACCGGCACCTTGGCGTTGTCGCGCACGCTCTGGATGAGCGACGGCCCGCCGCGCGGGATCAGGCAGTCGACGTAGTCGCTGAGCTGCATCACCGCGGTCGCGGTCTCGTGCGCGGTGTCCTCCACGAGGATGACCGCATCCTCGGGCAACCCGTGCTTGACCAGCGCGTCGCGCAGCACCAGCGTGACGGCGACGTTCGAACGCAGCGCCGACGACGACCCGCGCAGCAGCGCCGCGTTCCCGGCCTTGATGCACAGCCCGGCGGCGTCGCTCGTGACGTTGGGGCGGTTCTCGTAGATGATCGCCACCACGCCGAGCGGCACGCGCGTCCGCACGATCTCGAGCCCGTTCGGCCGGCGCCAGCCGTCGAGCACCTCCCCGACCGGATCCGGGAGCGCGGCGACGGTGCGCAGCCCGTTCGCCATCGATTCCAGCCGGGCGTCGGTCAGCCGCAACCGGTCGAGCGGACCATCCGCCATCCCCGCGGCGCGGGCGGCGTCGAGGTCGACCTCGTTGGCGGCCCGGACCTCGCCGGCGCGCTCGGCCAGCAGGTCGGCCGCGGTCAGCAGCGCCCCGTTCTTGGCCGGCGTCGGCGCCCCGGCGAGCAGCCTGCTCGCGGCCTTCGCCCGGCGGCCGAGCTCGATGACGGGGGTCATCCCGCCAGGCTACCCCTTGACCAAGCGGTCAAGTCTGGCCGTTTTCCCCCTCCGAAGCGGCCTTCGAGCTTCCGGCCTTCGACCTCAACCGTATGGCGCTACGGCAGGACCACGAGGTCGTCGCGATGCACGACCTCGTTGGGTGAGCCGCTCGGCAGGTCGTCCGTGCGCTTGCCGGCGACCGCGCGTAGCTGCAAGGCGCCGTAACGACAAAGGCCCTTTGCGAATACGCGACCGTCCTCGCCGATGATCTCGACGGGCGCGTCGACGTCGAACGCACCCTCGACCTCGCGCACTCCGGCGGCGAGCAACGACTTGCCGCCCACGACCAGCGCGCGGCGGGCGCCCACGTCGACGGTGACGCGGCCCTCGGAACCCTGCGCGAACGCGATCCAAAGCTTCCGCGACGAAAGTCGGGTCGCTCGGGGTGCGAACGAGGTGCCGACGACCCGGCCGGAGAGCGCGTCGGCGATCACGTTCGGAACCGAGGCCGACGCGATTACGGCCCGCACTCCGGACCAGGCCGCGATCTTCGCCGCCGCGAGCTTGCTCGCCATCCCGCCGCTGCCCCGTTCGGTTCCCGCGCCGCCCACCGCCTGCTCGAGCGCCTCGTCGACTTCGACGATCTCCTCGATCAACGATGCGTCGGCGTCGCGACGCGGATCGGCGGTGAACACGCCGCCGGTGTCGGTGAGCAGCAACAGCGTGTCGGCGTGGACGAGATGCGACACGAGCGCCGCGAGCCGATCGTTGTCCCCGTAGCGGATCTCGTCGTCGGCGACCGTGTCGTTCTCGTTGACGATCGGGAGCACGCCCAGCTCGCGCAACCTCTGCAGCGTCGCGCGCGCGTGGAGGTACTGGCTCCGATGCGCGAAGTCGTACGGCGTGAGCAACACCTGGCCGGCGACGATCCCGAGCGAGCCGAGCAGCGCGTTCATACGCTCGAGCAGACGCGGCTGGCCCACCGCGGCGATCGCCTGCAACGTGCCAATGTCGGTCGGTCGGCGGTGCAGCCCGAGCGCGGGCATCCCCGCCGCGATCGCACCTGACATCACGAGCACGACCTCGTGCCCGGCTCGGCGTGCGGTCGCGAGATCGCCCGCGAGTTTCGTCAACGCGTCGTCGTCGAGCTCGCCGGACTCCCTAGCGATCGACGACGTGCCGACCTTCACGACCGCCACGGGAGCCGGGGCAGCCACTAGGCCGGCTCCTCGTAGAGGAGCTCGTGGTCGCCGATGCGCACGACGTCGCCGTCGGCGGCGCCGGCCCGCGCCAGCGCGCGCTCGACGCCCATGCGCTGCAACCGCTGTTGGACGTAGGCCATCGCTTCGGAATTCGTGAGGTCGGCGAGCGCTACCGCGCGCTCGGCGGGCCGGCCCTGCACGCGCCACTCCTTCGGGCCCTCGCGCACCACGGAGAAACCTTGCTCCTCGGGCCGGAACACGACGTACGGGTCGACTTCGCCTTCGGCGGCGCGCGCGGCTTCGATCAATGTCGCGAGCTGCCCGCGGAACTCGTCGAGACCGGCGCGCGTCACGCTCGCGATGCGCATCCCGTCGAACTCCACGTCGGGAGCGGCGACGTCAGCCTTGCTGCCGACGAGGAGGCGCGGCCGGTCGAGCAGCGCCGGTCGGTAGCGACGGAGCTCGTCCAGCAGCACGCGCTCCTGCTCGGCGGGTGGGCGGTCGTCGACCGGCGCGAGGTCGCAGAGGATCACGAGCACGCGTGCGCGTTCGATGTGACGCAAGAAATGGTGGCCGAGGCCCCGGCCCTCGGCCGCGCCTTCGATGAGGCCCGGGATGTCGGCCAACACGAAGTCGTGGTCCTGCCAACGCACGACGCCGAGGTGGGGTTCGAGCGTGGTGAACGGGTAGTTGGCGATCTTGGGCTTGGCCGCGCTGACGACCGAGATCAGGGTCGACTTCCCCGCGTTCGGGAAGCCGACGAGCGCGGCATCGGCCATCAGCTTGAGCTCGAGCTTCAGCCAGCGCTCCTCGCCGTACTCACCCTGCTCCGCGAAGCTCGGCGCTCGCCGCGCGTTCGACAAGAACCGCGCGTTGCCGCGCCCGCCTTGGCCACCGCGCGCCGCGAGCCAGGTATCGCCGTGGTGCAGGAGGTCGGCGAGCAGCTCGCCGTCGAGCGAGCGCACGACCGTGCCTTCGGGGACATCGACCACGAGGTCGGCCCCGCTCTTGCCGTGCAGCTTCTGGCCCTTGCCGTGCGTCCCCGACCCGGCCTTGCGATGGGGATGATCGCGAAACGCCAGCAACGAGGCGACGTTGCGGTTTGCGCGCAACCACACATCGCCGCCGCGACCACCGTCACCGCCGTCCGGGCCGCCCTTCGGCACGTGCGACTCGCGCCGGAAGCCGACGCAGCCCGCGCCGCCGTCACCGCCCTTCACGTTGCTCTGCGCGGTATCGACGAATCCAGACATTCCCGACCAGGATACGGAGGCGCGTCCGCGTATCCTCCGTTCATGGGTCGCCTCGCCCTCCTTCTCTTCTCCGTTCTCGCGCTGGTTTCGCTCGCCGGCTGCAGTAGCGGGCACCAGGCGACTGTCCCCTCGACCACCACGACGGCCTCCTCGTCGATCCCGGTCACCACGACGACGACCGAGCTGTCGTCCACGACTTCGACGACCCCGGCCGCAACGAGCACTACGACATCAACCGTCGTCCGGTCGAGCGTGCAGATCAGCGAGTTCAGCGTCAGCCCGTCCTCACCCGTGTGCAACGCGCCGACCATGATCCAGCTCCAATGGACCGCGGTCGGAGCGTCCTCCGTCGACCTCTCGATCGACGGACAGCCGTTCGCAACATTCGGCGGCGGCGCCCAAAGCCATCTCGAGTACTACGCGTGCGACGGCAAGCCGCACACCTATCTGCTCACCGCGCGGTCCGGATCGGCCACCGCGATCGCGAGCCGGGTCGTCACGTCGACAACGGGTTGAACCGCCGGGCTGAATCGCCGGGCTACTCGCCCGACTTCGCCGCGGCTTTCATCGCACGTTTCTTCTCGCGGATCTCGAGCACCCGCTCGTAGGAGTCGACGTCGGCGATCGAAGGCCAGTCGGCGGCTGCGACCTCCCACCCGGCCGGGCGCACGCCGAGTCGCTTGCCCAGCAGGCCGACGAAGATTCGAGCCTTCGCGGGGCCGAACCCAGGGAGCGCGACCACGCGGGTGAGCAGCTCGTCGCCGCTCGCCACGTACGTCCACACCGCCTCGGCCCGGCCGCCATAGTGCTCGACGAGGTACGCGCACAAGGCCTGGGTCCGCTTGGCCATCGCACCCGGATAGCGGTGCAACGCCGGCTTGGCCCGGAAGATCGCCTCGAGCGCGCTCGGCTCCATCTTCGCGATCGCGGTCGCGTCGAGCGGGTGGCCGCCCAGACGCTCCTTCAGCAGCGCGGGCGCGTTGAAAGCCCACTCCATCGGGACCTGCTGATCGAGCAGCATCCCGATCATCACGGCGAGCGGCTCCGACGCGAGGAGCCGGTTGGCGCCGGCGTCGGGCGTGAAGTACAGCGCGGTCGGCATCGACCCGAGCCTAGAACGCTTTGTGCGGCCCAGGGCCGGGCTCGAGGGCGGGCTCGGGGCTGGGCTCGGAGGACGAACGACTAGACTGACCCATCCTGAAATCTCGTTCCGCTCGTCCAGGGGAGCGAATTGCCCGACCGCATCGACCCCGAAGTCGCCGCTGAACAGGCCTATGTCACGGCGGCGTACGCGCGGCTCGAGGCGATGCGAGCCGCGGCCGAACGGGTCCGGACCGCATACGCCGACGTGCGCGCGGGAGGCACCCACCAGGCCCGCCTCGAGCGCGATATCGCCTGGGACGTGACGCAGCGCCGCCTGGCCGATCTCGACATCGGCGAGTCACCCCTGGTCTTCGGTCGCCTCGACCTCGAACGCGGGGTTCGGTGGTACGTCGGGCGCCTGGCCGTCGAGGACGGGGGCCACACGCCGCTCGTCGTCGACTGGCGCGCGCCGGTGGCGGAGCCCTTCTACCGGGCCACCGCCGTCGCCCCGATGGCGGTCGTGCGGCGGCGGCACCTGATCACCCGCAAGGGTCGGGAGGTGATCGGCCTCGACGACGAGGTGTTCGACCAGCTCGCCGTCGAGGACGAGGGCCTCGGCGTTGCCGGCGAAGGCGCCCTTCTCGCCGCGCTCGAGCGGAATCGCACCGGGCGCATGAGCGACATCGTCGCCACGATCCAGTCCGAGCAGGACGAGGCGATCCGAGCCGACGTGCAGGGGGTGCTCGTCGTCGCGGGCGGTCCCGGCACGGGAAAGACCGCGGTCGCGCTGCACCGGGCCGCGTACCTGCTCTATACGCACCGGCGTCGCCTCGCGAGCCAAGGTGTCCTCCTCGTCGGACCGAGTCCGGTGTTCCTCCGCTACATCGAGCACGTCCTCCCGTCGCTGGGCGAGCAGGACGTGCAGCTCTCGACGATCTCGGGGCTGAAGCCGCGGTTGCGCGTGGTCGCGACCGACCAGCGGCGCGTCGCGGAGCTGAAGGGCGACGCGCGCATGGCGCGAGTCATCCAACACGCGGTCGCCGATCGCGAACGTGCGTTGGCGCGCGATCTGATCGTCCTCATCGACGGGTTGCGCGTGCGGTTGTCCCGTTCCGACACCGCTCGCCTCATCGAGAACACGCGCCGTCGGCGTGCGTCCCACAACGAGAACCGGCCGTACGTCGCCCGGCGGCTCTACGACATGCTCGCGGCGCGTTACAAGAACGCGGCCATCCGCGCGTATCGCGAGCAGAGCATCGACGCGCCGGCAGACAACGTGACGAGCATCTTCGACCGCGACAACTCTCTCGATGCGACAATCGCGAGCACACTCGCGCGCGGCGAGCCGACTCCCGAGGGTTGGGAGCAGGAGCTGCGCGTCCGCTTCCGCAACCGGCCCGAAGTGAAGGAAGCGCTCGAACGCATGTGGCCGGTGCTCTCCGGTGCCGAGCTCGTGAACGACCTCTTCGGGTTCCGCGCGCTCGTGCGATCGGCGTCCGGATCATTGCTGAACGACGATGAGCAAGAGCTGTTGCACCGGCGTCGCGATCCGGATGTCGCACAGGCGCCGTGGACCGAGGCCGACCTCGCGCTGGTCGACGAAGCCGATTCGCTCCTCGGCCCGATCGAAGCGGCGCGGCCCGCCGCTCGGCGTCGCAACGGCGCCGGCGAGACGTTCGACACCGCCGAGCGGGTCATCGACGACCTCGGGTTACGCGGCTTCGCCAGCGCGGCGACGCTCGCGAGCCGCTTCGGAGACACCTCCGGCAACGGGCACGAACCGACGTCGCTCGAACCACGCACCTTCGGTCACGTGCTCGTCGACGAGGCGCAGGACCTCACCGCGATGCAATGGCGGATGCTGGCCCGGCGTTGTCCGTCGGGCTCCATGACCCTTGTCGGCGATCCCGGCCAGGCCAGCAAACCGGGAGCCGTCGCGTCGTGGGACGATGTGCTCTCCCACCTGCCGACGCACAACGCAACGCGCTTCGTCTCGCTGAGCATCAACTACCGCACACCCGCGGAGGTTATGGAGGTCGCGTCACGGCTTCTCGCCGTCGCCGCGCCGACGGTCGAACCGTCCCGATCGGTGCGGAGCACGGGCGAGTACCCGCGCTACGTCGCCGCTCCGAGCGACGATCTGGTGGCCATGGCAAGCGCCGAGGCGCGCGCCGCGCTGAGCCGGACGGGAGCGGTCGCCGTCATCGCGCCGCCGGCGCTGCACGCGGCGATCGTCGAAGCGCTCGCCGACGTCGGCGCGGTCGCGACCTCGGCCGACGCGCTCGATGCTCCGATCGCAGTGCTCGACCCGACCAGCGCGAAGGGCCTCGAGTTCGATCACGTCATCGTCGTGGAGCCGTCCGCGTTGGTGAGCCCCGATCGAGCCGGCCTGCGACTCCTCTACGTCACCATCACCCGCACGACGAAGACGCTCACCGTCGTTCACGCCGACGCCCTCCCCGAGGGTCTCGCGCCGCGACTCGGCTAACCGTTCGCGACCTAGACGAGTCGCACGAACTGACGCTTCCAGGTCCGACCGTCGCCGAGCGTGAGCCCGTCGCGGTCGAGGGTGAAGATCCGATCCGGATGAAGCCGGACGGGTGATACTGGACCGCGCCCACGGGTTTGGTCCCGTAGGGCAGAAACCAAGGGTCTTCCTCGGTCGCGCGATCGCCGTACTCGGTGAGTTGCCATGTCCCCGCGAGGGCCGCGCGAGCGACTTCGGGAGTCATGTTCCTGAGCCCTCGGGCGCGAATCGGGTCAGGCGTCGGCCAGGACGATGTCGACGAGCTTGCGCCCCCGCCGGGAGCCGAACTTCACGACACCGTCCGCTTTCGCGAACAACGTGTCGTCCCGGCCCAACCCGACGTTGTAGCCGGGGTGAAAACGCGTCCCGCGCTGGCGCACGATGATCGTGCCCGCGGCGACGGTCTCGCCGCTGTAACGCTTGACGCCGAGCCGCTGCGCGTTGGAGTCGCGGCCGTTGCGGGAGGACGCGGCACCCTTCTTCTTCGACATGTTCCGCTCCCCTAGCCCTTCGTGATCCCGATGATCTCGATCGTCGAATACTTCTGGCGATGGCCCCAGTGCTTGCGCTCGTTCGACTTGTTCTTGTACGTGAAGCCCTTGATCTTCGGCCCCTTCGCATCGCCGACGACCCGAGCCGTCACCGCGGCGGCGCCGAGCTCGGCGGGCGTGGCGAGCACGCTCTCGCCGTCGACCAGCATCACCGGCCGGAGTGTGATCTCTTCACCGTCGAGACGCTCGACGTCGAGGCGGTCGCCTTCGGCGACGCGGTATTGCTTGCCGCCGGTGTGGATGACTGCGTACATGCGCGATGCCTCTTCAGAGTGCTTCTCGGAACCGGGAAAGGATAGCGGATCTATTCCAGCATGGACTCGTCGACGACGAAGCCGCGGCCGTTGCAGTGTGGGCAAGTCGACGAGAACGTCTCGACCAGTCCTTCCGAAACCCGCTTGCGTGTCATCTCGACCAGACCGAGCTCCGAGATCGGGAACACCTGGGTGCGGGTCTTGTCGCGGGCGAGCGCTTGCCGGAACGCTTCTTCCACCGCCTCGCGATTCTGTCTGATCTCCATGTCGATGAAGTCGATGACGATGATGCCGCCGATGTCGCGCAGTCGCAGCTCGCGCGCGACGACCTCTGCGGCTTCGAGATTGTTGCGGTAGACCGTCTCCTCGAGATTCGATGTGCCGACGTTCTTCCCGGTGTTGACGTCGATGACGGTCAGAGCCTCCGTGCGTTCGACGACGAGCGATCCGCCCGACGGCAGCCACACTTTGCGGTCGAGCGCCTTGTGCAACTGCTCGTGGACGTGGAATTTCTCGAAGACCGGGAGGCGTTCGGCGTCCGGGTCGTAGTACTCGACCCGTTCCGCGAGCTCCGGCGCGATCGCCTCGATGTACCCGTTCACTTCTTCGTACAGGCTCGCGTCGTCGATGACCACACCGCGGAATTCCTTCGTGAACTCCTCGCGGATGAGCCGGATCGCGAGTTGCGGCTCCTTGTAGAGCAGGCTGCCAGGCTTCGCCTTCTTGGCGATCTCCGAGATCTGTCGCCACTGCGCGTTGAGGCGCAGCATGTCGCGCTCGAGCTCCTCTTCGGTGGCCCCTTCCGCCGCGGTCCTGACGATCAGTCCCGCGTCGGCGGGCCGCAGCCGGTCGAGTACTCGGCGCAGGCGCTTGCGCTCGTCGTCGGGAAGCCGCTTCGAGATGCCGTACGTCTGCGGTTGGCCGGGCACCATGACGACGAACCGGCCGGCGAGACTCACCTCCTGAGTGAGGCGGGCACCCTTGTGCGCGATCGGGTTCTTCGTGACCTGCACGATGATCGCCTGGCCGTTACGCAACACCCGCTCGATGCGCGGCTTCTCTCCGCCTTCCACATCGTTGGGGTCGTACGCCACGTCACCGCGGTACAGCACACCGTTCTTGGGCGTGCCGATGTCGATGAACGCGGCCTCCATGCCGGGCAACACGTTCTGCACACGTCCGAAGTAGATATTCCCGTCGATCGATGTGTTGTCGTCGGTCGGCGACGACACGTAGTGCTCGATGAGCTGGCGGCCCTCGAGCACCCCGATGTGCGCGAACCCGTCGGCGCGAACGTGCACGACCATGAGGTAGCGGCCGGCCGGACGACCCTTTCGACGTGTGCCGCGCCGGCGCTCGAGCGTCTCGGAGTCGAGTGAATCGAGCAACGCAGTGCCGTCGACGTCGACGTCGCCGAGCTCACCGGCGTCGACGTACTGCACGGCCCCACGGCCCGGCATGCCACCCGATCGGCCGGGCGGACGGGTCGGCGCTGCTGCGGCACCCGCGACACGAGCTTCGTCACCTTTACCCCGCCCCCTGCCACCTCTGCGCCGACGGCGCTTCTTGGGCGCGCCGCCGGGATCGGTCGCGGCACCGTTCTCCGTGTATTCGGAAGCCGGCGACGCCGGCGCAGGCCGGCTGTCTCCGATCTTGGGCCGGACCGTGGGGGGTGGCACCAGGCCGGCGTCCTCACGCGCCTGCGCGCCGATCTCGTCGTCGGTCAGACCGCGATCGGCGCTCTCGGCGGTCCAGTCCTCGCTGCCGTGCACGGCGTCGTCTTCGTCATCGGCGCGCCCGGCTCCCGCAGCACCGCCGGCCACCGCGCCCGCTCCGGCCGGCTTCTTGCGGCGCTGGCCACCACGCGTGCCGCGCCGGCGCTTCTTCCGGGGCACGCCGCCGTCGGCTCCCGGCGGGCTGCCCACATCTACGGTCGCGGGCGAGTCGCTCGCGGACTGCGCGCTCGGGGACGCCGCGCTCCTAGTGCCCGCGGGCGACGCCCCGGGCTCGTCGGCCGGCGCGGTCGTCGGGCGCGTCTCGGTGGGCGCCTGGGTGGGTGTCTCGGCTCGCGTCTCGTCCTCGAGACGGTTCAGGTCTGACATCGATGCCTTCTCTCATGACACGCATGCCTCCGGCACACGCGGGCGCGTGTCGGCGTCGAGCGGCTCCTGCCGCGCGCCGTCGCGCTCGATCCATTGATGCGTACGCCGCGCTCGAACATCGGTGAGGTCGCCGATGGCCGCGAGTACCTCACCCGGCTTCGCGCCGCGCGGTTGGGTTGACATTTCCATCTCGACGACCGTCGGAAGTCCCGCGGTCGAGGGCCCGCCGCACACGGTGATCCGACGGATCACGGGCCGTACGTCCTCGACGACCTCGCGACCCTTGCGGTGCCGTGTCGCCACCAGCGCGGGCCTTGCCAGCCCGGCGTCGATCTCCTCGCGCAGTCGCGCCGGATCGACTTCCGTCAGGTCGCCGCGGGCGACGTCGACCCGCCATTCGACGCACGTCACCGCCTCTTGCAACGCCGGTGCGCGATCGGCAAGTGCGACCGCGCCGACCACGTCGATACCTTCCGGCAACCCGCTGTTGAGCCGGGAAGCAAGCGCATCGAGATCGACGGCTTCTGAGAACACCAGGTCGAGGTACTCGGACTCGCTCTCGTGCCCGGTCGACAACGCCAGCCCGAAGCTCACCCGCGGCCGGGGCGAGAAGCCCTCGCTGAACGCGAGTGGAAGCTGGGCGATGCGAAATGCGCGCTCGAGCGCGCGCGCGACATCGCGGTGGCTGATCCAGCGGACCTTGCCGAGCTTCGTATACCGGAGCCGGACGGGATTCGCCGCGCCGCCTCTCACGAGTGCACCTTCGACCCGAGGAAGCGAACGGGCACATCCGCGGCGGACCGGCTCAGGTCCTGGCCCGTGCCCTGCGAGCCGCCCGCGGGTGTCACCGGCGACGCCACGACGTGCTCCAGGGCGTAGTCGGTACACACCCCGCAGTCGTAGCACGGAGTCCACCGGCAATCGGGGAGCCCGTGCTCGGCCAGGGCGGCCTGCCAGTCGTCCCAGAGGAAATCGGCATGGAGACCCGCGGCGATGTGCGACCACGGCAGGACCTCGTCGCGGACACGGTGACGGGTGACGAACCAATCAGGCTCGAGCCCCTCGGCGCGCATGGCGTCGAGCCAGAGGTCGAGCGAGAAGCCCTCGCTCCACTCCTGGAACGTACCGCCGGCCCGCCACACCCGCTCGATGACGCGACCGATCCTCCGGTCGCCACGGGAGGCAATGCCTTCCGCGAACGTCGCCTTCGGATCGTGCCACTTCACCTGGGCGCGCGTTCCGCGGACCGCGTTGCGCAGCAGCGTGATCTTGCGCTGCAGCTCCTCGACCCCGTTCTGGCCGAACCACTGGAACGGAGTGTGCGGCTTGGGGACGAACCCTCCGACCGACACCGTGCAGCTCGCCTGCTTCGTGTACTTGCGGCCGATGTCGGTCACGTTGGTCGCGAGTTGCGCGATGCCGAGCGTGTCCTCGTCCATCTCGGTCGGGAGACCGGTGAGGAAGTAGAGCTTCACCCGCCGCCAACCCTGTGAGTACGCGGCGTCGACCGCGGAGTACAGGTCGTCCTCGATGATCAGCTTGTTGATCACCTGGCGCAATCGCCACGTACCGGCTTCCGGCGCGAACGTGAGACCGCTGCGGCGAACCTTCTGGAGCTCGCTCGCGATCCCGACCGTGAACGCGTCGACCCGCAGGCTCGGCAGGGAGACGCTCACGCCCCCGGTGCCCTCCTGATCGGTGACGAGGTCGGCGACAACCCCCTCGATCCCCGAGAAGTCGGCGCTCGAGAGCGAGGTCAGCGCCACCTCGTCGTAGCCGGTTCGGCGCAGCCCGTCGCGGACCATCGTGCGAACCTGCTCCTCGGGCCGTTCCCGAACGGGCCGCGTGATCATGCCGGCCTGGCAGAAACGACAGCCCCGCGTGCAACCTCGGAAGATCTCGACGTTCAGGCGGTCGTGCACGACCTCGACCAGCGGCACGAGCTGATGCTTCGGGTACGGCCAGTCGGCCAGGTCGGCAACCGTGCGCTTGTCGACGACGGCGGGAACGTCGGCGTAGCGCGGCGTCACCGACCGAACCGTCGGACCGTCGTACTCGACGTCGTAGAGAGACGGCACGTAGACCCCGGCGATCGTGGCAAGGTCACGCAGCACCGCCTCGCGGTTCGCGCGTCCGCCGCGCTTCCACGCGCCGACCACGTCCGCAATCTCGCCGATCGCCTCCTCGCCGTCGCCGATGACGAAGGCGTCGACGTACTCGGCGAGCGGCTCGGGGTTGTACGTGCAGTGCCCGCCTGCGATCACGACGGGATGCGAGGGTGACCGGTCGGCGCCACGAACCGGGACGCCCGCGAGATCGACGAGGTTCAGCAGGTTCGTGTAGACGAGCTCGGCGGACAGGTTGAACGCGAGCACGTCGAAATCGCCGGCGGCGCGGTGCGTGTCGACGCTGAACAGGGGCACCCGGGCCGCGCGCATCGCGGCCTCCATGTCGGTCCACGGTGCGTACGCGCGCTCGGCCACCGCGTCGTCGCGCTCGTTGACGAGCTCGTAGAGGATTTGCAGCCCCTGGTTGGGGAGCCCGATCTCGTAGGTGTCGGGATAGATCAGGAGAAAGGCCGCCCGGCTGCTCCCATGGCGGGGCGCCAGACTGCCCGGCTCCGTTCCCATCTCCATACCGATGTAGCGAGCGGGCTTCTCAACCCGGGCCAGCAGCGGTTCGATCCGCGGCCACAGGTCTGACATCTCCGGGCAGTGTAGCCCGGGCGCGGCGCGGGCCCGCCTCACCACGCTCCGTGCCCGGCCCGGGTCAGCTGAAGCGGCGCATATGGACGTTGAGCACGAGCCCGACCGCGATGAAGGAGGTGATGACTGCGGAGCCGCCGTATGACATGAAGGGCAGCGGGATCCCCGTGATCGGCATGATCCCCATCGTCATGCCGACGTTCTCGAACACCTCGATCGCGAACATCGCGAGCACACCGATGGCCACGAGGGTGCCGAAGAAGTCGGACGACAACAGGGCGATACGCCACAGCCTCCATGCCAGGAGCGCGTAGAGGAGCAGGAGCGTGGCCCCTCCCACGAAGCCGAGATCCTCGCCGACCGCGGTGAAGATGAAGTCGGTGTGCTGCTCCGGCACGAAGCCGTTCTTCGTCTGCAGGCCGCGGCCGAAGCCGGCGCCTTCGAACCCTCCCGACGCGATCGCCGCCTTGGAGGCGCCGAGGTTGAACTGGGTGGGAGTCTGGTCCTGGGCGGGTACGCGGGGGGTCGACTGGTTGGCAAAGGAGGTCAACCGGTCCAGCTGGTAGGAGTGGACCTTGCCGGTGACCACGGCCGCTCCCACCAGCGACGCCGCGAGCAGCAACAGCACGACGATGTGCACGGGCTTGAGACCGGCGATGACGAGCACCGCGGCCGCGCACACCATGATCACGAGCATCGTGCCGAGGTCGTGCTGCGCGTACACGATGGCCATGACCACACCCGTCAGGCCGACCGCCACCCCGACGCGCCACGCGTCGAGATCGCCGCGATGTTGATGGCAATAGCCCGCGATCGCCACCACGACCACGACCTTGGCGATCTCGGACGGCTGGAACTGGAAGGGACCGATCTGGAACCAGGCCTGCGCGCCGTTGTGATTGCGGCCGAGTACGACCACGCCCACGAGCAACGGGACAACCGCGAGGTATACGAGCGGCCACGCCTCACGGATGCGGCGGTAGTCGATCGCCATTGTGACGCCCATGGCGATCAGACCGAGCACCACCGCGACGCCTTGGCGTTCGACGTAATAGAGACGCGCCAGCCCGCCGAGCGCGGTCTCGTGCCGGGAGGCGTCGAAGATCATGAGCAAGCCGAGCGCGCTGATCGCGATCGGCAGCGTGAGGAGGGCGAGGTCGAGGTGCGCGAAGAGACTCGTGTCCGACGCAGTGCGGCGGCGGCCGGCGGACGCTGTGATGGTTGCCATCAGTCCTTGCCCGTCGACTTGGTGGGGATCGGTGTTGGAGGAAGGTGGTTGATCGACTCGATCACCTGGCGCACGATCGGCGCCGCGGTCTGCGCGCCGTGCCCGCCCTGTTCGACGACGGCGACGACGGCGTACTGCGGATTGCCGACCGGGAAGTACGACGCGAACAACGACGTGGGGCCCTTACCCTTGATCTGCGCGGTTCCGGTCTTCCCCGCGACGGGAACGAAGAGACCTTGGAACGGCGGGTACGCGGTGCCGGCCTTGTCGGAGACGGCGCCGGCGAAGCCGCCGGCAATCTGCGAGTAGGTGTAGGGCGGAATGTCGATCTTGCCGCGCGCCTTGGGCGCATGCTGCTCGACAACTTGCTTCGTCATCGGATCCGTCACCACCTGACCCACGTACGGCGTCCACAGCGTCCCGCCGTTGGCGAAGCACGCGTACGCGTTCGCGAGCTGAAGCGGCGTGACGAAGTCGTCTCCCTGCCCTATCGCAGCGAAGATGTTGTCGGCCGGATACCAGATCGCGTTCTCCTGCTTCGCCTTCGCGGTTTTGTAATTCGCGTGCGCGTAAGCCGCCTTCCAGGTCGGGTCCGGGACCCGACCGGCCGCGTCGCCGAGCTCGATCCCGGTCGGCTGACCGAATCCGAGCTGACCCGCGACCTGCTGAATACCGAGCCCGCGCTGCGGGTCGAGCTTCCAGATCTTCCAGAAGTCGTTGCCCGCGTTGTAGAAGTAGACGTCGCTCGAGACCGTCAGCGCACGCTGGAGGTTGACGCTGCCGTTGCGGATTCCATTGTCGTTCGTGAACGTCGTTCCCTCGAGCCGCACCGATCCGTTGTCGTTGACGTACGTGGAGGCGCCGAGCACGTTGTACTGGTTCAGCGCGATCGACGGGACGAGCTTGAACGTCGAACCGGGTGCGTACTGGCCCTCGGTGGCCCGGTTCAGGAGCGGGTTCTGGGCGCCGGCATTGCTCAGCAGCGCGAAGTGATCGTTCGAGATCCCGCCGACCCACCACGACAACGGATACGTCGGGTTGCTCGCCATCGCGAGCACCGAGCCGTCGTGCACGTCGAGCACGACCACGGCACCGCCGGTCGGCTGCAACGTCTTGTAGCCGACCGCGACTGCCTCCTTGCTCTGGTCTTGAAACGTGTGCGCCGCGAGGATGCCCTGAGCGAGCGCGCGCTCAGCCGCCTTTTGCACGTTGATGTCGATGGTGAGCTTGACGTTGTCGCCCACCGTTCCCGGATCGACGCGGACGGGTGGACCGATCTGCTTGCCGGTCGGGTCGACCTGCACCGTCACCCGGCGAGGCTTCCCGCGCAGCACCGACTCGTACGCGGCTTCCACACCATCGCGCCCGACGACGTCGCCGGCCTGATACCCCTTCGACTTCAATTGCTTCAGCTGGTCGGCACCGATCTCGCCGACATAGCCGAGCACCTGCGACGCGAGACCGTCGTACGCGTACGAACGAATGGTGAGCGCGACGACGTTCACACCCGGATAGTCCTCGCGGTGCTCGCGGATCGCGAGTTGCTGGGCGAGCGGGACGCGGAGCGCCACGATCGCGGGCATGAGTGGCGACTGTCGATCGCTCTCGTAATTCGCGCGGAGGTTCTTCTCGTCGATCCCGAGCACCTCGGATAGCTGGCCCAACACCCGAGCACGCGTCTTCGGCCCGAGGTCGCGAGCGACCGTCACCCCCCACGCAGCAACGTCCTGGGCCAGGACTTTGCCGTTGCGATCGAGGATCTCACCGCGCGGCGACGCGGTCTGTATGACGCGGGTGCTGAGCGTGCTCACAACCCGGCCGAGCTTCTGCTCGGGGCCCATCTGGAGAAACCACAAGCGCGCGAAAAGCGAGGCGAAGAGGGCGACGATCACGACGCCAACGATGCTCACTCGAACGCGGCTGTTGTCGCTCATGCAGTCAGGCGGCTCATCGAGACGCGTCGCACGCTAGTGGGAACCCGCGAACGGTTTCCGGTCGGGCGCGGCGTCAGCGCAGCATCACTGTGGCGTCAGCGCATCGACCAGGCGTCGCGCACCCGATCGTCGACGCCGAGCACGCGCCTGACCAGGAAGAACACGAATGGCGCGAGCAGCGCGTCGTACAGCGCCGCATACGAGATGGTGACGATCCCATGCGTGCCCTTCACCGCGTCGACTCCGACAAGGACCCCGATGCCGATGAACAACAGTCCACCCGCCAGCCCACCCACCGCCCCGAGGAACGACGGCAACCAGCGAGGCGAACGAAAGAGCCCGGACTCGAGCACACCGATCGCGTAGCCCACGATCGCGTAGGTGAGCGCGTCGAGCCCGAGCGGCGTCTCGAGAAAGAGATCGAAGCCGAACCCGGCGACGAATCCGACGATCGCACCCGCCTCCGGGCCTTCTTGGTAGCCGACAGCCAGTGCGACGATGAGGCCGAGATCAGGCAGGACGCCGAACAGCCGCAGATGCGGTAAGGCCGCGACCTGGGTGACCACGACGACGAAGACGAGCGCGCCGAGACGCGTCGCGCGCGTCATCCGCCGGCTCGAGTCGTTGTTGTCGTCGTGGGGCCGGGCACCGTGGTCGTGGTGGTTGTCGACGTTGTCGTCGTCGGAAGCACCGGACCGGGAGTTCCCTGCGACCACAGGAGCACGGTGACGTGTTGCAGCGCGCCGAGATGAACGTACGGAGTGATCGTGGCATTCACGCCGGTGTTCCCGGGTTGGTTCGTGGCCGACGCGATCGTGCCCACCGCGAGACCGGACGGGAACAACGTTGACTGCGGAGACGTCACGATCTGATCACCCCGAAGCACGTTCGTGCCCGCGTCGAACTCGACCGCGAGATCGTGCGAACCAACCTCTCCCGACGCGATGCCCGTCGTCGCGGGCGATGCGCCACGACCGGGCGTCTGCACGCCGACCGAGAAGTTCGGATCGGTGAGTACTTGGATCTTCGCGCCGCGGTTCCAAACTTCGATCACCTTGCCGACGATGCCTTCCGGCGCGATGACCGGCATGTCGACCGAGATCCCCGTCTCCGATCCCTTGTCGATCGTGAGCGTCGGATCGAAGTTGCCCGGATCGCGACCGACGATGAGCGCGGTCACGTTCTTGACCAACAGCGCATTCTGCAGCGCGAGCGACCGCTTGAGATCGCTGTTCTCCTTGATTGCCTCGTCGGCCGCGGTCTCCTTCCCCCGGAGCGCGGCAATCTGCTCCTGGAGCCGTCGGTTGTCGCGCTTCAGATTTCCCGAGTTGGTGATGCCGTCCCACCAGTCGCTCACCGGGCGGGCGACGTCGTCGACCGCTCCTTGAACGGGAGAGACGATCCGGTGCGCGATCCGGCCCATCGCCCCGAGCGACCCCGAACGGCCGTTGCGAGTATCGAGGGTGATCAGCGTCAGGCAGCTGAGCACGATCAGGAGCAGGACGTAGCGCCGTCGGCTCGCGCGTCGCGCACCGGCCATGGTCTCGGACCGCCTCGGACTATTGCCGGGCGGGTGAACTCAGGACGTGCTTCAGGACGTCGAAGTTCTCCAGGCATATCCCCGAGCCGTGCACGACTGACAGGAGCGGGTTGTCGGCGATGACGATCGGCATGCCGGTCTCGCTCGACAATCGCTCGCGCAGCCCGTGCAGGAGCGCGCCGCCGCCCGTCACGACGATGCCGTTCGACATGATGTCGGCCGCGAGCTCGGGCGGCGTCTTGTCGAGCGTCACCTTCACCGCGTCGACGATCGCGGCGACCGGCTCTTCGATCGCGTCGCGGATCTCCTCGGTCGACACCACGATCGTCTTCGGAAGACCGGTAACGAGATCGCGGCCGCGCACTTCGGCATACAGCTCCGTCTCGAGCGGGAACGCACTGCCGAGGGCGATCTTGATCTCCTCCGAAGTGCGTTCGCCGAGCGCGAGCGAGTACTCCTTCTTCACGAAGGCGACGATCGACTCGTCGAGCTCGTCCCCCGCGATGCGGATCGACTCGCTTGCGACGATGCCACCGAGCGAGATCACCGCGACCTCGGTCGTTCCGCCACCGATGTCGACGATCATGTTGCCCGCAGGTTCGTGCACGGGAAGTCCGGCGCCGATCGCGGCCGCCATCGGCTCCTCGATGATGTACGCCTCCTTGCGTGCCCCCGCCTGCTGTGCGGCCTCTTGCACCGCGCGCTGTTCGACGCCCGTGATGCCGGACGGTACGCAGATCACCATCCGGGGCTTCGCCCATTTGCGCGGATGAACGCGCTGGATGAAGTAGCGCAGCATCTTCTCGCAGATGTCGAAGTCGGCGATGACCCCGTCCTTCAACGGCCGGATCGCGATGATGTGGTCGGGCGTGCGCCCGATCATCTTCTTCGCCTCGACGCCGACCGCGAGCGGACGACCGTCGCGCGAGTTCACGGCCACGACCGACGGCTCGTCGAGCACGACACCCCGTCCGCGCACGTATACGAGTGTGTTCGCGGTGCCGAGATCGACCGCCATGTCGCGGCCGAGCAATCCTGCGTAGAACGGTTCGCTCACCGGGGTCATCTTCCGACGGCGGGACGCGCCCAGGCTAGAAGCCCCTCGGTTCGATTGCCACCCGGCTCGAGGTGTCACCCGGCAAGACCAGGGAAGAACAGCGCGACCTCGCGCGCAGACGACTCCGGTCCGTCACTCGCGTGCACCAGGTTCTCTGTGAGCTCGATCGCGAGATCGCCCCGGATCGTGCCCGGCGCGGCTTCCCGCGGGTTCGTGGTGCCGATCAGCGCGCGCACGACCTTGCACGCGTCGGGCCCTTCCGCGACCAGCGCGACCAGGGGCGAGCGCGTGATGAACGTCACGAGATCGCGGTAAAACGGCTTGCCCTCGTGCTCCGCGTAGTGCCTCGTGGCCGTGGCCTCGTCGAGGAAGCGCATCTCCAGCGCGACGAGCTTCAGCTGCTTGCGCTCCAGCCGGGCGATGACCTCGCCGACGAGCCCGCGCTCGACACAATCCGGCTTGCAGAGAACGAGGGTCCGATCGGTCATGAATCCTGGAGCCTACGGGGCGACGCAGGAAGTTCGACAACCGGACGTCAGGGAACGAGCACGGAGCGGGCAGCGCCGACGACGTACAGCGACCCCGTGATCACGATCTGACCGTCGGGTGGTGTCGCGAGCAACGCGGTACTCACCGCGTCCTCGACGCGGTCGACGACCTCGATCCGCTCCTCGGACAGTCCGAGGTCGACCGCGGCCTTGGCTACGAACGACGCCTCGAGCGCGCGCGGGCTCGGCGGCCGACAACACACCAGCAGCCCATCGAGCCCGTCGACGCCGAGCGCCGCGAGCATCTCGTGCGGTTCCTTCTCGCGCAGCAGACCGACGACCAGCGTGCGCGGGCCTTCACTGAATTCCTCCTCGAGTGCGACGCGCAAAGCCTGCGCGCCGGCGACGTTGTGCGCGCCGTCGAGCAGCACGAGGGGTTGCCGGCCGACGACCTCGAGTCGGCCCGGAGACTGCACCCGTGCCAGCGCATCGGCCACGACGTCGAATGCGAGCGTTGCCCCGACGAAACTCTCCGCTGCGGCCATCGCGATCGCCGCGTTGTCGGCTTGGTGCGCGCCGTGCAGCTGCAGGAACACGTCGGGATACTCCGCGCCCGGGCTACGGAAGTCGGCCAAGCGGCCACCGATCGCGAGCACGTTGCGTCGCACGCCGAAGTCGATATCGCGGCGGAAGACGCGCGCCGCGCCGCGTGCCTCGAAGATGGCTTGGAGGTTCGGGTCGGTCTCGCCGAGCACCAGCGTGGCGCCGGGCTTCACGATGCCGGCCTTCTCCTGCGCGATCTGCTCGCGCGTCGGTCCGAGGTAGTCGACGTGATCCACGGACACGTTCGTAACGACCGCAACCTGGCCGTCGACGACATTGGTTGCATCCCAGGTTCCGCCCATTCCGACCTCGACGACGGCAACATCGACGGCCTCGTCGGCGAACCAGCGGAACGCGGCGGACGTGACGACGTCGAAGTAGGAAGGGTCGACGCCGACCGATTGCTCGACGAGCGAGACTGCGTACAACATCTCGTCCAGCGCGTCGTCGGAAATCGGCTCGCCGTCGATCGACATGCGTTCGTTCACCCGCTGAAGATGCGGGCTCGTATACGCGCCGACCTTGAGTCCGAGCGCGGTGAGCAGCTCCGTGAGCACCCGGACCGTCGTCGTCTTGCCGTTCGTGCCGGTGATGTGGACGACCGGGAACTCGACCTCGGGCGAGCCGAGATACTGCATCAGGGTGGCGATGCGCTCGAGGGTCGGCGGGCCGCGCCGGCTGCCGGCAGGAACATTGAGGCTCTCGAGGTTGACGTGTGCGCTCAGCCAGCCTTTGCCGTCGAAGCCCATTGGCGTGCTCACGACTCGGGCACCGACGCCAGCTCGACCCGTACGCACGCAACGGTTCCGGCTTCGACCTCCAGCCGCGCGATCCGGCCCGCGTCGGACACGTCTCGGCGTGCCGCTTCGAGCGCGGCGAGCCGTTCCGGGGTATCGACCACGTGGACCCGCTCGACCGGCGACGCGAGCGACACCTTCTGCGTCGACTTCACCTTTCTCACGTCGGCGAGCACGTCGGCCGCGACGTCGTACACGAGGGGATCGCCGCCCTCGACGCGCAGCTCGTCCGCCTTCGGCCACTCGGCGCGATGGATCGAACCGTCGCGCCACCACGACCACACCTCTTCACTCACGTAGGGCAGCACCGGCGCGAACAGTCGGAGCAGCGTGGAGAGCGCGATCCGCAACGTCACCGCGGCGGAGTGGACGCTTTCGTCGTTCGCGTCGTCGTAGGCGCGGCTCTTGACGAGCTCGAGGTAATCGTCGCAGAACGACCAGAAGAACCGTTCGGTCCGTTCGAGCGCTCGTGCGTAATCGAACTCTTCGAACGCAACGGTCGCGTCGTCGACCAGATCGGCCAACGCGACGAGCAGCGAACGGTCGAGCGCGGACGTGACCACGCTCGTATCCTCATCGGCGTCACCCGAGACGCCGAGGACGAACTTCGACGCGTTCAGGACCTTGATGGCGAGCTTGCGACCGACCTTCATGACACCGAAGTCGACTGCCGTGTCGACACCGGGCCGGCCGTTGCACGCCCAATAGCGCACCGCGTCGGCTCCGTACTCCTCGACCAGAGGCATCGGGGTCACGACGTTCCCCTTGGACTTCGACATCTTCTTGCGATCGGGGTCGAGGACCCATCCGTTGATGATGGCGTCGGTCCAGGGCAGCGCGCCGTGCTCGAACCGCGCGCGCACGACCGTGTCGAAGAGCCAGGTCCGGATGATCTCGGGACCCTGGGGCCGCAGGTTCATCGGGAACGTGCGCTCGAACAGATCGGGATCGTCGACCCACCCCGTGACGATCTGTGGCGTCAGCGAAGAGGTGGCCCAGGTATCCATCACGTCGGGATCGGCCGTGAAACCACCGGGCCGGTCGCGCTGCGACTCGGTGTAGCCGGAGGGCCGGTCGGTCGACGGATCGACGGGGAGCGCCGACTCCGGCGGCAACAGCGGATCGTCGTGGACGGAGTCGCCATCGGCGTCGACGCGATACCAGACGGGAAACGGCACGCCGAAGTAGCGCTGCCGGCTCACGAGCCAATCGGAGTTCAAGCCCTCGAGCCAGCTGTCGTAGCGGGCGCGCATGTTCCCGGGATGCCAGCGAAGCTCGCCCCCGAGCGCAAGGAGCTCGGCGCGCAACGCGAGATCGCGACCCCCGTTGCGCAGGTACCACTGACGCGACGTCACGATCTCGAGTGGGCGTTCGCCCTTCTCGAAGAACTTCACGGTGTGGGTGATGGCGCGCGGTTCGCCCTCGAGCTCGCCCGAGGCGTGCAGCTGCTCGACGACGATCTTCTGCGCCTGCCTCGACGTTCGGCCGACGATCGCTTCGTACGCGGTCGCGCCGTCCGAGGTGATGCCGGCGGGTGCCTCCGCTTTGAACCGTCCGTCCGTACCCAGGATGGCTCGCGTCGGGAGCTGCAGCTCCCGCCACCAGACGACGTCGGTCGTGTCGCCGAACGTACAGATCATCGCGATGCCGGTTCCCTTCTCGGGATCGGCGAGATGGTGCGCGACGATCGGCACACGCGCGCCGTACAGCGGCGTGACGACCTCGGAGCCGAACAACGGTTCGTAGCGGGCGTCGTCGGGATGCGCGACCACCGCGACACACGCCGCGAGCAGCTCGGGTCGGGTCGTGTCGACGACAACGTCGCCGCCGCCCGGTTTGTGGAACCGCAGCGCGTGGTAGGCGCCGGGCATCTCGCGATCTTCGAGCTCGGCCTGGGCCACCGCGGTGCGGAAGTCGACGTCCCAGAGCGTCGGCGCATCGGCTTGGTACGCCTCACCCCTCACGAGGTTGCGAAGGAACGCGCGTTGACTGGTGCGACGCGCGGCGGACCCCACCGTCGTGTAGGTGAGACTCCAGTCGACCGACAGCCCGAGCCGGCGCCACAGCTCCTCGAAGGCCGCCTCGTCCTCGGCCACGAGCCGTTCACAGAGCTCGAGGAAGTTGGGGCGCGAGATCGAGACGATCTCCTTCCCGGGCTTCTCCGGTGGCACGAACGCGGGATCGAAGGGCAGATGGGGCTGGCAACGCACGCCGAAGAAGTTCTGGACGCGTCGCTCCGTCGGCAGCCCGTTGTCGTCCCAACCCATCGGATAGAAGACATGGCGGCCTCGCATGCGTTGGTAGCGCGCGACGGAATCGGTCTGCACGTAACCGAAGACCGATCCCATGTGCAACGACCCGCTCACGGTCGGCGGCGGCGTATCGATCGAGAAGATCTCGTTGCGCGCGCGGCTGCGGTCGAACCGGTACGTTCCTGCTTCCTCCCACATGGCGGACCAACGCTCCTCGAGCCCCTCCAGCGTTGGTTTCTCGGGGACTCGAGCCATGAACGCGATTGTAGGAGGCACCCCCCTCGGCGACTCCTCTCATCGACGAGACGATCGCAGGGCCCGGTTACAGTCCTCTGCTCGTGAGCAGTGACGCCGCCGTTCAGTCGGCAACGGCGACGCAGGTCGCGGAGCCACGGATCGCCGCTCGTATCCCCGCGGCCTGGTGGATCATCGTTGCCGTTGCTGCGCTCGCGTATCTGCTCCCCTTGCGCGCGCTGTTGCACGCGCCCGGCGCGGCGATGGAAGAGGGCTTCATGCTCGTCTTCCCCGACCGCGTGCTGCACGGGGCGGTGCCCAACGCGGACTTCCTGTACCTCTACGGTCCGGGCAGCCTGTGGGCGCTCGCCGCGGTCTACAAGGTGTTCGGTACGCATCTGCTCGTCGAACGCCTGGCCGGATTGGCGCAACTCCTCGGCATGGCTGTGGCCGCCGGACTGCTCGTGCGTTGGTGGGGTCGATCTGTGGCGGTTGCAGCAGTCGTGCTCAACGTCATGTTCGTGATGCCGTCGTTGCAGCTCATCGCGATCCCCTGGACCGGCGGCGTCGCGCTCGCGCTGGGCTCGTTGGTCGCGCTGCTCCACGCGCGCCACGACGGCGGCGATCGCGGCGGGCGGTGGGCGCTGATCGGCGGCGCGCTCGCCGGGTTGGCCATGCTGTTCCGCATCGATCTCGGCCTCGCGCTCGCGCTGGGGGGGGCGGCCGCGCTCTGGGCGATGCCGCGACCGATCGTCGGGCGAGCCTTGATCGGCACCGCCATCGGCCTCTCGCCCTACCTCGCGCACCTGGCCCTGGCCGGTCCCACCACGGTGTGGCGCGGAATGCTGATCGACCCGATGATCCACCTGCGGGCCGCGCGCCACCTGCCGGTACCGCCCGACCCGAATCACCTCGTTGGCGTCGCGCGCGTGATCGCCGTCTTCGATCCCTCATGGCCGTTCCCGCGCCTCACTCCGCCGCAGCAGTTGTTCGCCTGGTTCGTCCTGCTCGCGCTGCTGGCGGTCGCTTTGCTCGCGTTCGGCATCTGGCGCGTCCGGCGCGCGCCGGGCGCGTTCCGGCCGCGCGTGTTGCTCGCAGGCGCGCTCTTCGGGCTGGGCATCTTTCCGCAGGCGGTGCAACGCGCCGACTCCGCGCACCTTGCATGGGTGAGCGGCACGCTCGTCGTGCTCCTGCCGGCCGCGGTCGCGGAGGCGATCGCGGCCGTCCGCCCGGCCTGGAGATCGTCGAGGATCGGATTCGCCGCCGGCGTCGGCGTCATCATCGGTGTGTCCCTGCTACTACCGACCTACACCGCGCGGCGCTACATCGGCGCGGTGCAGGACTCGTTCCATCTCCCGAAGACGATCGAGATACGCAACGAAGGCCGATCCTGGTACGTCGGTAGCGACATCGGCTTCGCCGACAGCATCGAGCGATTGCTCCAAAGCGTCGAGCGCGACGTCAAGCCCGGAAGCCGCGTCATCGTCGGCAACTCCGACATGCGTCGCGTACCGTACAACGACACGTTCCTCTACTACCTGCTTCCCCGCTTCGTCCCGGGTACCGCTTCGATGGAGTTCGAACCCGGGCTCACGAACCGCGCCGGCACCACCCTCACCCGAGAGATGCAGCGGGCCGACGCCTTCATCGCATCCGACCGCTGGCTCGGCTGGGACGAGCCGAACGACGCTATGAAGCCCGGGGATCCCGGTCCCGCCGACGTGCTGCACCGCGAGTTCTGCCTGACCCAGGACTTCGGCAACGGCTTCAAGCTGTTCCTGCCGTGCACTCCCCGTCACCCGGCGGGCTGAGACAGATCGATCACCTCGAAGCGCGCGTCCCGGCCGAGCGATCGATGCTCGCGCAGGAGCGGGAGTGATGCGTTCACCCCCGCGCATCCGGCGCCCAGCTTCGCATGGTCGATCACGACGAAGCGCACACCGAGATCGCCGCGCAACGCGGCGACATCACTCGTCCCGAAGGGCGCGGCCGGCGCGTCCGACGTGGCGAGCCTCCCGTACGCGGCACGGTCACAGCGCAGCTTGGTGAGCGCGTCGGAACGGGCGTAGGCGCGGAGCTTCGACCATGGATTCGCCGCGAACGAACCCGCGCACCCGACCACCGGCGAGTGGTGGAAGACCTGCAGGCTGACGAACGCCGGGTCACAGTCGGCCGGCACGCTCAACACCGTGTCACCCGGACGCGCGACGCGCGCGACCTCGCGGAGTGCGTCGGCGCCGGCGGCCGTCGTGCCGAAGTTCGTGGTGGGCAGGGGCACCAAGAGGTTCGTCGCGAGCAACAGGCCCGCGCCGGCTCCGACGACCCACGCACGGCCCGAAGTCCCTGTGAGCAGGCGATCCAATGCGATGGCCGTCGCGGCGACGAGCAACGCGGCGAGGGCGTACTCGACTCTCACCGGCGCGCGGAGCGCACCGAGACCCGGAATTGCAAGGAGGACCCGGTACGGCAACCACGACACCGGCGAGTCGCCGTGCTCCCAGACGAAGCTTCCCGCAACCTTCAGCGAAGGGCCGAGCCCGAACACGAACAACGACGCGGCACTCACGGCGAGCGGAACGCGGCGCCGATCGGGGCGCACGAGAAACAATACGAAGCCGGCGAGCAGGAGCAGGCCGGGGAAGAGGGTCGCTTCGATCGCGAATCGGGTGTCGGGCAGACGCACGATGCTCCGTTCGACGAAGCGGGGGCGCGGCAGCAGGAACGTCGAACGCGTCGGCTGCGCGACGATCGACACCGCGTCGGCGGAGAAGAGATTGCTGTCGGCGAGCAGTTCGGTGTCGGCGCCGCTCGACGCCTCGGCCCGGTCGAACTGGATACGCGGAACGATGAACGGGAGCAGAACGAGGAGCGCGATCGCGAGGGCGCCTGCCGTCGATCCGACAATGCGCCGGCTCCGGCCGCGCAACGCGGCGATCCCGACGATCAAACCGTACGCGAGGCCGCCGAACACGACGAAGTAGACACTGCAAAGGTACGCAAGCGTGAGCAGGATCGCGAGCCGTACCGGCCTGACGGCACGCGCGCCCGAGGCGACATCGAGCGCATCCGCGACGAGCAGCGGTGCGGTGAAGGCCCAGAACAGCGGAAGCAGCCCGAGTTGCACGTTCAGCGCGATCGGCGGCGCGGTGAGAAAGGCCACGGCCGCGATGGTGTGCACCAATCGCAGTCGGGACAACCGTTGCGCGAGCGCGCGCGCGGAGAGCACGTTCAAGATCGCCCCGGCCACAAAGGTCAGGTTGAACGCGAGCACCGGCCCGACGAGAAGGTTGAAGAGACCGCAGACGTAGGAAGGCAGGTACCCGTCGAGCAATCGCAGATCGAGCCCGAACGGGTGGATCACGTCGCCGACGTGGAAGGGGATGACGTGACCGTGAGCGATGAGTCGCCCAACACGCCAGCCGAGCCACGTGTAGTAGCGGGCGTCGTCGCCCGCGCCGAGGATCCGGGTGCGCGCGTGCAGCACACCGGGCCAGACGACCAGCGTGATCGCGACCGCGTAAACGGCTGCTTCCGCGAGTCCGGAGCGTGTTACGACTCGCGACAGACGGTCGCGGCGCGGGGAGGTCGACACTGTTTGCTCCGACAACGCGGCCTCGGGCGTTACGCGTCGCGCAGCGCGTGACGGTCACGCGCCTTCGGTTCCGTCGCCCGCCCGCCGCCGGGCGCGACCCGGTGGGCCAGCCGCAGGACGGGGCGCTCCAATCCGAACCAGCTCAGGCTCGCGGCGAAGACGACGATCGGTAGGGCCAGCGTGAATACCACGAGGGAGTTGCCGTGGTTCAGGGGCCACCCGAGCCAGTCCGCGACGATCCGCAGTACGTACCAGTGCCAGAGGTAGATGCCGTAGCTGACCAGTCCGAGGTACCACGCGACCCGCGATCGCAACAGCCGCCGGATCGCGCCGTGGCCTTGCGGCCCCAGCACGACCGGCACGACAACGCAGATGCCGACAAGCATCTGGCAGAGGTTTCGCCCGATCGCCTGGGCCGTGTTCGGCGCCGCGAGCGGATCGAGGCGCAGCCCGACCGGAATGGCGACGAGGGCGACGAGCGCAACCGTCCACCACATCCAGGTCGGCCGCCCGATGCGTTCGAGTCGAGCCGTCGTGGACGCGTCCCAACGCCGCGAGCTGAGCACGGCGAGGAGCATGCCGAGCGCGAACGCACCGAGGTGTTGCGGCAAGACCGTGACCCACGGCGCATCGAGCCCGGCCGCGACGGCAACGATCGCGATCATCCCGACCGCGAACAACACTGCGAGCCCGACGAGCTCGACCGCGACGGGCGGCGACCTCCGTGCGAGCGCGCCGATCAACGCCGCGTAGAACGGGAGGAAGAGATAGAAGGAGATCTCGACGACGAGGCTCCACGCGGGCGGCAGCCCGTCGACGAATGGATTGATGTGCACATACGTCTGCGTCAGCGTCATGTGGAGCAAGAACCCGTGCAGGCCGTAGATGTTCACGCGCGGCACGATGAAGGTGAAGAAGGCGAGCACCAGCCAGTACGCGGGGTAAACCCGCGCGAGCCTGCGCACCGCGTAGCCGCGGGGATCGACGCCCGAGGCATCGCTGAGGTGCGACGCCGCGAACGGGAGGTACAACAGACATCCGGACGTCACGAAGAAGATCCACACGCCCGCGTTGAGGGTCCCGAGAAAGGCGCCACCGCGCGTCAGAAAATCCGTGTTGAAGAACACTGCGTGGTAGACGACGACCATCAGGGCGGCCAGGGCGCGCACGCCGTCGAAGCACGGAAAGCGATCGTGCGATGGAGCGCGTTCCGCAACCGAGTCCCCGGGGCCCATCGTTCGACCTTGACACGAAGGGAGCCGTAGCAGCAAGCAATCAGCCCTCTTCTAGGCTCTGCCGACCGTCGACCAAATGCCCGTGGAGAGCCGCTGTGAACGAGACCCCGGTCTTACGTTGCGCGGGCGTGAGCCTCGTGCTCGACGGCGCGCAGATCCTCGACGGCATCGAATGGACGGTACAAGGCGACGAGCGCTGGGTCGTGCTGGGCGCGAACGGCGCGGGCAAGACGTCGCTGCTGCGTATCGCCGCGCTCTACCAACACCCGTCGTCGGGCACCGTCGAGGTCCTCGGCCAACGCCTCGGTCGAACCGACGTCCGCACACTGCGCGAGCGCATCGCGTTCTCCTCCCCCGCGCTCTCGGCCAAGCTCGAACCGTCGATGAACGCCGCCGAAGTCGTGATGACCGCGCGTTATGCCGCGCTCGCGCCGTGGTGGCATCGGTACACCGAAGCCGACCGCGTCCGCGCGCTCGACCTGCTGCGCGAGTGGCGCTGTGCCGCGCTCGCCTCGCACGCGTTCACGACGCTGTCCGCCGGTGAGCGCCAACGGGTCCTGCTCGCCCGCATGCTGATGAACGGGCCCGGCATCGCGCTCCTCGACGAGCCGACGGCCGGCCTCGACATCGGCGGCCGCGAAGAGCTCGTCGCCGACCTCGCAATCTGGGCCCGCGACCGCGCGCGGCCCCCGATAATCCTCGTGACCCACCACCTCGAGGAGATCCCCCCCGCCTTCACCCACGCCCTCGTACTCAAGGCCCGACGCACCCTCGCGTCCGGCCCATTGAGCGAAACCGTGACGAGCGAGATCCTGAGCGAAGCATTCGGCTTGATGCTGGTAGTGGACGAACGCGAGGGCAGATACACAGCGCGCCTCAGGTAGTCGCACGGGGCCGTGAGCGAAGCGCCGACGGCGCGCGGCGCGTAATTCTGGGTCGAATTACGCGCTTCTGCGCGATTCGTCTTCTGTAACGAGGGTCGGCGTGACCTTGCGCAGCACGACCTCCTTGTCGACGACGCATTTCACGACGTCGGTGCGCGAAGGCAGGTCGTACATCACCTCGAGGAGCACTTCCTCGAGGATCGCGCGCAGGCCGCGAGCGCCGGTGCCGCGCTTCAGCGCCTCGTCCGCGATGGCGTCGAGCGCGTCGTCGCCGAACACGAGGTCGACGTCGTCGAAGTGGAAGAACTTCTGGTACTGCTTCACCAGCGCGTTCTTCGGCTCGATGAGAATGCGCATCAACGCGTCCTTGTCGAGGTTGTGCACGACACCGACGACCGGCAGCCGGCCGACGAACTCCGGGATCAGCCCGAACTTCAGGAGGTCCTCGGGCAGCACGTCGGCCAGGAAGCGGCCGGTCTCCTCGAGGTCGTTCTTGCGGCGGACGTCGGCGCCGAAGCCGATGCCACGGTTCCCGACACGCGCCTCGATGATGCGGTCGAGACCGGCGAACGCTCCACCGCAGATGAACAGGATGTTGGTGGTGTCGATCTGGATGAACTCTTGGTGCGGGTGCTTGCGGCCGCCCTGCGGAGGCACCGACGCCGTCGTGCCCTCGAGGATCTTCAGCAACGCCTGCTGCACACCCTCACCCGAGACATCACGTGTGATCGAAGGATTTTCCGCCTTGCGCGCGATCTTGTCGATCTCGTCGATGTAGATGATGCCGGTCTCGGCCTTCTTGACGTCGTAGTCGGCCGCTTGGATCAGCTTCAGCAGTATGTTCTCGACGTCCTCGCCGACGTAGCCCGCCTCGGTGAGCGCGGTGGCATCGGCGATCGCGAACGGCACCTTCAGCATGCGCGCCAACGTCTGGGCGAGAAGCGTCTTGCCGCATCCGGTCGGACCGACCAGCAGGATGTTCGACTTCTGCAGCTCGACGTCGGGGTCGCCGTACGCGCCGACCTGCACGCGCTTGTAGTGGTTGTAGACGGCGACCGAGAGGATCTTCTTCGCCTGCTCCTGCCCGATGATGTAGTCGTTCAGGTACTCGTAGATCTCGCGCGGCTTGGGGAGATCGTCGAAACGGACCTCGGTGCTCTGCGAGAGCTCTTCCTCGATGATCTCGTTGCAGAGGTCGATGCACTCGTCGCAGATGTAGACGCCGGGACCCGCGATGAGCTTCTTGACCTGCTTTTGGCTCTTGCCACAGAAAGAGCACTTCAGCAGGTCGCCACCGTCACCGAACTTTGCCACCGGAAAGGCCCCTTTCCCCCGTGGGTCCTCGAGGTCCCTAGCTCGTACCTTCGGCTGACGGTACCGCGGCGAGCTCCCGATTGGTGAGAATCTCGTCGACGATGCCGTAGTCCTTCGCCTCGATCCCGCTCATGATGAAGTCGCGGTCGGTGTCCTTCGACACCCGATCGAGGGCCTGGCCCGTGTGGAACGCCAGGATCTCGTCGAGGAGCTCGCGCATTCGCACGATCTCCTTGGCCTGGATCTCGATGTCGACCGCCTGGCCCGACGCTCCGCCGTGCGGTTGATGGATGAGCACGCGCGCATGCGGGAGGATGAAGCGCTTCCCCGGTGCGCCCGAGGCGAGCAGGACCGCGGCCGCCGACGCAGCCTGGCCGATGCAGCAGGTCTGCACGTCGGGCTTGATGTACTGCATCGTGTCGTAGATCGCGAACAGACCCGTGATCTCGCCGCCGGGCGAGTTGATGTACATGATGATGTCTTTTTCCGGGTCTTCCGACTCGAGGATGAGCAACTGCGCGATCAGCAGGTTCGCGACGCTGTCGTCGACGGGAGTGCCGAGGAAGATGATGCGATCGTTCGCGAGACGCGAATACGGATCCCATTCCATCCGACCCCGCGGGGTGTCCTGGATGAATCGCGGCACCGGGACGTATTCGTTTCGGATACTCACGCCTCGGACTCCTTGTGTTCGCTGCCTTCGATGTCGTGGTCGTGCGTGTGCTCGTGGTCGTGCGTGTGCTCGTGCCAGGTGTCGTCGTTCAGCTCGCTCTCGGGCACGGTCAGGTCGATCTCGTTGCCACTCTCGTCGACCGCCGTTGCGTGGTCGACGAGGAACTCGAGCGCCTTTCCACGCGCGACATCAGAGCGTACCGCTTCGAGCGCCCCGCTCCGTTCGAGCTCACGTCGCACCTTCGCGATCTTCTGTTCGGTGCGCTCGGCCAGCTGCTGCACTTGGGCGTCGAGCTCTTCGTCGCTCGCAGTGACGGCCTCCTGCGCGACGACCGCGCGCAGCGCGAGATCGGCGAGCACCGACCGCGCCGCGCCGACCCTGATCTCGTCGATGAAGGCCTGCGGCTCCTGACCGGTCATCTCGAGGTACTGCTCGAGGTTCGCACCCTGATGCGAGAGCCGATGCGAGAGATCCTCGATGCGTCGGCGCGTCTCGGCGTCGACGAGGGTCGGCGGAGCTTCGATCGGAACGAGATCAGCCGCGGCCTCGAGCACCTTGTCGCGTAGGGCCATCTGCGCCTGCAATCGTTGCATGGTCTCGACCCGCTTGCGGATGTCGGCGCGCAACTCGTCGACCGTCTCGAACTCGCTCGCCTCTTTCACCCATTCGTCGGTGAGGTCGGGGAGCACCTTCTGCTTGGCTTCTTTCACCATGACGCGGAATTTGGCTTCTCGCCCCGTCAGCTCGCCGAAACGTTCGGGCAGGATCGCCGTGAATTCGAGGATCGCGCCGGGCTTCGTGCCGCGCAGCTGGTCGTCGAGCTCGTCGACGACCATCGCGGAACCGACCCGGTACAAGAAATCGGTCGCGGTCAGCCCCTCGACCGCCGCGCCGTCGATCGTGCCCGCGACGTCGATCGTGGCGTACGCGTCGTCGACCAGCGGGAAGTCCGAGTCGGTGAGATCGGCGAAGCGATCGCGCAGCGCGTCGACCTGCCGGCCGACGTCGTCGTCCGAGACCGGCTGGAACGGCAGCTCGACGCGGAGCTCGTCGTAACCCACCAACTTCACCTGTGGGCGGACCTCGACGACCGCGTCGAACTCGACGTCACCGTCGTCCTTGCCGGCCGTTATCTCGATCTCGGGCGGTGCGATGACGTCGACGTCGTGCTCGTTCACCGCGTCGACGTAGTACTCGGGCAGCGCGTCCTGCAGCGCCTGCTCGCGCGCGACATCCGTACCGAGGCGCGCCTCGAGCAATCGGCGCGGTGCCTTGCCCGGGCGGAACCCGGGGATCCGAACCTCGCGGGCGAGCTTGCGGAACGCGGCGTCGATCGCGCGCTCGAACTCGGGCGCGGGAACGGTGACGTGGAGTTTCACCCTGCTGGCGACACCCGCCGGACTGTCGTCCGGTGCGGCGTTTTCCTCGTCGCTCTCGACGGGTTCGACGGTGCTCTGCATAAGGAGGAGCAAGTGTACCGGCGGACCGCGGCGATCCCGGCCTACGGCATACCATCGCCGCGTGACGGTCGACCACGGCATCACGCACGTCGCCCTGCCGGTGAACGACCTCTCGGCGAGCCTGGATTTCTACGGGCGGTACGCGCGCATGCAGGTGGTGCACCGCCGGACCGACGCCGACTCCGGTACGTCCGTGGCCTGGATCAGCGATCTGACCAGACCGTTCGTCCTCGTGCTCATCGAGGTGCCGGCGCTCGACGCGAAACCGGACGGCGGCCTCGGTGGGGCGTACTGCCACATCGGGTTGGGAGTCGCGAACCGTGAGGAGGTCGACGACCTGTGCCGCGGCGCCCGCGCCGAGCAGCGCACGGTTCTCGGACCGACCGACTCCGGGCCGCCGGTCGGTTACTGGGCGTACATCGTTGACCCCGACGGCCACAACCTCGAGATCTCCTTCGGTCAAGAGGTCGGGCTCGCCGTCGGCGCCGCGACGACGTCTACCGCCTGAGCATCGGCACGGAAAGGACGGACGGGTGATCGATCTTCGGGAACGGGTCGCGGTCGTCACCGGCGCCGGTCGCGGCATCGGCCGCGCGCACGCGACGCGACTCGCGGCCTACGGCGCGCGGGTGGTCGTGAACGACGCGGGCGTCGCGACCGACGGAACCGCGACCGACGACGATCCGGCCGCCGACGTCGCGCGCGCGATCGCGGAGGCGGGCGGCGAAGCCGTCGCCCACCGCGGTGACATCGGTGACTCGGCGGTCGGTGATGCCCTCGTCGAACGCGCGCTCGACACATGGGGCCGGCTCGACGTCGTGATCAACAACGCGGGGTTCGGGCGTCCCCGGATGGTGTTCAACTTGCGCGACGAGGAATGGGACGACGTGATCCGCGTGCACCTGCGCGGCACGTTCGTCGTGTCGCGTCCGGCATGTCGCTACTGGCGCGCGCAGGCGAAGGAGCACGGGACCACCTACGGGCGCCTGATCAATACCGCGACCGGGCTGCTCGTGTACGGCGGAGCCGGGCAGTCGAACTACGTCGCGGCCAAAGCGGGCGTGCAGGCCTTCACCGAAGCCCTCGCGACCGAGATGGCGCCCTACGGCGTCACCGCGAACACGATCATGCCCGGCGCGAACACGCGGCTCGCGCAGATCGGCTGGCGCATGGGAGCGGCCCCGAAGCCGACCGAATGGGAGGCGCAGCTCGACCCGCGCGATCCCGTACACGTGGGCGAGTTCGGCGCGTACCTTGCGTCACCCGACGCGGGCTGGATCTCCAGTCAGACGTTCCAGGTGCGCGGCGGCATCGTCGAGCACATCGACACGTGGTCGGTGCGCGATACCGCGCATGCCGCCGCGGGTCGGGGCTTCACTGCGGACGAGTACCGCCAAGAGATCCCGCGACTGTTCGGCTCCGCCGCGAAACGCGCCGACCCGCCGCCGCCCGGATGGAAGGCGAAATAACGGGTTGCGAACCGAAGGCTCAGTCGGACTTTGATTTGTCCGACTGCTTCGAGTCGGCGTCCTGGCCTTCTTCCAGGCCCTTCTTGAACTCCCGCTGTGCGGAACCGAGACCACGCGCGAGTTTCGGCAGCTGAGAACCACCAAACATGACGAGAATGACGGCGAGCACGATGAGGAGTTCGGGGCCCTCAAGAAATGCGAGCATGAAGAAAGTGTACTCACCCCGCGGATCGGATGCGCTGCGACGCAGCGCATCGGAGTCGGATCTACCGGAGCAACACCCATGCACCGCCGGTGCCGCCGCAAGGCTGCAGACGCGTGCTTCCTCCGTAGCGCTCGAAATGGCGATGGCGCGACGAGTGAAGGCGCCTAGCCGAACGTGTTACCACCGCTGCACGCGAGGTCGACCTTGCCCCTGAACGATCCGAACCACAAGATCCCGGCGACGATCCCCACGATTCCGCACGCGAGCAATCCCACAACAGGCAAAACGATCCACAGCGTCTTGTTGGTCCCCGCACGGTCGAATGCCCAATCGGGCCGCCCCGCTGCGTCGATCGCAGCCCAGATAGGCAACACAACCACGGGGGACAGCGCGAGGAGCACGGCGAGCACGATTGGGAGCTCGGGGCCGAAAATCTCGCCGGTCATCCCGAGCACGCCAACCACAGCCCGGACAGGTGACTGTCTTTACCGCCGCGTCAGACGCTGCCACGTGGCTAGGTCGCGGTCGTCGGCCGGTCGCCCCACCCTCGTAACCCGGTCGACGTCGGGCGCTTCGGCCCGCAGCGCCCCGGCGGTGCAACGCTCGGGCGGGCGGAAGGCGAACGGGTCGAACTGGTAATGGCGCATCGCGTTGCCATGGGTGATGGCGGCAACGACCTGCTCGTCGAGCCCGGTGAACAGCTCGGCGCAGCGCTCGGGGGCGTCGGGCCACGAGCTGTCGGAGTGCGGAAAGTCACTCTCCCAACAGACATTGTCGACGTTGAGCTCGTCGAGCAGCTTCATACCGATCCGATCCGTTATGAAGCAGCACAGGATCCGCTCGCGGAAGAGCTCCGTCGGTGAAAGTCCCTGAGGACGTTCGTGACGCATCCACCCGTTGTGGCGATCCAGGGTGTGCTCGGCCCGCCACAAGAAGTAGGGGATCCACCCGATGTCGCCTTCCGCCAGCGCAAAGCGCAGCTGCGGGAACCGATGCCAGAACGACGCCCACAACAGGTCGCCGAGCGTGTAGATCGCCATCACCGACGACAGGTTCATCGGCACCGGCGCGGGTGCGTCGGGCGAAGTCGATGCACTCTTCGACGACGACCCGACGTGACAGCACAGCACCGTTTCGGTCGCGCAGCACGCGGCGAACAGCGGATCCCACTCGTCGGTGTGGATGCTCGGCATGCCGAGGCCGGCGGGGTTTTCCGAGAACGTAACCGCGTGACAACCCTTCGCCGCGAGCCGGTGAACCTCACGGGCCGCTTCGCGCACGTCGAAGAGCGGAAGGATCCCGCACGGAATGAATCGCTCGGGATACGCCGCGCACCACTCGTCGACGTGCCAGTCGTTGTAGGCCTTGATCATCACGAGGTTGACGTCGCGATCAGGCCCCTGGTTCAGCACCTGCCCGGAGAAGCCGGTCCAGTTGGGAAAATTCAGGCCTGCGAGCTGTCCACCCGCCGACATGTCGCGCACGCGCTCGTGCACGTCGTAGCAACCCGGACGCATGTGCTCGTACCGCAGCGGATCGACGTTGAAGTACTCGGGCGACTTGCCCGCGACGGCGTTGAGCCCGAGGTTCCGTCCGCGGATGTCGCCGAAGTACCACTGTTGCGAGCCGTCGACCTCGTCGACCACGCGCGGGGCGCGATCGCGATAACGATCGGGGACGTGCGCGTCGAACATTCCGGCCGGCTCGCAGATGTGGTCGTCGACCGAGACCAGAATCAGGTCCTCGGGCAATACGGGCGAGGTCACGTCGCGACACTCCCGACCAGGTCGACAAGCAGCTCCACGAACAGCGAGCGCTCGCCGTCGTCGAGCACGGCGAGATGCCGGCCGAACATGCGGTCGGTGCGGGCCTCGGCGAGCGCCCAACGGTCGCGGAGCGGCTTCGGATCGGGATGGGGCTCGGGCCAGCCGAAGACCGGGAGCATGGCGGGTGTCCGGACGACGATCGCCTCCACCGGCGCGAGGCCGACGGTGAGCACCGCGGCCCCGTGGAGGGCGCCGCGCAGCTCGCGCAGGGCGTTCATGCGGTGCAGCGCGAGCGCCTTCGGCTCTTCGGGTTCGTCGAGCGCGCGCCAGCCCGCGAACAGCGGTGCGCCCGCGACCGGCGCTGCGCTCACGACACGACCGAGCAGCCCCGCGACCGTTTGCCAGTCGACGTCGTCGGAAAGGTGCGTCGCGGCCCACGCGTGCGCGACCCCGGCCCACTCGCGTGCGGCGCGCGCGCGCGACATGATCGGCGCGGATCTCGCCCAGGCCGCGCGCACGATCTCGGGCGCGAAGAACACGAACGCGGCGACGACCACGTCGGCGTGCGTGTCCCCCAACACTCCGCCGCGGCCGGCCGCGTAGAAGTCGGCGCCTTCGAATCCCAGCTCCGCGCCGCGTACATAGGTCGCGGCGTCGATCATGAAGCCGCTCGGGACGCGAACGATCGCCTCCCGAGCGTCGTGCGCGGCCTGTTCGGGCGTCATACGCGGAAGTATGGGTTCCGCGGCTCGCCGGCGTCGAGCACAGTGCGGATCGAAGGGAGGTCATCACGCCCGGCGGTGAGGGCGGCGAGCATCGCCTGCGCGTTGAGGTACACCGTCCCGAGCCCCCCGCTGCGATGCGCGAGGGGGGCGACGCGGCGCGCGTCTTCGACGAACATCCCGAGCGCCCCGGGACGGACGAATCCGGGAAGCTCACAGGCGCCGACGTCGCGCATCTGCGCGCGTCCATGGTCGACTGTCGACCAATCGAGATCGACGACGTCGTGCACGGCCCGAGTGTACGCGCCATCTCGGCCGGTAGGCTGGGGCCGTGAGCGAGCTTCCGTACGCCGCGTTCGACGCCGACAACCACTACTACGAAGCCCTCGACGCGTTCACCCGCCACGTCGATCCCAAGATGCAGCCGCGCTGCGTGCAGTGGTGCGAGATCGACGGGCGCAAGTATCACGTGGTGGGCGGGATCGTCAGCCACGCGGTCGTGAACCCGACCTTCGACCCCGTCGCCAAGGCGGGCGCGATGCACGACTACTTCCGCGGCAACCCCGACAAGTTGCAGCCGTACGAGTTCCTGCGCGAGCGCGAACGGATCCCCGCGGAATACCGCAACCGCGACGCCCGGATCGCGAAGCTCGACGAGTTCGGTCTGGAAGCGGTGTGGCTGTTCCCGACCCTCGGCGTCCTCTACGAAGAGCTCATCAAGCACGACATCGAAGCCGTGACCACACTCTTCAGCGGGTTCAACCGTTGGCTCGACGACGATTGGGGCTTCGAATACCAGGGTCGCGTGTTCGCGTCGCCGTACATCACGCTCGCCGACCTCGACTGGGCGATCCGCGAGCTCGAGTGGGCGCTCGAGCACGGCGCCCGTACGGTCGTGATGCGTCCGGCGGCGCCGCACACCCGCGACGGGCAGGTTCCCGTGAGCGACCCGCGCAACGACCCGTTCTGGGCGCGCGTCGACGAGGCCGGCATCACCGTGGTCGCGCACGCCGGCGACAGCGGCTACTCGAGCAACGGCTACGCGGTCGACGGGTTCGCGGCGGGGTTCAGCGGCGGCGGCCGGTGGGCGCCGTCTGTAAAGGCTTTCCACATCGAGCGCGCCGCGTACGACTTCCTGGTCACGCTCGTCTTCGACAAGCTGTTCGAGCGGTTTCCGAACGTGCGCATCGCGTCGGTCGAGAACGGTGCCGAGTTCCTCGGCGACCTGTTCCACAAGCTGCGGTCGACCGAGCACAAGATGTCCGGCTACTTCAGCGGAGACCCGGTCGAGGCATTCACGCGCAACGTGTGGATCAACCCGTTCTGGGAAGACGACGTCAACACCGTCGTCGAGCACATGGGCGCCGATCGGGTGATCTTCGGATCCGACTGGCCGCACATCGAAGGCATGCCGAGGCCGCTCGACTACGCCGTCGAAGTCAAGCAGTTCGACGACGCGACCCAGCGACGCATCATGCGCGACAACGCGCGCGAGCTGACGACCCGTAAACCTGCTTGAAGGCGGCTAAACCGTCCCGAGCGTCTGCGCGACGGGCCCCTTCGCGGCCCGGCGAGCCGGCCACCACGCGATCGCGTTGGTGAGCAGGAATGTCCCCACCAGCGCGATCACCATCGGGATCCACGGCCACGCGATGTCGTTCCCGACTCCGTAGGCGTCGGCGATACGCGTCCACACCATCCGGCCGAGCAGGATTCCGAGCGGCGCGCCGACGACCGTTCCCGCGATCGCGAGCATCGTTGCCTGCCACGCCACGATGCGATGTGTCTGCCGGGGCGTGCACCCGAGCGCGCGCAGAACCGCCAGGTCGCGGCCGCGACGTCGCACGGAGAGCACGATCAGATGCCCGACCGCGAGTAGCGCGATCGCGATCAGGAACCCGGCCAACACCCACGGCAGGCGGTCGAGCTGGCTGAGCTGCTGGATCTCGGCGTGGTCGACCGGACCGCCGGGCAGTTCGCCGTTGTTCAACTTGCTCAGCCGCTGCATCGCGGCCGCGCGGTCGGCACCCGGACGCAAGGTCACCGCGAACTGTGAATCGTCGCCGCCGGCCGCGCTCAACTTCGCGGCGCGCACGCCGCCGTCGGTGAACAATGCGCCGTCGGCGAGCGCGTAGTTGTTCGTCGTCGCGGGGAACAACGCGGTTCCGACCACGTGGAACGACTTGCCGTCGACGTCGACTTCGCCGCCGATCTGGTGAAGGTGCGCGTGCCGCAGGGTCTTGGCGCCGAGCGCGACCTCGTCGGCGCCGGCCGGGGCGCGACCGTTGACGATGACGAAACCCCGCTCGCCCTTCATGAAGCGCTCCGCGAAACCCGGGACGGTATGCCCGTTCACGCGGGGCTCGTAATCGAGCCACACTCTCGTGAGCGCGCGTACGTCGCGGTCGGCGATGAGCCGCTCGGCGGCCACCGCGGGGTCCCGCGTGAGCGGGTCGCCGGTGTTGAAACCCTTGACGAGCGCGTCCCAGCCCCAACCCTGGCGCATAGGCTCGGTCGTGAGCCGCGTGAGCGATGCGGAGAAGACGGCGACGCCGATCACACCGGCCATCGCGAGCGCGGTACCCGCGACCGCGGAGCGCAACGGGATCGCACGGCGACCACGACCCACCTCGGTCACCATCTTCGCCGCAGTCGCGGTGGTGACGCCGCCGATCGCGAGCCGACGCGCGAATCCCGCTCGCCTCGTCGCGGCCGATGTGCGCTGGCGACCGACCCAGAGCGCCGCGGCGGCCGAGGTCGCGAGCACCACGGCGACGAGGATCGCTGCTCCTCCGATCAGGACCGGTGCATCGAAGTCGAGACCGTGCCCGAACTCGGCGCGGCCGGCCGTGCCGATCGGCAGCCAGCGCGATCCGATCCAGGCACCGAGCACCGCCAGCAAGGCACCGCCTACCGCCACGGGCACGAGCGGCGCGCAGGCGTCGACGACGCGAGCCGTGCGCGTCGCACCCAAGACGCGTAACACACCGCGATCGTCGCTCCCCCGCTCCGCATTGCGCGCCAGGACCTGGGAGATCAGCACCAACCCGACGAGCGCGGCGACCGCGGCAAACACGAGAAGGCCGTTGGCCAGGACGCCGGCGGTCGAGCGAAGCGCATCGATGATCGACGTGAACGTGCCGGTGTCGGTGATCGCAGTCCGCGGCGCGACCTTTCCGACCGAGGCATCGAACTGCGCCTCCGTGACACCGGTGCGATAGCGAACCATCACCGTCGGTTGCCATTGCATCGCCGTTCGATATTTCTTGAAGAACGCGGGCGTCAGGAAGTTGAAGAACACGACGTGCGACGCCGCGCCGATCTCGAACAGGCTGCGCGTGACGCCCACGATCCGGAGGCGAACGTGCGGCCCCTGCAGCCTCGACAGGTCGATCCGGTCGCGGTTCAACGCCTGGACGGTCGCCGTGCAGAGCGCCGAGTCGGAAGGTGGGGCGCGGGAGTCGAGACACGCCCACTGCGCGGGACCGGGTGACGCCAGCTCGAGGGCGTCACCGACATCGAGATGGAACGCCGCTGCGCTCGTCTCGGACAGCGCCACCTCGTCCGCGGCGTCGGGATTCGCGGCGCGGCCGCGCAAGACCCGAAATCTCAGGAGGTCGGTGCCGAAACCGGGGTCGACCGGCGATCCGGCCACCGCGTAACCCGTGCTGCTGAAGAGTCCCATCAGCGCCAGGCGCTTGCCGACCTCGACCTCGGGCAGCCGCGTGATCGCGCCGGCCACGGCGAGCGTGTTGTCGTTGCTCAGCACGATGTACGCGTCGACGTTCCTCGTGGTCCGAGCGGCGCGATCGATGCTGCTGCGCGTGCGCCGCGCGCCGGCGGTGGCGGTCAGCACGACTGCGCCGGTGAGAGCGACGAGCAGTGTCAGCGCGCCGAGCGCGAGCCACCGCCGCCGCCACTCCGATCGTGCCCGCAGCCAGATCACTCACGCATCAGGCCACGGGCTCGACGGGCCTCGCAAGGGTGTAGTCCGCCCCGCCGGCGGGTGCTAACCCCCCTCAGGGAATGAGCACGACCCGGCCCACCGCCTGACGGCTCTCGATGTAGGCGTGCGCGTCCGCGGCCTCGCTCAACGGAAACAACCGGTCGACGATCACCTCGAGGCGACCCGCGGCCACGTCGTCGACCAGTCCGGCGATCATCGCGTAGGTCCGCGGATTGAGGATCTCCGCGCCCAGGAACACGCCGGTGATCGAGTGATTGCCCGCCGACAACAGCGAGAGGTCGAAGGGTTGCGGGTCGCGGCCCGCGCTGCCGACGGTGATCGCGCGTCCGCGGTACGCGAGGCACTGCACACTGCCCGCGAGGATGCGTCCGCCGACCGAATCGACCGCGAGGTCGACACCCCGCCCGCCGGTGAGGCCGCGCACCACATCGACCCAGCCCGTCTGCGAGTAGTCGACCGCGTGGTCGAGACCGAGCGCCTTCAGCGGAAGGAGGCGATCCACGCTCGACGCGGTCGAGATGACGGTCGCGCCGGCGCGCTTGGCGAGCTGGATGGCCGCGAAGCCGACCCCACCCGCGCCCGCCTGGACCAGCACCGTCTCGCCCGACTTCAGGTGACCGAACTCGAAGAGACAGTCGTCGGCCGTGCCGAACGCGACCGGGACGCACGCGCACTTGACGAGGTCGGCGCCCTCCGGGATCACCCACGTGATCACCGACGGAGCCGCGATCATCGCCGCGTGCGAACCCCACAGACCCGTCGCGACGACGCGCTGGCCGACGAAGCGATCGGTGACGCCCTCGCCCACCTCGATGATGGTCCCCGCGGACTGGTACCCGACGATGTGCGGGTTGGTCGCCATCTCGCCGCCCGCCCGATTCAACGTGTCGCCGCCCTCGATGCTGATGGCCGCGATCTCGATCAGGACAGAGCCGGGCCCGGCCACCGGATCGGAGACGTCTTCGTAGCGCAACACCTCGGGGGCTCCGGTCTCGTAATACACGGCAGCTTTCATGGCTCCCTCACGCTTCCCTCGACGAGTCTCAAAGAGTGGCGAAGTATTCGTCGGCGACGCGCTCGCGCTGCCAACCCTGCGCGCCCATCAGCAGGTCGTCGACCTTGGCCCGCCGCAAGAACAGGTGGGCGTCGTTCTCCCACGTGTATCCCACGCCGCCGTG
The DNA here is from genome assembly GCA_038213435.1 of Acidimicrobiia bacterium. Lineage (GTDB taxonomy): Bacteria > Actinomycetota > Acidimicrobiia > IMCC26256 > PALSA-610 > PALSA-610. Next base: position 123,381 of record JBBQTI010000001.1, read on the forward strand.
GATCTGGATGCACTCCGCAGTGACGTAGTTCGCCGCGGTCGCGGCCTGCGCCTTGGCCATCGCAGCCGCGATCTCGCGATCGGGTGCGTCGACGGCCGACGCCCACGCGGCGTAGTGCACCGCGACGCGGGCGATCTCGATCTCGCGCAGCATGTCGACCGCCTTGTGCCGCGTCACCTGGAACTTCGAGAGCGGCTTGCCGAACACTTCACGAGCCTGCGCGTAGTCGAGCGCGAGCGCGCTGGCGGCTTCGCTCACGCCGATCAGCTCGGCCGCGAGCAATACTGCCGCGTCGTCGGCCAGGCGACGCCAGAGGTGCGCGTGATCGCCGGGCGGGCCGACGAGGAGCGCTCGCGTCTCCTCGAATTCGAAGCGGGCGAACTTGCGTGTGATATCGAGCGATGGGGCGGGCTGCGCGTGCTCGCTGGCGTTCTCGACGAGGAAGGTCTGCAGCCCGTCGCGGGTGCGCGCCGGCACCAGGACCCAGTCGGCCGAATGACCGTCCATGACGAGGGGCTTGATCCCGTCGAGCTTGTGACGCGACCCACGGCCCGACGCGCGCACTCGCACACGCTCGATCGGATCACCGTGACCGGCTTCGTCGAGCGCGACCGTGCCGCGCTCGGTACCCGCGCTCAATCCCACGAGCCGGTCGTCGAGCCCGAGCGCGCGCGCCGCGAGGGTCGCGACGATCGCGGAGGAGAAGTAAGGGCCCGGGAAAACAGCTCGGCCCATCTCCTCCTGTACCACCACGGCGTCGATGAGTCCGAGACCCAGCCCGCCGTGCTGCTCCGGTACGAGCAGCCCCGTCCAGCCGAGCTCGACGATGCGGCGCCACAGCTCGGGGGTGATTCCCGTCTCGTCGTGCTCCGCCATGCGCCGTACGTATTCCGTCGGCGCCTCCGCTGCGAGAAAAGAGCGCACCGCGTCGCGCAGCGCTCCCTGTTCGGGCGAGAACGTGAAGTCCACACGGTCACGCTAGTTGGACCTGACAGTAATGTCAGGTCCGTAGTTGCACGGAGCGAGGGAGTCGTTCGCATGGATTTTTCGTGGTCGCCCGAGGATCTGGCGTTCAAAGAGGAGCTCGAGGCGTTCCTCGAAAAAGAGATGCCACCCTTCATCGAGCGGTGGTCGGAGAACGAAGACCTCGACGCGTCGCGCGGCGTCATGGGCGTGATGGACAAACGCAAGGCGTGGCAGAACAAGCTCAACGAAGGACGCTGGGCCGCGATCCTCTGGCCCGAGGAGTGGGGCGGGCGCGCCGCGACCACTGCACAGCAGGTCGTCTACACGCAGGTCATGGCGAAGTACCGCTCGCCGGGCATCTTCAACGCGAACGGGATCGTTCAGATCGGCCCGTCGATCATCACGTGGGGCACCGACGAGCAGAAGGCGCGGTGGTTGCCGCCCATCCTCGACGCGAGCGAGCACTGGTGCCAAGGGTTCTCCGAGCCGCAGGCCGGCTCCGATCTCGCGAACCTGCGCACGACGGCGATCAAGGCGAGCGATGGGTCGCACTACGTCGTGAACGGTCAAAAGACGTGGATCAGCTCGGCGCAGATCGCGAAATGGGGCCTGTTCCTGATGCGCACCGACCCGACCGCGATCGAGCGCGGCGTCAAGCACGAAGGCATCACGACGTTCATCGTCGACATGGAGTTGCCGGGGATCGAGGTGCGACCCATCCGTGAGATCACCGGCGACTCATTGTTCTGCGAGGTCTTCTTCACCGACGTGAGGATTCCTGATTCCGATCGGCTCGGCGACGAGGGAAACGGCTGGCTCGTCTCGATGGGGGCGCTGGGTCAGGAGCGCGTCGGGAGCGCCGGACAGGCGATCTCGATGGCACAGGATCTCCGCGCGCTGTTGCAGACCGCGCGCGCGGAAAATCCCGACGCCTTACGCGACCCTGCGATCCGAGAGCGCGTGGCGAAGCTGCACATTCAGATCGAAGCGACCCGCCTCCTCATCATGCGCGCGCTGTCGAAGGTCTTGAAAGGCGAGAAGGGTTGGCCCGAGGTCCCGCTCGCAAAGCTCCAATGGGGCTACATCTCGCTGTGGCTCGCGGAGCTCGCGCTCGACGTGCTCGGACCGACGGGTGCGCTGCTCAAGGGCGCGCCCGGGGCGATCGACGGCGGCATGTGGGCCCGGAACTACGTGTGGCAGCGCTACACGACGATCGGCGCGGGGCCGACCGAGGTGCAGAAGAACATCATCGCCGACCGCGCGCTGAAGCTCGAGCGCTGACCGGTCGGCCCCGGGCACTTTTCTCCCGGAATATCGCAAGTTAACACTTGCGTTATTGCTGGGGCGGGAGCAAGATCGAGCGAAGCCCGAGGAGGAACACCATGCCCGTCGCAATCATCACCGGCGCCTCACGCGGGTTGGGGCTCGAGCTGGCCCGATCACTGTCGGCCGACGGCTGGAACCTCGTCATCGACGCCCGCGATCCGGCGGCGCTGCGAGTCGCGGCCGAGCAGCTCGCTCCATCGGGATTCGTCCGTGCCATACCGGGCGACGTGGCCAACGCGGCCCATCGTGCCGATCTCGTCAGCGCCGCGACCGAGCTCGGCGGTATCGACCTCCTGGTGAACAACGCGAGCTTGCTCGGCCCGTCGCCGCAACCGCGCCTCGCCGACTACCCCCTCGATGTGCTCGCGGACGTCTATGCGGTCAACACGCTCGCCCCGGTCGCGCTCGTGCAACTCGCGCTCCCCCGACTCCGCGACCGTGCCGGCACCATCGTCAACGTCACCTCCGACGCGGCGGTCGAACAGTACGAGGGTTGGGGTGGCTACGGATCTTCGAAAGCGGCGCTCGAACAGGTCGGGAACGTGCTCGCCGCGGAGGAACCGATCGTGCACGTGTACACGTTCGACCCCGGCGACATGCGCACGCAGATGCATCAGGACGCGTTTCCGGGCGAGGACATCTCCGATCGTCCCGAGCCGGCGACCGTCGTGCCCGCATTGCGCCGCCTCTTGCACGACCGGCCCGCAAGTGGCCGATACCGCGCCACCTACTTCTCGCCGGTGACGCCATGACCGCTGTCGTCGTGCGCGAAGCGACCGAACCGCCGGAAGCGCGCGGGATCACGCGCGACGCCGTCCGAATGATGGTCGCCCACCGCGCCGACCTTCGGATCGTGCACGCACACGCGCACGATCTGCCGCAGTTCCTCGACGAGGGCGACCTCGTCGTGGTGAACACGTCCGGGACGTTGGCGGCCGCGCTCGACGCGCTGGGTGAGGACGGCACTCCGCTCATCGTGCACCTCTCGCAACGGTTGCCGGCGGGCCTCTGGCTGGTCGAGCTGCGCCGGCCGAACGGGCACGCGACCGAGCCGTGGTTCGAAGACCCGCCCGGCCACACGCTGCGGCTCGTGGGGGGCGGTTTCGTCCAACTGGCCACGCGCTTCGAGTCGTCGGCCCGGCTCTGGGTCGCGACCCTCGACCTCCCGGATCCCCTGCTCACGTATCTCGTGGTACACGGCCGGCCGATCCGCTACGGCTACGTGACGCGCGACTGGCCGCTCGCCGCGTATCAGAACGTGTACGCACGGGAGCCCGGGAGCGCGGAGATGCCCAGCGCCGGACGTCCGTTCACACCCGAGCTCGTCACCCGCCTCGTTGCCAAGGGTGTCGCAGTCACACCGCTCGTGCTCCACACGGGAGTGTCGTCCCTCGAGGCGAAGGAGAAGCCGTACCCGGAGTGGTATCGCATCGCGCCGCCGACTGCAACGCGGATCAACGAGACCCGCGCGAGCGGCGGGCGCGTGATCGCGATCGGCACGACGGTGGTGCGCGCGCTCGAATCGGTCGTCGACGCCCGGCGCGTCGTACACGCGAACGAGGGCTGGACCGACGTGGTCGTAACACCCGAACGTGGCGCGCACGCGGTCGACGGGTTGCTCACCGGCTGGCACGAGCCGGAGGCGTCACATCTACAAATGCTCGAGGCGATCGGGGGGAGCGACGTGCTCGACGTGTCGTACGCGGCCGCCTCGGCCGAGGGCTACCTCTGGCACGAGTTCGGCGACGTCCACCTCATCCTCGAGTGACGTCGAGTTGATGCGACCCCTCGCCGGCGTCGCGACGAATCAGGCGTACTGCCAGCGCTTCTCCGGCTCATTTCCCGGAGCGTGCTCGATGCACTGCACGTCGAACTGGATCGGTAGCAGGTACCGAACGTAGAACGCGTGCACCGTGACCGGTCCCTGGACGAGATCCTTGGCGAACTCGGTGATCTTCACCCGATCGTCCTTGTCCCGCCAACGCCTCGCACGCTCGAGCAGCTCGTCGACTTCATCGCGCGTGTCGCACAACACCCCGAGGTGGTCGTAGCCGGGCGCCTGCATGTACTTGTCGGCCTCCGCGAGCAGGATGAAATGCTGCGCAGCGTCGTCGCCGGTGAGCAGGAAGTTGCGCCGCTCGAACAGCACGACGTCGATGCCCGACCAGCCGAACATCTCGCCGTAGAACGCGGCGATGTCTCGACGCGTCGCCTCGTCGAGCCCGCCGCGCGGGAACGTCAGCTCCATGTGGTTGAACCGGTACGGCATTGCAACGCTCCTTGGGAGAGGCCACGTGATCTCGAGATCAGAGTCGAGCGGGGAGGATTGCATCGATGAGGTGAGGACCGGGCTCGCTCAGCGCGTGCTCCAGCGCGCGCACCAGCTCATCGGCGGTCTCGACGCGCGTGCCGTCGACCCCCATGCCACGCGCGAGCGCGACGAAGTCGAGCGGCGGATGCGAGAGATCGAACAGATCGGCTGCGTTCCCGTCGGTGCGGGCGCCCACCCGCGACAGCTCCAGGCTCAAGATCGCGTACGACCGGTTGTCGAAGATGACCGTGGTCACGTCGAGGCTCTCACGCGCTTGGGTCCACAGCGACTGGAGCGTGTACATCGCGCTGCCGTCGGCCTCCAGGCTCAGCACCTTGCGGTCTGGGCAGGCCACTGCCGCACCGGTGGCGACCGGCATGCCTTGGCCGATCGCGCCGCCCGTCAGCGTCAACCAATCGTGACGCGGCGCGCCTGCGGTCGCACCGGAGAGGAACAAACCGGCGGTGTTCGCCTCGTCGCTGACGATCGCCCCTTCCGGCAGCAGCGCGCCGATCGCCTGCGCGATCGTCTCCGGATTCAGCGGCCCGCTCGGCCGGTCGGGCCTCGCCGCCGGCGCAGGCAGCGCGCCGTCCGCGGGTGTGCCGAGCGCGTCGGCGAGCGCTTCGAGCGCGGCCTCCGCGAGCACACCGTCGGCAACGAGATCGCGGATCTCGCATCCGTCGGGCGCGAGCTCGCTCGGCAGATTCGGATACGCGAAGAACGACACCGGCTCCTTGGCGTCGACGAGCACCACGTGCCGGAGGCCCTGCAGTTGCGCCACTGCGAACTCCGCGAGATAGCCGAGCCGCTCCACCGTGGGCAGGCCCGCGCCGCGCTCCAACCGTGCCGGGAAGGTCTCGCACAGGAGCTTGGCGCCGGTCGCCTGCGCGATCCGCGAGGCCGCGAGCAGGCCGCGACCTCGCAGCGCCTTTCCGCCGAGCAGCAACGCCGTCGGCTCACCGCTGCGCAGCGCCTTCGCCGCGAGCTCGACCTCGTCGTCGAAGGAGAGGAAGCCGAGGTGGGCGATCGCCTCGGAACCGGGCTCGGCGCCTTCCGACCACGAGGCGTCGGCGGGCAGGATCAGCGTCGCCACACCGCCGCGCCGCGCCTCGTTGACCGCTTCGACCGCGTCGGCGCCGACCGTCTCCGGTCCCTCCGATTCCCGCACCCAGCGCGACACGTTGCGCGCCACCCCGACGATGTCCGACGCCAGCGGCGCGTCGAACACCTGGTGATAGGTAGCGTGATCGCCGACGATGTTCACGATCGGCGTGCGGGCGCGCCGCGCGTTGTGGAGATTGGCCAACCCGTTGCCGAGGCCCGGGCCGAGATGCAGCAGGGTCGCTGCAGGTTTACCGGTCATGCGACCGTAACCGTCGGCCGCGCCGGTCGCGACGCCCTCGAACAACGCGAGGACGGGACGCATCTCGGGCACGTCGTCGAGGGCCGCGACGAAGTGCATCTCCGACGTCCCCGGGTTCGTGAAACATGTATCGACGCCGTTCGCGACGAGCGTCCGGAGCAGCGCGTGCGCACCGTTCATGTTCGGTCTCCTCGGCTCAGTCGAGCATCGTTCCGGGGTTGAGGACGCCGTTCGGATCGAAGGCGGCCTTGATTCGACGCATCAATGCAATCTTGTTCGGGTCCTCGAACTCGAGAAAGTACTGCTTCTTCTCCTTGCCGATGCCGTGCTCGGCCGAGATCGCGCCGCCCATCTCGACGCCGGCCGCGATGATTGCGTGCATGACGCGGTGACGCACCTCGTCGTCGGGCTGGAACACCGAAAGATGGATGTTGCCGTCGCCTGCGTGTCCGGCCGCGCTGACCAACGACGCGTGCTCCGCGGCGATCGCCGCCACCGCTCTCAGATACTGCGGCACGGAGGCACGGGGAACGACGACGTCGATGATGTCGTTCGCACCGAGCGCCTTCACCACCCAGAACGCTTTCTCGCGGGCTTCGAGCAGCAGCGCGCCCGAACGCGGCGGCAGGACGTACACGTCGATCGCGCCCAGGTCGCCGACCTGTTCCGCGAGCGTCGCGACATCCTCTTCCAATCGTTGCTCCACATGTTGCTCGATCACGACGATGAGATACGCGCGCGCCGCGGCTCGGACTTCGGCACCGATGCCGAGATCAAGCCCGACGTTCTCTGCGAGCGTCGCGAGCCCGCCACCGTCGACGTACTCGAGCACGACGGGGTTCACGCCGCTGCGCACGATGTGCGGCACGGCCGAAGCGATCTCGTCGACCGACGCGAAGGGTACGAGGATCGTCGCGCTGTGCTGAGGTCGCGGATAGATCTTGAGAACGGCCTCGGTCACGATCGCGAGCGTTCCCTCGGAGCCGATGATGAGCTGGGTCAGGTCGTATCCGGTCGTCGCCTTCACGAACTTCCCGCCGGTACGGATCACGTCGCCGTTCGCGAGCACCGCTTCCAGGCCGAGCACCTGGTGGCGCGTGACGCCGTATTTCACCGCGCGCATCCCGCCCGCGTTCGTCGCGACGTTGCCGCCCAGCGACGCACTGTTCTCGCCCGGGCACACCGGGTACACGAGACCGACCGGCGCAAGCGCGGCGTCGAGCTGATCGAGGCTGACGCCGGGCTGGACGACCGCGACATGGTTGTCGGTGTCGATCTCGACGATCTCGTTCATACGCTCCAGCGCGATCACGATGCCGTCGGCGCTCGGTATGCACGCTCCGGACAATCCGGTGCCCGAGCCGCGAGCCGTCACCGGCACGTGCAGTTCGTCGCAGACGCGCACGATCGCGGCGACCTCACCGGTCGAACCGGGCCGCACGACGGCGAGAGGTCGCGTCGGAGTGGCCGTCAAGGCCTCGTCGTGCGTGTAATCCTCGCCGATCGCGTCGCCGAGCAGGACGTGTTGTGGAGCCAACACCTCCAACAGCCGCGCTTCGAGATCCGCCATCCGGCTTGTGTAGGCGGCTCGCCCGCCTCGGTCAAGCCCGATCGTGCCGGCGCGCGCGGTCACCGTAGGATCGGTTGCTGATTACCCGACGAGAGAGGACGGCGCAGGCCCCATGCACCCCTACACGGCTTGGCCGAGTCGATGAGCGGCGACGCCCCCGACATGCCCGATCCCACGGCCGATCCGGTGGTCGACGCGCTCCTCCGAGCGAGCCGGGCACTCGTTGCGATCACCTCACGATCACTTTCGGCCGTCAACGCCGACGTCACGCTGCCGCAGTTCCGGTCGCTCGTGGTGCTCGCGTCGGCAGGCCCGCAGACTGTGAGCGCGCTGGCCGACCGGCTGGCGGTGCATGCGTCGACGATGACCCGGATGTGCAACCGGCTGGTCGCGCGCGGCCTGGTCGTGCGAGCACCGTCCGCCGGCGACCGCCGCGAGGTGGTGATCGCGTTGACGTCGATGGGGACATCAGTCGTCGGAAACGTGATGGCCGCGCGGCGGAAGGAGCTCGACGAGGTCATGCGGCGGATGGGCGAGGACGACCGAATTGCCGTCGTCATCGCGCTCGACAAGTTCGCACAGGCCGCAGGCGTTGCACCGAACAACCCGTCCGATACACAACCTTCGGTGGCTTGGGCTTCGGCGGCTTGGGCCGCGAGACAACTCTTGGAGGAATCATGAAGCCCTACGAGCTCCCCCCGCTCGATTACGACTACGCGGCACTCGAGCCGCACTACTCGGCTCGCATGCTCGAGCTCCACCACGACAAGCATCACAAGGCCTACGTCGACGGCGTGAACGGCACGCTCGAGAAGCTCGCGGCCGCACGGGAATCCGACGACCTCAGCGCGATCGTCGGGCTCGAGAAGACCCTCGCGTTCAACCTCTCCGGACACGTGTTGCACACGCTTTTCTGGAAGAACCTCTCACCGCACGGCGGCGCACGTCCCGACGGCGAGCTCGCGGCCGCGATCGACGAGCACTTCGGCTCGTTCGACGCGTTCAAGAACCAGCTCACGCAGTCGGCGGCCACGGTGCAGGGCTCGGGTTGGGGCGCGCTGTCGTGGGATCCGCTCGGCGAACGCCTCTTCATCGAGCAGATCTACGACCACCAGGGCAACGTCGGTCAGGGTGGAGTCCCGCTCCTCGTCATCGACGCCTGGGAGCACGCGTACTACCTGCAGTACGAAAACCGTCGTCCCGACTACGTGAAGGCAATCTGGAACGTGCTCGACTGGAGCGACGTCGCGCGCCGGTTCGAGCGCGCCGGGCGCCTCGAACCCGTCTAATCCTGCAGACCGATCAACCCGCGAGCTCAGCCATCGTCCGCAGGGTCTCGATGTCGCCGTTGATGATGATGGTCGTGACGGGGCTGTCGTTCCATGCCTCGAGCCGCTCCCGGATGCGCGCCTTCGAGCCGACGAGCGAGATCTCGTCCGCAAATTGTGTCGGCACGAGCGGAATGGCCTCGTCGCGGCGGCCTTCGAAGAACAGATCCTGGATCTCGTGCGCCTCTGCTTCGAACCCCATTCGACTCATCAGCTCCATGTGGAAGTTGCGGCTCCGGGCGCCCATCCCACCGATATAGAAGGCGAGCGCGGCTTTGGTCGGCATGAGCGCCTCTTCGATGTCGTCGACGATTCGACAGCCCATGACGTTGACGCACACCTCGAACTCCGGCTTGCCTGCCGCACCGCTCATTGACTGCGCGTAGACGTCCTGGCGAAACGGCGAGTAGTAGAGCGGCATCCAGCCGTCGGCGATCTCGGCCGCGAGCTCGATGTTCTTCGGCCCTTCCGCGCCGAGCAGGATCGGGAGGTCGGAGCGCAGCGGATGTGTGATCGAACGCAACGGTTTCCCGAGACCCCAGGTATTCGGTCCGTCGTAGGGAAGGCGGTAGTGCTCGCCGAGGAACTCGACCGGCTCGTCGCGTCGCAGGATGCGCCGGACGATCTCCACGTACTCGCGCGTGCGGGCCAGCGGCTTCCCGAACGGCTGGCCGTACCAGCCCTCGACCACCTGCGGTCCCGAGACACCGAGACCGAGCGTGAAGCGACCGTTCGACAGGTGGTCGAGCGTCAGCGCGTGCATTGCGCACGATGCCGGCGTGCGCGCCGAGATCTGGACGATGCCCGTGCACAGGCGGATCCGCGAGGTGTGCGCGCCGATCCAGGCCGCCGGGGTGAACGCGTCGGAGCCCCACGCCTCCGCGGTCCACACCGAGTCGTATTCGAGGCGCTCCGCTTCCTGCGCCAGCGCGATCGCGAAGGGATTCGGTTGCGCGCCCCAGTACCCGAGCTGTAGTCCGAGCTTCATGCGGAGGGTCTATCGCGCCGGCCGCACCGGGTGCTTGGCAGACTCATGGCATGAACGGCGATTTCCAAGGTGTGATCGGACGGGACTGGCGAACATCGACACCATGGTGGCCGCCGGATCCCGAGCCGCCGGCCGGCGCGCCGAACGTGCTCCTGGTCGTCCTCGACGACGTCGGATTCGCCCAGCTCGGCTGCTATGGCTCCGACATCTCGACGCCGACGTTCGACGGTCTCGCCCGCAACGGAATCCGGCTCACCAACTTCCACACAACCGCGCTCTGCTCGCCGACACGCGCGTGCCTGCTCACCGGACGCAACCATCACCGCAACGGCATGGGCCGCGTCGCCGACCTCGCAGTCGGCTACCCGGGCTACTGGGGGCGGATCCCGCGCGACAACGGCTTTCTCTCGGAGATCCTGCGCGCGCACGGGTACGCGACGTACGCGGTCGGCAAGTGGCATCTCACGCCGGAGGACGAGACGCACATGGCCGCGTCCCGGACGTCCTGGCCTCTCGCGCGCGGCTTCGATCGTTGGTACGGGTTTCACGGGGGCGAGACGCATCAGTTCGTGCCGTCGCTCTACTGCGACAACCACTCGGTGTTCCCGCCCGCGCGGCCCGAGGACGGCTATCACCTGAGCGCGGATCTCGCGGATCGCGCCATCGAGTTCCTCGCCGACTTGCGCGCGGTCGACGCGGATCGGCCGTTCTTCTGTTACTTCGCGACGGGCGCGTGTCACTCGCCCCATCACGCGCCCCGCGATTGGATCGAGCGCTACACCGGACAGTTCGACGACGGTTGGGATGTTTGGCGCGAGGCCACGTTCGCCCGCCAGATCAACGAGGGCGTGCTCCCCTCCCACACGCGGCTTTCGCCCCGGCCGCATTGGGTACCGGCGTGGGACTCGCTGAAGGCGGAGGACCGCGCCGTCGCCGCCCGCTTCATGGAGTGCTTCGCCGCGTATCTGTCGTACACCGACGCGCAGATCGCCCGGCTGCTGGCATTCCTCGCGCAGACGGAAGACCTCGACAACACCGTGATCGTCGCCGTCTCCGACAACGGCGCCAGTGCCGAGGGCGGTCCGAAGGGTTCGATCAACGACGGTCGCCTCATGAACGGCGCGCCCGCGGGACGGCGCGAGCTGCGGGCGCGGATCGACGAGATCGGGGGCCCGACCGCGCACAACAACTACCCGTGGGGCTGGACGATGGCGGGCAACACGCCGTTCAAGCGATGGAAGCGCGAGGTGCACGAAGGCGGCGTCGCCGATCCGTGCATCGTCTCGGCGCCGGGAATGACCGGTCGCGGCGGGTCTCGACGGCAGTTCGCCCACGCCATCGACGTCCTGCCCACCATCCTCGAGCTCGTCGGCATCGAGGCGCCGCCCGAGGTCGACGGCCGCGAGCAGTCGCCCGTCGACGGGGCGAGCTTCGCCTCGGTGCTCCGGAACGTGGATGCGCCGGAGACGCACGAGACCCAGCACTTCGAGATGCTCGGTTCGCGCGGCATTTATCACCGCGGTTGGAAGGCGGTCACGTTCCACCCGCTCGGCGCGATGTACGACGACGGCCTCGACCCCGACGCTCCCTTCGACGACGACGTATGGGAGCTCTACGACGTCGTAGCCGACCCGTCGGAGACGAACGATTTCGCCTCGGCGGAGCCCGAACGGCTCGCGGCCATGGTCGCTTTGTGGTGGGAGGAAGCCGCGCGCAACGACGTGCTCCCGCTCGACAACCGTCCGCTGTTCGCGATCATGAACCCGCGGCCGACGACACGGCAGTCCCGCACGACCTACGTGTACTACCCGAATGGCGCGCCCGTGCCGGAGTCCGTCGCGGTCAACGTGCGTAATCGGTCACACACGATCACCGCGACGATCACGGTGCCAACCGGTGTCGTTCCCGAAGGGACGCTGCTCGCGCTCGGCTCGGTCCTCGGCGGCTTCACGCTCCAGATGGTCGACGGCCGGCTCCGCTACGTGCACAACCTCTACGGCGCCCGGCGCGACGTCGTCGAGAGCAGGGCGATCGTCGCGCCCGGCGCGCACCGCCTCTCGTTCGTCTTCACCAAGACAGCCGAGTTCACCGGCCGAGGAGAGTTGCTCCTCGACGGTCACGTCGTCGGCGCGGGCGACATCCCGCATTTCACGCCGATGACGTTCTCCTACACCGGCGGCGGATTGACGTGCGGGTACGAGGTCGGACCGCCTATCGGCGACGGCTACGAGGCGCCCTTCCACGCGAACGTCGAGTTCGACCGGGTCGTCGTCGACGTCTCCGGAACGCCGCACCGCGATCCGGCCGCCGAGTACGAAGCGATCATGTCGGAACAATGAAGCGATTTCCCCGGGTCGCTATGACCGGCAGCCTGGCGTTCGCTGCCGCCTCGGCGCTGATCGTCGCGCCGGCGTCGCATGCTCCCGCGCAGACGGCCGCCGAGCACATCGCCGGCTACACCGTCGAGATGCAACTGCGCGGCGACGGAGGTCTGGCGGTGAACGAGCAGATCACCTACGACTTCGGCGCGGCGTCGCATCACGGGATCTTCCGCGACCTCGTCGAGAGCGAGACCTACGACGCGCACCACGACCGCCGTTACCGAATCAGCGGCGTGACCGTGAAAGCTGACAACGGACCAACACCGCTGCAAGTGAGCCATACCGGGCGCTATCTGCATCTTCGCATCGGCGACCCGAAACTCACGGTCACCGGCGTGCACCGCTACAGGATCGGATACCTCGTCGAAGGCGCCGCGCGCACATTCGCCGACCACGAAGAGCTCTACTGGGACGCCATCGGCAACCAGTGGCCCGTGCCGATCGACCGCGCGACCGTGACCGTCACCGGCCCGGAGCCGATCACGCGCGCGACCTGTTACGCGGGCGCGCAGGGCAGCCGGCTGGCGTGCGCCGGCGCGGTGGCGGAGGGCAGCTCGGCCACGTTCACGCAAACCGACCTCCGTCCCGGCGCCGGCCTCACGATCGTCGTCGGACTCCCTTCGGGATCGATCGTTCCCAATCCGCAACCGATTCTCCAACGCCGGCGCACGGCGGCCGACGCGTTCGCCGTACGCGCGAACACCGCCATTCCCGCGATCCTGATCGCGTTGCTGACGATGGGCTACGTGCTGCGGCTCGCGTGGCGGCGCGGCCGCGACCGCCGCTACGCGGGTTCGGCGGTCGACGCCGCGTTCGGCAACGCGACCGGGGCCGAGGAACCGGTCGGCATCGGGCGTGAAGACGCGGGGCCGGTCGAGTTCGTACCCCCGGACGGCGTGTTGCCCGGCCAAGTCGGCACGCTCGTCGACGAGCACGCGAACCTCGTCGACGTCACCGCCACGATCGTCGACCTCGCCGTGCGCGGTTGGCTCACGATCACCGACCTCGGCGGCGACTACCAGCTCACCGCCACGCAGGTCGCCGGCAAGGGCACGCTGCTTCCGTACGAGACTGCCCTGATGAACGCGCTCTTCGGCGCGGGTCCGGAGGTCCGGCTCTCCGATCTCAAGTACAAGTTCCGCGCCGAGCTCGCGCAGATTCAAGACGCGATGTACGACGACGTCGTCGCGCAGGGTTGGTATCGCATTCGTCCGGACCGCACCCGCCAGCGCTGGGTCCTCATTGCCCTCGGGTTCCTCGTCGTCGCGGTCGCGGCGACCGTTCTCGTCGCGCTCCGATCGTCGTTCGGACTTGTTCCCGTGGGTTTCGTGCTGGGAGCGATCACGCTGCTCGCGGTCGCGAGTCACATGCCGTCGCGCACGGGTAAGGGCAGCGCGATGTTCTCACGCGTGCGCGGCTTCCGGCGTCTGTTCGACGAAGGAGATCAGGGCTTGCGCGAGAAGTTCGCCGAACAACACGAGATCTTCTCGCAGTACCTGCCGTACGCGATCGTGTTCGGCTGCACCGACAAATGGGCGCGCGTGTTCGCCCAGCTCGACGCGCAGCAACTCGAGGCCGGCTGGTACCGCGGCAACGCGCCGTTCAACGCGATCGTGCTCGCGAGCTCGATCAACCACTTCGGCACGGTCGCCACGGGCACGCTCTACGCGAGCCAGCCGTCGTCGTCGAGTGCAAGTGGCTTCGGCGGCGGGTTCTCGGGCGGCGGTGGAGGCGGCGGTGGAGGCGGCAGCTGGTGATGCGTCGTCAATGACGACGGCGGCGCTGCCAGAGTCGATCGAGCATCACGCCGACGATTGCGGTGACGATGAGCACGTAGATCATGCGGGTGTTGTGGTCGAAGAACACGCACCCGACCTTGACGTCGCGCGTGTTGTTGACCACGAACGCGATCAACAGACCGAGAAGGACCAACGCGCCGACCATCCGCCTGACCTCGCGCGGATCGCGCCCGTCGAGCTTCGCGTTCTGGTCACTCATCGTTCCAATCCTTGTCGCCGAGGTACGTGTCGATCACACGGTGCATGTGCAAGATGTTGCCCTCCTGGCGAGGGTTCAGGCGGGGGCCGGTCCATCCCGCCGAGCGCATGCCCTGCTGCACGTTCCCGAGATTCTCGTAGTCCTGTTCGGTGATCTCGCCCCAGCTCCGCTCGCGCCAGTTCTCGAAGAACTTCGTCTGCACGCGGCGCTCGTCGACCGTGTCCGGTGCGCGCCACTCGAGCACCCAGGTGTCCTTGATCGAACGATTGGGATCGCGACCGAGCGGCCGCACCCGAAACATGATCGCGCTGCCCGGATAGATCGGCCCGACGACGTTCGGGAACCAGAACACGTCGTCAGCGCTCGTCACGAGGTCGGGTGACAGGCCCGAGACGTCGAAGCCGCGCGCTTCGAGTAGCTCCATGCGGCGCGCCTGGTACGCCTCGAGCAATGTCGAGCCCGGGGGCGGTCCGACCGCGCGCAGTGCTTCGATCGCGGCGCTCTCCTCGCCCAGGAACGCTCCGCCGAGGCCGGAGACGAGGTTCGCGAGGATCTCGCCCTCGTCGTACTCGCCGGGACCGAGGTGCAGTCGTGGACTGGGCCGGAGCTGCCGGCGCGCGCCGGGAAGACGCCCGTAGTGGGCGTGCCGCCCGAGCTGCTCGTACTCGATACTGACGTCGTCGGTCCACGGCAGGATCTGCCGGTGCAGTCCTTGCACGTGATAGCCCTCGTTGAATGCGTCGACGACGGCCTTCCAGTTCGCGTCGATGATCGTGCTCAACGACGCGCGCAGACGCATCTGCTCGAGGTGATACGGACCGAGCAGCGTCGGCAGAGGATCGAGATAGTCGAGCAGCGGTTCCGCGTCCGCGTCGAGATTGACGAACACGAAGCCGCCCCACGTCTCGACCCGCACCGGTACGAGCGCGAGGTCGTCGGGCAAGCCGACGAAGTCCTCGCGATCGGGAACCTCCACGAGACGACCGTCGAGCGCATAGCACCAACCGTGATAGGGGCACCTGATCGCAGCGTCGGCGAACGAGCCGCAGCCGTTGGCGAGTCGACGACCTCGATGCAAGCACGTGTTGTAGAACGCGTGCAGCGCACCCGTCTCGGCCCGCACGATCGCGACGCCCTCGTCGCCGATCGCGTACTCGACGAAGTCGCCGGTTCCGGCGACCTGCTCCTCACGGCACGCGATCTGCCACACCCGCGGCCACAGCCGCGCCTGCTCGAGATCGGAAAAGTCGCGAGTGGTGTACCGCTCCTTGGGCACGAAGCCGTCCGGCCGGACGAGCAAGGATTGGAGGTCGGCCATGTCAGAATCGGACTGTAGCGGCGAGTCGAGGGGCAGCGTTGCAGTTCAATCTCGCGGATCTGTTCGAGCGGGTGGCCGACGCCGTCGCCGAGTGCGACGCCGCGGTCTGCGGCAATGAGCGGCGCACCTATGCGCAGCTCGACGAACGATCGACCCGGCTCGCGCACCTGCTTGCCGGCCGGGGCGTGGGGCACGACATGCACGTCGCGCTCTACATGTACAACTCGATCGAGCATCTCGAGGCCATGTTCGCCTGCTACAAGTTGCGGGCGGTTCCGATCAACGTGAACTACCGCTACGTCGACGCCGAGCTCGAGTACCTGCTCGCCGACGCCGACGCGGTCGGGATCGTGCACGATGCCGGCGTGCGCGAGCGTGCCGCGCGTGTCGCCCCGCGTTGCCCCGGCGTCCGCTTCGTGCTCGACGTCGAGTCTGCTTCGTTTGCCGCGGCGCTCGAAGCTGCGTCGGCGGCGCGCGATCTCGGTCCCCGCTCCTCGGACGACCATTACGTGCTCTACACCGGCGGCACGACCGGCATGCCCAAGGGCGTCCTCTGGCGGCACGAGGACATCTTCTTCGGCGCGTTGGGAGGCGGGAACCCCGGCGGTCTGCCGATCCGACGGCCCGACGAGATCACGGCGTCCGTGATCGACAATCCTGCGCAGCGCCTGCGGCCGTTCCTGTCCGAGGGCGACCCCGGGCCGCCAGAATTCGTCTCGCTCGCGCTCGGCCCGCTCATGCACGCGAGCGGCCAGTGGTCGGCGATCGGAACGTTGCTCGGCGGCGGCAAGGTCGTGCTGTACGACCGCGTCCACGTCGACATGGAACACGTGCTCGATCTGGTCGAACGCGAGCACGTGAACGCGATGAACCTCGTGGGAGACGCGAGTGCGCGCCCGCTGCTCGCGTCGCTCGCCGGGCATCGAGACCGCTGGGACACGTCGTCGCTGCGCCTGGTCGGTTCGGGCGGGAGCATCCTCTCCGGTGACATCAAAGAAGCGCTGATGGCCGCGCTCCCGTCAGTGCTGGCGATCGTCGAAGGCATCGGTTCGTCCGAGTCGCCCGCGCAGGCCGTGGCCGTCACGACGCGCGCGGGCGGCGTCGCGCCGAGCCGTTCGCTCACCTTCACGGCGAAAGCCGAGACCATCGTGGTCGACGACGACCTCCTGCCACTGCCTCGGGGGTCAGCGGTCGTCGGGCGGCTCGCGACGCGCGGCCGCGTGCCCCTCGGTTACTACAACGACCCCGACCGCAGCGCCCGCACGTTCGTCGAGATCGACGGGTTTCGTTGGTCGCTGCCCGGCGACATGGCGACCATCGACGCCGACGGGACCGTGCACCTCCTCGGACGCGGTTCGTTGTGTATCAACACCGGCGGCGAGAAGGTGTATCCCGAGGAGGTCGAAGCGGTGTTGAAGAGTTGTCCGGATGTCGCCGACGCAGTCGTCGTCGGCGCGCCCGACCCGCAGTTCGGTCAACGGGTGGTCGCGATCGTCGCGCCCGTACCGGGTACGGAGGCACCGGATCTCGCCGCGCTCCAGCAGCACTGCCGCGCGCACCTCGCCGGCTACAAGGTGCCGCGCGCGGCACACGTCGTCGACGTCGTCGTGCGGACTGCGGCCGGGAAGGCGGACTACGCGTGGGCGCTCGCCATCGCGACGGCATGAACATGTCGGTGCATCCTCGGAGCGCGGTCGCGCAGACGTGGTCGGCGCTCGGCGGGCCGCCCGGTGCGCTCGACGATGTGGATCTCGACGAGGTCGGGAAGAGCATCGACCCGGTCCTGCCGTCGAGCTTCGCGATCGGCGCGGCCGCGACTGCAGCAACGGGCGCGGCGGCCCGAGCGGCCGCGCTCGTCCACGAGCGGCGCGGCGGTGGAACCCAGCGCATCCGGCTCTCGGTTGACCGCGCGATCGACTCGTTCCGCGCCAACCTGCTTCTCCGGGTCGACGGCCGCGCGCCCGGCGACGCGTGGAGCCCGACCAGCGGCTTCTATCGCACCGGCGACGAACGATGGATACAGCTCCATACGAACTTCCCGCACCACCTCGAACGAACCCTCGGCGTGCTCAGCTCACCCGGGGCACGCGACGACGTCAAGCGTGCGATCCGCAGCCGGAGCGCGTTCGACCTCGAGGATGCACTCGCGGCCGCCGGCGCGTGCGCGACCGTTGCCCGCACCCGGGACGAATGGCTCCGGCACGAGCAAGGGTCGGCGGTGCGCGCCCAACCGCTGCTCGACATCACGGTGCTCGGCCCGCCGGCGCGCAGCTCGCACAACCTTCCCGCCGGCGACCGTCCACTCTCCGGCGTGCGCGTGCTCGATCTGACGCGCGTGATCGCGGGACCCACGGCCACCCGCACCCTCGCCGCGCACGGCGCCGACGTGCTCCGCGTCTCCGCGCCGCACCTCCCCGAGATCGAAGCCCTGTTACCGGACACCTCGATCGGGAAGCGCTCTACCTTCCTCGACCTGCGCGACCCGGCCGCGGCAGAGACGTTTCGCGACTTGGTCCGCGAGGCCGACGTGTTGGTGCAGTCCTACCGTCCAGGCTCGCTCGACGCGCTGGGGTTCGGAGCCGTTGCGGCGGCGACGATCTCGCCCGGAATCGTGTACGTCTCGCTGGCGGCGTACTCGCACGTCGGACCGTGGCGCGGCCGCCGTGGCTACGACACCCTCGTGCAGACGGCATCGGGGATCGCGCTCGCGGAGGCCGAGGCGCTCGGGTCCGAGGTCCCGCGCCACCTCCCGGCCTCGGTGCTCGACTACGCCACCGGGTATCTCGCCGCGGGCGCGGCGATGCTCGCACTCGCCGACCGTTGCGACGACGGACGGGCGCGGCACGTGCGCTGCTCGCTCGCGCAGACGCGAGAGTGGCTCGAGTCGCTCGGGCGCACCGGTGACGCCGGCACGGCCGTCACGCCCCCCGACGACGACGCCATCGTGAGAGCACTGCCTACCGTCTCCAGCCCGTTGGGCAGGATCACTTACGCGTCGCCCGCGGGCGACCTCTCGCAAACTCCGGCTCGTTTCGCGCACGGACCGGTCGTCCCCGGTTCCGACCCGCCCCGCTGGCAAGCGAGCGATTGATCGTCACCCTCGTCGGTTACGGGAGTCAGTCGCGCGGACGGGGATCGCGCTTCTGCAGAACGGGGATGACATCGACGCCGACCGGCAGTGTCCGACGATACGGAGCGGCCGGACCGGAGGTTCATTTCGTGTCGCCGGTGTCGAACCACGTCCACTGCCAGGGCGTGATCGTCTCCAGCGATCCGGCGAAGACCGTACGACCGGTCGAGCTCTCTCGCCGGCGGCCCACGATGGGTGCGAGCCGGTCGTTCATGTCGAGCGGCCGCGCATCGAGCCAGGTCACCGTCACTCGCCGCTGTTCGTCGGCGAACGACCACGCGCCCGCGACGCCTGGTTGCGCGCAGAGCGCCGGCAGGTGGACGCCGCGGATCTGCTCCTCGCCGGCCGCATCGTCGCCGTCGGGCAGCTCCTCGACCTCGACGTATACGCCGAGGTTCGGGCGGTACGGAACGGACTCGGCGGAGATCAGCACTCTCGACGCGACCGCCGCACCGCGCAACGCGAACGGACCCGAGAGCCGGGCGCGCCGGTGCAGATGGAACCGTCCGACCGCGCGCAGATCGCGCCCGAGCTGTCTGAACTCGCCGAGTGTGCGCTCGACCGGTTCGGTCATGAGGTACAGCGTCATGTAGTGGATCGAGTCGAGCGGCGGCTCGCTCACGACACGCGCCGCGCGACACGCAGGCGTCGACACCCAACGCTGCCCGTACGCGATCCCGTCGAGCGGGAACTGCTCGGGCATGTGATCGAGCTGATGCCACTCGTTGTACGCGTGGTGCTCGCCGGGATCGGTGATCTCGGTGAACGAGAAGAAACCGAGCCGGACCTTGTTCATCTCGGTCCGTAGTCGCGCACCGCGATCGTCACGCGAGACGTCGCGCAGAGACGATCCTGGTCGTCGCGCATGTCGACGTCCCACACCCAACTCATGCGGCCGCGATGGATCGCGACACCGACGCCGTGCACGGTGCCTTCGCTGACCGGTCGCAGAAAGCTCGTGTTGTTCGACATCCCGAGGGGGACCCGACCTTCCGGGCGAACTGCGAGCGCGGTACCCATCGACGCAAGGGTCTCCGCGATCGCGGCGTAGACACCGCCGTGAAGGATGCCCATCGGTTGACATACCTCCGGACGAACGGGCAGGTGGCCGGTGCACCGGCCGATCTCGTCGGACTCGTCGACGACGAAGCCGATGGTCGCGTCGAACGCGTTCTCTACAGGTACGCGGAGCTCATACGGTGCGGCGTCGGTCATGAGGGCCGAAGCTAGTGTGAGGCGATGGGCGCGGGCACGTGGGAGAGCCACCACGCGATCACCTCATTGATGTTCCGATACGCGGAATATGTCGACGCGGCCGACTTCGATGGGATCGCATCGCTGTTCGCCGACGCGATCATCAGCAACGAGGGCGTCGACACCGAGATCGTCGGCGGCGAGGCGGTCAAGCAGCTCTACCTGCGCACCAACCGGGTGCACGATGACGGAACGCTGCGCACCCGTCACCTCACGTCGAACGTCATCGTCGACATCGAGGAGGTGGCCGGTACCGCGACCGCCCGCTCCGCATTCGTGGTGTTCCAGCAGACTTCGGCGCTGCCGCTGCAGCCGATCGTGACCGGCCGCTACCGCGACCGGTTCGCGCGCGCCAACCGGGGCTGGCGCTTCGCGCAACGGCACATCGTGGTCGATCACGTCGGCGACGTCCGGGAGCACCTCGCGTTCGATCTTGCCGCGTTCCGGGAACAGCACCGGCAGTAGTGTCCGCGCGGTGTGCGCGGCCGCCGCCCGTCATCTGCTCTTCGTCTACCACTCGCGTTCGGGCGGCACCCAGGCTCTGGCCGACGCCGCGATCGCCGGCGCCACGAGCGACGAGATCGACGGGGTCGAGGTGCGCGTGCGGCCGGCCTTCGATGCGACGATCGACGACGTGCGGTGGTGCAACGGCATCGTGCTCGGCACGCCGGAGAACTTCGGCTACATGAGCGGCGCATTGAAGGACTTCTTCGAGCGCATCTACTACACGCTCCTCGACGAGACACGCGGACTTCCTTACGCGCTCTTCGTGAAGGGTGGCCATGACGGCGAGGGCGCCGTCCGTAGCGTCGAACGGATCGTGACGGGCCTCGCCTGGAAGGGAGTGCTGGCACCGGTGCTCGTGGTCGGCGAGCTCGACGACGCGGCACTCGAACAATGCCACGAGCTCGGTATCACGTTCGCGGCCGGCCTCGAAGCCGGAGTGTTCTGACCGCGATGAGCCGGCGATGAGTTACGGAACGCTCGCGCTCGTCGTCGCGGTCGGTCTGCTCGGTCCCCTGGTCGCGCGGTTACCGACCCGAGTTGCTCCACCTGTCGTCATCGGCGAGATCGTCGCGGGCGTGATCCTCGGACGGACCGGCACACGCACGATCGTCGCGACGCAACCGACGCTCGCGTTCCTCGCCGACATCGGTTTCGCGTTGCTGATGTTCATCGTGGCGCTGAGCCTGCCGCTGCGCGACGCGCGACTCAGGGGCGCCGTCCGTCGCGGCGTGTGGGCGACTGCGGTCACCCTCGGGCTCGCGATCGGGCTGGCGTACGCGGTTGCCTCCGTCACCGAGCTGCACCGACCGGGGATCCTTGCGGTGCTCATGGCATCGAGCTCGGCCGCGATCGTGCTGCCGATCATCGGAACCCGTCCGGACGACGACGCGCTGCTGGTGACGATCGCGTGGGTGTCGTTCGCCGACATCGTGACTGTGTTGGCCGTCCCGTTCGTCCTCTCGACCGGAGGCTTCGGCCGTACGCTCTCGGGGGCGGCGCTGGTGCTCGCCGGCGCGGCCGCGATGGGCCTCGTGATCGGGCGTCTCATCGCGCTCCAACCGGTCGAGGCTCTGCGCCATGCGTCGCATCGCCTGGACTGGGCCCTCGACCTCCGGTTCTCCCTCCTCGTGCTCTTCACCCTCGCGTGGATCGCCGAGCGCTTCGACACCAGCGCACTCCTCGCCGGTTTCGCCGCCGGCGTGATGGTGTCGCTGCTCGGCGAGCCGAGACGCGTCGCCGATCAGCTCATCGGGCTGGGCGAAGGATTCTTCGTTCCCCTGTTCTTCGTCGTACTCGGCGCACGTCTCGACTTGCGCGCGCTGGTGCAATCACGAGATGACCTGTTGTTGTTCGCGCTGCTTGCGATCGGAACCACACTCGTCCCCGTAACGGTCGCCGCGATCATGCGGCTGCCCCTGTCGAGCGGCTTGCTGGCCGCGGCCGCGATGGGCGTACCGTCGGCCGTCACCTCTCTCGGACTCGCGACCGGCGCGCTCCGACCGGGCCAGGCCGCGGCGGTCATGGGCGCGGCGGCGCTGTCACTCGTGGTCGCCTGCGTCGGCGCGGTCCGCGTCGGGGCAAGTCCGTCGGTCAATCCACGCGCACCGGACGACGAGGGGTGAAGACGAAGGTCGCGCCGCCGCTGATCTTCGCCAGCGCGATTTCCGGCGCTTCCTTGGCCGGAGTGGCGGAAGGATCGATCACCGCTTCGTAGGCAAACCGCTCGTCGCCGCGTAACGCGACGGCATGACATGTGGCTCGTGGATCGACTGCCTGCACGAGCGCGTCGAGGGCTCGATCGCCGGCACCGCCCAGCTGCGAGAACCAGGTGAAGCCATCGGCCTCTTCGAGCACCGGACACGGCCCGAGCGCGAATCGAACGGTCGAGTCGTCGACCACATCCACGCGAAGATCCACGTACGTGCGCGGCCAGAACATCGGGTGCAGCCGCAGCAGCCGCGCCATGGCGGCTCCGTCACGGGTCTCGATCTCGAGGACCGGCACCAAGCGCTGCGCGGTCATCCCCGCGAGCCCGGTGAAGATCTGGGGCAGCAACGCGAGCGCCGTTTCCTCGCCGTAACGCTTCGACACCGAGACTGCGAAGGCGCGCAGCAGCAGATGACTCTGGACCGCGATCTCCTGCAACGCGATCACGAGCGCACGGTGCGAGAGATCTTCGAGCTCGAAGTCGGGATCGAAGTCGCCCGAGTAGTCGTCCCAACCACCGGGCTCCGCCGCCGTCCCGGGTAGGGCGATCGGCGGTTCGTCGATCGGCACATCGGCAATCTTCGCTTGCTCGACGATCGCGAGATACGGATGCGCCTCTACCGGCTCGAATGAGGGGTCGATCGTGATCGTCCAGCGGCAGTGCGGTTCCCGGCCCGCCGGGACGCGCGGCGGCCGGTGCACCGGCCGGACCTGCGCGCGCGGGTTCGTCGCGACCGCAGTGGCATCGAATGTGGGGTCCTCGATCGCGTGGCACATCCCGTGCACGTAGTCGTCACCCAAGGGTTCGACGTCGAGCAGCGCGCCGCAGTGCGCGAGCCAGAACTCTCCGTGGTCGCCGTCTTCCACGCGAAATCGAAAGTCCATGAAGTGGTGCGGCGCACCGATATCGAGCTGAATGTTCTTGAGGATCGTCGGTACGTCACCATCGCCGAAACGAAGCGCGCGCTGCGTGCGCCGGGAATAGACCGGGCTCGCGGCCATCCACTCCTCGATCGCGATCTGCTGCATCTCCTCGCGCGTTCGGCCCGTGTGGACGAGGGGCATACCGACGCGATCCTGGAGGTGGCCGTGCAGCAGCCATTCGCGACCGAGCACCGCGAGCTGCGAGCGCGACAACGTGTCGAGCTCCATCGCTCAAACCTCCTTCGATGCGGCAATCACCGCGTCGATGTCGCTGAGGTCTGCACCACTCAGGCGCCATTCGGCCGCCGCCGCGTTCGCGGCCACCTGGTCGGGCTTCGTCGCCCCGGCGATCACGCCGGCGACGACCGGGCGCGCGAGCAGCCAGGCAAACGCGAGCTCCAGCAGCGTGTGCCCGCGTTCCCGGGCCCACGCGTCGAGCGCCTCGACGCGGTTCATGACCGCGTCGGAGAGCGCCTGCTCCTGACGATCCGCGGGCAGCGCGGCCAGCCGGGTGCCGGCGGGAGGGGCAGCGTCCCGCGTGTACTTGCCCGACAGGACGCCGCTCGCCAGCGGGAAGTAAGGAATGAACGCGAGGTCGTACTTCGTGCACGCGTCGAGCACTCCCTGCTTCTCGGGGCCCCGCCGCAGGAGGCTGTACTCGTTCTGCACGCTGACGAACCCGGCCCACCCGTGCTCGGCGCTGATGCCCGCCGACTCCTCGATCATCTCCGCAGAGAAGTTGCTGCAGCCGATCTCCCGGACCTTGCCCGCGCGCACGAGCTCGTCGAGCGCACCGAGGGTCTCCTCGATCGGCGTGGCCCGGTCGGGAAAATGCAGCTGGTAGAGATCGATGCGGTCGGTCCCGAGCCGGCGGAGCGAGTCGTCACACGCGCGCGCGACGTACGCCGCGCCGCCGCCACCCTTGCGCTCGTCGTCGATCCGACCGCCGAACTTGGTGGCGATCAGCGCCCGGTCGCGGCGACCGGCCAACGCCCGCCCGAGGAACTCCTCGCTGCGCGTCTCCCCGTAGATATCGGCGGTGTCGAACAGGGTGATGCCGGCGTCGAGCGCCGCGTCGACGACCCCCTCGGTCGCGGCCTCGTCGATCCGGCCCCCGAAGTTGTTACAGCCGAGGCCGACGACCGACGCGTCGAGAGCACCGATGGAGCGGGTCTGCATGTGGTCAGCATGGCCCAGCCGCCCGCGCCCTGTCAGGTGGTCAGGCGGGTAGGGCGGGGCGCGGACCGAGCCGGCCGAGCGGTCAACCGGCGGACGCCGCCGCGGCCGCCTCGCGCTGGCGCGTCGTGCGGTGCACGCGGTCGGTGTCGAACGTGGGCAGGACGTGCTTGCCGAACGTCTCGATCGTCTCGAACGCGAGGTCGCGTTCCATCGTCGACGAGAGCAGGCCGAACACGACCTGGTCGACCCCCGCGTCGACGTACTTGCGAATCGCGACCTCGACCTCGTCCGGCGTGCCGTACGCCGTGTCACCGGCCGCGATCGAAGCGTCGATCTGTTGGGGAGTGGGGTCGGGCAGGAGTGCCGGCCACTCCGGTATGCCGGCCGGTCGCGGAAAGGTGTCGAGATACCGCAACAAGAGACTGCGGTGGTAACCCATGCCGAGATCGGCGCCCAGCTCGCGCGCGCGCTGGCCGTCCTCCAGACAGAGCAACTGCGTGGTGACCATGATGTTGTCGTTCACGAAGTCGCCGACCGGCTCGGCCCGCCCGATCTCGTCCTTGTAGAGATCGACGAGCGGCTTGACCGACTCGGGGCCGCCGATCGTGAAGCACAGCACGCCCAGTCCCATGCGAGCGGCCTTCCCGAAGGTGGAAGGATTGCCGGCGGCGACCCACATCGGGGGATGAGGCGCGGAATACGGCTTGGGTAGAACGTTGCGCGCCGGCATGGAGAAGAACCGGCCGTCGAAGCCCGCGTACTCACCGGGCCGCCACATCTTGTGGAACTCGCCGACGACCTCGTCGAACATGTCGCGCGTGAGGTCGGGATCGGTGATACCGAAGCCCTTTTGCTCGGTCGTCGACGAACCGCGACCCATGCCGAACTCGAAGCGACCCTCCGAGAGATGATCGAGGAGCGCGACCCGCTCCGCAACGCGCGCCGGGTGATTGACGGGAGGCGTGACATTGAAGATTCCGGAGCCGAGATGTAGGTACGTCGTCGCGGCTGCGAGGTAGCCGAGAAACACTTCGTTCGCCGACAGATGTGAATACTCCGTGAGGAAATGGTGCTCCGTCGCCCACGTGTACTTGAATCCGACGCGCTCCGCGGCTTGCACGATCGCAACCTCGTCCATGATGCGCCGATGTTCGTTGCCGTTGAATTGCGGCAGGACGCACGCGCTGTTGAAGAGCCCGAACTCCACGGTAACCCTGCTCCCTCGCCGCGCCGACGCGGCGCCCCGGCTTCGATACGGCGCGAGACGCTACCCCGCGTCAACCTCCGGGGCTCTACCATCCGCCGTATGGTGCGCCGACACACGTCTGTCGTCGCGAGCGTGTTCTGCGCCGCGGTGTTCTCATTGCCCGCGTGCGCGGGTGTTGGCGACACGAAGGGCGCGGCGACGCACCGCTCGTCGACGCAGATGACGACGTCGTCGTTTTCGTCGAACCGAGCAGCGTCGCGCCAAGCATCGTTTGGGCGCGGACGTGCGGGCAACGGCGTCGACATCTATGCAGCCGATCGCCCGAATGCGTTGTCCGACGTCGTCAAGCACGACCGGGCCCTCGTATACGTACCGAACTCGCTGAGCAACACGGTCGACGTCATCGACCCCGTAACCGCGCAGGTGGTCTCGCACTTCGCCGTCGGCGAGTTGCCGCAACACATCGTGCCCGCGTGGGATCTGAAGACGTTGTACGTCACGAACGACCGCGGCAACACCTTGACCCCGATCGACCCCGCGACCGGAAGTCGGGGCCCGGGGATTCCAGTCGAAGACCCTTACAACATGTACTTCACTCCCAACGGGAAGTTCGCAATCGTCGTCGCCGAGCGACTCCAACGTCTCGACTTCCGCGACCCGCACACCTTCAAGCTCGTGAAGTCGGTGCATGTCGACTGCCTGGGCGTCGACCACGTCGACTTCTCGGCCGACGGGCACTACCTGATCGCGAGCTGCGAATTCTCCGGCAAGTTGCTGAAGCTCGACGTGGCGCGCAAGAAAGTCGTCGGCACGATCGTGTTGAACGGAGGTGACGCCAAGCCGCAGGACGTGAAGCTCGATCCCACCGGGCGCGTCTTCTACGTCGCCGACATGACGCGCGGCGGCGTCTACACGGTCGAGGGCGACACGTTCGCCGTGACCGGGTTCGTCGCGACGGGTGCCGGCGCGCACGGCCTCTACGTCAGCCGCGACTTCAAGGTGCTCTACGTGACGAATCGGGACGCGGGGACCGTCTCGCTGCTCGATTTCTCGACCGACTCGGTGACCCGAACGTGGACGATCCCGGGCGGTGGCTCACCCGACATGGGTGGCGTCTCGGCCGACGGCAAGGTGCTGTGGGTATCGGGCCGTTTCCACGGCGTCGTCTACGCGATCGATACCACGACCGGCGCGCTCCTGCACGAGATCCCGGTCGGCTCGGGACCACACGGCCTCAGCGTCTTCCCGCAACCGGGCCGTTACTCACTCGGTCACACCGGCGTCTTCCGCTAGGCCCGGTTCGATGCCCCGAGCAGCGACGGGTCGTGGCACGGTTGGATCACGCTCGCGGGCACCGCCGGCGCGACCGCGGCGATCTTGCGGACCGTGAGCCACGCGACGAGGCCGCCGAGCACGCACAACCCCGCGCAGATGCGCATCGCGACCGCGACCCGGTCGGTCAACACCGACGGGGCGAGCGTGGTATCGAGGTGGACGACCGCCGGCAGCACCGCGACTGCGAGCAGCCCGGCGAGGCGCGCGGCTGCGTTGTTGACACCCGACGCGATCCCCATCTCGTCGGCGTCGACCGCGGCGAACACCGCCGCGGTGAGCGGCGCGACGGTGAGGGCGAGCCCGAGCCCGAACACGATCGCCGCCGGTAACACCGCGGTGAGGTAATGACTGCCGGGGTGGATCCCCGTGAAGGCAAGCATCCCCACTCCCACGAGCAGGGGGCCCACAGTCATGGGAACGCGCGGACCGATGCGTTGCGCGAATGCGCCCGCTCGTCCCGAGAGCGTGAGCATCAGCGCAGTGATCGGCAAGAGCGCCGCACCCGATTTCAGTGCCGAGTAATGCAACGCGAGCTGTAGCTCGAGCACGATCAAGAAGAACGCCGCACCGACCGCGGCATAGACGGCGAGGGTCGTCCCGTTCACACCGCTGAACTGAGCGGAACGGAAAAGACCCAGGGGGAGCATCGGGTGGGAGTGGCGCGCCTCCCGGACGAGGAACGCGACGATCGCGCCGACCCCGAAGATTCCCGCGGCCACGACTCCCGCGTCGAAGCCCTGCGGACCTTGGATCAAGGCCCAACACGCACCGCCGAGACCGAGCGACGCGAGCACCGCGCCCGCGAGATCGAGTGGAGCGCGATCCTCGGCGCTGCTCTCGGGCACGTGGCGCACGGTGATCGCGATGGTGACCGCGGTCACGGGTACGTTCAACAGGAACACCCACCGCCACGACGCGGCGTCGACCAGCCAGCCGCCGAGGAAGGGGCCGATCGCCCCCGAGATCGCGGCGAGGCCCGACCAGGTGCCGATCGCGCGGGCGCGATCGCCCTCGGCGAAGCTCGCGGCGATGATCGCCAAACTCCCCGGCACGAGGAACGCGCCTCCTGCGCCCTGCAACGCGCGCGCGAGCGAGAGCACCGTCACATCCGGCGCGGCCGCGCAGGCGGCGCTTGCGACCGTGAAGCCGACGAGACCCATGATGAACACGCGCTTGCGGCCAATCCGGTCACCGAGCGCACCACCGAACAGCAACAGCGCCGTCAGCGTCACGAGATACGCGTCGATCGTCCATTGCAATCCCGCGACGTCGGCGTGCAGGTCGCGTCCGATCGACGGGAGCGCGACATTGACCACAGTCCCGTCGAGGAAGGCGACTCCCGATCCGAGGACCGTCGCGGCGATCACCCAGCGGGCCGAGGGCGTACCGAAACGCAGCACGGTCGCAGTCTGGCGCGAAAGCGGGTACAACGGAGGGGAACCGACACCGCGGATGGGAGTGACGACGTGGACGACCGTGACCTGATCGAGCGGATCACAAAGCTCGTCGCCCAGGAGCAGACGCTGCAAGAGAGTCCGGATCACGATCCGTCCCACCTGCGCGACATCGAGGTGACCCTCGACCAGCTCTGGGACCTCCGTCAGCGCCGAAGCCAAGAGGAGTTCGGGCGTGACCCCGACGTGGCGCAGCCGCGGGATCCGAAAACGGTCGAGGGCTACATCCAGTAGCCAGCGGTTCGTCAGAACGTCAAAACATCAGGTCGTCAGGCCGCAGGCGCCGCCACCGCGTTCACTCGGTGCTCGCGCTCCCGGTGCATCCGCGCGAACGACAGCCCGGCCAGGAAGCTTGCGACGATGGCCGAGACTCCGCCCACCGCGAAGCCCGCACGAGGTCCGAACACCGCGCAGATCGATCCGATGACGGGGCTGCCGACCGGTGTGCTGCCGAGGAACGCAATCGCGTACAGGGCCATTACCCGGCCCCGCATCTCGGGTCGAGCAGTGAGCTGAAGCGTCGTGTTGGCGGTCGCGATGAACGCGAAGGACGCTGCTCCCATGAGGAACAGCGCGACGACCTCGGTCGCGAGTGTCGGCGCAGCCGCCGCGAGCAGGATCGAGATCCCCATCGCGTACGCCAGTCCGAGCAGTCTGCGATACGACACACCCCGCCGCGACGCCGCCGCGAGACCACCGAGCACGGCGCCCGCACCCATTGCCGACGTCAGACCGCCGAAACCACCGGCCCCGAGACCGAAGATCCCGGTGGACATCAACGGGATCACCACCTGGAAGTTGAACGCGAGCGTTCCGATCACCGCCATCATGACGAGCGGAGTGCGCACCGTGCGATCGGACCAGACGTAGCGGAACCCCTCACGAAGTTGACCCTGGGCGCGGGGCACGATCGCAACCCGCTGCAGCGCGTCTGCCTTCATCATCCATAGGGCGAGGAGCACTGCGAGGTACACGACGCGGCGTTGAAGAGGAAACACGGCGCAAGCCCGACGGCTTCGATGACAAGGCCGCCGATTGCCGGCCCGACGACGCGCGAGCTGTTCATGACCACGCTGTTGAGCCCGACGGCGTTCGGCAACTCGTCGCGGCCGACCATCTCCATGACGAAGGTCTGGCGGGCGGGATTGTCGATCACGTTGACGAAACCGAGAAGAACCGAGAACAGGTAGTCGAGGAACACCGTGGCCGCGCCGACCGCGACGATGAGCCCGAGACCGAGCGCGAGCAGACCCGCCAGGATCTGGGTCAGGTAAAGGAGGCGACGCTTGTCGAACCGGTCGGCGATGACGCCGCCCCACGCGCCGAACAAGAGTACCGGCAAGAACTGCAAGCCCGACTCGACGCCCAACGCCAGACCGTTGTTGTGCGTCAAACGCAGGATGAGCCACGCCTGCGCGAGCCGCTGCATCCACGTACCGCTGACCGAGATGATCTGGCCGATGAAGTACAGGCGGTAGTTACGGTTCCGCAGCGACGAGAAGGTCGCTCGACCGAGGCGACGGGCCCTGGTCATGGTTCGGGGTCCTCGATGAGACGTTCGAGGAGCCGCGCCGCGCGTTCGAGCAGGGCGCGCTCCTCCGCCGAAAAGGTCCGGAGGCGACGCGCGAGATACGCGTCGCGGCGACGCCGGATCGTCTCCACGAGCGCGGCACCCGCCTGCGTCGCCTCGACGAACGCGACCCGCCGGTCTTGATCGGAGGGCACGCGCGTCGCGAGGCCCTTGCGCTCGAGCGAATCGATGACACGCGTGATCGTGGGCGGCTGGACGCGCTCGGCCTCGGCGAGCTGCGAAAGCGTCAGGCGCCGCTCCCGCACGATCACCGAGAGAGCCGAGAGCTGTGACGGCGTGATGTCCTCGGGTGCGTGCTGGCGCAGACGGCGGCTGAGCCGCATCACGGCGAAGCGAAGCTCTGAGGCCAGCGCGGAGCCCCGGACGCGGTAATCGATGTTTGCCATACAGTTAGCATAGCTAACTAGCTAGGCAAAGTATTCCCGGAATCTCTGCACGACGGTGCTCCGGATCGCTCCCGAAGCGTGAGGAACGAGGTGCCGGGAGGTCAGCGACGACGGAACGAGAAGTCGTCGCCGTTGCCTTTGGCGAGGGCCGTGAACTCGGCCAGCGCGGTGCGCCGGGACGCCTCCCCGGTCGGGCGGGGCGGGGCGGGCCGCACGGCCACCGGGGTCGGAGTCTCGGGCGCGAGCGCCTCGTCGTCGGGCTCGGCCTCGGGGTCGGTCTCGTCCTGCACGACCTCGGGCACGAAGCCGACGTGGTACTCGACCTCGCCCAGGGTCGCGGGCTCCCGTTTCGGGCGGCGGCGGGAGAGCGGGGGCGCCGACGGCTGGCGGCCTGCGATGCGCGACGGCAACGGCGGCGGCATTTCGGACGCGACCTCTGGCGCGACCGCGGCGACCCGCGCCGGTTGCCGGGATTCTTCCGACGATTCGTCCGTGAGCGGGGCGCCGGCGTCGGGCTCGGCGGCCTCCAGCTCGGCCACCGTCGCACGCATCGCCGAGAGCTCGTCTCCGAGTAAAGCGGCGTGCGCGCGGAGTTGGTCGCCATCGGCACGCGCCCGCACCCCCGCGGCCGACAGGTCGGCGACCCGGGCTCGCAACTCGTCGCGCTCGGCCTCGGCCGTTGCCAACTTGCCCTCGGCCGCGAGACGGGCGCTCGAGGCCTCACGCGCCTGGCGCCGCAGCTGCCCGAGGGTGCCGTTGATCTCTCGCGCTCGCGCGTCGGTCGTTGTGATTCGCTCCGACAGCTCGACTTCCAGCTCGCCGATCCGTGTCGCCGCGACATCGGCGGCCAGCTCGGCGCCGGCGCGCGCTCGTTCCGACTCGTGGCAACGCTCCTCGGCGCCGACGCGCGCCGCGACCGCGTCGTCGCGCTCGGAAATCGCATCCTGCGCCGCCTCTTCCGACGCGTCGATTCGAGCGCTCAGATCGGCCACGCGCACGGCGAGCCGCGAGTTCTCCGCATCCTTCTCCTCGAGCTGCGCGGTCATCCGCCCGATCGGGCCGTCGCCGGCGGTCAGCGCCGCGAGCCGGGCGGCGAGCTGGTCGCGGTCGGAACGGACGTCGACGAGCTGCTGTTCGGCCGTCGCCAGCCGGATCATCTCGTCCTCCGCGCCTTGACGCGCACTTTCGGTCGCGCGCTCGAGAACGCGCTCGGCGAGCGACCGCGCCGCTTCCGCGTGCTCGAGCTCCGCCCGCAGTTCGGCCCGCGCCCTCTGCTCCTCGCGCAGGCGCGTCACGTACTCGTCGAGCAGGCCGTCGTGCTCCGAAAGCAAGCTGCGCAGCTCCGTCATCTCCTGCAGCGCGCGTTCGTGCTCTTTCTGGAACTGCTTGAGCTCGTCGGAGAGCTGAGAGCGGGCCACGCGCTCCGCGCGTGTCCGCTCCTGGGCCGCGCGGCGAGCTTCATTCGTGCTCAGCCGCTCGACCTCCCGCCGCAGGGCCGCAGCCTCCTGCTGCGCCTGTGTGCGAGCCGTCGCCTCTTGCTGGAGCCGCTCGTGCTCGTCGGCGAGCACACGTCGTGCCTCTTCCGCCGACCGGAAGTTGCGGCGCGCCGCGCTCTCGAGATCGGCCAGACGTTGACGCACGGCTCGACGGCCGCTTTCGATCGTCGGCGGGACGGCCACCGGATCGACGGTGAGCACGGGCGCGGGAGCAAGCGGCGTCTGCACGCGTTCGCGCTCGGCGAGAAGCTCGTCGAGAAGCATTCGCGATTCCCCCGTGCGGTGCGTCGCGTCGGACGCGACGACCGCCGGCCGGTTGACGCCTGACCCACGCATGCCAAGTGTTGTTTCGGCCACAGTTCGCGCGCACTTGATCGATTCGGCCGCATTTGCGCGCGCAACGCGCCGCGGCGGTGTGTTGCAGATGTTGGTGTTCGAGGTTGGTGATCACCTCGAGGCCGGTCGGTCCCGGCCCGGACGGACGTTCCACGCGCGTAGGGCGCGCTCTTCGTGCTCGGAGCCGACCACACTGATCGTCGCGGGATCGAGCGCGAGTCGGGCGCCGGCCCACGGGCCGAGCTCGAGCGCCACCGCGACGAGCACCCGGGAGGCGTGCCCGTGCCCGAAAAACAGCACGTCACCGCCCACCGCCCCCACCCGGTCGAGCACGCGGCGGGCGCGCGCCGCGACCAGGGCGATGGTTTCCCCGCCGGGCACCGGTCCGCGCCAGACCGTCCACCCGTCGAACGCCCCGCCGCGACCCCGGATCTCGGACGTCGTCAGACCTTCGAGGTCGCCGTAGTCCCACTCGCGAAGATCGTCGTCGACGCGGGCATCGGCAAAACCGGCCGCGGCCGCCGTGTCGCGCGCGCGGGCGTTCGGACTCGTCAGCACGAGGCTGAATCGATGCTGCGCGAGCGCGGGCTGGAGCGCGGACGCGGCGACGCGGCCGGCTTCGGTCAGAGGCACGTCGGTGAAGCTGGTGTGGCGGCCTGCCGTGCTCCACTCGGTCTCGGCATGACGGACGATCCAGAGCTCGTTCATCCCAAGCGTCGATCAGGAGGTGATCTCCGCGGCGGCGCGCAGCCCGTCGCGGAAGTCCGGATGCGCGATCTCGGCGAGAGCGGCCGCGCGCTCTCCCACGGTACGACCGCGCAGCTCGGCAACGCCGTGCTCCGTGATCACCAGATCGAGCTGATGTCGCGGTGTCGTCACCGTCGTTCCCGGCGTCATCGTCGTCACGATCCGCGAGACCGTCACGCCGTCGGACCGAGCAGTCGAC
The DNA here is from genome assembly GCA_038213435.1 of Acidimicrobiia bacterium. GTDB lineage: Bacteria > Actinomycetota > Acidimicrobiia > IMCC26256 > PALSA-610 > PALSA-610. The sequence continues at coordinate 156,382 of JBBQTI010000001.1, forward strand.
GGGAGACAAATCAGCGATCGGTCGCTGAGCTCCAAACCCGATTGCGCGACGAAGTCCTCGTGGCCTCCGATGCCCGAGAACTGGCGTCCGTCGAGACGGTCGGCGGCGACTTGTCCGTACAGATCGACCGCGAGTGCGCCGTTGATCGACACGACATGGTGATTGCGCGCGATGGTGTCGGGCGCGTTCACGATGTCGACCGGCAGGAAACGAACCTCCCGGTTCCGGTCGAGCCAGGCGTACAGCTCGGTCGTGCCGAGCGCGAACGTCGAGATCGAAAAACCGCGGAACTGTCCCTTACGGGCGTTCGTGACCTTCCCTGCCTGGTGAAGTCGCATGAGGCCGGTCGTGAACATTTCCGAATGGACGCCGTAGTCGCCGCCCGGCGCTTCTGCGAGCACCGCGACGATCGTCGACGGCACGCCACCGATCCCGGTCTGCAAGGTGCAGCCCTCGGATACGAATTCCCGCGCGAACGCCGCGATCCCCCGGTCGACCTCGGTCGGCTCCTCGTCGTCGAGGACGAACGGCGCCCGGTCGTTGCGCACGATCACGTCGACCTCGTCGACGTGCAGCGTGTGCGGGAACTGCGGCGGGATACCGAGCGTGCGCGGCAATTGATCGTTCACCTCCACGATCACGATGCGGTTCGGATCGAGCGCGGCCCGATACAACTCGCCCACGGTCGCGCCCGCGTGCAGTGACAGGCTCATGAATCCGTGCTCGTCGGGCGGAGCGGCCGCGGTGGCCATGACGCGCGGCGCGAACTGGTCGGCGATCGTCACGAAGCGGCGGAAGTCGGCGGGGATGAACTCGACACTTGCGCCTGCATCGCGCAGCGCGCGCTCGGCCGGCCCGAAGAAGCCACTGCGCAAGCGGACGCCCGGCTTCGTGAAGACTGCGTACAGGTCGAGGAGGAGCGCGCCGAAGACCTCGAGCCCGTGCCAGTCGTCGCGCTCGCCGAGCGCGTGCAACAACCCGTCCGGCGCACCCGGACCGAGCGGAATCGCCAAGGTGTCGGCCGGTCGAAGCCGCGCCGCCGCGTCCTGGGCGCTCAGCTCGCGCGCGGTCACTGCTGGGGAGCGATGACGTGATTGACACTGCGGCTCGCGCTGCTCACGCGCTCGAGAACTGCGGTGAGCAACCCGAGCGCCTTGGCCGTCGCCTCGAGATTCTGACGGATCGCCTTGGCCTGTACCTCGCCGCGCTCGGCCGTCGTGGTCAGGAGCTCGACCGGACCACGAATGACACGGTCGAGCTCGCGACCGCCGGGCACCTTGCGCATGACGTCGACGGCCGCGCTCGCGAGCGACGCCGCGTGCCCGACGACCTCACCGAGCACGCTGGTCTCGCGGTCGGCGATCTGCAACACGTTCGCAACGTCGCGTTGCGCCTGGTTCGCGATACCCACCGCGTCACGTACCAGCCCGACGACGGTCGGGTCCTCGGCTGCCTTCACCAACGCGCGCATCTGTCGGATCGCATCGCGCACGACGTCTTCCTCGTCGACGTATCGACCGCTGCGCGCCTGGGCGCGCACGAAGTCCTCGAGTTGCGGCGGCAGCGACAATTCCATGGCGCCTCCCTAGACCGTCAGGACCGTTCTCAGGCCGACGCCCGCGGTCATGTCGGCGAACGCTTCGTTGATCTCGGCGAGAGGGCGCCGCGCGGTGACCATTCCGTCGAGATCGAGCCGGCCGGCGCGCCACAGGTCGAGGAGGCGAGGAATGTCACGGCGTCCGTTGCAGCTCCCGAGCAGGCAGCCCATCAGCTTGCGCTCGGTCAGCGTGAAGAGCACCGGCGGCGCGAGCGAGACCGTCTGGTCGATGCCGCCCGCACCGACCATCACCGTCGTCCCGCCGGTGCGCGTCGCCCAGATGCACGACTCGATGACCGGGCCCGCGCCCACGGCGTCGAACGCGAAGTCGACTCCGATGCCTCCGGTCAGCTGTTGCACCACACCGAGCACGTCGTCGGTGGTGGGATCGATCACGTCGGTCGCGCCGAACCGCTCGGCCATCTCGCGCCGTCCGTCGACCGGATCGGAAACGATGATCTTCGTCGCGCCGGCTACCCGCGCGCCTTGGACGATCGACACGCCGATGCCGCCTGCTCCCGCGACCAGAACGGTGGCACCTTCGGGAACGCGCGCCGTGTTGAGGACCGCGCCCACGCCCGTTTGCACCGCGCAACCGATCACGCAGGCAATCTCGAGGGGCGTATCGGGCGCGACCTTGATCGCTCCCGTCTCGGTGGTGAGCACGTATTCCGCGAATCCACCCAGCCCGACACCGCGCAGGACGGGGACGCCCCGGCGCGACAGCGGGGTCCGGCCGTCGTTGAACGTCCCCGTGGTGAGCGACATCGTGTTGACGCAACATCCGTATTCGCCGCGCACGCACCAGTAGCAGGCGTTGCACACCGCAACCGGCGTGAGCACCACTTTGTCGCCGGGCACCACCGACGTGACGCCGGCGCCCACGGCGTCGACGACACCGGCGGCCTCGTGACCCAGCACGGTGGGCGCCACGAACGGAAAGGTGCCGTTGACGAGCGAGAGGTCGGAATGACAGACGCCGCAGTGCGACACGCGCACCCGCACCTCGCCGGCGCGCGGATCCTCGATGTCGACGTCGTCGACGAGCGTCAGTGGCTTCTCCGACGCCTCGAGCAGTGCAGCACGCATGCAGCAAACGTAGCCCGTGCGCCCGATCCGCCACCTTGGCTAGCGTCGGCCGGCCATGGACATCTTCGACATCTGGGTCAACCTCGTCACCGAGCAATCGGCGCAACAGTTCGTGACCCAGGATGGCTACGAGAACATTCCCGGCTACCTCGGCAGCAATCAAGGTCCGGTCGGTGTCGACTCGCTGCTGGCGATGATGGACGAGCTCGGCGTCGCAACCGGCGTGTTCACGGGCGGGCTCGATCGCAACACCGACAAGCTGCTCGATATCTGCGACGCGCATCCCGGTCGCTTCATGGTCGCCGGCGGTGTCGGCGATCCGTCGCGACCGGGCCGCCAGGTCAAGCGGGTACGCGAGCTCGCACAGCATTCCGCGTTCTGCATGGTGAGAGTGATGCCGCTCGCTTCGCAGGTGCCGACGAACGACGCGCGCCACTACCCGATCTACCAGGTGTGCGAGGAGCTCGCGTTGCCGGTCGGCATCAATGCCGGAATTCCCGGTCCGCGGGTGCGGTCCCGAGTGCAGCACCCGGAGCTCCTCGAGGACGTGCTCATCGACTTTCCCGATCTGACGGTGATCGTCGCGCACATGGGTCACCCGTACGAAGAGCTGCTCATGAACTACATGCGCAAGTGGTCGAATCTCTACGTCTCGTGCACGGCGTACGCGCCCAAGTACATCGACCCGAACCTCGTCGCGTTCATGAACACCAAGACGTACCGCGGGCGCGTGCTGTGGGGCAGTGACGAACCCTGGTTCCCGATGCGCCGTTCGCTCACCGAGGCCAAGGCTCTCCCGCTCGACGACGAAGCGCGGGCCTTGTTCCTCGGCGGCACCGCCCGCCGACTCGTCGACCGGACCAGCATCTGACCCGGGGTCAGGTGCGCGGTGGCTTCAGCGAGTTGCGCAGCCGGCCGCGATCGTTCCCCGACAGCAACACCTTGCGTAGCCGAACGCTCTTCGGTGTGACCTCGACGCACTCGTCGTCGGTGATGAATTCGAGCGCCTGCTCCAACGACATCACCCGGGCGGGCACGAGCCGGACCAGATCGTCGGATCCCGACGCTCGATGGTTCGTGAGCTGCTTTTCCTTCGTCGGGTTCACGTCCATCTCGTCGGCGCGCGCGTTCTCGCCGACGATCATTCCCTCGTAGACCTCCACGCCGGGGCCGATCAGCATTGCGCCCCGCTCTTGCAGGTTCATCAGCGCGTAGGCGGTCGTCATCCCGCGCCGGTCGGACACCAAGCTCCCGGTCGGGCGCGTACGCAGCTCGCCGAACCACGGAGCCCAACCGTCGAACACGTGGTGCAGCATTCCGGTGCCGCGCGTCTCCGTCATGAACTCGGTACGGAACCCGATGAGGCCACGCGCCGGAACCCGGAAGTCGATGCGCACCCAGCCGGTGCCGTGGTTGACCATCTGCTCCATGCGGCCCTTGCGCAGAGCGAGGAGTTGCGTCACGACGCCGAGATAGTCCTCCGGAACGTCGACCGTGAGCAGCTCGACCGGCTCGTGGCGCTTGCCGTCGATCTCGCGAATCACGACCTGCGGCTTGCCGACGGTGAGCTCGAACCCCTCGCGCCGCATCGTCTCGACGAGGACAGCCAGCTGGAGCTCACCGCGACCCTGCACTTCCCACGCGTCGGGCCGCTCGGTCGACAAGACCCTGAGAGACACGTTGCCGACGAGTTCCTGCTGCAACCGGTTCTCGACCTGGCGCGCCGTGAGCTTCCTGCCGTCCTGGCCGGCGAGCACCGAGGTGTTGATGCCGACCGTCATCGAGAGGCTCGGCTCGTCGACGATGAGCGGCGGCAAGGGCCGAGGATCGTCGGCGTCGGCGAGCGTCTCGCCGATCGTGATCTCGGAGATGCCGGCGACCGCGATGATGTCACCCGGTCCGGCGTCGTCGGCCGGAACTCGATCGAGCGCGTCCGTGAGATACAGCTCGACGATCTTCACGCGCTCGATCGTTCCGTCGATGCGACACCACGCGACCTGCTCGCCCTTGCGCACGCGCCCGTTGCGCACGCGGCACAGCGCGAGGCGGCCGAGGTAGGGCGACGCGTCGAGGTTGGTGACCAGCGCCTGGAAAGGGTGACCCTCGTCGTACTCGGGCGCAGGAATGTGCTCGAGAATCAGTTCGCACAGGGGCTTGAGGTCGCTGCCCTCGGCATCGGGGTCGAGCGACGCCCATCCGGCGCGTGCGTTCGCGTAGACGATCGGGAACTCGATCTGGTGCTCGTCCGCGCCGAGATCGAGGAAGAGCTCGTATACCTCGTCGACGACCTCTGTGATGCGCGCGTCGGGGCGGTCGACCTTGTTGACGACGAGGATCACCGGCAGTCGCGCTTCGAGCGTCTTGCGCAACACGAAGCGGGTCTGCGGGAGCGGACCTTCGCTCGCGTCGACCAGGAGGAGCACCCCGTCGACCATCGCGAGCGCCCGTTCGACCTCGCCGCCGAAGTCCGCGTGGCCGGGGGTGTCGACGATGTTGAGGGTCACGTCGCCGTAGCGCACCGCCGTGTTCTTGGCGAGGATCGTGATGCCCTTCTCGCGCTCCAGGTCGTTCGAGTCCATGACCCGCTCGTTGACGTCCTGGTTGGCACGAAACGCGCCCGACTGCCACAGGAGCGCATCGACGAGCGTCGTCTTGCCGTGGTCGACGTGGGCAATGATCGCCACATTGCGCAGGTCGTCGCGCGCGGTCATGAGAACTCCAGTACGGGGGGACCTCCAGTGTAGGGGCGCCGGGGGTGGAGCCCGGTCACCGAGATCCACCCGGTTTGGTAGACCTCTCCGCCATGACCAAGAGCAGCATTACCAAGAGCAGAGGGACGACCGCGAGCGGCTTCGAAGGTGTGCGAGACGCATTCGAGACGAACTTCGCCAAGGGCCTCGAGATCGGCGCGTCGTTCAGCGCGTACTACCGCGGGCAAAGGGTCGTCGACCTGTGGGGCGGCACCGCCGACATCGCAACCGGACGCGCGTGGGACGAACGCACACTCGCGCTCGTCTTCTCGACGACCAAGGGAGCGACCGCCGTCTGCGCCAACAAACTTGCACAGGAAGGCCGGCTGGACGTCGACGCGCCGGTCGCGCGCTACTGGCCCGAGTTCGCCGCGGGTGGCAAGGAAAAGATCCCCGTGTCGTTCTTGTTGTCGCACCAAGCCGGGCTCGCGTGGACCGATGCCGAGATGACCTTGGAGGAGGCGCTCTCGTGGGACCCGGTCGTCGACGCGTTGGCGCAACAGATTCCTCATTGGGAGCCCGGCTCGCGGCACGGCTACCACGCGACAACCTACGGATGGCTGGTCGGTGAGGTGATTCGTCGCATCACCGGCGATAGCGTCGGCACGTACTTCCACGACGAGATCGCGACGCCCCTCGGGCTCGACTTCTGGATCGGGCTCCCGGAATCGGAGGAGCCGCGCGTCGCGCCGCTCGTGGGCGGTTTGGCCGACCCACTCATCGCCGAGGACCCAGAGGTACGCGCGTTCGTCGACGAGATCATGGGTCCGCACACGCTGCTCGGCAAGGCGCTGTTCGCTCCCGGCGGCGCGTTCTCCAGCCCGGACGTCTGGAATTCCCGTGCGTTGCACGCGGCCGAGGTCCCCGCCGTGAACGGCATCGGCGACGCGCGCTCCATCGCGCGCCTCTACGCGGCGTGCATCGGAACCGTCGACGGCGTCCGCCTCCTCGACGACGAGCAGCTGCGGCGCGCGACGACGCAGTTGACGACGGGTCCGAATTCGGTGCTGCTCGACATGGACATCCAGTTCGGCCTCGGCTTCATGGTGCGATCGAGCCTCATCGAGCTCGGCGGGCCGCGCGCGTTCGGCCACTTCGGCGCGGGCGGATCGGTCGGCTGGGCCGATCCGGAGGCCGAGCTCGCGTTCGGGTACGTCATGAACCGGATGGACATCGGTCTGGCCGGCGACGTCCGGAGCTACGAGCTGATCAACGCCTGCTACGCGGCAACGGGCTGATCGTCGAGCATTGGCGCGTCGCTACGCTGCACACGATGGACGACGCGCCCGCGATCGACCCGGACGTGCAGTTCGAGCGAATGCAGCTCGACGACACCTCGTGGATCGAAGTCGCGCGCGGCTGGCTCCGCGGCGCCGACGACGTCTACGAGCATCTCATGTCGACCCTCGCGTGGCGACAGGGGCGCGTGTGGCGATACGAACGCTGGATCGACGAGCCGCGCCTGGGCGCGGGCGGTTCGATCGCGTCGCCGGGCCATCCGGTGCTCGCCGACGCGCAGAAAGCGATCGCGTCCAGGTACAGCGTGCATTTCGGTGGCTTCGGCTTCGCCTACTACCGCGACTCGCGCGACAGCGTGGCGATGCATCGTGACCGCGACCTGCGCTGGCTCGACGACACCGTTGTGGCGATCCTGACGTTCGGAGCGAGGCGGCCGTTTCTCGTGCAGCGCCGCAATATCCGCGATTCGTCGACCGAGCGCGACCTCTCGCCCGCCGGCGGCGACCTGATGGTGTTCGGCGGTCGTTTCCAGGCTGACTGGCTCCACGGCGTGCCGAAGACGCGGCACGCCGTGCGGGGCCGGATCTCCGCGCAATGGAGGCACACGACGAAACACGGCCGGCGTGACACCCAGCCGAGTTACTACGCGCCCCGCGAGTTCTCCCGGCGGTCGAGCCGATGAGCATTCGCGTCGAGCTGGGCGAACTACGCGACGTCGCCGCGGGGCAGGCGCGGTTCGCGTACCTACTCACCGTCTCAGACGACGCGAGCGCGCACGCCGTCGCGGTCACTCCGCGTATCGGCGACGGTTCGATCACGTGCGACGCCGGCAACCGCAGCTGCGCGAACGCGCGGGCCAGGCCCAACGTTTCGTTGCTGTGGCCACCGTCTCGGCCCGACGACTATTCGCTCATCGTCGACGGCCGCGCGTCCGTCGAGGGCTCCACCGTGCAGATCGTCGTGGAACGCGCCGTCAGGCATCGGCCCGCGCCCGGCGGAGGCTCCGATTGCGCGCCGGTAGAGCTGGAGCGCGAGGCGTAAGGCTCAGCCGTCGAGATCGCCGGTCATCGGCCGGGTGCCGCGTCGCTCGCTGTCGCGATACGCGGTCTCGGCCATGCGCGCGCCGAACACGACCTCGCCGGGGCTCGCGCCGTCGACGTGACCCATGATGCCCTTGTAGAGGCGGTACCCGAGCAGCTCGAGAAGCCGGTCGGAGAAGGTGGCCGCGACGTCTTGCGGTATGCCGAGGTACGGGTTCTGCTGCTGACGCACGAACCCCGGGCAATACTGCACGTTCACACCGCAGCGCCAGACGTCAGGCGTTGTGTTCGCGCCGCCGCCGTGCCACAGCGATCCGTGGAAGATCATCACGGAGCCGGCGGGCATCTCGAGCTCGCGAACCTCTACGCCGTCGAGCGCGCCGGGCTCGTCGGGCGTCAGGGCAAAGAGATGAGAGCCGGGCACGAAGCGCGTCCCGCCGTTCGCGGCGGTGAAGTCGTCGAGCGCCCACATGCTTGTGACCATCATCGGCGCGTGCGGACGCTGCATATGGCGCGACATCACGATGTCGTCGCCGTGCATCGGTTGCTCGCGCTCGCCGGGACCAATATCGATCGCGGTCATACCGGAGAGCAGGCAGCCGCGGTCGAGGACTCGCTCCACGATCGGCAGCACGCTGCCGTGCACGGGCATTGCCTGGAACACCCGGTCCTTCGCCAGCAGGTTGTACATGCGCCGGGTCGCGTGCCCCTCGGCCGAGGTCCCCCGCGGCTCGACGTGCAGCTCGCGCTCCAACCGCCGGATCGCCGCGCGTAGCGTCGTGACCAGCTCGGGCTCGATCGCACCCTCGACAATCGTGTAACCCTCGACGTCGATCCGCGCGAGGTGGTCGAAAATCGAGGGTTCGGCAATCGTCACCATGACACCATCGCGGACATGGAGGCGCTCGACAACCCCGTTTGGCACGCGTTGACCGGTCCGCAGGCCGAGTTCTCGGAGGGCGGCAGCCTCGCGCGGCGCTATCAGACCGACGTGGCCGCCTTCGCCGCACTGCCCGACGAGGTCGACCCCGACGCCTGGAGCGCGCTGGCGCAGCTCGTGGGGCCGGGCGCCGCGGCGGTGCTCTTCCGCCCCGCGCCGGTCGCGTTGCCGCGCGATTGGGAGATCGTGATGCGCCTCAACTCGCTGCAAATGGTGGCGACGGAGGCGATCGGCGAACCCGACGACACGTTCGCAAACCTGGGCAGACCCGACGTCGCGGAGATGCTCGCACTCGTCGAGCGCACGCGACCGGGCCCCTTCATGCGACGCACCGCGGAGCTCGGCACCTATTTGGGCCGCCGCGCGGAGTCGGGCGCCCGGCTCATCGCGATGGCGGGGGAACGCGTGCACCCGCAGGGATATACCGAGCTGAGCGCGGTGTGCACCGACGCCGAGGCGCGAAAGCTCGGGCTCGCGACGCGGCTGATGCGTGCGGTCGCAGCCGGCATCGAGGAACGCGGCGAGACGCCGATCCTGCACGTGCTCGCGGAGAACGACGCCGCGATCCGCGTCTACGAGCGGCTCGGTTTTGCGACCAGCGCCGCGTTCGAGACGCTCATCCTGCAAGCGCCGAGCTGATCTCGTCGACCACGGCTTCGGGTCCCTCGACGTCGGCGTCGACGACCAGCGTTGCGAGGGCGCGGTAGCGCTCGTCGCGCGCCGCGATCTGTGTTGCGAACTGTGCCGCGAGCGTGGCCGGCGCGTCGTCGGCGACCAACGGCCGGTGACCGTCGTCGGGCGTGCGTGCGATCCGCGCCGCGAGCACAGGGGGCGTGGCCCGCAGGTACACGATGTCGTGCAACGACATCGCGGCGGCCGCGAAGGGCTCCATGGGAGCGGCGGCCGCGGCCGCGATGACTGCCGGGACGATGCTCGAGAGGGCAAGGACCAGCGCCTCCGCCTCGCGGAGATGTAGCGCATCGGCGCCTTCGGCGGCGGCGATCTCACGAGCGGTGTGGCCGGTTCGATGCTCGAGAACGACGTCGTTGTCGACGAACGTGCGGCCGAGTCGGGCGGCCAGCAGTCGTCCCACGGTGGTCTTGCCGGAGCCCATGAGGCCGACGAGCACTACGTGGCGCGTCGAGGTCATTGTGAAGAGTCCGCAATTCCGGCTCGCATGATCCATCCCGAGAGTGCCGTCCCGACGCTAGGTCAAGGTTGGGTACGGGCATCGCTCGTATGCGGGCCGGGAGACGCTCGCTTCGATAGATTCTGTTCATGCGCGTGCCCCCTGCCCGGGTGTGCTTCCCGGCCGAAGACCGCGCCGAGATCCTCGCCCGGATCGATCAAGCCCTCACCACCGGCCAGCTCACGTTGGGGCCGATCGGCCACCAGCTCGAAGCCGCGTTTTCCAAGCGGCACCTCACGCAGCACGCGGTCGCCGTGAGCTCCGGCACCGGCGCGCTCGAGATCATCCTGCGTGCGCTCGGCGTCGAGGGCCGCGAAGTGATCGTTCCCGCCAACACGTTCTTCGCGACGGCTGCGGCCGCGGTCCACGCCGGAGCGCGGGTGGTCTTCGTCGATTGCGACCCCGAGACGATGGCTTTCGATCTCGCCGATGTCGAGGCGAGGCTCGGGCCCGAGACGGCGGCGGTGATCGCGGTTCACATCGGCGGCCTCATCAGCCCTGCGGTCCCGGCGCTGGCCCGACTGTGCCGCGACCGGGACGTGCACCTGGTCGAGGACGCCGCCCACGCGCACGGCAGCGCGCTCGGCGGGCAGAGCGCGGGGACGTTCGGTATCGCGGGGGCGTTCTCGTTCTATCCGACCAAGGTCGTCGCGGGAGGCGAAGGCGGCATCATCGTCACCGACGACGAAGAGATCGCCGAGGCCGCGCGTACCTACCGCGACCAGGGCAAAGCGTCGTTCCTCACCAACTTCCACACGCAGCTCGGCGCGAACTGGCGTATGAGCGAGCCGCACGCCGCGATCGCGCAGTCGCAGCTGGCGCGGCTCGACGAGTTCATCGCGGCGCGCCAGTCGCTCGCGAAGCGCTACGACGCCGCGGTCGACGATCTCGGGCTACGGCCCGTGCAGGTTCCCGCCGACGCGCACTGCAATTACTACAAGTACGTCGCGTTCCTCCCGGCGGGCATCGATCGCGGCGTGCTGAAGCGCACGATGCGCGAACGGTTCGACATCGGGCTCCCGGGCGAGGTCTACGACACGCCGCTCCACCAGCAGCCCGTCTTCGAGGCGTTCGCCGATCGCGCGTTGCCGGGCGCGGAGTTCATCGGCGCACGGCACATCTGCCTACCCTTGTATCCGTCGCTCAGCGAGAGTGATGCCGATTACGTCGTGGAGTCCCTGGGGATCGCGCTCACCGAGATGGGCCTGCCTTGAGCAACGAACTGATCGCGATCACGGGCGGCTCGGGCTTCGTGGGGTCGCACGTCGTCGACGCGCTCCTCGGCGCGGGGTACGACGTCCGGGTGATCGACCCGAAGCCGCCGACGCAGCCCAACGTCGAATGGGCCGACGTCGACATGCTCGATCAGGACTCCGTCACCGACGCGCTGAAGAACGCGCACGCGGTCTTCCACCTCGCGGCCATGGCCGACGTGAACGACATCGTCGCCGACCCGGCCGGGAGCGTCGCGCTCAACACCCTCGGCGTCGCGCGCGTCCTCGAGGCGGGCCGTCGTTCCGACGCCGGCCGCGTCATCGTCTCCAGCACCGTGTGGGTGTACGCGGCGACGCACGGCGACGTCGTCGACGAGACGACACCATTCGACCTCGAGACCGACCGCCACCTGTATGTGTCCGAGAAGATCGCGGCCGAGATGTTCTGTCGCGACTACGCGACGTTGTTCGGCCGCCCGTACACGGTGCTGCGCTACGGGATTCCGTTCGGGCCGCGCATGCGCAGCGATCTCGTCGTCGCCGCGTTCCTCCTGCGCGCGCTGCGGGGTGAGCCGCTGCGTATCGACGGCGACGGCTCCCAGGAACGGCGCTTCGTCTACGTCGAAGACCTCGCCGCCGCGCACGTGCTCGCGCTCAAACCGGAGGCGAAGAACCGCACCTACAACCTCGAATCCGCCGAAGCCATCTCGATTCGCCGGCTCGCGGAGACCGTGCGCGACCTCGTCGGAGATGTCGAGGTGACCTTCGGACCGACGCGCCCGGGCGACTACCGCGCCCGCATCGTCCAGAGCGACCGGGCTCGCGACGAGCTCGGCTGGGTACCCGAGCACAGCTTCGCCGAGGGGCTGCGCAAGACGCTCGAGTGGTATCGAGAGCAGTACGCCGACTCGTGAACGAGCCCACCCCGCGTCGGATCGCGGTGGTCCCCGCGTACAACGAAGAGCCGTCGGTTGCCGCCGTGCTCGAGGAGCTCTATCCGCTCGTCGACGAGCTGGTCGTCGTCGATGACGGCTCGACCGACGACACTCGCGCCGAGATAGAACGCTGGATCGGCCGCGGTCGCCCGAGGTGCCGCCTCCTCGTCCACGAGGTGAACCGCGGCATGTCGGAGGCGTACCACACGGCGCTCACCGAGCTGCGCGAGCGGCTCGCACGTCACGAGCTCAGCGCGGACGACCTCGTGTTCACCGTCGACGCCGACGGACAGCACGACCTGCACGTGCTCGACGAGCTCGTCGAGATGACACGGACCGAAGGGCTCGACGCCAACATCGCCCGGCGCGACCTGTCGTATCACGGCCCTTTCAAACGCACAGGCAATTGGGTGTTGTCGAAATGGGCCAGCGGTTGGGCAGGTGCGCGCCTGCACGACGTCGAGTCCGGCTACCGCATCTTCCGACTCGGAGCGCTCGCGCACGCACTCGACTACTACTCGGGTTACCAGTACAGCGAGACCGTCGAGGTCGCGGTCGTGCTCTGCCAGCTCGGTTACAACGTTCGCAACGATCACATCGTGCCCGTGCCCGTCGCCCGGTCGCGCACGCGACTCCGCGACGCGGCGATCGATCTCGCCGTTATCCCGGTCGCGGCCGGACGCGTGTGGCGACGCGACCGGGTGCGCGAGGCGTTCCGCACCGATGCGATCGCGCACCTCGCGATCGCGAGCGTGCTCGGCGTACTCATCGCGCTGACCTACCAGCGTTCGACCGACACGGCCTTCACGCTCCTGCTGGCGTCGCTGGCCGCCTTCGGTCTCGGCGCGTTGCTCCGCCGTTCCGTCCCGCGGCCTTCGCTCGCGCCACTCGGGGCGATCCTCGCGCTCGTCGCCGCCTGGCTCATCCCGCAACGACCCGACGCGGCGAGCGCAATCGTTCTCGCGAGCGTGTTCGGGGTGGGTGCAGCCCTTGCCGCGCCGGTCGTACGGCGCCCGCGCCCGGTTGTGATGGGCGGCGCGTTCGCCGTGCTCGTTGTCGTCGCGATCGCGGGATCGCGCGCCCTGGTGCTCGGCTTCGCCGTCAGCGCGGTGTTCGTCGCGGCGATGGTCTCCCGCTTCGGCGGCTTTCGCGTTCGCCACGCACACCGGCTCCGTACGGTTGCACTCGGGAGCACGCTCGTAGTCGCGGTGAGCGGGCTCACCGGTTATTTCGGCGCGAGCACGGTGGGAGCTACGTGGTTCGGTGGTGGCGTGGTTCACGGGCCCCGCGCGTCGGACGAGGTCGCGATCACCTTCGACGACGGCCCCGACGTCACCGCGACTCCGGCCATCATGAAGATCCTCGACGCCGCGCACGTCAAGGGCTCGTTCTTCGTCGTCGGCAAGACCCTCGATACATCCCCGCAGGTCGTGCGCGATCTGGTGGCCGACGGTCAACTCGTGGGCAACCACTCCTATCACCACGACGAGTGGCGATGGCTCGACCCCCGCTACCCGGAGCTCGAACGCACGCAGCAGGCGTTCGCCCGCGAGATCGGTACCTGTCCGATCTGGTTCCGGCCGCCGCACGGGCAACGCACGCCGTTGATGGCGCGGGTGGTGAAGGATCACGGCATGCGCATGGCGATGTGGGACGTCTCGGTGAGCGACCGCGGCAACAACGACGCCCGCTCCATCGCCGACAAGGTGCTGGAGTCGGTGCGCGGCGGATCGATCATCGACCTTCACGCCGGTCTCGACGGCACCTCGACGGCGCACCGCGCTGCGCTCGTCGCAGCGTTGCCGTTGATTCTCGACGGCCTGCGGGCGCGCAACCTGCGGCCCGTGCGCCTCGACACGCTCGTCGGCGGACCCGCGTACCAGCCCTGCGACGACCCGCGCACCTGACACGCGTGCGCGTGCACGCCGCCAACCGCGCCGACCACGGCACCGACGACGTTCCCGGCGAGCAGGTTGTGCTCGCGCTCCTCGTCGCGTTCTGGATCGTTGTGCTCGCGCTGTACCTCCGCCACGCGATCGTCCTGTCGTCCGACAGCGTCAACAACCACGTGCATGTTTGGTACATCGCGCGCGATCTCTGGCATCACGGTCGGCTGCCCTGGCACATGCCGGTGCTCGCGCACGGCGATGCGTACGCGTACCCCTACGGATTCGTCAACTGGACCACGGCCGCGCTCGTCTGGCCGCTCTTCGGCGACTGGACCGTCACGCTCTGGACCGCGCTCGGCGCGATCGGGTGCATCGTCGCGACATACACCGCGTTCCCCGAGTTGCGGCGCGGTTGGTGGGCCGCGGCCGTACTCGCGAACCCGGCGATCCTCGAAGCGTTGCTGTTCGGTCAGCAGTCGTTCGCGTGGGGCGCAATGCTGATGCTCTTCGGCATTGCGGCCTGGAGACGAGGCCATCACGCGTGGGCGGCCGTTCTCGTCGGCCTCGGGCAGGCGAACCACGCGGCGATCGTCCTACCGATGGGCATCCTGCTCGTGCTCGCATGCCTGCCCTTCGCCCGCGACCGTCTCGTGATCCTGCGCTGGTACGCGTTGTCGTGCGCGATCGCGTTGCCGGCGGTTTGGCTCGTCATCGCGTCACCCACGACCGCCCAGACGACCGCCGGTGGACAACTGTCGAACTTCTGGGGCACCTTCGGGCCGCGCACCTTCCTCGTCGGGCTTCCCGTGATCTGTGTACTGATGCAGCGCACGGGCATCCGGGCCCTCGCACCGGCCGGCGTCGTCCTGGCGCTCATCGGGCATCTCGGTTTCGAGATCCCGTTGAACGTCGGCGCGCAATGGCACGCGCTCGTCCGAGACGGCGCCCACACCGCGGAGCTCGACGCGTATCTGAAATCAGGCGATTTCACACCGGGAGCGACGTATCGCGTCCTGCGCGGCGGCGACGGCAAGCTGGGCCTGTACCACGTCGTGCGCGCCGGCGGCCGCCTCGACTCCGAACTGTTCCCCGAGAGCATGGCGATCCGGAGCTTTCCGGACGCGCGTGCCTACGCGTCGTCTCTGTGCGATCGCCACGTCGACGAGATCATCCACGACGACACTTACGATGCGGCGCGGCATACGAACGAGCGCGTGATGATCGACGCGCTCGAGCGCGCAACCGTCAGCGGCGTACATCTGCGAAAGGTCGCGAGCGGAAGGGGTTGGAAGGTCGACGCAGTCGAACGGTCGGACTGCGCGCCCGTCGACTGAATGCCATCGGAACCGGTCTCGGGGCACATAGCGTTGCCGTCCGTG
Source organism: Acidimicrobiia bacterium (assembly GCA_038213435.1). Lineage (GTDB taxonomy): Bacteria > Actinomycetota > Acidimicrobiia > IMCC26256 > PALSA-610 > PALSA-610. Next base: position 171,643 of record JBBQTI010000001.1, read on the forward strand.
GCGCCCGATCAGCAGTGGATCGACCTTTGTGATCCCGACGAGCAGGCGTTGCGATCCGTGCTCCCGGCCGGGATCCACGACACCGCCCTCAGCCACATCCTGGCAACGCCGCGGGACGAACCCCGGCCGCGCCTGGACGCCCAAGGCGATTACGTGTTCGGTGTGCTTGCATTCCCGGCCGTGACCGCGACCGGCGCGCTCGTTTTCCAAGAGGTCGATGTGATCGCGAACCTCGACGTGCTCATCACGATCCGTAAGACACCGCCTGGTCAAACCGCGTGCGAGTTCGACGACGCGCGCAACGCGGCGCTGCGCAACGGCTCCCCGCCCGGCCTGTGTCTCGAGGTCGTGGTGGACGAGATTGCCGAGCGATTCCTCACGATGGTGGACGGCTTCGACGAGAGCATCGACGAGCTCGAAGACCACGTGAGGGAGTGGCCCTCGACCGAGATCCGGGAACGGATCTCGACCATCCGGCACGACATCCTGCATGTCCGCCGGGTGCTCGTGCCGACGCGCGACTCTGCGCGCGCGGTGCTCGACGACCGCGTCGAGCTCGACGGCGACGTCTCGCTGTTTCCTCGCGACATCGAGCTGCGCTTCGCCGACGCGTACGACAAGTTGCTGCGTGCAACCGACGGTCTCGACCTCTCGCGCGACCTGCTCGCCGGGGTGCGCGACTACCACCAGGCCGAGATCGCGAACAATCAGAACGAGGTCATGAAGCGGCTGACCGTCGTCGCATCGGTACTGCTGCTCCCGACCTTCATCGTCGGTCTCTACGGGCAGAACTTCAAGCACATCTCCGAGCTCGAATGGGCCCAGGGCTACGGGTGGTCGTGGGCAGTGATCCTCGTGACGACCGCGATGCAACTTTGGTACTTCCGCCGTAAGCGTTGGATTTGACCGTGCTCTAATCTGTCCCGGACGGTGCGCGAAGGGTGCGTCCGCAGTCAAGAAAAGGTACGGGTAGTGACAACTGGAACGGTCAAATTCTTCAACGCCGAGAAGGGTTACGGCTTCATCTCGCTCGAGGGTGGCGACAAGGACGTCTTCGTCCATTATTCCAACATCCAGGGCAACGGGTACCGGACGCTCGAAGAAGGCCAAAAGGTCGAGTTCGATGTCGCGCCCGGCCGCAAGGGAGACGAAGCACAGAACGTCCGCGCAATCTGACTCCCGACGCTCGACTCCCGAGGCTTGACTCGGGGCTTGCGAGACGAAGCCGCCGGCTCCTCGCCGGCGGCTTTGTTCTTCCCGGGTACGTGCTGCGAAGCTGACGTCGTGACCTACGACGTTTCCACCGAGCTCATGGCGGCGGCCGTCTACGTGGGCGACGGCGCGATCGAGGTACAACGGCTTCCGGTTCCCGCGATCGGTCCGAACGACGTGTTGATCGAGGTTTCGCACTGCGGCATCTGCGGCACGGACCTGCACCTCGTGCTCGAGCGCTACGCGCGACCGGGCTCGGTGCTCGGCCACGAATGGGCCGGAACCGTCGCCGCGGTCGGCGATGAGGTGAATGGGTGGGAGATCGGCGCGCGCGTCGTCGTCGACTCGACACCGGGCTGCGGTCGATGCCGAGCGTGCACGCGCGGCCGCTCGGCGGTGTGTCTGCGTCGCGAACCGCCCGACCTCCTCGACTTCTCCAGGGGCGCGTTCTGCCGTTTCAAGGCCGCACCGGCAGCCCGGCTCCTGCGCGTTCCCGGCGGTCTGCCGACGCGTTCCGCCGCGCTCACCGAACCGACCGCGATCGCGTTGCACAGCCTCAACCTCGCCCAGGTCGGGCCCGACGATCGCGTGCTCGTGACAGGTGGTGGCCCCGTCGGCCTGTTGACGACGGCGGTACTGCGCAGCCGGGGTGTCCGCGACATCGTGGTGTCGGAGCCGGCGCCGGCGCGACGCCAACGTGCCCTCGCGATCGGCGCGACGGCCGTCGTTGCGCCCGATGAGCTGCGCCGGGCGCCGATGGGTCGGCCCGTCGACGCGCCGTTCACGACGGTGTTCGAGTGCTCGGGTCACGCAGCCGCGGCGGAGTCGGCGCTCGATCAACTCGACTACGCCGGGACGTTCGTCTTCGTCGGGACCGGGAGCACGTCGCCGCGCGTGAACCACAATCGGATCATCGTGATGGAACAGACGCTTATCGGTGCGTACAACTACGACGCGGAAGGTTTCCAACCGGCACTCGAGCTGCTCGCCTCCGGAGCACTTCCGCTCGACCTGTTGATCGAGCCGGTCGATATCCATCTCGACGAGGTGCTCCCGACGATGCACCGGCTGACGGCCGGCGAGCTGCCGGGCAAGGTCATGGTCACGCCGGAGCTCTCGCCGGAGCTGTCGTGATGACAGGTCGACCCACGCTCAACCACGTCGCGATCAGCATGGACCCCGCGGTCCTCGACGAGCGCGGACGGGCGGACGTGCTCGCCTTCTACGGCGACGTGTTCGGATGGACCGAGGGCGACAACAGCGGGGAGGCCGGCAACCCGCTCATCCTCTACACCGGGACATTCGGCCAGTTCGTCTACCTGCTTCCGGCCGACCCGCCGCTCACCGCGCCTCCGCTCGATCACTTCGGGCTCCAGGTCGAGACGCTGGCGGACCTGCACACGATCGTCGAGCGCGCGAAGCGTCACTCGGCCCGTGACGATCGCGTGCGCGTGATCGACGTCCACTCCCGCACCACTCACGGCCCCACGAACGAATACACGCTCACCAGCGCGTATATCGGATTCGTACTGCCTTTGATGATCGAGCTCCAGCACCTGGAGCGCATTGCGCGCTGACCGTCGGCGCCTAGGGAACGAGCGCGGCGCGGCGTAGCTCGTAGACGTGCTGCAGCAGCGTGACGAGCGCGATCTTTACCGACTGACGGTTGCGCGCGTCGCAATCGACCACCGGGATGTGGGGCGCGACACCGAGCGCCTCGCGTACCTCTGGGATCGGGTAGTGATACGAGCCCGGGAAGTGGTTGACGCCTACGACGAACGGCGTATCGCGAGTCTCGAAGTAGTCGAGCGCAACGAAGCTGTCCGCGAGCCGGCGGGTGTCGGCGAGCACCACCGCGCCGAGCGCGCCGTCGCACAGGTCGTCCCACATGAATGCGAATCGCTCCTGGCCGGGTGTTCCGAACAGGTACATCACCAGCGCATCGTCGACGGTGATCCGCCCGAAGTCCATGGCGACCGTCGTGGTCGTCTTCGCGCCGACGAGCGAGGCATCGTCGACCTGCTCCGACTCGCTCGTCATCGCGGCTTCGGTCGTGAGCGGCGGTATCTCCGACACGGCCGAGACGAACGTCGTCTTTCCCACACCGAATCCGCCGGCGACGACGAGCTTGACCGACGAGACCCGGCGCGCGCGCGGGCCCGCGTGGTCGCCCGCCGGGCGCGGCGGCCGCGTTGCCGAGGCCGACCAGGCACCCCGGCTGCCCGTCGATTCAAAGGGCCCGGACACGTTCGATCATCCTCGTGATGGTCGAGAGCTCGATCTCGACGGGGTCGGTCGTCTCGAGACAGCCGTCGTCGACCAGATCGCCGACGATCACCATCGCGACACCGAGCGGAACGCCGAGACCGGCCGCGATCTCGGCGATCGAGATCGGCTCGTAGCACTCGTCGACGATGCGGGCCTTCTCGAAATTGAGGTCGTCGCGCGGCTCGCCGACGGTCTGCACCATCGTCTCCATGCGGAGCGACGTGTCCGCGGCGCGCGTCCGGCCGCCCGTCATCACGAACGGTCGCACGAAGTCCGGCGTCCCGCGGGGCGGAAGCTCGTGGGTCATTGAGCGCCTTTCACTGGAGCACGTTCTCCTTCAGCTCCGCGACGAGCGACGGACTGAGTGCGGCACCGACGCGATCGACGAGCATTGTCATCTGATACCCGACCGCGCCGACATCGCAACGGCGATCCGCCACGACACCGAGCGCGCTGCCGTCGGATACCGACGACACGAAGAGATATCCGTCTCGCATTGCGATGATCACCTGCTCGAAACCACCCAGCGCGAAGCAGCGCGCCGTGCTCTCGGCCAGGCTCGTCATCCCGGCGATGATCGCTGCGAGCTGCTCGGCGCCGGCGCGTTCCAGCGAGCTCGACGTTGCCATGAGCAGTCCGTCGGACGACACCGCGACCGCGTCGGTCACTCCGGGCGTCGTGTCGACGAAGCTCGACAGCAACCAATTGAAGTTGCGAACCTCCGCGCTGGTGATGCCAGCGCTCGCTCCGTCTGATTGCACCGTCAATGCCGTCTCCGATCATCGATACCGGCTTCCTCACGAGCCTGCTCGGCCGCGGCGCGAAAGGCTGCGAAGAATGCGAACCGTTCACCGCTTTCGGCCGAAGCCGTCGCCGGTTCGGGCGGCCGAGCGCTCGCGCGGCCGGCCGCCGCGGCGGACGCGGACTCGACCTCGGGCTCGCCCGAGCCTCTGCGCGACGGCAGTGGAGCGGGGTTCGCGAGGGATGGGGCGGCAGCCGTGGTCGCCGCGACGGTCGCCGGCTCACTCACGACGGGCCGCTCGCGTGTCCACGGCGTCTCGAGGCGCGAGCTGCGCCGGCCGCGCTTGGGCAAGCGCTGCGGGAGCAGGTCTTCCGAGAAGGGTGACGCGAGCTCGGGCGTGGATCGGCCGGCGGCGGCGTCAACGGCGTGTGTCACCTCGGCGAACGCGGGACGCCGATCGGGCGCGACGAGCGGGGGACGGTCCGGATCCGCGACCGGAGGCGGCGCCGGCGTCGCGATCCCCCCTACCGGCTCGGCGGCCGGGCGCGCGGGTTCGGTCGTGGGCGCGACCGGGAGCGGCGCGGGTGGCTGGATCGCGCCGCGCAGATCGGCGAACGTACCGAGTCCCAGGCGCGGCCGCGGAGGCGGGGCGGGGGCCGGCGCCGCTTCGGGCTCGGAGTCCACGACCGGCGCGGGTTGGTCGGTGATGTCAACTCCGTCGAACCCATCGCGCTCGTCGAACCCATCGCGCTCGTCGAACCCATCGGCCTCGTCCAGAGACGCAACGAGCTGCAGCTCGCGCGCCGGCTCGGGCGCCGGCTCGGGCGTCAGCTCGAGAGGAAGTGGCGGCGGCGCGGGAGTCGCCCGGAACGCGATCGGCACCCCGGATCCGCGACCCGAGAACCGCGCCGGTGCGTCGCTCGCCGCCGATTCGCGCCGGGGCAACCCGACGACCGGGCGTTCGGGTTCGGTCGCCGGCGCGCCGGGCGCGGTCGCGTCGTCGCGACCTTCGATGGAAGGCGCGTTCTCGAGCCCGAGCAATACGGCGGGCAGCGCAACCGTCGCCGTCAAGCCGCTGGCCGGTGATGCCGCGATGTGAACGGTAAGTCCGTGGCGGGCCGCGAGCTGCGCGACCACGTAGTGGCCGAGAAAGCGCGACGGCGCGAGCGTCAACGCGCTCGCGGAAGAGATCAGCCGGTTCGCCCGCTCGAGCTCATCCTCGTGCATCCCGATGCCCGAGTCGATGATCGTGACCACGTAGCCGTGGTCGCCGCGGCGTCCGTACACCTCGACGTCCGCGTCCGGCGGTGAGAACGACAGTGCGTTCTCGACGAGCTCTGCGATCACGTGGCTGACGTCGGCGGCCGCGGCACCGTCGACGCGGGCATCGTCGACGTGACGCAGGCGCACCCGACGGTATCCCTCGACCTCTCCGAGCGCGCCGCGCACGACATCGCCGATGGCGACCGGCGCACTCCACGTGCGCGGCGGTGCCAAGCCGGCAAGCACGAGCAGCGACTCGGCATTGCGCCGCATGCGCGTCGCGAGGTGGTCGAGACGGAAGAGATGCTCGAGGGTCTCGGGGTCGGATTCGTCGTTTTCGAGCTGAGTGATGAACTCGAGCTGGCGGGAGACGAGGTTCTGGTTGCGACGACCGAGGTTGATGTACGCGTCGGCGACGTTCCGGCGGAGCGTCGCCTGCTCGACGGCGAGGGAGAGGGCGCTGTCCTGCACCTTGTTGAGCGCGACCTCCAGATCGTGCACCTCGCCGCCCGCGTGCACGCGCACGGGTCGCACGTCGGGTAGGACGACGCTCTCATTGACCGGCGTCTCGAGGATTTCCTTCACCGCGGCCGGCAACTTTTGTCCGGCCATCACCGCGGCCTGGTCGGCCAGGGCGCGCAGCGGGCGGGTGATCCAGCGGTTCGTGAGCCACAGCAAGGCGATCGCGAGCATCACCGAGGCGATCGTGATGGCGATCCAGTCGCGTTGCTCGTGCTGCGCGGCCGATGTCAAGCTGTTCGCCTGCGCAGTGACGATCGAAGCGGTGTTCGTCTGGGCGACCCGGAGCAGATTGATCGAGTCGGGCCGGACCTTGAGCAGGGTCAAGAGGTTCGCGTGCTGCGGATCGCGAGCGGATGCCTGCAGGACGCCGACCGCCTTCTTGCGCGCCGGCGCGTCGAGCGCCCCGGTAATGGCGTGCTCGAAAGGACCGTCCGCGCGCACGCGCAGATCCGCATCGCCTTGGGCTTGCCGATCGGCCAGACGCTGCGCGGCCAACAGCGCGGCGGGATCGCGAGTGATCGCGACGAGGCCGACCTTGATGCCGAGGCCGGCCTCGGTGGCACCCTGACGCGCGATCGCGTTGAGCAGCTCGGCGCCACTGCGCAGACGCGCGTCACCAATGGTTGCGCCCGAACGCTGATCGGCGTCGAGCAGCATCCCGATCAAGCTCGTGTAGTGGTCGAAGATCGTGCTCGCCTGCGCAGCCTTCGCGGGAGATGCGGCCTTCGACGCGTCGTTCTCGGCCAGTTGACGCAGCTGTACCAGGCGGGTACTCACCTGCTTCAGCGTCGACCGGTAGTTGCCCGCCGCGTTGCCGCCGACCGAGCCGAGCAGCAATCGGAAGTTCCCCAGCGCGACGTCGGTCGTCGCGGTGACCTGCGCCGAGAACTTCGCGTTCTCCTCGGCGACGAGGCTTTGCGCACCGATGGAGCGCAACGCCTCGTAGTCGCGCTCGTTCTCGAGCGCATTGAGCACGCCCGCCGGGCCCGTGGCCGACGTTGCGACCCCGGCCTGGAGCCTGACCTGCTCGGAGCGGTTGTACGCGTCGCGCACCTGGAGCGCGGCGAAGCTCGCCAGCGCCGCGAGCGGAACGGCCATGGTCGCCGCCAGCTTGGTCCTGATCGTCAGCCTGCGTCTCACCAGCGATCCCTCGCCCCGCGTCACGTTGTGGTGCGGGCTGTCGTCGGGCACAACCCACCGGTGGGGTTGTCGGCTCCCGCAGGCTCCGCCCTAAGCGGGATGTCGTACTCCCCGGCCGGAATCCGGACCTCGGGTTCCGGATCCGCCGGGCCGCCCGCCGCCGCGGCCTCGGCTGTTGGTTCCACGAGACCGGTCTCCGAATGCCGCGGCCTTCCCAAGCACGGCGACCGGGCTTATGCTCGGCGGCCCGGGGGGAGGCTACGAGCATGAAACGATGGCGATTGCTTGTCGCTCTTACGGCCGCGATCGCGATGATGCTCGCGGCCGCGGTCATGTTCGGGCCCGCGACTCCCGCGCCTGCAGATGTCACGACCAACAACCAGGGCAACCTTCGCACGGGCTGGTACTCGAACCAGCCCGGCTTGTCTCCTTCGGCCGTCACGACGAGCTCCTTCCACCCGTTGTTCGCAGCCGCGGTCGACGGTCAGGTGTACGCGCAGCCGCTGGTGTCGAGCGGCACGCTGATTGTCGCGACGGAGAAGAACAATGTTTATGGGCTCGCGGCCGGCACCGGGATACAGAAATGGACGCGCAACCTCGGCGTGCCGTGGACGGTCAACGTCTCATGCCCGGACCTGACGCCGGTGGTCGGCGTCACGTCGACGCCGGTGATCGACCCTGCGACCCACACCGTCTACGTGGTGAACAAGACGTACGCGAGCGGCACCTCTGGTCCGGCCGCCTGGTGGATGCACGCAATGGACGTCGCGACCGGGGTCGAGCGCGCCGGGTTCCCGGTCGCGATTCGCGGGACCGCGCAGAACGCGCCGAACCGGACCTTCGCGCCGACCAACCAGCTGCAGCGGCCGGGGCTGTTGCTCAACAACGGGGTCGTCTACGCGGCGTTCGGGTCCATCTGCGACATCACTCCGTTCGCGGGCTGGATCTTCGGCGTCACGACCGGCGGCACGCTGCGCACGCGGTGGTCGGCGATGACGAGTACCACCGACGGCGCGGGCATCTGGCAGTCGGGATCAGGGATCATGTCGGACGGCCTGAACCGTATGTTCGTCTCGACCGGCAACGAGGGCTTCGTGCTCACCGGACCGACGGCCGGGTCGAGTCCACCGGCCGACCTCGGGATGGTGGTCGCGCGTCTTGACGTCCAGTCCGACGGGACACTCCGAGCGAAAGACTTCTTCGCGCCCCGGAATGCGCC
>JBBQTI010000002.1:0-170265 GCA_038213435.1 Acidimicrobiia bacterium
GTCGGTCGCTGAGCGCGACAAGTGCCCTTCTCGTAAGGCATTCTTGGTGTTGCGACACAACAAGAAGCACCAACGAGAAAGGCACCTGACAGATGCACGTTACCAGCACGATGCGGGCACGGATCGAGACCGGCGGCGACGGGGTCTGCGCGCATGTGGGACTGCATGCGTTGGGTCGTTTCGCCGACGCGCTCGGGTTGGGTGCCGCGTTGTCGGCGCGGATCGTGCCGGCGGGGGAGCGGTTCCCGTTCCATGATCGCGGGAAGGTGTTGGTGCATGCGATGCTCACCCTCGCGGGTGGCGGCGAAGCGTGTTCGGATGTCGAGTTCTTGCGGGCGCAGCCGGCGCTGTTCGGGCCGGTGCCGTCGGACTCGACGTTGTATCGCACCTACCGTCAGATCGACGCCGTGACGCTCGCGGGCTTGTGGGACGCGGTCGCATCGGTGCGCGCGGATGTGTGGGCGGCGGTCGATGCCGGCGAGGCGGTCGTGTTGGATATCGACGGGTCGTTGGTCGAGATCCACTCCGAACACAAAGCCGGGACCGCACCGACCTACAAGGGCGGGTTCGGGTTCCATCCGATGTTCTGTTTCGCGGACATGACGGGCGAGACCCTCGCGGCGCTGTTGCGGCCCGGCAACGCGACCGCGAACTCGAGCGTCGATCACCTGTGCGTGTTGGACGCCGCGATCGGCCAGTTGCCGGCTGAGATCGCGTCGGGCCATCACGACGGCGACGATCCCACGGCCGTGTCTCGGCCGGTGATGGTGCGCGCCGATTCCGCGGGAGCGACCCGCGGGTTCGTGTGGGGCTGTCGTGACCGCAATGTCGGGTTCGCGGTCGTGGCCCGCAAAAACGCCCGTATTCACGCCGCGATCTCCAAGATCGCTGACCACGATGACCGCTGGACACCCGCGCTCACCCAGACTGGTGACGAACGGTGTGGCGCCGCGGTGTGTGAGGTCACCGACCTTGTCGACCTGTCCGCGTGGCCGCCCGGCACGCGTCTGATCGTGCGCCGCGAACCGTTACATCCCGGCGCGCAGCAGTCGCTGTTCCCCTCGTTGGAGTTCCGTTACTGGGGCCACTACACCGACCAGCCCGGTGACCCCGTCACCCTCGATCAACACATGCGCGCCCACGCGCACGTCGAAGACCACATCCGCCGATTGAAGGACTCGGGTCTGGACCGGTTCCCGTTCGTTGATCTCGACGCCAACCGGGCCCGCCTCGCGATTGTCGCGTTCGCTGCCGATCTGGTGCGCTGGTTCCAACTCGTCTGCCTGGACGGACCACTCGCGATCGCGGAACCGAAAACGTTGCGTTGGCAGCTCTGGCACACCCCCGCCCGCATCGTCCGCCGCGCCCGCCAACACATCGTGAGGATCATCGACGACTGGCCCACCGCCAACGCGTTGCTCCACGCCTACCGACAAATCGCGCTACTCACCTGACATCACGCCACGCCCACCGAATGCGGCATCGCGTGACCGCGCACGCCCCAACGCGTCCCAAACCCGCCCGACAGCCGCTCCCCGCCCACCCGATGCTGCCCTCGACGTGCGCACCGCCGAGAACCGAGCTCCAACACGCCCACAACTCCATCGGAAACCGCTACAGAGTTCTCGTGAACGATCGGGGTTATGCATCCGCGTCATGGGCGCTGTCGACCGCGTCGACGAATTGAAGAACGCGCTGGTTGAAAAGGTCTGGTCTTTCGACGGGGAGCATGTGTCCTGCATCGGTGACGATCTCGACCTCGACGTTGGAGACCAGGCGCCGTAGCCGTTCCGCGGCGCGCGCCGAGTTCGTGAGCGGACTACGGGATCCGAAGAGTACGAGCGTCGGAGTCCGAATCGAACTCAACTGCGCGTCGGTGAGTCGCCGCGGTGGCGGCTGTTTTCCGAGGAAGGTCCGAAGTCCGTCCACCGAAAGGTCCAACAGTGGTTGTGTGGGAACCGAGCCGTTGTTGAGCAGTCGGAGCATGCGGAGCAGCGCTCGATCGGATTTGCCAATTGTCGCGATGATCGCGTCGGGCGCGATCTGGATGATCAGTTTGGCTCTCGGTCTCAGAATGGCGCCCGGCGGGTCAACCGAGGTAACGCTCGCGAGACGTTCGGGCCTCCGAACCGCTTGATTCAGCGCGCCCCAGCCACCGTAGGACAGACCGACAAGATGAACGCGATGTGCTCCGAGTTCGCGAAGCAGCTCGTCGAGCCATCCTGCGAATTCGCTCGCACCGCCAATGCGTGTCGTCTGTCTGCTTCGTCCGACATCGCCAATCCTGTCGATGGCCAACACCGGGTGACGCGCGCCCAACGCGCCGACATTGCCCCACCACGACGCTGCAGAGACCGCTATTGCGGGCAATAAGACAATGGGAACGCCGGTCGACGAACCGCAGGACAGCACGTGGGTCTTGCCGTACCGAGTGTCGACGTCGAGTTGTTTGGGTGCGGACGGCCACGCCCCGAGCGCCCGGTCATAGGCAGCCAGAAACCGGCTCTCTGCGGCCGGATTCCGAAACCGGCCTATTCGGCCTGCATCTCCCGTCCCGAAGACCTCGTACGCGAGGCACTTCCCATGCCGCTCCACATACCGGACCTCGGCGTCGTGCACGACTGTCAGTCTTGCCCGATCCCAACCGACGCGCACGACCCCCCAGCGAGCGCAGGATGCCCGCTCTGGCGCTCTTATGCGAGGTGGTCATTGCGGTCGTCGGCCCTGATGGTGTCGGGCCGTCGCGGTCGGGACCGTCGGCGTTCCCGGAATAGAGCTGGGAGATTCCTACATGCTGGTAGTGAGCCCGACAACCGCTTTGGCCGTCCACGATGAGATGTTCACATCCGAGGGGCAGGTTGCGCTGTGTGGTTTCTTGGACGGGTACTCCGGACTGACCCGCGACGCGTATGGTTCGATCTTCGTCAATACTCGCAATGGTGCGCAGACCATCGCATCTCGATGTTCGGTGCGCGTCGCGCCGACGTCGAACGGTTCGGTCGTCACGTCCAAGCCATCGGACGGGCCCGCGCCACGGTCGCCCGTCGGCTCTGCACGATCGCCCTCTTCTACCGCTACTCCGAAGAAGAAGGCCTCATCCCGACCTCCCCGGCCGTGCATGTCCGGCGACCCAGACTCGACTACGAATCACACGAGACCGGACTCGACCGCAACGAAGTCGACGCGATGCTCGTCGCGGCCGGACTCGCGAACCCGCGCGACCATGCACTCATCTCGCTCCTCGCACTCAACGGGCTGCGGGTGTCCGAAGCGACCGGCGCCGACATCAAAGGCCTGGGCCTCGAACGCAGGCGCCGCACCTCACCATCCAGCGCAACGGCGGCAAGATCGTCACCGTCCGCTCCCACCCCGGAGGAGCTCGTACGCATGCTCGTCGACGTCGAAGCGGCTGCGTGCGTCGGTGGGTGAGGCTCGACGCTCGACGCTCGACGCTCGACGCTCGGCAGCTCGAGCGGTTGACCTCGCAGCTGCTCCGAGCGCCCGATGCGACCGCTCTGTCACATGCCGAACCGCACTCGCGCGACGGCCTTCGCAGCCTCCGCAGGGCCGCTGACTTCGACTTTGGCCGCGCCCTGACGCCCAAAGAGGTAGAGCAACAGCTCGCCCGGCAATCCAATCAGGCGCACGGTCGGCTTTCCTCGACGTGCCCGCAGGATCTGGGCCGTGCCCGCCCACTCGAGCTCGAGCCCTACGCCGCGCAGTCGCCTGGCGAGGAACCACGGCGCCAAGCCGACGTTGCGCCACAGCGCTTCGTCCAACGCGGCGGCACTCGCCCGTGGATCAAGTCCGTTGGCTCTGCGGACATCCTCGTGGTGAACGAAGAACTCGTTGAGGTTCGGGACGCGGCGCACCCACCCGATCCGAAAGAACCCGCGCGGCGGTCCCGATCGAATCGTCGTGAGTAGGGCGGCATAGTCCGTCCGAGTAAGCGCGTTTCTGCGTCGTTCTGCAAAGCGGCCCCATGCACCGGGCACTACGAGCCCCGGTGCAGCGCCGTAATCGTGCTCGCGCATGACGAGATGCGCCGCGAGATCGCGCGTCGTCCACGGCTCGAGAAGCGTTGGCGCCTCGGGGCCCAGCTCGTTCATTAGGTCGCACAACATTTCGCGTTCCATGGCGTCCAAGCAAAAGTCAGTCATTGGTGGTCTGTCTCCCATCCATCAACCGTGAGATGCGCACGCGACACATTGCCCGATCCGGCGTCGCACGGTCTCGGGCGGTTCAGAGCGCCGATCGGCGGGTCCCTGCGCGCGTCGGTTCGCGAGACGGGCGTCTAGAACGCGCGGGCGAGGCCGGTGCTGATGCGCGGTATCTCGGTGATCATGCTGATGTGACCATGCTCGGGGAACATGTCGAATGTCGATCCCTCGATGATCTCCGCGGTGTGGCGACCGTGGCTCACGGGCGCCAGTGTGTCCTGCTCACCGTGGTACACGTGGACCTCGCAGGTAATACTCGCGACGTCGAACGGCCACGCTCGGCCCTGTACGGTGATGTCCTGAGCGAAACCACCGACGCCTGGTCGGAAGGCTTCGGCGAACGTCGGCATGATCCCGGCCATGAACGCCTCGTCCGCGAATAACGCCGTGTCAGGCGGCGAGAGTTCGAGCGGGTAGTCGAAGAATCGAGCGCCGTCGATGCCGTAGCGGTCTTCGCACCAGGCCAATGCCTTCTCCTCGTCGCCGATACGCATGATCGTTTTCTCGTCGTCATCGGGGAATTCGTCGTACGCCTTGCTCCAGCCCATGTCGGTGACACCCGCGATCGACGCGGCAGCAACGATGCGATCGCCGAGCAACGCAGCGCAGGCGGCGACATACGGCCCGCCCGACGAGAGTCCCATCACCGCGAATCGGTCGATGCCGAGGTGATCTGCGAGCGCGGCCATGTCCCGCGGCCATTCCGACATCGAACGGCGTGGACACGGAGACGATCCGCCGTACCCCGGCCGGTCCGAGGACAGGACGCGTACGCCCGCGGCGGCGAACTCGTCTTCCATCCATGCGACGTCGAGCCGACCGCCCGGCGCTCCGTGGAAGTAGAAAATCGGTAACCCATCGGGCGCGCCCGCGTCGGTAAAGGCGAGCGTCCTCCCATCGGCCAGCTGCGTCGAGCGATCAATCACGCGGCCCCCTCGTGCTCAAATGACGAATGCATGATGCCCGATCAGGCGCAGTTCTGGCGAGCACGGATCGGTCATGGCCTCGGCGAGTTACCCTCTGCTGAAGCGACCGGCGCCGGACTCGCGCTCCTCGCCTCCGTGGCCATCACGATGACGAGCGCGATCGCGCTCGGCACTGCGAGAGCCGCGGCTCCTCGCAGGGCCGACGACGGACTCGATGCACCCCCTGGAGCATGAGAGGTCTCCTGTCGAGTACGGATCAGGCATTCATGAGCTCTCCGGTCCCACGCTTGCGAGTGGCGACCCGACCCGATGCAGCGTGCCGTCGGCATCCACGAAGCCAAACTCGCGTAGTCCGTACTCGGTGTCGTGCAGATCACCGAGACGACCCTCGACTCCGGATCTCGCCCACTCCGCGTGGACAGCATCGGCGTCCGAGACGTACAGGTACACGTGGGCACCAGTTCGCTTCGGCTCATGCTCGCTCCATTCGGTGATGTGCAGCGAGACGTGGTCACGTTCGACGAAGCCGTACCGTGCACCGCCCTCGTACGACTCGATGCTGAACCCAAGCCTCTGGTATCGATCGAGCGCGGCATCGACATCGAGCACCGGGATCACGGGTGCGACACGTTCGAACGTGATCGACGCGTTCACGAGGACTCCCCAATCCATCGAGCCGAGTGAGTATGGCGGGGGTTGAAACCAAACAGCGGAATCAGGCGTCGTTCCTGGTTACCTACACGAACGCGCGCACCGCAGGTCCGCGGCGACGAGACCCGTCTTGGCTCCCAGGTCATGATTCTCGACCCGACCTGGGTGCGAGTGTCGGCACGCGCGCGGGCGCCGGCGCGAGATCTGTATGGTCCACTGCCCGTCCGCTTACCTGGACGAGGACGACCGAGCGATTTAGGGTGCGACGGGACACCGCAACCCCCATGGAGGACACAGTATGCGCATTCGTCACATAGTTACCGGATCGGCCATAGTCGTCGGCTCCGTCGTTCTCGCGTCACCTGCACTCGCCGACCCGATTGGTGCAAAGAACGCGTTTGTGTTCGACGCGACGTGCGGCACCCGGACTGTTCAAATCGTCGCCAACAGCGCGAACGGTGGAGGTCAGGGTGCGCAGGATCAGACGACTGCCGAGTTCACCCCGGGGCTCGTCGTCGGAACGAACGAAGTCTTGCACCCGACCGTGTTCGATCTCACGTTCACGTTCACGCCTGCAGACGGCAGCCCGCCGCAATCGTTCACCGATACCTCATCGCGGAAGAATCAGACCGGCGATGTGACGTGCCAAATCGACGCGAGTCAGACCGACGACCAAGGCAATACGTTCTCGATCGTCGGATCCGTGACCGGATGGATCAGCTGACCTTGGACGGGTTCGCATAGAGGAAGGCCGGGACGACGTGACCTGGCCTTCCTCTATGTCGACGGTGAACCGGCACGAACCTCCGCTATGAGAGACCGGTCACGTTCACTGTGGTGGGCGAGTTGGTGGTGGTGCCGTTGCCGAGCTGCCCCGAACCGTTCAGTCCCCAGCACTTGACGCTGCCGACCGCGAGAACCGCGCACGAATGCGATGCACCGGCGACGGTCGCGACCACACCCGTCAGACCGCTCACCGTGACCGGCGTCGAGTTGTTCGTGGTGGTGCCGTTGCCCAACTGCCCCGACGTGTTCGCCCCCCAGCATTTCGCGGAGCCGTTCGCCAGCTGCACGCATGAATGCGCGAGTCCCGCAGTGAGAGCGACGCCGCCGTCGAGGCCGGTTATCCCGACGGGGGTCGACGCGTCGGCGGTTGACCCATTGCCCAACTGCCCGTAGCCGTTGGCGCCCCAACACGTGACCATGCCGTTCGCCCGGAGCGCACACGTGTGGTTGTTTCCAACGGTCACCGTCAGCACATTGATCAAACCACTGACGACGACCGGTGTGGATGAGTTGGAGTTGGTGCCATTGCCGAGCTGGCCAGACGTGTTGGCGCCCCAGCACTTGATGGTGCCGTTCGTCAGATGTGCGCACGAATGCGCGCCGCCCGCCGAGATGGTGTCGACGCCCAAGAGGCCGGTCACGATCACTGGCGTGGACGAGTTGGTGGTGCTGCCGTTTCCCAACTGGCCGGAACTGTTGGCGCCCCAGCACGTGACGGTCCGGCCCACCGAGAGCGCGCACGAGTGAGAGCCGCCGGCCGTGATCGCGACCGCATTGGACAACCCACTCACGCTCACCGGCGTCGACGAATTGCTGTTGGTGCCATTGCCCAACTGGCCCCCGGCGTTGGCGCCCCAACATTTGACAGTCCCGCCGACCGACAACGCGCACGAGTGAGACCCGCCGGCCGTGATCGCGACCGCATTCGACAACCCGCTCACGCTCACCGGCGTCGACGAATTGCTGTTGGTGCCGTTGCCCAACTGGCCGGAACTGTCGGCGCCCCAACACTTGGCAGTCCCGCCGGTCATCAACGCGCAGGAATGGGAGCCGCCCGCGGCGACTGTTACCGGATTGGTGCCGAGACTCAGGTCGGCAGCCGCGCCGGGCGTCGACGTGTTGGTGGTCGTGCCGTTGCCCAACTGGCCGTAGAAGTCGTCGCCCCAACATTTGGCGGTCCCGTTCGTCAGCAACGCGCATGCATGTGACGCGCCGGCGGCAATGGCGATGCCGGAGGTGAGGCCGCTGACGCGGACCGGTGTCGTCGCGAGCGTGCCCGACGGCCAGCCGAGCTGGCCGGCGATGTCGTCACCCCAGCAGCGCCCGGTCCCGTCTGTCAGCAACGCGCACGAATAGAAGCCGCCCGCGGTGATCGCCGCGGCGCCGGTGAGATTGCTCACTGCGACCGGGGTCGACCGGTCGGTGGTGGCGCCATTACCGAGCTGGCCGGTGGTGTTGGCGCCCCAGCACCTGACAGTCCCGCCCGTGAGCGATGCGCAGGAGTGATAGGTGCCCGCCGCAATCTCGGCGACGCCGTTGAGGCCGCTCACGGGTACCGGCGTCGACGTGTTGGTGGTGCTGCCGTTTCCCAACTGGCCGTGTTGATTGCGGCCCCAACACTGCACGGTTCCGTTCCCCATCAGCACGCACGAATGCGCAAAGCCCCCGGTGACGGCGACCACACCGCTGAGCCCGGTCACTACGACCGGCGTCGACCTGTCGGCGGTGGTGCCGTCGCCCAACTGACCATGATGGTTGCGGCCCCAGCACTTGACGGTCCCATTCGTCATCAGCGCGCACGAATGCGCCGCACCGGTGGTGATGGCGTTCACCCCGGTGAGGCCGGTCACTGCGACCGGCGTCGACCGGTTGCTGGTTGTGCCGTCGCCCAACTGGCCGGAACTGTTGGCGCCCCAGCACTTGACGGTCCCGGCGGTCAACAACGCGCAGGAGTGAGAGCTCCCGGTCGCAATCGCGGCAACCCCGCTGAGGCCGCTCACCGGTACCGGGGTCGACGTGTTGGTGGTGCTGCCGTTTCCCAGCTGGCCGGTGGTATTCCCGCCCCAGCACTTGACGGTCCCGTCCGTCTTCAGGGCGCACGAATGGGAACCGCCTGCCGCGACCGCGGCGACGCCGGTGATGCCGCTCACGAGCACTGGCGTCGACGTGTTGGTGGTGGTCCCGTCGCCCAACTGCCCGTAGAAATTGCGGCCCCAACACCTGACGGTCCCGTTCGCCAACAGCGCGCACGAATGCTGCGAACCAGTGGCGATGGCGGCGACGCCAGTGAGGCCGCTCACCGCGACCGGGGTCGATGACATCGTGAGACTGCCGTTGCCCAGATCACCGAAAGAGTTACTGCCCCAGCATCTGACCGTGCCGTTCGCCACGAGCGCGCACACATGACCGACGGCCCCGGCAATCGCGTTCACGCCCGAGAGTCCGCTCACCGTGGTCGGTATCGACGAGTCGGTGGTCGTGCCGTTGCCGAGCTCACCGGAACTGTTGCGACCCCAGCACGTGACCGTGCCGTTCCGCATCAGCGCGCACGAATGCGTAAGACCCCCCGTGATGGCGACGACAGCGCTCAGGCCGCTGACCGCGACGGGTGTCGAGGAGTTCGTCGTCGTGCCGTTGCCCAACTGACCGTCGTAGTTGCCGCCCCAGCACGTGACGGTCCCACTCGCCCTCAGCGCGCACGAGTGCGCGACATTCCCCGTGATCGCGATCGCGATCACGCCGGTGAGGCCACTCACCGCTACGGGCGTCGACGCGTTGGTGGTCGTGCCGTTGCCCAGCTGGCCGTAGAGGTTGTTCCCCCAGCATTTCACGGTCCCATTCGCGACGAGGGCGCACGAATGCATGTCGCCGGTCGCGATGGCGACCACACTGCTGAGGCCACTCACCGCAACCGGTAGCGAAGAGTTGGCGGTGGTGCCGTTGCCCAACCCACCGTAGACGTTGTAGCCCCAGCACTTGACGGTCCCACTCGCCAGCAGCGCGCACGAATGCGCGCCCCCCGTCGCGATCGCGACCACATTGCTGAGGCCACTCACCGCAACCGGTATCGACGAGTTCGTGGTAGTGCCATCGCCCAACTGACCGAAGTAATTGCGGCCCCAGCATTCAACGGTTCCGGCCGGCAACAAGGCACACGAATGCACGCCTCCCGCCATGATCGCGGGCCTCACGGCCGGTGCTCCCTCAGGCTGAGCAAGCTGAGCAAGTGCACCGGCGGGAACGGCATGACACGCCAACCCGGCCATTAAGGCCAAGGCCAATCCAGTGTGCGCAATTCCAGTACGTGTCATGACCATCCTTGGCGCCGGTACGAGCCCGCCTCGCTGCTTGTCGACGTCAACCGGACCGTCGCCATACCAGCGCGAAGGCGGGCGGTGCCCGAGCGCCAGATAGCTCCGACAAGCACATCGCGTCGTTGCCCCGCTGTCAAACGTCCCGCGAATTCTCGGTCGAGATGTCAGGCGGACTGGTCGCAGATCGACGGACCTCTAGGGCGCTCGACATGCGGCGAGATGGGTGCAAGTCTCATGCCATGGCGTCACGTTCCGTCCATCGTCAGCATGTGGTCGTCGTCGCACTCGTCCTCGCGTCCGCGCTCACAGCAGCGTTGGGCGCGATACCGGGCGCGATGCCGGGCGCGCGCGCCTTGGCGACCGACGCGACCGAGGTCCTCGGTGGCATCGACGGCCGAGGAAACGGATCGGGGCTCGAGCTCGACGTGCGAGCCCTCGCCAGTGATGCGACACAAGGTCGCGATAACGAGACCCCCGGGTCGTTTCTCGCGCAGCGCTTCTTGATCGGTCAGCTGAAGGCCGTCGCCGTCGGACTGAACACCTCACGCTCGGGCGACGACGCCTTCAAGCAGTCGATCGACGGCGGGACGAACATCCTCGGGTTGATCCGTGGCGGCGAGCTCCGTGACGAGTACGTCATCGTCGGCGCGCACTACGACCACCTCGGCGCGTCGTGTCGGAGCGCCGTACCCGACGATCACATCTGCAACGGAGCTACCGACAACGCCGCCGGCGTCGCCGAGGTTCTTTCGATCGGACGCGAGATCGCGCAGCGACCCAAGCCACCGCGCCGATCGGTCATCTTGGCGCTCTGGGACCGCGAGGAAGACGGGCTCCTCGGGTCGCAGTACTACGTACAGCATCCTCTTCGCCCGCTCGCGCAGACCATCGCCTACGTGAACTACGACATCCAAGGCGCGAACGTACTGCCGAGCCTGAGAACCGACACGTTCGCGATCGGTACCGAGACGGGCGGTCCGCTGCTGCAGTCGATCGTCGCACGCGCCGGTAGGCGGGGCCCTCTCGGCCTGCATTCCTTGAGCTCGATCTTCGGACAGAACCGCAGCGACTACATCAACTTCATCAGCGCAGGCATACCGACCGTGTTCTTCAGCGACGCAACCGGCCCCTGTTATCACACCGCGCAGGACGAGATCGGGGTCGTCGATTTCTGGAAGCTCCGGTTCCAAGCGAAGATCGGCTTCGACGCAGTACACGAGCTCGTCGAGGGCGACCGGGTGCCGGTTTCGGGAACGAACCCGGTCGCAACGTTCGAGGACGCCGTGACCATCAACGACGTCGGCAATCGGGCGATTGCCGATATCGGTAGGTTCGATCCGTCTCAGCAGGCGGTGTTGCTGCAGCTCCACGATGCTCTGAACGCGATCGTTGCGGCCGGACCCGCCAACTTCGGTGCCGATGACGTCGGCACGCTACTGAGCGCCGCGTTGAACTTCGTCAACATCGTAAGCACCGGGCATTGCGATGGTTTCCTCGAGCGACGTTGAGCGCCACCAGCTCGGCGGCATCGTCGAACGCACCAGAAGATCGTGAAGAACCGGATGCATCTCGACGTGGCGATCAGTGAGGAGCTGCTCGACGACGCGGTGACGCGGCTCGTTGGTCGGGGCGCGCAGTTCATCGAGTTCGGTGAGCATCCCGGGCACCGATGGGCGGTCATGAGCGACCCCGGGGGAAACGAGCTCTGCCTCCAGTGATCCGAGTTCTATCGGAACGCGCTCCGGGCGCGGGTGCTTCGTCGTGCTGACCGACCGCTTGGAGCTGCGTCGCGCGCGGGAGGCGGATAGGGCTCGGTTCGTCGAGCTCTTCTGCGACCACGACTTCATGGTGTTCTCCGACGGTGTGTGCAGTACGCAATCAGCCAACGCTCGATTTGACGAGATCCTGAGCAACGGAAACGGCCTGTCGTACGCGAAGCAACCCGTCATCGAATCGTCGACGGGGAGGATCGTCGGCTATTCCGGGGTCGCCTGGTTCGACTTCGAGGGACAGCGTCGACTCGAGTTCGGATATCGCCTCGTACCGGAAGCCCGAGGACGCGGGTATGCAACGGAGGCTGGCCGAGCGGTACTTGCTCTTGCAGCCGAGAGCTTTCGTGGGGAGCTACTGGCCATGATCGACCCGACGAACCGGCCGTCGAGCAACGTCGCGCTGAAGCTCGGCTTCAACTTCTGGAAGCAGGCGACGGTGAACGGCTACCGCGACGACCTCTATCGTCGATCGTTCTCCTGACCCGACGTTTATCGGTTGTCGAGCGCGGCGATTGCCGACGCGTGTGACATTCCATGCCCCCTCAGGGAACGCAGCGACATGTACGTCGCCCGCAGACACGAGTGGGTACCGACCGATTGGTTCAGGGCATCCGCCCGAGTACGGAGACGTCGCGTTCGATCGCCTCTTCGCCGGGGGCGCCGTACCACCAAGAATGCCGGAGTTGCCCGGGTTCCGGCATCGTGAGCTCGACCCTCATCGGGAAGGGTGAGCCCTCCGCTCCGAGCTCGAACACTCCGGGTTCGGCTTCACGCAGAATCGCAACCGATGGGGCGTGTTCGTGCCCGATCACCATCACCGCGCCGCCATCGTGAGTTCGCGCCACAATCGTCTGTTCGATGTGACCTCGAATTCGGTCAGGGGTCGCGGGGTTGAAGACCTCGTAATCGAGCGTGACCCCGGCACCGCCGGGCAGTGGCGCAACGGCGATACGCGCCGCACCACGCAGGTCCCTGCCTGCGACACTGTCTATGCCGATGTACAGCCCGGGATGGGCAAGTAAATCGTCCACGATCGTTACGGGCACAACTTACTCACGAGGCCGGGGCGAAGTGCGGGTTGTAGATGAAGCCGGCGATTGCGCCTTGCGGGGTCCGCACCGTTGCAGTGACGATGTCGTCGCCTACAGCCGACGCGGGCGCGTGTTCAGTTGCGCCGCGCGCGAGTGATGCGGCGACGGCCGCATCCACATCGGCAACCCCCCGGTACGTGAGCGCCACGCGCAAACCGGAACCCCGCGCGATTTCGCGGCGAGGGGGGCGTTGGAGATGTCCTGCACGCGTACGACGTATGCACGGGGCTCGAGATCACGTTCGATCCACCGGATGATGTTTGCGCCCGCCTGCGCGACTACGTGTGCGCGTGGCCCGGCCAGGCACCGCTTCCCCCGACCGGCGAGCCGTGGTCGGACCTGCTCGAACGCACCGGCCGAGCCCGCTTGCCGTAGCCGGCGGGTGCGTTCGAGCCACCTCTTCGATCCCTTCCGGGAATCAGTCGTCCTCGTTGGGGAAGAAGTCCGCCAGCGCGTCGTGTATTTCCGCGGCGCGCTCATGCGTATGCATCGCGCGGAAGTGCGTCAACTGGTCGCGGTCGCGGTTCTCGACCAGTTTCCGCTCAGCCAGCGCCAACTGCCGCTCCTGCTCGGCGATTACTCGTTCTCGATCGGCGCGGCTCATGGCTTGACACTATGTCGTGGGCACGGGGGGACGCATAGATCGAGAACGCCGCATGGTCAACCCGTGAGGGTGGTGCGTGGGTACGGCTGCAGAAGTACGGGCGGTCGCGGTGGTTGCGTGAAGTCGAAGTCGTGCGTGAGGTCGCCGAGGATGGCGACGTTCTCGCGCACCGTCGGGCGCGGGTCGGGTCGACCGTCGGTGCGCGGATCGAGGCGCTGTCCGCCGAGGAAGTCGTCTTCGATGAACTTGAGGTAGGCATCGAAGCTCAACGTCTGATGGTCGATGAACCCGCGCTTCGCATACGGGCTGATGACGAGTCCGGGCACCCGTAGCCCGTAGCCGTTCTCGTCGACGACGGGCGGCTTCACGTGGTCGTAGAAGCCACCCCAGTCGTCCCAAGTCAGAAAGATTGCCGTGGAGTCCCAGTCCGGGCTTTGCATCACGGCATTCACGAGGCTCGTGACATACGCCATGCCGTCGCTGACACGCCGCGGCGGATGCTCGCTCAGATAGCCCGACGGCACGACCCATGAGACCGCAGGCAGGTCGCCCTTCTTCGCCGCGGCGTAGAACCGGTCGAGCGATTGGATGTTGCCGGTTTGGTGATTCGCCTTCACGGTGTCGAAGAAGGGCAGCGGGTTCCATATGCTCGGAGTACGGGCATTTTGACGCACCTCGGCGCAGGTGACATGCGCGGGGTTCCGGCAGTCCGGTTCGGTGCCGGTCACGACGTAGTACCTCCAAGACACGTGGTTTCGGTGCAGCAAGTCCGTGAGGTCGGTCCAGGCGAATGCGGGACCGTCCTTCTGATCGGCCAGGAACAAAGGCTTGCCATTCGGGGTACGGGGTGGCATCACGTTGTTCCGGCAGCTGCTCGGGTCGTCGTGCCGGGTGCAGGTGGCCGACCATCCGGACACTTGGAAGAGGTGCTCGGGCAGGCTCCACGACGCAACCGGTTCGAACATGCGGTCCTGCAATACGAACTGCTTGGCGTACGACCAGTAGTTCGGGATGTCCGACGCGGTGTGATAGCCGGTGACGTCGATCGCGGCGGAGTTCGTGCATGCCGGGTCCGTGTCGTCGGCACATTCTCGCCGGCCGCGTTGGGCTTGGCCGACGAAGCCGTCCATCTTCCCGCCGTGGATGTCGGCGATGGAGTCCGGCGCGGCGTGCGGCCCGCCACCGTTCATGTCCGCGTGGTCGACGTACGGGCGTACGCAGGTGCCGGGTTTTTGCGGATCCGGGATGCAGACGTTCTTGGGTAAGCCGTCTGCGCCGGGGAACGTACCGAAGTACGAGTCGAACGACCGGTTCTCCTGCATGATCACGATCACATGGCGGATCTTGTGTATGCCCTCGGCGGCCGGCTTCGATCCGCTACCACTGCACCCGGCCGCGACGAGCAGCACCGCGCTCAGAACGCGCGCCAATGGGAGCGCGGGGCGCGACGGCCCGACGATCCTGCGGCGCGACAATCCCAAGCGACCGACGCTAACACGCGCGCGATGTCGCACGACTGCGTCAGCAACGGAACCTTTGGGCGGCGCCATGCGTCTTGCTCCTGACATGAGCGAGGCCGAGTGCCGCGTATTAGTCGTGGTTCTGAGCGCGCCTCGAAAGAGGGGGAAACGTGAGGCGATTCATGGTCGTTGGCGCCGCGATCATCGCAGCGGCGGTCACATCGGGGCTGGTCGCCCCACCGGCAGGCGCGGCACCGCTCGTGAACGTCGCGCCGGACTCAGCTCTGGTCGACGCGCAACCGGTGGACGTGTCGGCGAGCGGGTACACAGCCAACACCCAGCTCGCCGTCATCGAGTGCACGACCGGCGCAATCTCTCAGGACGACTGCGACCTTTCCACACTCCAATACACGAATGCCGACGGGTCGGGGAACCTGTCGACGACTTACGACGTGTTCCGTGAGATCTTCACCGCGAGCGAGCAAGGCGGCCTCGACTGTGCGCCGTCGAACTGCGTGCTGGCCGTCGCGAACATCATCGACCAGACCGAAGCTGCATCCACGGCGCTGTCGTTCGACGCGTCGGTTCCCCTGCCTCCTTCGCTGCACATCAGCGCGACGATCGACCCGACGGGCACGTTCGATCGGGCCGGGAACGTCACCGTCACCGGCACCGTGACCTGCAGTCTCCCTGCCGATGTCTACCTCCAAGCCGGCGCTATCCAGCGCGCGGGTCGCGCGCTGCTGCACGCGTACGGCTTCGACGAGGTCTCGTGTGACGGTCCGACGCGCTACTCGCTGACCGCCGCGCCGTACGACGGAATACTCCGCGGCGGCAACGCGAGCGTAGAGGTCGACTACAGCTCCTTTTCCGGTCGCCGCAGCGTCTATGGCAGCGTCAACGCGACCGTGCAACTGCGTGGTGGCGGAAAGTAGCGTCCATCACACTGCACGGTGGTCGCGATGCAGGGCGAGACGCGCCGCGTGCCAACCGCACATGCCGTGCACGCCGCCGCCGGGTGGTGTCGACGACGAACAGAGGTACAAGCCGGGTACCGGTGTCGCCCACGGATGCAATGACAGTCGGGGCCGTGCAAAGAACTGTCGCAGGTCGGCGACCCCGCAATTGATGTCTCCGCCGACATAGTTCGCGTCGTATTGCTCCATCGCCGCGGGCCCCATGGTGTGGCGGGCGAGGATGCGATCGCGAAAGCCTGGTGCGAATCGTTCGACCTGTGCTTCGATCGCGTCGGTCATGTCGATGGTCGAGCCGTGGGGCACGTGGCAGTATGCCCACGCGGTGTGCCGGCCCGCGGGAGCGCGAGTCGGGTCGAACAACGTGGGCTGCACGAAGAGCGTGTACGGCCGCTCGGGATGGCGCCCGCGTTGCACGTCGAGCTCCGCGGCTGCGATTTCGGCCGCCGTGCCGCCGAGGTGCACCGTCGCGGCGCGGAGGGTCTCGGAATTGGTCCACGGTGCCGGTCCGTCCAGTGCCCAATCGATCTTGAAGACACCCGGTCCGTAACGAAAGTGTCCGAGCGTTCGGCGATAGCGAGCAGGGAGCCGGCCGTCGTCGATCGCCAACACCTGCCGGGGGGTGAGATCGAGCAGCGTCGCGCGCGTCGGCGGAAGCTCCCGCAGCGACGTGACGAGGTGGTTGCATTCGATCGTGCCGCCGCGCGCCTCCACGATCGTGCCGAGCGCCGTGGCTATCGCCGCCGACCCGCCTCGGGCCATCGGCCATCCCACGTGGTGTGCGAGCGCACCCAGAAACAGTCCGAAGCCGGCCGTGATCGGTGACTGCAACGAGAGCATCGAGTGGCCGGCAAGACCGGTCATGAGCGCGGCCGGCTCTTCGGTGCTGAAGCGACGGGCAACGCGCGTCGCCGGTCGAATTCCGATCGCTCCGTACCGAGCCAACAACCATGGATGGCGTGGCGGGAGGTCGAGGGGCGACAGCAGCGACTCGATCAACGCGTCCCCGCCGTCGACAATGGGTCCGACGAGGCGACGGTACGCCCGCGCATCCTTTCCGAAGCGGGCCGCGGTGGCGTCGACGGAACGTTCGAGCAACGCGACGCGGCCGCCGTCGAGCGGGTGCGCGAGTGGCGCGTCAGGATGGATCCACTTCACACCGTGATCGGCAAGCGGTAACGAACGCATCGCGGGCGACGCCATGGCGATCGGATGAATGGCCGAGCACACGTCGTGCACGAATCCCGGCTGCGTGAGCTGCTTCGAGCGAGTGCCGCCTCCGACGTCAGGAGCGGCCTCGAGCACGAGCACGCGCCATCCTGCGTCCGCGAGCAAGGCGGCCGCGACGAGGCCGTTCGGGCCCGCGCCGACGACGACGGCGTCGTAGGTCGGGTTGAGGCTCAACCGCGGTACTGCTGCTGCCGGCGGTAGCGCGCGAGCGCGCGCCCAAAGACCTTCTGGTGCACGTGCACAGTCCTAGTCGGAGCCGGCGGCGCGGCCGTCGCTGATCGCGCGCAGCTTGTCGCGGTCGATCTGTGTAGTGTCCGCGACCGCGACGCGCGACTTGGTGAGCGCGCGCAACGTCGCCGTGCGGCGTCCCTCGGGTTCGATGATCGCCCGCTCGCCGAGGATCGCACCGGGTCCGACCTCGCCGAGCACTTCGCCGTCGACCTCGACGGCCAACACTCCGTCGAGCAGGAGGTAGAGCTCGTGCCCGAGCTTGCCCTGCTCCATGAGCAGTTGGCCCTCCTTGATCGTGCGGAGCTTGGGTTTCTCGCCACCTTGCATGATCTGCGCCGACAACTCTCGTTCGAGGGCCGTTTCGACGGTGGTGACCAGTGCCGGAGAGTCGAGCTCTCCCCACGGCGTGTGCGTTCCGAACGAATGGCGCCACCATTCCTTGAAGTTCGCGAGCCCGGCCTTCCCGGCGAGCTTGCCCTCGTTGTCGAACACCCAATGGCGCGGGAACGGGCTCGCGCCCACGAACTCCCACTCGGCGTCGCCGTCGGCGCGCAACACGAGCGCGAGCGTCGTCCAGACCGTCGGCGCCTGCAGCTTCACGAACGGGGGGCGATTCACGTGCCGCGGCGCGGGCAGGGCCACGTGGCCGCCGAACGTCTGTACGAACCGCGCCGAGGTCTCGGTGACCTCGGGCTCGGCGCGCAGCTCTTCGAACTCGACGGCCTGGAAGCGGGCGAGGTCCCGCGTCCCCAACCGTACGGTCGTCGCGCCCATGATGCTGCCGCCGACGTAACCGCAGTCGGTGATGCGGCCGTCCTCGACGTCGATCCACGCGGACAGCCGGTTGGCGTACCGGAACCGGTCGTCGCGTTTCATCTCGGCGAGGTCGTAAAGCTGATCGGGCGGCGGGTCGTCGTAGTGGGTGAAGCCCGATTCGAAGAACGCCTTGTTCAAGCCGGTGACCGCATACGACGGGATCCACGAGAGCGTCGTGACGGAGTGTTCGATACGCACAGCCGACCTCCTCTTCGGTGTTGGTCCCGACGGTAACGGCGAACCCGCTCCTTTGACCACCCCGGGCGAGCCGGTCGCAGTGGCCTCTATTTCTCGTCGTCGCCGGCGCGCCCGTGCTTCCAGTAGCCGCGCACGGTGGTCTGGCCGCGTGACCATGACCGCTCCTCGAACAGGTGGCGGCGAATGCGTTGCATCGCCGCGGCTTCGCCGGCGGCCCATACGCGCGCGCCCGGGGAGAGATCCGCAGTCCGGACCGCGGCGACGAGCGCGTCGCCGGGGGCCGCCCCCGGCGGCAGGTCGTGCCATTCGATCGTCGCGCGCGGATGGCCGGGGAGGGCGAGGCGCGCGTCGGTGCGGCCCACCTCGACGTGTGCCCGGATCGGCGTCTCGGTCGGCAACACTTCGAGCAGTTGGCTGATCGCGGGGATCGCGGTTTCGTCGCCGGCGAGAAGGAACGCGGGCGTCTCGCGGTCGATGACATATCCGCGGCCGGGACCCGAGATCGCCGCGGGTCCACCCGGCTCGACCGCGGCCGCCCACTTGGACGCGACGCCGTCGCCATGGACGACAGCTTCGATGTCGAGCTCGAGCGCCGCTCGGTCGAGGCGGCGCGGCGTGAACGTCCGGATCGTCGGTCGGCGCCCGTCGGGCAGAAGGAACTCGTTGCCGTTCCAACGCGGCATGACGAGGCCCTCCGTCCCCGACGCCGGGAGCAGCAATCGCACGCTGGCCGCCGGCTCCTCCACAGTCATGCCCTCGAGGTCGGAGCCGGTCAACGTGACACGGACCAGGCGCGGGCTCGAATGTTCGACCCGGCGCACCTCGACGGGACGAAACCGCGGCGGTTCCCGCCGCGTGCGCGCCGATGCCGGACCCGATTCAGAGTTGCTCATCGCCGACCAGCCTCCCACCTCTTGCCCTCACCCTTCGTCGTAGTGCCAGTCTGTGACGATGCGCCGGCAGGTCACGATCTTCCTGCCCGAACCCGTCGCCGAACGCATCGACGAGATCCGTACCCGTTTCGACCCGGACACGGCTCGTCGCATCGCGCCGCACATCACGGTTGTCCACGACGCCGATTCGGCGGAGCTCGGCGAGCTCAGGTCGCAGCTCGAGCTCGTCGGTTCCTCGCGTCCGCCGTTGTCGCTGCGTCTTACCGGGGTGCGGTGTTGGGGCTCTCCCATTGCCGGTATCTACCTCGCGACCGAAGCCGCGCACGGGGTGATCGAGACGATACGGCGGGCGTTGGGCGTCGTCGACGCTCCGGGGGTCGAGTACGTACCGCACGTGACGCTGACGCATCCTCGCACCGTGCCCGCGCCGCGTGCGCGTGAGGCGTGGGACGCGATCCGGGGCTGGACCGTCGACGAGATCGTGCACATCGACCGCCTCGCGATCGTCGAGCTCGACGGATCCGAATGGCGGACGCGGGCCACCGTTGCGCTGGTCGGACCGGTGTAGCCGGCATGAAATATCCACTTGCGCGCGAGGATGGGCCGCGTGCTCGAGGACCCGTCGATTCCGCCGCCGCGGACCGAACGCGTCGCGGCGCGGGTGTTGCTCGTCGACGACGACCGCGCGCTCCTGCTGTTGCGCGGCTGCGATCCGGCGCGGCCCGAGGCTGGGACCTGGTGGTTCACTCCGGGCGGCGGGCTCGACGACGGCGAGACCGTCGAAGCCGCGGCGCGGCGAGAGGTGCGTGAGGAGACGGGTTTCGCGGTTGCCGATCTTGGACCCGTCGTGTTCCGCCGGACGGTACTGTTCGACTTCGACGGCGTTCGCTACCGGCAGCACGAGCACTTCTTCTGCGCCCACGTGTTGTCCAGCTTCGCGATCGACGACGCGGGTTGGAGCGATGTCGAACGCCGGTCGGTTCTGGAACATCGGTGGTGGACGCACGCCGAGCTCGTCGCGACCTCCGAGACCGTTCACCCCGCGGAGCTCGCGCGAATCCTGAGTGACGTCTTGGCGCGCGGCCCGGCGTCAGCTTGAGATCGGCGGGACCGGCTGCGGGGGTGGCGGGCCGACGTACTGGGCGCTCGGGCGGATGAGCCGGTTGTCGGCGGCCTGCTCCAGGATGTGCGCGCACCAACCGATGACCCGGCTCGCGGCGAACGTGGGCGTGAACAGCTCGCGCGGGATGCCGCAACGATCCATGACGATGCCCGCGTAGAACTCCACGTTCGTGTACAGCCGCCGCCCGGGCTTCAGCTCGTCGAGCACCTTGACCGCGGTCGCTTCGATATGACGGGCGAGCTCCATCTTGTCGCCGCCGAGCGACTCGGCGACCTCTCGCAGCATCAGTGAACGGGGATCGTCGGTCTTGTACACGCGATGACCGAATCCCATCAGCCGGTCGCCGCGTTCGACTGCGGCGCGCAGCCACGGCTCGGCGCGATCGGGCGTACCGATCTCGTCGAGCATCTGCAGCGCGCGGCTCGGCGCTCCACCGTGCAATGGACCGGACAGCGCGCCGATGGCGCCCACGACCGCGGCGCCGAGATCGGCTCCGGTCGAGGTGATGACCCGGGCGGTGAACGTCGACGCGTTGAAACCGTGGTCGACCGTGGAGATGAGGTATTTCTCCACCGCGGCCGCGTGTTCGGCCTGGGGCACCTCGCCTTGCATCATGTAGAGGTAGTTGGCCGCGTACGCGAGATCGTCGCGTGGTGCGATGGGATCGAGGCCCCGCCGCAGTCGCCAGAGCGCGCAGATGAGGGTCGGAACGACCGCGCATGTCGACATCGCGTTGTCGCGCAGGGTCGCGGCGTCGATGTCGTGCGACGGCCGGAAGCCGAGCGCCGCGCCGTACTGCGACAGCGCGGTCCGCAAGGCGTCGAGCGGTACGAAAACCTCGCCCGCGATCGCGATCGCGGGGAGAACGCCGGCGACGGCAGGCGGAATCACGCGGCGCGCGCGAATGTCGGCGGCAAACGACTCGCGCTCGGCCCGCGTCGTCGGGAGTCGGCCCTCGAACATCAAGTGCCAGACGTCTTCGATCGGCCGCGACTTCGCGAGGTCGACGGCGTTGTACTGGCGGTAGTGGTAGAAGCCCTGGAGGCCGCGTACGTCGCCGACGGCGGTGTCGGCCACGACGACGCCCTCGAGCCCCTTCGGCACCTCGTGCGCCTGCGCGTCGGCGGGCTGGATCATCGCGACGCGCATCAGGTCGCGCATCGACACGATCCCGACGAGTTTTTGCCCTGTAGCAGCGCGGCCGTCGACCACCGGTATGTGCCGGTACCCCCGCTCCGAAAGGCTCGCGAACGCGGCGCGCGCTTCGACCCCGGGGCCGATCGTGTCCGGGTCGGCCGTCATCCACTCGGACACCTTGGCGGTCGAGGCGTCGGATCCGGCCGCCGCCAGTCGTATCATGTCGCGCTCGGTCAGGATCCCGATGGCCCGATCGTCGTGATCGATGACGACGACCGAGCCGACCCGGTGCTCCCGCATGCGTTGCGCCGCCCGCGCGACGGTCTCCGCGGGTTGCGCGGTGACGACCGGATGACTCATGAGATCGCCGACGGTCCGCTCGGTGGCCACGTCCGAAATACTACGACGGGGTCGACGGCATTCGGTCTACGTCACCGGGTTGACGTCCGCGGCCGTGCCGTGACGTCCCGCGCCGGCCGCGAACCGGGACGCGCCGGCGAGCGATTCCCCCGATCGCAGGACGCGGAGCCCGTGCTCGAGCTCGACTTGGATTGCATCGTCGATGCCGAGACCCCACTGCGCATAGCTCGACGCGCGGTCTTCGCGCAGGCAGACCTGCGGTAGCGCCGCGAGGTCGGACGCCAGCTCGATCGCGAGCCGTCGCGCGTCGCCCGACTCCGTGAGACGGTTGGCGAGGCCCATCCTCATCGCTTCGTCGCCACTGACGCCGCGGCCGGTCAGGATGAGATCGAGCGCGTGCGAATGACCGATGAGGCGGGGCAGCCGGACGGTACCGCCGTCGACGAGGGGAACGCCCCAGCGCCGGCAGAACACTCCGAACACGGCGTCGCGCGCGGCCACGCGCAGATCACACCACAGCGCGAGCTCGAGCCCGCCCGCCACTGCGAATCCCTCGACTGCGGCGATCACCGGCTTCGAGAGCAGCATTCTCGTCGGTCCCATCGGGCCGTCGCCGTCGGGCCGAACCGTGTTGCCGGCGTCGTTGCCGATCGCCTTCAGGTCGGCCCCCGCGCAGAACGTGCCGCCGGCGCCGGTGAGTACCGCGACGTCGTGCGCGTCGTCGACTTCGAAGGCGCGGAACGCGTCGGCCAGCTCGGCGGCGGCTGCGCGGTCGACCGCGTTGCGCACGGTGTGCCGATCGATCGTGACGACGGTGACGCGGTCGAAGTGTTCGATGTTGACGTTCATGCGGAATCCCTTCTCGCGACCAAATGCGCGCGTTCGTTGAGGGAGGCGAGAGAGCGCACGCCGGTGCGCGACGCGACCATGCGCGACAACGACGTGTAAGGCGGATCGAACCAGAGATGACGGTCGAGACCGAGCACGACCGCGAGGGCAACGTTGATGACGCCACCGTGGCAGACGGCGACGACGCGACGGCCGGGATGCGCGGCGACGACCTCGTCGAGCGTCGCGGCGACGCGGGCGCGAAACGTCCCGGTCGATTCGCCGCCGAACTCTTCCCAGCGACCTTCGTACATCGCCGCGAGCTGCGGATCGCGCGTCGCGCGCAGTTCCTCCATCGGGATATAGGAGTCCGACTGCACGTCGTACTCCACCAAGCCTTCGACGATCTGTACGTCGAGACCGTGCGCGCGTGCGACGGGTTCGGCGGTCTCGATCGCGCGCCGCTGGGGGCTCGACAGGACGGCGTCGATCGGTTCGAGCGCGAGCCAGGCGGCGAGTCGCTCCGCCTGCTCCCGGCCGCGCGCCGTCAGCGCCGGGTCCGCGGGCACGCCGGTGCCCGGCGCGATCCGCTCCGGCTCTGCGTGGCGCACCCAGAGCAGGTCCATGTCAGCGCCCGCTCATCGCAGCGCGAACCCGAGGATCACTTCGAGCGCGGCGAGCGCGGCGTCGGGATCGACGACCTTGATCGTCGCCATGCCCATCTCGCGTGCAGGCTTCAAGTTCATGCCGAGATCGTCGAGGAACACGGCCTCGGACGCGAGCACGGCCAGACGGGCGAGCGCCAACGCATAGATGCGCGGATCCGGCTTTCGCAGTCCTTCGACTGCTGATTCGATGATCACGTCGAACAGCCCGGCCCCGTGGAGTCCGTTCGGGGTGGGTTGTCGCGTCTCGTCGCTCCAGTTGTTCGTCAGCGCGGCGGTGCGCAGTCCTCTCGAGCGGATGCATCCGATCGCATGTGCCATCTCGGGGCGGGGACCGAGCGACGAGCCGATCGAGCCCATGAGCCGGCGAGCGTCGAGTCGGAAGCCGGCGGCGAGCGCCTCGGCCTCGAGCGCGTCGGTGAACGCGTGCATGCTCAGCTCGCCCCGTTCGAGTGACGCCCACGCCCCCGATTCGCTGCTCACGCGGATCAGCGCGCGCACCGTGCCCTTCTTCAGGTCGTTGTCGTGGTCGTAGACGTCGAAGGCCTCGAACGGCGACGGGAACACGACACCGCCGAGGTCGAAGATCACGGCGCGGTACGCCATCAGTCGAGGTCGTTCGTCGGGTCCGCGGGGTCGACGAGCACACCCGGATTGAGGACACCGGCCGGGTCGACCGCCGCCTTCGCCGCGCGCAAAGCTGCCGCAAACGGGTCGGGCCGCTGCCGGTCGTACCAACGGCGGTGATCGCGGCCGACGGCGTGGTGATGCGTGATCGTCCCTCCGTGGAGCCCGATGGCGGTGCCTGCTGCGGCTTTGATCGCCTCCCACTGCGCAAGCTGCTCGGGCTCCGTTCCCCGCGCGAGCACGGTGAAGTAGGGCGCGGGACCGTCGGGATAGACGTGCGTGAACCGGCAGGTCACGACCGCGGGCCACGCGCCCGCGGCCTGGGCGGTGTCGAGCACGGCTCTCGTCACGCTGTCGTGCAGCGCCGGGAACGCGTCCCAGGTACACGCCGTTTCGAACGTCTCCGAGATCGCACCGAGGCCGACGAGCGCGTCGCGCGTGTACGGCGCCCGGATGAACGCGTTGCGCCACGAGCCGGCGGCGCCCTCGCGCGCGCCTTCGGCCTCCGCCCCGTCGCGCACCGAGATGCCGTCGTCGGCCACGGTGCCACCGTGATCGCGCGCGCATTCGACCGCCCGCGCGATCCACGCTCCGAGCGGGTGATCGGCCGATTCGAACGCGAGCAGGAGCAGCGCGTCGCCCGCGTCGTCGACCCCGGTCAGCCCGGCCTCGACCGCGTCGAGGAGCCGGCAGTTCGCGGGATGCAGGCCCGTCTGGGAGATGGCGCGCGCGGCTTCGGCGGCTTCTTCGAAGGTAGCGAAGCGTGCCGTCGCCGACGCGCGGAACGTCGGGCGATCCTGCAAGCGCATCCAGGCTTCGGTGATCACTCCGAGGATGCCCTCCGAGCCGAGCAGCGCGCGGTCTGGTGACGGTCCCGCTCCCGAGCCGGGAAGGCGCCTGCTCTCCCAAGCGCCGCGCGGCGTGATCGCACGGATCGATTCGACGAACTCGTCGATGTGCGTATGAAGGGTCGCGTAGTGACCGCCCGATCGCGTCGCCAGCCACCCGCCGAGGGTCGAGAATTCGAACGACTGCGGGAAATGGCGCAAGGTCAGTGCATGCGGTCGGAGTTGGTCCTCGAGCGCGGGACCGTAGACGCCCGCCTGGATGCGCGCGGCGCGCGAGACGCGATCGACCTCGAGCACGCGGTCGAGCGCGCGCAGGTCGATGGTGACCGCGCCGCGGTAGTCGTCGCCGACATCGCACTCGACGCCACCGACGACTGAAGAGCCGCCGCCGTAGGGCACTGCGGCGATGCGTTGATCCGAGCACCAGTCGAGGAGGGCGACGATGTCGGCTTCGTCGCGGGGGATCGCGACCAGGTCGGGAGGACGCGAGAAGTCGCGGTGCAGCGCGCGCCAGACGTCACGAAAGGACTTGCCGTACGTATGACCGGCCCGTTCGAACGGGTCGTCGGTGCACAGCGGTGCGAGCGACGCGGGAGGCGTGAACCGCGGCGCGGGTAGGTCGAGCTCGTCGATCGTCGGAGGCGGGATCGGATCGCGCGGCTCACCGCCGAGGCGCCTCGCGAAGGTCTCGCCGAGCGTGCGCTGCTGCTTGGTCGAGGGTCCCTCGCCCTCGACCCCCCAACCCCAGAACCGGCGCGCGCGTTGCACGGCCGGGACCCTAGACCGGGTTGGGCTCGTCCGGTCTCGGTCGGTCGAGCCGAGCGTCGCGTTTGTCGACGAACGCCTGGCGAAGCTCGTCGCTGTCGCCCCAGAGATTGAGCTCGAACGTAAATCCCTGCTCGAACCGGTAGGAGCGCTTGACGTCGACCGGGTCGATCATGTTGAGCGACTCCTTGGCCCGGCGCATGACGATCGGACTCTTGTTCGCGATGACCGCCGCGAGCTCGAGCGCGGTGTCGAGGAGCTCGGCGCGGGAGACAACGCGTTCGACGGTGCCGAAGGCAAGGAGCTCCTGCGCGGTGATCATCGCCCCGGTCAGGAACATCGCCCGCAGCTTGTGCTGCGGCACGAACCGGGCGAGATGGGTTGCGACTCCGAGCGCGCCGCGGTCGACCTCCGGAAGGCCGAAGGTCGCATCGTCGGACGCGATGACGATGTCGGCGTTGCCGGAGAGGCCGATGCCACCACCGAGGCAGAAGCCCTGTACGGCCGCGATAACCGGGACCTCGCACTCGTAGACCGCGGCGAACGCCTCGTAACACCCTCGGTTCACGCCGACGAGCGATTCGTGCGTGGGATCGGCCGCGAGCTCCTTGATGTCGACGCCGGATTGGAAGCCCTTGCCCTCGCCTCGCAGGATCACGACGCGCGTATTGCGATCGCGACCTGCGGCACGTAAGGCGTCAGCGAGCTGGAACCAGCCCGCGACGGGCAGCGCGTTCACCGGCGGATTGTCGATCGTGAGGATGACGACGTGCTCGCGCGTTTCCGAGCGGATCATGCGCGGGAGCATACTTCCGGACATGTTCGGCAGCGGCGGTGGTGCGAGCTTGTGGCATGCGACGTTGCCGGCCGAAGAGCAGGTTGCGCGCCGAGCGCTCGGGGGCGATGTCGTCGCGGACGTCGCGATTGCGGGGGGTGGGTATACCGGGCTCTGGACCGCGTACGCGCTGAAGCGGGCTGATCCAACGCTGCGGGTCGTCGTGTGCGAACGCGAGGTCGTCGGCTTCGGTGCGTCGGGCCGGAACGGCGGCTGGTGCTCGGCATTGTTCGCAGGAAGCCGCGACGCGACCGCGCGCCGGCACGGACGGGACGCCGTCGTTGCGATGCAACGAGCGATGTTCGCCACCCTGGACGACATCGAGCGGGTCGTCCTCGAAGAGCGGATCGAATGCGACTGGGCACGCGGCGGCACCGTCCAGGTCGCGACCCTGCCTGCGCACCTCGCCCGTCTTCGTCAGGAGGTCGACGACCATCGAGGGTGGGGTTTCGGCGCGGACGACTACCGCGAGCTCTCGCCCGCCGATGCGACCGCGCTGATCGGCTGCCGGCCGAACCTCGGCGCGCTGTTCACTCCACACTGCGCGGCGATCCATCCGGCGAAGCTGGTGCGGGGCTTGGCGCGCGCGATCGAGCGTCTGGGTGTGACGATCTACGAGCACACGCCGGTGCGGGAGATCGAATCGGGTCGCTTGCGAACGACGCACGGAGACGTGCGCGCCGGGATCGTCGTGCGCGCAACCGAGGCGTTCAGCGCCGAGCTCCCCGGGCTACGCCGCGCGCTCGCGCCGGTCTACTCGCTGATGATCGCGACCGAACCACTCCCGGACGCGTTCTGGGCGGATGCTCGCCTGGAAACTCGTCCGACGTTCGCCGACTTCCGCCACATGATCATCTACGGGCAACGCACCGCCGACGACCGGTTCGCGTTCGGCGGCCGGGGCACGCCGTATCACTTCGCTTCACGGGTGCGGCCGCGGTTCGACCTCGACCCGCGCGTCTTCGACTTGCTCCACACCACGTTGCGATCCTTGTTCCCGGCGCTCGGCGGCGCCGCGATCACGCACCGTTGGGGTGGGGCGGTCGGCGTACCGCGTGATTGGTATCCGGCGGTCGGGTTCGATCGTGACACGGGCATCGCGTGGGCCGGCGGTTACGTCGGCGACGGCGTGAGCACCACGAACCTCGCGGGTCGTACGATCGCCGATCTGGTGCTCGGTCGCGTCAGCGATCTCGTGCGGCTGCCCTGGGTCGGACACCGCTCGCCGCGCTGGGAGCCGGAGCCCTTCCGCTACCTCGGTGTGAATCTCTCCCGAAAGCTCGTGGAGTCGATCGACCGAGCCGAGATCGCGGGCCGCGATCCGAAGTGGCGAATCCGGGCGGTGAGCCGACTGTTGGGTTAGGCGGTCGGCACCGCGTTCCGGGTCACCGAGGACAACTTGCAGGTCAACGGGCCCTTGGCGTCGAGGGTGCCGTTGGCGCGCCAGGTCGCGGACGTTCCCGGGTCGACCTTGGCCACCGCCGCCACGCCGTCACCGACACCATTGCCGGACGAGTCCGTGAACTTCACGTGGATCGTGTAGAGGCTCGGCTTGCTGCTGTGGTTCACGATCTTGCCGGTCGCGGTCGGATGACCACCTGTCGGGCTGGACGTACACGCCGTGATCGTCACGTCCTTGTTGGCCGCGCTCGTTGCTGACGAGGAACAGGCGGTGAGTGCCAAGACACCCGCCGTTACACAGGCCAACGCGACTTGCGGCTTCGGGAGTCTCATCGACATGACTATGCCCAAACGCCCCCTTCGCCATGCCGCTAGTCGAATGCCGGCATCGGAGGCAGGTCCCTTTCGACCAGTGCGTCGAATCGGTCGCGTAACTGCTGCGCGTAGCTCGGCTTGGTCGGCACGAGGAACTGATCGGTGCGAATCGCGTCGAGGATCATCGTCGCGACGTCTTCTGGCGGGGCGCCCTGCGTCGACGTGAGGTCGCGTAGCGCCTGTTCGACGAACGTCGCATCGTCGGAGCGCGCCGTCGCGAGCGATTCCGGTCGGTTGCGCGCGGAGGTCGAGATGCGCGTCGCGACCGCGCCGGGCACGACGGCCGACACCTTGATGGGCGCACCGATCGCGCGGAGATCGTGCGCCAGGCATTCGGTGGCGGCCTGCGCGGCGAACTTCGACACGGTATACGGTCCCGAGAAGGCGTTCGTGCAGACGCCGGCCATCGACACGGTGTTCACGATGTGCGCGGCGCTGCCCGCGGCGAGCATGCGGGGCACGAACGCGCGGATGCCGTTGAGGATGCCCCACAGGTTGACGCCGAGCGTCCAGGCGAAGTCGGCCGGCGGACGTTCCCACATGAGGCCGCCCGCGAACACGCCGGCGTTGTTACAGAGCACGTCGGTCGCGCCGAAGGTCTCGTACGCGTGCTCCGCGAGGGCGTCGACGTCGTCGAAG
The DNA here is from genome assembly GCA_038213435.1 of Acidimicrobiia bacterium. Taxonomy (GTDB): domain Bacteria; phylum Actinomycetota; class Acidimicrobiia; order IMCC26256; family PALSA-610; genus PALSA-610. The sequence goes on from JBBQTI010000002.1 coordinate 28,770, forward strand.
TCGGCGACATCCGCGACGAAGCTGCTCGTCCCCGCCAGCCCGTCGACGGTCTCGGCCAGCGCCGTGCCCTCGACGTCGGCTGCGACGACACGCATCTGCTCGCCGGCGAATCGCCGCACGAGCGCCCGCCCGATACCGCTGCCGGCTCCGGTCACGACCGCGACCTTGCCGTGAAGTTGTTCCATCGACGCATCGTGGCAGAGGATTCTCGCCATGAGCGAGCGCATCGAGAAGTTGGTCACCGAGCTGACCCTCGACGAGAAAGCGGCGCTGACCGCGGGTGTCGACCTGTGGCACGGTCCGGGCGCCGAGCGTCTGGGCCTCCCGGCACTGAAGGTCACCGACGGTCCGAGCGGCGCCCGCGGCGAGCAGTGGTCGGGCCGGCCTTCGGCCAACTTCCCGTGTGGAACGGCACTCGGCGCGACCTGGAACACCGAGCTGGTGCACGAGGTCGGCAAGCGGCTCGGCGTCGAGGCGCGCCGCAAGCAAGCGCATGCACTGCTCGCGCCGACCGTAAACATCCATCGGCATCCGCTCGCGGGCCGGAACTTCGAGTGTTACTCCGAGGATCCCCTGCTCTCGGCGCATATGGCCGTCGCGTACATCACCGGGGTCCAGTCGCAGGGTGTCGGCTGCACCGTGAAGCACTTCGTCGCCAACGACTCCGAGTTCGAGCGCATGACGATCAGCTCGGAGGTCGACGAACGCACCCTGCGCGAGATCTCGCTCGTCCCGTTCGAGGCCGCGGTGAAAGAGGCCGGGACGTGGGCGTTGATGACCGCGTACAACCGGGTCAACGGGCCCTACTGCAGTGAGCACGCCGAGCTGATCACGATGCTGCGCGACGAGTGGCGGTTCGAAGGCCTCATCATGTCCGACTGGTATGGCACCCACAGCACGGTTCCGGCCGCGAGCGCCGGACTCGACCTCGAGATGCCCGGACCACCGCAGTGGTTCGGCGAGAAGCTCGCGGCGGCGGTACGGGCGGGCGAGGTCTCCGAGACAGCACTCGACGACAAGGTCCACCGCGTTCTGAGCTTGATGGAGCGAACGGGCCGGCTCGACGACGAGCGTCCGCAGGAAGTATGTATCGACGACCCGATCGACCGGGCAATCGCGCGGCGCGCAGCCCGCGAGAGTTTCGTGCTCCTGCAGAACCGAGGCGCGGCGCTGCCGATCTCCGCGGCGGTCACGTCGATCGCCGTGATCGGCCCGAACGCCGACGCAACGGTCATCCAGGGCGGAGGGAGTGCGCGCGTCACACCGCATCCGCCCGTCTCGCCACTCGCGGGGCTCCGCGCCCGCTTCGGCGGGGCCGCGGTCGAGGTGGCGCACGAGCGCGGCTGCTACAGCTTCAAGCGAACACCGGTGCTCGACGATTCGATGCTGCGCGGCCCGCTCGCGGTGCAGTACTACGCGGGTCGCGAGCGCGCGGGCGACGCGGTGTACGAAGAGGACTCTGCCCGCGGGCTCTTCACCTTCATCGGTCCAGTCGGCCACGGCGTGCCCGAGGAGTTCTCGATCAAGGTGCGCGGCACGGTCGTCGCGCCCGAGACGGGCGAGTGGACGTTCACGCTCGTCCAGGTCGGCCGGGCGAAGCTGTCGATCGACGGCGAGGTGATTGTCGACAACTGGAACCCGAATGGCCGCAGCGACGCGTTCATGGGCTACGGCAGTGCGGAGGCGGCGGGCACCATCGCCTTGACCGCGGGCGAGCCGCACACCGTCCAGGTCGAGTTCGTCCCGCCGCGTGGTCTCGGTGGGCTCGAGATCGGATGCCGACCGCCCGCGCCGCCCGACCTGATGGATCGCGCCGTCGCGCTCGCGCGCCGCTGCGATGCGGTCGTGTGTGTGGTCGGTACCGACAACGACTGGGAATCCGAGGGCCACGATCGGGAATCGATGGCATTGCCGGCTCCGCAAGACGAGCTCGTGCGCGCAATCGCCGCGGTGAACCCGAATACCGTCGTCGTAGTGAACGCGGCATCGCCGATCGAGATGCCGTGGGCCGACGACGTGCACGCGATCGTGCAGGCGTGGTTTCCGGGCGAGGAGTGGGGGAACGCACTCGCCGACGTGCTGTCGGGCGACGTCTCGCCGTCCGGCAAGTTGCCGACGACGATCCCGGTGCGCCTCGAGGACACGCCCGCGTTCACGAACTACCCAGGTGAGCGCGGGCAGGTGCGTTACGGCGAAGGACTCTTCGTCGGATACCGCTGGTACGACGCCCGGCGCATCGAGCCTCGCTTCTGCTTCGGTCACGGCCTGTCGTACACGACGTTCGAGCTGGGTCCACCGACCTGGGACGGTGACGCGGTCCACGTTCGGGTCACGAACACCGGCTCGATGCGCGGGGCGGCAACGGTGCAGTGCTACGTCCACGACTCCGAGGCATCGGTTGCGCGCCCGGAGCAGGAGTTGAAGGCGTTCGCCAAGGTGTGGCTCGACCCGGGTGCGTCGGGTGATCTCATCCTCGGGCTCGACGAACGGGCGTTCGCGTTCTGGGACATCGCCGCGCACGCGTGGACGGTCGAGCCCGGCGAGTTCGAGTTACGCGTCGGTACGTCGTCGCGTGCGATCGCGCACCGCCTCACGATCGAGCGCTCGTAGTGACTGCACACCCGACCTTGACCGTCGGGCTCGCGAACTTCGGCGCGACCTTCCCACCGGGCGAGTGGCGCGGATTCGTCGATCTCGGTCGGGCCGCCGACGACGCGGGGATCGATCGGATCGTCGTCGTCGATCACGTGGTCATGGGTCCGCACACCGAGAAGTACGCCTGGGGCAAGTTCCCGGTCCCGCCGGACGCGCCGTGGCTCGAGCCGTTGACGATGTTGTCGGCGGTCGCGGCGGTCACGACGCGGGTGCGGCTCGCGACCGGGATCCTCATCGCGCCCTTGCGTCCCGCGGCCCTGCTCGCCAAGCAGGTGGCAACGCTCGATCAGGTGTCGGGCGGACGTGTCGACCTCGGGGTGGGCGCCGGTTGGCAGCGCGAGGAGTACGACGCGCAGGGGTTGTCGTTCGAGAACCGGGGCCAGCTCCTCGACGACGTTCTCGCCGCGTGCCGCGTCCTTTGGCGCGACACTCCCGCCGAGCTCGACGCGCCGACACTGTCGTTCCGCGACATCTACTGTGAACCGAAGCCGGTGCAAGCGGGCGGAGTGCCCATCTGGATCGCGGGCACGCTGCACAGCCGCAACCTGGCGCGCGTCGTCGAACACGGCGCGGGATGGATCCCGATCATGGGCGAGACCATCGAGGGAATCGCGACGGGAGTGGCCCGGATTCGCGACGCTTTCGCGGCCGCGGGTCGTGGCCCCTCGATGTTGCAGGTGCAGGCGCCCCTGCGGATGGCGATGGCCGACGACGGCCGGCCCGACCTCGCCGCGAGCATGGCTTCGGTCCCTGAGCTCGTGGCGGCCGGCGCCACCGACGTGATCGTGACGCTGCGCGCCTTCGCGCGTGATGCCGCCGCCGCACCCGGGGCCATGGTCCGGCTGCGCAAACAGTTCGACGCCGTTGCATGAGGGCCAGGCGCAGATCCGGAGGCCCGGTCGGCGGCGCGAGTACTCACCTCGTTGGAGGGCCGGAGGTCGTAGCCGCATGAGAATCTAACTAACGTCCGGCTCGTGCTCACGCCGTTCGACGACTATCCGATCCACCAGACGCCGCTGCCGCTCGCGCACCCCGCGACGGGCGACCCGAACCATTACGACCGGTTCTGGTTCAACGGTTACACCGAGGACTACTACTTCGCCGCGGGCATGGCCGTGTACCCGAACCGCGGCATCATCGACGGCGCGTTCGCGGTAGTGCACGACGGAGTGCAGCGCTCGGTCTTCGTATCCGGCCGCATCCCCGCCGATCGGGGCGAGACGCGGATCGGCCCACTGACGATCGAGATCGTCGAACCGCTGCGGACCACGCGGGTGCGTGCCGACGCGGCCGAGCTGGGGATCGACGCCGACGTGACCTTCACCGCCCGTTCGGTCGCGCTCGAAGAGCCGCGTCAAACGCTGACCACCGGCACGCGGACAGTCATGGACTCCACCCGCATGACCCAATGGGGAACGTGGTCGGGTCGCATCTCGGCCGCGGGCCGCGAGATTGCGATCGACCGCGTTTACGGCACGAAGGATCGGTCGTGGGGCGTGCGGCCGGTCGGCGGTCCGACTCCCGCGGCGCCCGATCTCACTCTGCCGCAGATCTTCTTCTTGTGGGCGCCGATCAACTGGGACGACTGCTGCACGCACTTCCTGTGTTTCGAACGCGCCAACGGCGATCGTTGGGTCGCAAGCCAGGCTGTGCTCGACCTCATCGGCGACGGAGATCCCACGTGGAACGCCGACGAACGCATCCATCATCTGGCGGGCGCGATGCACGAGGTGCGTTGGGCACCGGGATTGCGCCGGTCGCAGGGCGCGACGCTGCGACTGATGCGCCATGATCACACCGAGGAGCACATCGAGCTCGAGCCGCTGATCACGTTTCGCATGCGTGGGCTCGGTTATACGCATCCCGAGTGGGGCCACGGACATTGGCACGGCGAGCTCGCGGTCGGTTCCGAGGAGCACAAGGTCGAGGATCTCGACAACGTCGAGCCGTGGAACATCCACATCCAGCAGGTGATGCGCGCCCGATGGGGCGACAAGGTCGGACTCGGCGTGCTCGAACAGCTCGCGTTCGGCGCGCACCAACCGAGCGGGCTCACCGGCCTGCTCGACGGTTACGCCGGCTGATGCGCGGCAGGCGCGAGGCTCAGACGACGCCGGACACGTGCGAGTCGTTCACCGTGACGGTGTAGCCGTCGGGGTCGCGGAACGTGAAGCTTGCATGGCCGCCGCGCTCGATCGGCGAGACGTCCACGCCATGCTCCTCCATCGAGTCGTGGAGCGCGTCGAGATCGTCGGCCATGAGATCGAACGGAGCGCCGCGACCGTCGGTCCGCGCTTGGGGGTCGAGCACGAGGACGAGATGGGTGCCACCCCGCATCTCGAGCTCCGCGATTCCGTCGGACGGGCGCGGCTCGTGCACCTGCCGCAGTCCGAGGTCGAGGTAGAAGGCGGACGATCGGAGCACGTCGTGCGTCGCGAGCACCACGTGACCGACCCAGAGCGCCGGTCTCTCGTCGACGCTCTGAACTGGCGAATTGCCCTCCACTCTGTGCAGTCTGGCACGTGATGAACGCGAGCACCCGCGCACCGAACATTCTCCTCGTGGTCTCCGATCAGGAACGCAACCGGGACTGGCTCCCAGCGAGCGTGCGATTGCCGTGGCGTGACCGACTGCGCGCGGAGGGGCTCGAGCTCAGGAGGCACTACACCCACAGCTCCCCGTGCTCACCGTCGCGGGCTTCGCTCTTCACCGGGCAGTACATCGCGCAGCACGGGGTAGTCGACAACGTCATCATGCCGGAGCACAAGGAGCTCGACCCCGCGGTCCCGACGCTCGGCTCCATCCTGCGCGGCGCGGGCTACCGGTCGAGCTACATCGGGAAGTGGCACCTCTCACAGGCCGTGTCGCCCGATCTGACTGCGTACGGCTTCGCGGATTGGGAGGGAAACGATCGTCAATTTATGGGTTGGGCCGGTACCGGCGTGCACTTCGACCCGATCATCGCCGCGAACGCGGCGTCGTGGTTGCAGGCCAACGCCGCGACCGCGCAGCAGCCGTGGTTCCTCACCGTCGCGCTCGTGAACCCGCACGACGTGATGTGGTTCCCCATCGACCAACCCGGTTACGACCAGCGTCACCCCGACGAGGTGCGACGCGCGCGCCAGGTGCTCGAATGGGCGAAGTGGAAGGAAGACGACGTGCTGCCGGTGTTTGACACCGCCTACGACGAGGTCTGCGACGCGCTGCCGGCGAACTTCGCCGACGACCTGCTCGACAAGCCCGCGGCGCAACGCCAGTGGCGCTGGGACCAGCAGCATGGCCTCTGGGGATACATCGACCCGGCCGACACCAAGTCGTGGCTCCGGCACCTCGACTACTACGTGCAGCTGCAGCGAATGGCCGACGCGTCGCTCGGCACCGTTCTCGGCGCGCTGGAAGCCAGCGGTGCCTACGACGACACGGTCGTGATATTCACCTCTGATCACGGCGACATGTGCGGTTCGCACGGGCTGCGGTCGAAGGGCCCGTTCGTCTACGAGGAGATCATGCACGTTCCGTGCTACGTGCGCGTACCCGGCGTGACGCGCGCCGGTTCGCAGTCGGATGCGCTCGCGACGCACGTCGACCTCGCGTCGACGATTTGCGCGCTCGGAGGGGTCGACCCGGCGACGCAGCCGTCGCTCGAGGGCGTCGACCTCACGCCGGTGCTCGCCGACCCGTCGACCTCGGTGCGCGATCACGTGTTGTTCGCGCACGACACTGCGCATACCGAGGAGATCAACCACACGCGTTACGCGATCCGCGGATACTTCGACGGTCGGACCAAGTACGCGCGTTACTACGGCGTCGGCGGCGGCAAGCCCGGTACGGGACTCTGGGGCAAGGATCCCGGCTGCAAGCTGTACGACGTCGATGCCGACTTCGTCGATCAGGAGCACGAGTGGTACGACCTGCAGGATGATCCGCACGAGCTGGTGAACCTCGCGCGCGACCCGGCGCGTCGCGCCGGGCTGCGCGCCAACTACGAACGCCTCCTCGAATACGAGAACGCGAACTTCAGCTCTTGAGGATGTACTCGCTGAGCGGGTAGTTGCGCATCGTCGCCGGGTCGTACAACAGCTTCGTGCTGTCGAGCATGACGCGGATGTTCTCGCCGAGCTCCTCGTTCGACGACGCGCCGAAGAACGTGTGGAGGTTCGCGACGTGCTCGATGCTCGGCCACGCCTCCTCGACGATCGCCCGGTAGCGCGGCGCGCCCGGCGTCAGTGCCCGCGCCACCGCGTTGCGTACGTAGCGGGCGCGCGGCTGCATGTTCTCCGACATCGGCGACTGGTGGCCGTACCAGTGGCCGTAGAAGGTCTCGTCGTCGACGCCCGCGGGCTTGTCGAAGATCGTCAGCGTGATGATGCCCGGCGAACGCGTGCCGTCGGGCCAGTCGCGCGGCGGCGCGTGCTGGTTGCCGCCGTACTCGCAGAGCATCGACTCGGTGACGAGATAACCCGCGAGGCGAACGCCTGCCGCCCGGAGGAGCGCTTCGTAGGGCGCGCGGCCGTCGTGGGCGTCGAGCCAGATCGACACGCAGGCGCGCACCGGAAGCTCGTCGCCCGGTACAGGCACCATCGACGGCATCTGGGCGTGCTCGTCGTCGAGATCGACCTGCAGCGCGTGGGGCTGCAACGCGAGGAGGCGCGGCGCGAGGTCGTCGAGGAAACGCATGCGCAACGCCGCGGGATCGATCGACGGCCGTTCCCAGACGAGGTAGACGAGCTTCTCCACCGCAGCGAAGCTAGCCCGCGAGCCGCTGGCGCTGTGATTAATGGCGGGCGACACTGGCGGGGTGCAGTTCGCTGTCAACGTGCCGCCGCTTGCGGAAGCGGCTGCGCTGGTCGACCTCGCGGTCGCGGCCGAGCGCGCAGGTTGGGACGCGTTCTTCTTGTGGGATCACATCGTCATCGACCGCAAGGGTGTCGAGATCGTCGACCCGTGGGTGACGCTCGGTGCCGTCGCGGCGCGAACGACGCGCATCCGGTTGGGCACGTGCGTGACACCTCTGGCCCGGCGCCGTCCGCAGAAGGTCGCGCGCGAGACGGTGACGCTCGACCGCCTGTCGGGCGGACGACTCGTCCTCGGTGTGGGGCTGGGCCATCCCGACGACGAGTACACGACCTTCGGAGAGGAGGCCGATGCGCGCCTGGTTGCGGCGCGCCTCGACGAGGCGCTCGCGGTCGTCGTGGGTCTGTGGTCGGGTGAGCCCTTCGAACACGACGGGACCAACTTTCACGTCGAGCGCGTGCGATTCGTCCCGCCGCCGTTGCAACGACCGCGACCGCCGTTGTGGGTGGCCTGCATGCTGCCGTTCCGGGGCGCTCTCGCGCGCGCGGCGCGCTGGGATGGCGTCGTGCCCCTCAAGGTCGGCCCGCAGGGCATCGGATTCCTCGCACCCGACGACGTCGCTTCGATCGTGGCCGACGTGCGGGCGCGCCGCGGCTCGCTCGACGGCTTCGACGTGGTCGTCAATGCCGGTCCGCCTCCACATGCATCGGTCGCCGATTACGAGGCCGCCGGTGCCACCTGGTGGATGGCGTCGATGGGGGAGTTCCCGGGCTGGCTCGAAGAGCTGCGAAGCATCGTCGACGCCGGCCCGGGACGCTGAACTCGGCACATGCAGATGTTTCCCGCACTCAGTATGCGCGTTTCTGGGTGATAGCACCGGCGCTATCACCGCTGCTAGCGCGGGTGCTGGCCAGTGCGGGGTCAACCAAGGTTTGCCCTGTTGCCGTTTTTTGCGTACCGCTCCGGGCCGAACTGACCCAAAGGTCCTCCGTTGACACTGTGCAGTGATGACGAGCGACGAATCGGCGCGGCACGGAGACCCGGTGCGCGTTGGTGCTATTGCGCGATGAGGTCGCGCACCTCGGACGAGGCCGGTACCTCGCCCCTCGTTGCGTATGCCTCGGCCCGCTCCGGGATGCGGTCGGGCTCGTAGAGGTAGTTGGCCATGACGCCGAAGGAGCGAGCCCGGCCGGTGGGTGAGGGATCGGCCATCCAGTTGACCCGCTCGACGGTCGCGCCGTTGGCGAGGTGGAAGTTCGCGACCGGGTCGGACGCGCGGCCCTGCGGCGCGGCCGTGAGGTAGCGGGCACACAGGGCGAGCAACGCCGGCCGGATGGCCTCGTCGACGTCCCACTCGGCGTCGGAGAGGCGCGCCAGCACGCGCACGGGCTCGGCCGGCAACAGCTCGCGTTCCCGGGTCCGCACGCCTGCGCCGTCGGCCGCGAGCGCGTGTTCGACCCACGTGCGAAAGCTCGGGATCGGTGACAGCGTGACGAACCGGCGCAGCTGCGGCAGATCGAGACGGAGCGCCTCGACGACCTGCTTGATGAGGGCCGTGCCGAGGTTGACGCCGGCAAGCCCGGGCTGACAGTTGGAGATCGAGTAGAAGACCGCCGTGTCGGCGCGTTCGAGATCGAGCTCGGGCGCCCGCGCGTCGAGCAGCGGCGGGAGCTCGGTGGCCATGCCGATGGTGAGCGCGATCTCGACGAAAATGAGCGGCTCGTTGGGCATCGCGGGGTGGAAGAACGCGTAGCACCGCCGATCGGAGTCGAGCCGGTTCTTCAAGTCGTCCCACGAGCTGATCGCGTGCACCGCCTCGTACGCGATCAGTTTCTCGAGGAGCGCCGCCGGTGCGTCCCAGGTGATGCGGCGCAATGTGAGCAGGCCAACGTCGAACATCGTGGCGAGCTGCAACTTGAGCTCGCCGTCGAGATCAGCGAGCTCAGCGAGCTCGGCGTCGGCGCCCGCGATCCGCAACACGTCAGCGCGCAGGTCGACGAGGAACTTCACCCCACCTTCGAGTCCGGTCAGGAGTCGCAGCAGTCGATCCGCCGGCGGCGTCAAGGCCGTGCGGAGGCGTCGTTCGGCACCTCGGCGATCGTCGCTGTGCTTCAGCGCATCGATCGCGTCGTCGACGGCCGGAGTGTTCGTCCAGAAGTCACGCGCGAGGATGAGCATGAAGTTGCGGCGGCCGTCGTCGGACAATGCGAGGTACGCGTCGGCGACCGCAGCCGCCTCGGCCCTCTGCGTCATCGTGTCGTGCAGCAGGAGCAGATCGGTTATGACTTCGCGCAGGCGTGACGCGTCGCGCTCGGGGAGGCCCGGCGCGAGGTCGAGCGGGGGTCGTCGGGACGCGCCACGAAGTCCACGTCGGCGCAGCCGATCGAAGAACCGGCGTGACACCACGGGCCGGCCGCTCAGGCGCGCGCGCCGGGTACGACGCCGCCGCCCGGGACGGTCACCGTCTCCGTGTCGCGCCCTGAGCGCAGCAACCTCCCCGGCCGCGCGTCGGTGAACTCGCCGTGGTCGACGATCTCGGTGCCGTTCACGAGTACGTGGTCGATGCCGTTCGCGCCGCCGTAGAGACGGGGCGCACCGGTCGGCAGGTCGAACCGCATCCGCACGTCTTGCGCGCCCACGGTCTCGGGATCGATCACCACCACGTCGGCGTGCCATCCCGGCTCGAGCCGGCCGCGCCCGGTCAGGCCGTAGAGCCGGGCCGGCACATCGGTCAGGAGGTTGACGGCCTCCTCGATCGGCATCAGGCGCCGTTCGCGCACCGGTCCGCCGAGCAGCACGGTCGCGTAGTTGAAGCTCGCGAGGAAGTCGAGGTGCGCGCCGGCGTCGCTCGCGCCGATGACCGCCCGGCTGTCGCGCCACACCTTCATCCGTACCTGCCACGTCTCGTCGTCGTCGGGCCGGCTCGGGAAGCCGAAGCCGGTCATCAGGTCGTCGGCGACGGCGATGTCGCACAGCGCATCGAACTCGTCGACGCCGCGTGCCTTGGCGATCTCGGCGACCGACCTGCTTTCCCATTGCTTGTTCTCGGGTGCAAAGGTTTCGTTGATCACGTAGATGGCCCAGTTCGAGACCTTGAACCCGGTCGTCGGCTGGAGCGCGGCCTCGCGCAGCACGTTGCGCCCTTCGGGCGATGCGAGCATTGCTCTCTTCTCGCCGTGAGGAAGCGCCATCGGCTTCTCCCAGCCCGGGATGCTGTCGAGGAGGAAGCCGCTGTCGAAGCAGAGTCGCGGTAACGGCGCGAACGGCACGGTCAGCGCGATCACGCGCGCGCCATGCTCCCTCGCATAGTCGGACGCGGCGAGGTTGTGGTCGGTGATCGACTCGCTCCCCTTGCCGACGAAAAGCACGTTCCAGTTGATCGGGCGATTCGCGGCGAGCGACATTCGCGTGAGCAGCTGGGGCGCGAAATCCTCGAACAGGCCGACGCACGGTATGAACTCGAGAGTGGTGCCCGGGTGGTCCCGGACGACGCCGCAGAGTGCCAGGATCTCCTCTTCGCTCGCGTGGCGCGAGGGCACCATGTCGCCGGCGGCGTCGTTGTGAGTCCGGGCCCAGCTCGACGAGAACCCGAGCCCGCCCGCGGCCAGGCTCGCGTCGAGCAGCGTGCGCATCGCGTCGATGTCGGCGGCCGTCGCCTCGCCCTTTGTCGCGCGATCGCCCATCGCAACCCGGCGAATCGTCGAGTGACCGACGAGGAACCCGGCGTTCGGCGCGAGCGTGCCGTCGATGCGGTCGAGATATTCGCCGAAGCTCCGCCAGTCCCACGGCACTCCCTCGGCCAGCGCAGCGAGCGGCATGCCCTCGACCCGGGCGAGCATGCGCATCAGGTAGTCCCCGTCGTCGGGACCGAGCGGTGCGATCGTGAAGCCGCAATTCCCGCCGATGACGGTCGTCACGCCGTGCAGCGGGGACGGCGACAAGGTCGTGTCCCAGAACACTTGGGCGTCGTAATGCGTATGGATGTCGACGAAGCCGGGTGCGACGACCTTGCCCTCGGCGTCGATCGTGCGCGTCGCCTTCTCGTCGATCTCGCCGATCGTCGTGATCCGGCCGTTGCTGATTCCGACGTCGGCGATCCGACCGGGCGAACCCGTACCGTCGACGACGGCTCCACCGCGGATGATCATGTCGAGCATGACCCCACTATTGTCCAGCAGCCATGCGTGACGCACTTGCCGGACGGGTTGCGCTCGTCACCGGTGCGTCCCGCGGGATCGGCGCCGCCATCGCGCGCCGATTCGCGGCCGAGGGGGGCCGGGTTGCGATCGTCGCCCGGAGCCTCGAACCGGGGTCCGGCGGGCATCTCGCGGGGTCGTTGCGGGAGACGACCGATGCCATTGCCGCCACCGGGGGAGTGGCCGTACCGATCGTCGCCGATCTCTCCGACGCGAGGTGCGACCGGACTGCGATCGTGATGCGAGCGACCGAGGCGCTCGGCCCAGTCGACGTGCTCGTCAACAACGCGGCCGCCTGCTTCTACTTGAGCATCGACGAGACGTCGGAGCGCCGCTTGCGCGTCGCGTACGAGGTCAACGTCATCACGCCCTTTCTGCTGACGAAGGCCGTCGTGCCCGGAATGCGCGACCGAGGTGCCGGATGGATCGTCAACATCACCAGCGCCATCGTCGACACCGATCACCTCGACAGCCCGCAACAGGCGCGATCGTCGACGTACGCGCCGAGCAAGGCGGCGCTCGACCGGCTCACGATCTCGTTCTCCTCCGAGTTGCGGGCGACTGGTATCGCGGTGAACGCGCTCGCGCCGGAGCGCGCCGTCGCGACCGAGGGTGCGACCGCGATGATGGATCTGCCCCCGGAGTTGTGCGAGCCCGTCGAGACGATGGCCGAGGCCGCCCTTCTGCTCGCGACGTGTGATCCCGAGCAGGAAAACGGCCTCGTCCTGCGGTCCGGACCGTACCTGCGGGCGCGGGGGTTGGTGTCGTGACCGTCGCCTTGGTCACCGGCGGCGGAAGTGGGATCGGCCAGGCGACCGCGCGCCTGCTCGCGGCGCGTGGCGTCCAAGTCGTGGTCGCCGACCTGGACGAGGTCGCGGCGCAGTCGATTGCGACCGATGTCGGTCCCGCAGCCGCGGCCATCGCAGTCGACGTCGCAGATGCCGCATCGGTCGAGGCGATGGTCGCCTTCACCGTCGAGCGTTTCGGTGGTCTCGACTGGGCGTGCAACATCGCCGGTATCGCCCCGCAGCCGAAGCCGTTCGTCGAGCACTCCTACGACGACTGGCGGCGTACCATCGATGTGAATCTGAGCGGCGTGTTCTTCTGCATGCAGCACGAGCTTCGGCGAATGCTGGAGCAGGGACGCGGAGGCGCCATCGTGAACATGTCGTCCGGCGCCGGGGTGGTGCCTGCTCCCGGTCAACCGCAGTACACCGCGGCCAAGCACGGTGTGCTCGGGCTCACGAAGCAGGCTGCGCAGGAGTACGCGGCCGTGGGGATACGGGTCAACGCGGTGTTGCCCGGGCAGACCGAGACCGGTCCGATGCGTGCGTACCTCGACGCGCTACCCGACGGCGGAGAGAAGATGATGCGGCGGCTCCCGATGAAGCGCATGGCGAGGCCGCTCGAGATCGCCCAAGCGGTCGTCTGGTTGTGCTCCGACGAAGCGAGCTATGTCAACGGCGACTCCCTCGTGGTCGACGGAGGACTCATCACGCGGTGACACACTGGTGGCATGGAACTCAGCGGAGCAGTCGAATTCGCGCGCGCAAACCGCAAGTCGGTCTTGACCACCATCCGTGGCAACGGACGCCCGCAGCTGTCGAACGTGATGCACCACGTCTTCGACGACGGGCTGATCCGCATCTCGATCACCGCCGATCGAGCCAAGTACCGCAACCTCTTACGCGAGCCCTGGGCGGCGCTGCACGTGACCCGCGACGACTTCTTCGCGTACGTGGTGCTCGAGGGCGACGTCGAGCTGACGCCGGTCGCGACCCGGGCCGACGACGCGACGGTGGACGAGCTCGTCGAGTACTACCGTGCGCTGCAGGGCGAACACCAGGACTGGAACGCGTACCGCGCGGCGATGGTCGCCGACCGTCGCGTGGTCGTGAGGATCAGGCCCACCCGGGCGTACGGAATGCTTTAGAACGACGTTGTTCGCCCGGCACTAACTTGTCCGCGATGCGCGCGGTGCGAATCTTCTTCGTCGACAGCGGCGGCGGAACTGTCGGAGACTGAGCCCCGTGACTTCCCGGGTCGCCATCGCCACCGCGCTCTCGCTCGCGACCGCGCTGTTCTACGCGATCAGCAATGTGCTCGAGCTGCTCGAGGCGGAGAAGGTGCCCGACGAGTACGCGATGCGACCGACATTGTTGCTGCGACTGGTCAAGCGCCCGAGGTGGTTGCTCGGCCTCCTCTCCGACTTCGGCGGATACGTGTGTCATGCCGCGGCACTTGGGCTGGCGACGGTCGTGTTCGTCGAGCCGATCCTGGCCACCGGGATCCTGATGTCGATGTTCATCGGCTCCGCGTTCGTGCACCGTCCGGTGCTGCGCGCCGACTGGATCGCCGCGGGCGTCCTGTCGGGCGGTCTCGCGCTCTTCTTGTACGAGGTGTCACCGACGGGCGGTCGCCAGATCGCGCGGACGCGAGAGTGGCTCATCGCCGGACCGAGCGCGATCGCGGCGATCGCGTTGTGCATGGTCTTCGGCCACGCGACCCGAGGGCGTCCGCGCGCGGCGTTCCTCGGCGTCGCCGCCGGTATCTCGTTCGGCGTCTCCGCGCTCCTGACCAAGGCCCTCGTCCATTATCTGGGAGATGGCATCTTCGACTGGGTGCCGCATTGGGAGCCGTACGCGCTCGCGGTGTCGGCGATCGGCGGGGTGATCGTCGCGCAGAGCGCGTTGCAGACGGGCGCGCTCGGCCCCGCGGTCGGCGCAATCGAGGCGATGAGCGTCATCTCCGGTTCGCTGTTCGGGCTCTTCCTCCTCAACGAGCGCGTCGGCGCGCACACCGCCTTCGAGGTCTTCGCATTAGTAGTCTCGATCGCCGCGATCTTGGGGGGAATCGCCCGGCTCTCGCAGGCGGAAGAGCGCTTGATCGGCGGTGCCTCGAGTCCGCTGCCACTTCCGCCCAATGCGTAGTCGCGCGCCGGCGAGTCGCGCACCGCGCTGTCAAGTCCGGCGCTGTCAAGTCCGGCGCTGTCAAGTCCGGCGCAGGCACCAGCGCGCCCAGAGCAGGCCGAACGACGTGACCGCGAACTGACCGAGCCCGTAAAGAGGGCTCTGCACGATCGCGTAGGTCACGATGGAGACCGTCGCCGCGATCGAGTACACGACGGCGAGAGTGACACGCCCCCGGTGTGTGAGCAGCAAGGCGCGTGCGCGATCGGTCACGTCGCATCGCAGGAATCCGGATCCGAGGTCGAGATCGTTGGCCATGCCTTTGATTAGCCTCTCGGAGTGGTCCGGTTCAACCCGTACAGCTACGAGTTCCACGACGACCCCTTCCCGATCTACCGGCAACTGCGCGATGAAGCCCCCGCCTACCACGACGACGATCTCGGATTCTGGGCACTCTCGCGCTACGACGATGTCGTACGGGCGCTCCACGATCCCGACACGTTCTGCTCACGTTTCGGCATCACCCTCGAGGCGGGCAACCCGCTGCCGATGATGCTGACCGCCGATCCGCCCGATCACACGGCGTTGCGGCGCCTGGTCAGTCGGGCGTTCACCCCGCGCCGCGTCGCCGATCTCGAGCCGACGATCCGGAGGCTCGCGGGCAACTATCTCGACGGCATGCTCGGGCGCTCCTCCGTCGACCTCATCGTCGACTACGCCGCTCCGCTGCCGATGGACGTGATCTCGAGGCTCCTCGGGGTGCCGGACGCCGACCAGGAGCAGCTGCGGGGATGGAGCGACGCGTTGTTGCACCGTGCGGAAGGCGAGATGGACGTGACGCCCGCTGGGGTCGACGCGGCATATCAGCTCTACAAGTACTTCTCCGCGTTCGTGGCGGAGCGCCGAACCGGTCCGCGCGACGATTTCGCGGCGGCGCTGGTCGCCGCCGAGAGCGAGGGCGAGCAGCTCACGAACGATCAAGTCGTCGGGTTCTTGTTCCTGTTGATCGTCGCCGGGAACGAGACGACGACGAAGTTGCTCGGCAACTGCCTGCTTGCGATGCAGCGCTTTCCAAGCGAGCGGGCCAAGGTGATCGCAGACCCGGATCGAATTCCCGATGCGGTCGAGGAGATCCTGCGGTTCGAGGGCTCGACCCAGGTGATGGCGCGCACGCTCACCCGCGAGATCGAGCTCCACGGCCGGAGGATGCCCGTCGGCGACAAGGTGCTGCTGCTGCTCGGCTCCGGGAACCGCGACGAGCGGGTCTGGGATCGTCCCGACGCGTACGACATCGACCGCAGCCGGCCGACGCATCACGTGGCGTTCGGGCACGGTATCCACGTCTGTCTCGGTGCCGCGCTCGCCCGGCTCGAAATGCGCGTCAGCGTCGAGGAGTTTCTCGCCCGATATCCAGGCTACGAGATCGACGAGTGTGCGCTCGAGCGCGTGCATTCGGGCAACGTACGCGGCTATTCACGGATGCCGATTCGCCCATGAGCCGTTCGGGCGTGAGCGATGTCGACGAGATCACTGCACTCATCCACGAGTACGCGTTCCGACTCGACCACGGTGATCTCGACGGGGTCGCCGCGCTGTTCGCGCACGCCGAGCTCCGCTCGACGCGTGGTGATCACATCCGGCGCGGAGCGTCCGAAGCCCGCACGCTTTACGACCGCGTGATCATCTACGACGACGATACGCCACGGACGATGCATCAGCTCACGAACGTCACTGTCAGCGTCGACGCACCGACGGCGCACGCCCTGAGCTACTTCACCGTGCTCCAAGTCACGGCCCTCGGTCTGCACCCGATTCTCGCGGGCGAGTACCGCGACCGGTTCTCGCTCGTCGACGGTCGCTGGGAGTTCACGGAGCGGGTCTTCGATCCGCGGCTGTTCGGCGACCTCTCCCGTCACATGGGCGCGTGAGCACACGCGAACGTCATCCAGCCGATCTGCTCCGGCTCGTGCTCGGGTGCGTGGTCTTCGGCGCGGGCGTCGGGGTCGCGCGCATGCACGGAGCGAGCACCTTCGAGATCGACGGTTTCCGGCTCGTCAACGACCTCCCCGACGCCTTGCGCATCCCTTTCGAGGTCGTGATGCAGCTCGGTACTCCGGCTGCGGTGATCATTGTCGTGGCCATCGCTCTCGTTTACCGGCGCTGGTGGACGGCAGTGTCCGCCGGCCTTGCCGGCATGGGCGGCGACGTCGTGGCGCACGTCGCGCGACAGCTCGTGGAGCGGAGTCGGCCGGCGGAACTGTTGAGCCACGTGATCGCCCGAGGGCCGCGCATCACCGACTTCGGTTACCCGTCAGCGCACACGACCACGGCAGCCGCGCTCGTCGCCGGCATTGCCCCGTACCTTCCGCGGCGGGCCCGGCGCGCGGCCTGGACCGCCGTCGGGATCGTCGCGATCGCGCGGGTGTTCGTGGGCGCGCAGCTCCCGCTCGACGTCATCGGCGGTATCGCCCTCGGCTCGGCCATCGGCGCGCTCGTCAACCTCGGGATCGGAACCCCCTGCCACGAGCTCGACGCCCGCATCGTGCAGCGTGTGCTCGGTGCGAGTCGCTATCCGCTGCAGGAGTTGACGCCCGTTGCCGCGTACGGGAACGACTCGACGCCCTACCTCGCGACCGTCGACGTCGACGGGGACCACGTCTTCGTCAAGGCGATCGACCGCGAGCACCGTGACGCCGATGCGATGGCCGCGGTTGGCCGCTATCTCGCCTTCCGCCACGTGGAGGACGAGGCGCCTCTCGCGACCGCGAAGCAACGGGTCGAACACGAAGCGCTGCTCGCGTCGTTCGCGGCCAACGCGGGTGTCCATGCCGCGGTGCCGCTCGCGATCGCGTCGGTTCATGCCGGACCGAGCGTGCTCGTGCTGTCGCACATCGACGGCCGCACGATCGGCGAGGAGGACACGCCGAATCTGGACGACCCGATTGCTACGGCGTTGTGGAAGGAGGTCGCGTGTCTGCGAACCGCGCGTATCGCGCACCGCCACTTGAGTCTTCACAATGTGATGGTCGACGGCCATCGCCAGCCGTGGATCGTCGATTTCGGGTACGCGGAGGCCGGCGCGAGTGATCGCGCCCTCGCGCAGGACGTGGCGGAGCTCCTCGGGTCGCTGGCGCTGGTCGTCGGACCGCAGCGCGCGGTCGATACCGCAGTGGCCACGCTCGGCAAACCCGCGGTGACAGAAGCGCTCCCACTGATCCAACCGCTCGCCCTCGCCACGAGGACACGCCACGCGCTCCGCCACCACCGCGGCCTCCTCGACGAGGTGCGCAATCACGCGGCGGACGCGGTCGGCGCCGAGCACGTCAAGCTCGAGCCGCTCACACGCGTGCGGCTGCGCTCGGTCCTGACGCTCGCCGGCTTGCTCGTCGCGAGCTACCTCCTCTTGCCCCAGGTCGGCGAGTTCCACCGGACGCTCGACGCGGCGCGGCACGCCGAGCTCGGCTGGCTCGTCCTCGCGCTGATCGCGTCGATCGGTACGTTTCTGGCGGCCGCGCTCTCGCTGTCGGGTGCCGTGCTCGTCCCACTTGCGTTTGGCCGCACGTTCCTGGTGCAACTGGCGAGCAGCTTTGCCAACAAGATCACACCGGCGGGCCTGGGCGGCATGGGCGTGAACGCCCGGTACCTCGAGCGCAACGGCGTGACCAAGGGCGACGCGCTCGGTGCGGTGGCGCTCAACGGCACGGTGGGGTTCGTCGTACACGTCGTCGCGCTCGTGCTGAGCGCGGTGTTGCTCGGCCGAACAGGGCTGCCCGCCGTGCACCTGCCGAGCGGCTGGGTGCTGCTCGTCGCGGCGGCAGTGTTGTCGTCGCTGCTGGGCATCGTGCTCGAGACATCGTTCGGCCGCACGCACATCCTCTTGCCGACCCAGCGTACGGGCCGCGACCTGCTCGCGATCGCGCGCCGGCCGACGAAGGCCGTACAGATGTTCGGTGGCGCGTTGCTCGTGCTCTCCTCGTACGTGGTCGCACTCGGCTTCGCACTCACGGCGTTTCATGCGCATGCATCGTGGCTCGATGTGTCGACGGTCTACCTGGGCGGCAGCGCCGTGGCGTCGGCCTCGCCGACGCCGGGCAAGGTCGGCGCGGTGGAAGCCGCGCTGATCGCCGGCCTGACCGGCGTGGGTATAGCAAGTGGACCGGCGGTGGCGGGTGTGCTGGCGTTCCGGCTGGCGACGTTCTGGCTGCCGATCATTCCCGGTTACCTTGCGTTCCACAGCCTGACGAGGCGGGAACTGCTGTGAGTGTCGTGCAGCCGAGGAGGAACACGTGAGCAACGAACCGACGCTCGTGGTGCTCGGCGCGTCGGGTGACCTCGCCTCTCGCCTGTTGTTCCCCGCCCTGCTCTCGCTCGAGTATCGCGAGCGGCTCGAGAACCTGCGGATCATCGGCTACGCCCGCCAGGAATGGACGACCGATCAGTTCCACGAGAACCTGCGCGCCTCGATCGACATGGGCACGGCCGGCGTCGATCAGAAATACCTCGACAAGTTCATCGATCGCATCGACTTCCACGGCGGCGACTTGTCGGTGGAGTCGCTGCGCGGGCTGACCTCCATGCTGAAGGGTCCCGCGATCTTCTACCTCGCGCTCCCACCCGGCGTCTTCGCCGATGCGGCGGAAACGATCGCGAAGGCCGGCCTCGCCGACCAGACCAACGGATTTCGCCGACTTGTGATCGAGAAGCCCTTCGGTACCGACCTCCCGAGCGCGCTCGCGCTCAACGAGCAACTCCATGCGCACTGGCGCGAGGACCAGATCTTCCGGATCGATCACTTCCTCGGCAAGGAGACGGTCCAGAACATGCTCATGTTCCGGTTCGCGAACCGGTTCATCGAGCCGGTACTCAACTCCGCGCACGTCGACGAGATTCAGATCACCGTGGCCGAGACGATCGGCGTCGAAGGCCGGTCGCGCTACTACGACGGCATCGGGGCGCTGCGCGACATGGTGCAGAACCACCTGATCCAGATGATGACGTTCGCGACGATGGAACCTCCCGCGCTCTGGGACGCGGAGATGATCCGCGACCACAAGGTGGAGGTGCTGAAGTCGGTGCGTCGCGTTGATCCCGACATCGACGCCGTGCGCGGCCAGTACAGCGCGGGACTCGTAGATGGCAAACCTCGCGTCGCGTACCGCGCGGAGCCGGGCGTCGACCCGGTATCTCCCACTGACACGTTCGCCGCGGTGCAGTTGCACGTCGACACGTGGCGATGGGAAGGCATCCCGGTCTTGCTGCGTTCGGGCAAGCGGCTGGCCGCGAAGGCGCACGAGGTCGTATTCCGCTTCCGCGAGCCGCCGAACCGATTGTTCCGTCACACGCCGCTCGAGCACGCCGAGCCGAACTGGCTGGTGTTCCGAATGAGCCCGTTCGAGTGCACCGAGCTCGTGGTACGTACCAAGCAGCCGGGCTTGGAGCTCGAGGCGCGCGAGTCGGTGCTTCGTGCCGAGTACGCCAAGGCCGACGACCGCGAGGCGAGCGCGTACGAGTCGTTGTTGCTCGACGTGTTGGAGGGCGATCACACGCCGTTCCTGCGGTTCGACGAGGTGGAGTGGTCGTGGCGCATCGTCGATCCGATCCTCACCGCGTGGCAGCGCGGCGCGCCCGAGGACTACGTCGCAGGCAGCGACGGTCCGGCGGGTCAGCACCGTTTCCTCGGTCAGGGTCATTACTGGCGCCCGCTTTTGAACGCGAACGCTTGAACGTGATCTTCTGATCGGTCACGATTCGTTCGGATTTGGGTAGAAGCGTCCCGTATCTCGCAAGGGAGGTCGCCGTGCAGGTTCATGAACGTCCCGTCGGGTCGGCGAGGCCGACGACTACCTCGGCGTCTACGACTGCATCGACATCGACATCGACATCCACATCGACATCGTCGACGTCTCGTCCGTCCGGGCTCGCCGCCGCGATCGCCGGCTTCCTGGGTACCGACCTCCCCATCGCCATCGACTGCTACGACGGCAGCCACCTCGGTCCGACCGACACCGCGACCCGCATCGTCGTGCGTTCGCCGAAGGCCCTGCGGTACGTGCTCACCGGACCAGGCGAGATCGGCTTCGCGCGGGCGTACGTCTCCGGTGAGCTCGACGTCGACGGCGACATGTTCGAGGCGCTCGCGCTCCGGGACAACCTGCCCGACGTGAAGGTGACGCCTCGCGAGTGGTTGGCGCTCGCGCGCACCGGCGGCGTCAACGCCCTACGGCCGTTGCCGCCTCCACCCGAGGAGGCGCGGTTGCGCGGGCGCCGGCACAGCAAACAACGCGATGCCGCGGTGATCGCGCACCACTACGACGTATCCAACGACTTCTACCGGCTCGTGCTCGGCCCGTCGATGACGTATTCGTGCGCGGTCTTCGCCGCGGCAGACACGACGCTGGAAGCTGCCCAGGCCGCCAAGTACGAGTTGGTGAGCCGCAAGCTCGGACTGCGTTCGGGTATGCGGCTCCTCGACGTCGGCTGCGGATGGGGCGGGATGGTCATGCACGCCGCGCGCGAGCACGGCGTTCGCGCCGTCGGGGTGACCCTCTCGACCCGCCAGGCGGAGTGGGCGCGCCGGGCCGTCCGAGAGGGCGGTCTCGCGGACCGGGTGGAGATCCGCGTGCAGGACTACCGCGAGGTCACCGACGGCCCCTTCGATGCGATCAGCTCTATCGGCATGTTCGAGCACGTCGGCGTCGCGAAGCTCGACGAGTACTTCGCTCGCCTCTTTGTTCTGTTGGCTCCACGGGGTCGTCTGCTCAATCACGGCATCGCCCGCCGGCCGGGGTCTCGGCCTGCGTTCGCCCGCCGCGGCTTCATCGACCGCTACGTCTTTCCCGACGGCGAGTTGCACGAGGTCGGCTCGGTGGTTTCCCGTGTGCAGCGCGCGGGCTTCGAGGTCCGCAACGTCGAAGGACTGCGCGAGCACTACGCGCAGACGCTTCGGCAGTGGGTCGCGAACCTGGAAGCGAACTGGGACGAGGCCGTGCGGCTCGCAGGACCGGGCCGCGCCCGGGTGTGGCGCCTCTACATGGCCGCGTCGGCGTGCAACTTCGAGGCGGAGCGCCATCAGATCCACCAGGTGCTCGGGGTTCGCAACGGCACCGATGGTCGCAGCGACATGCCCCGCCGCCCCGACTGGGAGCCGTCCGCCTAGGTCCTCTTCTCTTCGTGGCCGCCGAACTGCTTGCGCATCGCCGACAGCATCTTGTTCGTGTAATCGGCCGAGCCCTGCGAGATGAACCGGTCGAACAGCGCGGTGGCGATCACCGGAGCGGGCACGCCTTCGTCGATCGCGGCCGTGACCGTCCAGCGGCCTTCGCCGGAGTCGCTGACGCGACCGCTGAATTCGGAGAGATCGGGCGACTCGTGAAGCGCGGCCGCCGTCAAATCGAGCAGCCAGGACGCGACGACGCTGCCGCGCCGCCACACCTCCGCGACCTTGGGGATGTCGAGGTCGTACCGGTAGTGATCGGGTTCGGTCAGCGGCGCGGTCTCGGCATCGGCCGCCCGCGGCTGCGAGCCGACGTTGGCGTGATGCAGGATCGTCAGCCCTTCCGCGTAGGAAGCCATGAGTGCGTACTCGATCCCGTTGTGCACCATCTTCACGAAGTGGCCGGCGCCGGCCGGGCCGCAGTGCAGGTATCCCATCTCCTCGGGCGCCGGATCTCCCGAGCGGCCGGGAGTGCGTTCGGCCGTCGAGCATCCGGGGGCGAGGGCGCGAAAGATCGGATCCAGCCGGCGCACGACCTGATCGGGCCCGCCGATCATCAGGCAGAAGCCACGCTCCAGTCCGAACACGCCACCGCTCGTGCCGCAGTCGACGTAGTCGATACCGCGCGGAGCGAGCGCGTTCGAGCGGGTGACGTCGTCGACGTAGTGCGAGTTGCCACCGTCGATGACGGCGTCGCCCCGTGCCAGATGTGCGGCGAGGTCGTCGACCACGGCGCCGGTCACGCCCGCGGGCACCATCAGCCATACGGAGCGGGGAGGCGTCAACTTCGCGACGAGATCCGCGATCGAGGTCGCACCGACGGCGCCCGAGCGGGCGAGCGTTTCGACCGCGGCTGTGTCGTGGTCGTACACGACGCATTCGTGGCCCGCGTGTGTGCAACGCCGCACGAGGTTCGCGCCCATGCGGCCCAGTCCGATCATCCCGAGCTGCACGTCAGCTCCTGACGGTCGTGACCGCCGGCAGGTGCCCGCTCGCCGCGACTGCGGCGCCGACGATGCCCGCCAGATTCCCGAGCTCGGCGATGCTCACCTCGCAACCCGGGTCGACGCGATCGAGGAACCGGTCGGCGTGCTTGACGATCCCACCGCCGATCACGATGAGCTCGGGCCAGAGGATCGCGTGCAGCTGGGTGAGGTATCGATCGAGGCGGCGGGCCCAACGCTTCCACGACAGGGTGAGCGCGGTTCGCGTCGCGTCGGACACCCACGCGTCCGCGAGATGGCGGTTCACGAAGATGTGACCCAGCTCGGAATTGGGGACCAGCACGCCGTCGTTGAGCACCGCGGTGCCGACCCCCGTTCCGATGGTCACCATCACGACGACCCCGCGGCGGTCGCGCGCGGCTCCGAACCGGGCCTCGGCCATGCCCGCCGCGTCCGCATCGTTCAGTACGACACACGGCCGATCGGTCGCACGTGACAGCAAGGTCGCGGCGGGCGCGCCGACCCAGGTCGGATCGATATGGGCCGACGTGTGCACGACCCCGTTCGTTACCACCGCGGGGAGCGTGCAGCCGATCGCGCCGTCGCTGTCGAACTTGCGCACGAGGCCGGCCACCGTCGATGCGATCGCGTCGGGCGTCGCGGGCTGCGGCGTCTCGACGCGCACCCGTCCCGTCGCCTGACCCTCGGTGAGGTCGACCAGCGCAGCCTTGACGCCGCTGCCGCCGACGTCGACACCCACGAGCGCGTTCGTGCCGGTCCCCGTAGTCATCCGCGATGAACCTACAGGCTTGCGGGCTAGGTTCCGGGCAATGCCGGTACTCGAGGACTACGCACTCCTGGGCGATCGGCGGACGGGCGCGCTGGTCTCGCGCGCCGGATCGGTCGACTGGTGGTGCGCGCCGCGCTTCGATGCGCCCGCGTGCTTCGCGGCGTTGCTCGGGACAGCCGAGCACGGCCGCTTCTCCATCGCCCCGAAGGACGGTGTCGTTCGCACGAGTCGCCGTTACCGACCGGGCACGATGGTGCTCGAGACCGAGCACGAGACCGCGTCCGGGCGGGTCCGGGTCGTCGACTGCCTCGCGCTGGGGCATTCCCGCCCGCTGCTCGTGCGGCTCGTCGAGGGTGTCGACGGAGAGGTCGACATGGCGGTCGAGCTCATCGTGCGTTTCGACTACGGCTCGATCGTCCCGTGGGTACGGCGCGTCGACGATCGGTGGCGCGCGGTTGCCGGTCCCGATGGTCTCGAGCTCTGCACACCATTGCGCCTCCACGGTCGTGATCTGACGTCGGCGGCCGAGTTCACGGTCGGGGCCGGCGAACACGTTCCCTTCGTTCTCGGTTGGTTTCCTTCGCACGAACCGCGCCGGGTTCCCGACGACGCGAGCGCGCTCGTCGAACACACGACCACCACCTGGTCGAGCTGGTCCTCGCGTTGCGAATACGAGGGCGAGTGGCGCGAGCCGGTTTTGCGCTCGCTCATCACCTTGGAGGCGCTCACCTTCGAGCCGACGGGCGGCATCGTCGCCGCGCCCACCACATCGTTGCCGGAGATGCCCGGAGGCACGCGCAACTGGGACTACCGCTACTGCTGGGTGCGCGACGCGACCTTGACGCTCGAGGCGTTCATGATCGGCGGGTACCAGGACGAGGCGTTGCGTTGGCGCGAGTGGCTCTTGCGTGCGGTCGCGGGTGACCCGGAGCGGCTGCAGACGATGTACGGGGTCGGCGGCGAACGGCGTCTCACCGAGCTCGAGCTCGCATGGTTGCCCGGATACGAGAATTCGCGGCCGGTGCGTACCGGCAACGGTGCCCATACACAGCTCCAGCTCGACGTGTACGGCGAGCTGCTCGACGTGTTGTGGCAGGCCGCACGAGCGGGCGAGGCGCCCAGCGCGGGTTCGTGGTCGCTGGCCCAGCTCCTGCTCGAGTCTCTCGAGAGCCGCTGGCGAGAGCCGGACGAGGGCATCTGGGAAGTGCGCGGAGGCCGCCGGCATTTCACACACTCGAAGGTGCTGTGCTGGGTCGCGTTCGACCGCGCGGTCGCGATGGTCGAGCAGGCCGGCTACGACGGTCCGGCGGACCGTTGGCGAGCGGTACGAGACGAGATCCACGCGGAGGTGTGCGCCAAGGGATACGACGAGGGTCTGGGCGCGTTCACCCAGACCTATTCGTCAACCGAGCTCGACGCCTCCGTGCTCATGCTCCCGCTCGTCGGGTTCCTTCCCGGCGACGATCCGCGTGTGCGTTCGACGATCGATGTCCTACGGCGCGAGCTCACCGACGACGGTCTCGTGGTGCGTTACGACCCGTCCGATCCGGATGTCGACGGTATCGGCGAGCCGGAAGGCGTGTTCCTGCCGTGCAGCTTCTGGATGGTCGAGGCGCTCGCGCTCGCCGGCGAGCGCGACGACGCGCAGGCGTTGTTCGTGCGCCTGCTCGGGCTCGCCAACGACGTCGGATTGTTCTCGGAGGAGTACCACCCGGGAACGCGCCGGTCCCTCGGCAACTTTCCGCAGGCGTTCACGCATCTCGCGCTGGTCGGGGCCGCGCACACGCTCGCACCCGAGCGGTCACCCCACCGTCGCCGGCGCCGTGACCCGAGCCGCGGAGCCGACTCGGTCGCGTAACTGCGGGAGAAATGCACTGACGTAATCTGCGGCCATGTCGCTCGTCACGAACACCGTGAAGGGATCGTCCGCGCAACGCCTGCTCTTGCTCGTGCACGGCTACGCCGCCGACGAGCGGGATCTCGGTGGTCTTCTTCCCTACCTCGACCCCGACGGCCTGTTCGCGGCGGTGATGCCGCGAGCGCCGATCCCGGCGCCGGGCACGCCCGGCCACATGTGGTACGACATGGTCGGCGACGGCGACGTGGCCGCTCAGTTCGCACACGCGCTCGAGGAGCTCGACGCCCTGGTCGACGCGCAGTGCGCGCTGCTCGGCTTCGATCGCGCGAGCGCGATCTTTGGCGGGTTCTCGCAGGGCGGCGGGCTCGCACTCGCCCTGGGCCTGTTCTCGAGGGCTGACGGTGTCCCACGCGTGCGCCCGGCCGGGGTGCTCGCGATGAGCCCGGCGGCGATGACCGGTCCGGTCGACGACGGCGCGCGCGACGTTAGAGTGCTCGTGCAGCACGGCACCGACGATCCGCTGATCCCCGTGCAGCGGTCCCGGGATCTCGCCCGCGATCTGCGGGAGTTCGGTATCCCGACCGTGTATCGCGAGTATCCGATGGAGCACCAGGTCGCGGTCGAGGGCTTGCGCGACGCGCGGGCGTGGCTCACCGAGGTGATCGCCGGCGAGCGGCCCGACGAGCCGGTGCCCGAAGACCCCGTGGAGCTCGTTCCCCCGGTCACGACCGCGCAGTGGGAGGCCCAGGTGCTGAGCAGTGAGCTGCCGGTGATCGTCGACTTCTGGGCGCCGTGGTGTCAGCCCTGCCGCCAGGTGTCGCCGATCGTCGAGCAGATCGCGGCGATGCGCGCGTCGTCGTACAAGGTCGTGAAGGTGAACATCGACGAGGAGCCGAAGCTGGCCCAGGAGTACGGGGTGCAAAACATCCCGATGATCGGGCTCTTCCGCAACGGTCGGCTCGAGCGCGCGTCGCTCGGGCTCAAGCCGCGCCCCCAGATCGAGGCCGAGCTCGGAATGCTCGTCATCCCCTGACGCGTTGGCCGCGTCGTCGCTCAGTGGCGCTTGATGGA
This sequence comes from Acidimicrobiia bacterium, assembly GCA_038213435.1. Lineage (GTDB taxonomy): Bacteria > Actinomycetota > Acidimicrobiia > IMCC26256 > PALSA-610 > PALSA-610. The sequence goes on from JBBQTI010000002.1 coordinate 55,200, forward strand.
CTCGGAGACGTCGCGCATCGTCGCCGCGATTGCATCGGCGATCGACGTACCGGCGCTCTTCATCTCGTCTCGCATCGCGGGATCGCGCATGGTCGCTCCGATCGTCGTGAATCCCGCGTCCAGCGCCACGGCGAGCTGACGCAGTGCGTCGTTGACCTTTTCCCGCTCGTCCGCGCCGAAGGCGGCGTTGGCGTCGAAACGGTCCTTGAGGCGTCGGCCGAGGTCGCTCCAGCGGTCGCCGACCTCGTCCCACTTCTCCTTCGCGTCGGACATCTGTCTTCTCCTCAGCTCTGAACCGTGATCCGAGGACCCGGCCGGTTGCCGGTGACCTCGCCGATGACTGCGGATGCAAGCGTGCCGCGTGTCCGGCACTCGTCCAAGAGCCGATCGGCTCGGTCCGGGGGGACCGACAGCAACAACCCGCCCGACGTCTGCGCGTCGGCCAGGAGGAGCTGCTCGGAGAGGGCCAGATCGCCGAAGTCGACGTCTTCCGCGACGAACGCGTGATTGCGCTGCGTGCCCCCCGCGATCATGCCCGCGCCGATGAGCTCCCGGACCCCTTCGATCACGGGAACGGTGCTCGCGTACACGACCGCGCCGGCGTCGGACGCCACGCACAGCTCCCGCAGGTGTCCGAGCAGCCCGAATCCGGTGACGTCGGTCGCCGCGTTCACGCCCACCGCGAGCGCGGCGTCGCGCGCCGTGTCGTTGAGGGTCGTCATCACCGACACGGCGGTCGCCAGCAACCCGGCCGACGCGGCCTCGCGCTTGACCGCCGTCGAGATCACCCCGAGCCCAACGGGTTTGGTGAGCAAGAGCACGTCACCGGGGCGCGCCCCCGCGTTCGTGAGCACCCGCGCCGGATCGACCGTCCCGACGACCGCGAGCCCGTACTTCGGTTCGGCGTCGTCGATCGAGTGTCCGCCCGCGATCAGGCAACCGGCGGCGGTCGCCACGGCTGCGCCGCCGTCGAGGACCCGGGCGAGGAGCTCGAACGGCAGGCCCTCGCGCGGCCACCCGACGAGGTTCAACGCGAGCAGCGGTGCGCCGCCCATCGCGTACACGTCGGAGAGCGCGTTCGCCGCCGCGATGCGTCCCCAGTCGAAAGGATCGTCGACGATCGGGGTGAAGAAGTCGGTGGTGACGACGATCGCGAGGTCGTCCCGCAGTCGGTATACGGCAGCATCGTCGGCGTTGTCGAACCCGATCAACAAGTCGGGGTCGGCCACCGATTCGTTGCCTCGAACGAGCCCGAGAACCGTGCGCAGGTCGGAGGGCGAAAGCTTGCACCCGCAACCCGCGGCGTGCGAGAACGCCGTGAGCCGGACGGTCTGCGTCACGGTCGCATCGTAACGACGCTTACGGACGTGACCCCAGCGGGATGAGATCGGGCCGGTAGTAGCTCACCAGCTGCACGAACGAGCCGGTGTGCGGGGCGTCGATCATCACGCCCGGCCCGACGACCATCCCGACGTGGTGGTTCGTCGGCCCCGACGACCCGAAGAAGACGAGGTCGCCGGGCTGGAGCGCGCTGATCGGCACATGGGGGAACGCCAGGTACTGCGCTTGGGATCCGTGTGCCATCGAGACGCCGGCCTGCCGCCACGCCATCATCGTGAGACCGGAGCAGTCGAACGAGTCGGGTCCGACCCCCGCGTACTCGTAGGGCTTGCCGAGCTGGGCACGGGCGTACGCGACGGCCGCCGCGGCGCCCCCGCTCGGCGCGGGGAGAGGGCCGAGATCGGCGCCCGGGTTGCCGGCGCCCGGTGACACGCCGAGACCGTTGCCGGCCGCGGCCCGCGCGGCCGCCTGCTGTGCTGCAAGTTGTGCGGCCTGTCGCGCGGCCTCGGCTTGGATGCGCGCCCGTTCGGCCGCGGCCTGGGCCGCGAGCCGCTGTTGTTCGATCTTGTTCGCGAGAGCGACGATGTCGGATTTCGTCGAGCTGAGCAGCTGCTGCATCTTGGCGTTGATCTGCTCTACGTCACGGTGCGACGCCTCCGCCACTTTCTGGCGATCCTGCGCTTCGGACTTCTGCTTCTCGAGGTCGGCGGTCTGCCGTTGGAGCTGCTCATCGAGCACCTTCAGCTGATCGATCATTCGGTTGTCGGTCTCGGCCGCGGCCTCGCCGTACTTGGCGCGCGAGCCGAGCTCCTGCACGCTCGACGCATTGATGCCGAGCGGGTCACCGCTCCCTGCACCCATGTAGAGCAGCGCGGCGCGGCCGCCGAGCCGCGCGCGCAGCTGGGTCTCCTGCGCCCGCGCGTCGGCGATGCCCTTCTCGGCGATGAGGATCTGACGATTCGCGTCCGCGACCGCGTTCTGCGCTTGCAGGTATTGCTCGTCGAGGATGTCGGCGCGCTGGCTGTTTGCCGCGATCTGGGACTCGAGCTGCCGCGCCTGGGCGGTCTTGGAAGACAGATCATTTTGGGGGGTCGCGCCGGCTGGGACCGCGATCGTGGTCGCGCCGAGGGCCAGACCGAGGGCAAGACTGAGGACCAGGGGGCGGGCCCGTACGATCCCGCCACCGCGGTGGGAACCCATGCTCCCTCGCGACATGGGCGTCGATGCTAGACAACCACTGGCCCCAACTGACACATCAGCCACGTTTGCCCAGGTCACGGCGCCGGGCTCGGGTGGAGTCCGGCCGGATCAGCTGGCGATCGGCCAGCCCGGGGTGGGCTTGGGATCGCCCCGACCCGACACGATCGGGGACGTCCAGTTCTCGTGGCGTGCGATCTCGTTGGCGAGCTTTTGCCATTCGCTCGGGCTCCAGCCCTGCGCCGCGCTCACGAGCGTCGTGTCTTGGCGAAGGTGCACGAATGCCGGGAGCCTTTCCAGCCCGAGGCTGTCGACGAGCGCCCGGTCGGAATCGCACCACACGAGCCAGTTGTCGACCTCCGCGCCGAGGATGCGCTCGGCGATCGCCGGCGTCGTCGGAACGCAGATGATCGTCCGGACGTCGCTGTCGCCGAAGGTCGCGAAGATGCGATCGACGATCCCAAGGAAGCTCGCGCCTTCGGGACGGTCGGGCAGCACCACAATGGCGAGGTTGAAGACGGTCGCCCAATCGTCGAGCGTGCGCGTCTTCCCCCGGTAGCTCGTGATCGGCAGTAGGGGATCCGGGTTCTTCGCCATTTCTATGGCTCCCTCGGTGCGTCGCGCCCTTCGGCGCTCCTTCGCTGCGTCCGCACTCTTCGGCGCTCCTCGGCTGCGTCCGCGCCGGACTTCAGAAACCTAGCCGCGGGGTCGTGTCTGGCTCGCGAACGGTGACCGTCTTAGGCTCCGGACCCGTGGGCGAGATGGTCACCTTCGCGAGCAACGGCGACACCGCGCACGGATACCTCGCGCGTGCGGCGTCGGGTACCGGGCCGGGTGTCTTGGTGGTCCAGGAATGGTGGGGACTCGTGCCCCAGATCAAGAAGATGTGCGATCGCTTGGCCGCCGACGGTTTCGTCGCGCTCGCGCCCGACCTGTTTCACGGTGACATCGCGGAGCACACCGAGATGGACAAGGCCGACCAGCTGATGTCCACGATGCCGATGGATCGCGTGGCCCGCGACACCGGGGGCGCGGTCGACTTCCTCCGAAGCCATTCGGCGGTGCGGGGAGACAAGGTCGGCGTCGTGGGCTTCTGCATGGGCGGCATGCTCACGCTGCTGGTCGCGGCGCAGCAAGGCGACAAGATCGGCGCGGCTGCGCCCTATTACGGCGCCCCCTTCGGCGACAGCGCTCCCGACTGGTCCGGCCTCACGGCCCCGGTCCGGGGGCACTTCGCGGGCAACGACGACTTCTTCCCGCCCGACGCGGTGCGAGAGCTCGAGCGTCAGCTGCGCGACATGGGCAAGGACGTCGAGTTGGAGATCCATGCCGGCTCCGGGCACGCGTTCCTCAACGAGGAGAACCCCATCGGAACCTACGACGCGGGTCTCGCCGCCAAGTGCTGGGCCGCGACCGTGGCGTTCCTGCACGACCGTCTCGATTGACTGCGGGCGCCGGTCAGGCGCCGAGTGCGCGCAACATCGCGGGCGGGATCTCGTCGCGCCCCTCGGCGAGCAGCTGCGCGCGTTGGATGTTGATCGCGTCGCGGGGGTCGCGTTCGGGCCAACGATCCCACGGACCCGGTGGGATCTCGCCCGCCACACAATGACGCAGGTATTGCTGAAGCTCGCGGACCTCGGCCTCGCCACCGACCGGGCCGTGACCCGGCACGATCGTCTCCGCAAGATCGGCGATCGCGTCGAGCACGTCGGCCCACATCGCGCAGTCACCCTGGAACGCGAGCGGCGTCACCCCGAAAAAGCACAGATCGCCGGCGAAGAGCACGTCGACATCCGCGACGAGCGCCATGACGTCACCTGCGGTGTGACCTGTCGCGGGCAGCACCTCGATGCGCGGCGTCAGCTCCGCGGCGTCGGTCACGAGATGGGTCACTGGTCGCGTGCCGAGCTCGGCGAGCTCGTCGAACTCGGCTTTGAACGCGGGCATGAACGCCTTGTATGCCGCGACCGGCATCTCGCCGTCGAGGAGCTCGCTCGTCTGCGGAGATCCGAGCACCGAGGCCATCGGGAAGGCGCGGGTGCCGCCCACGTGGTCGACGTGTGCGTGGGTCAGCACCAAGCGCCGGACCGGACGCCCGAGCCGGGCGACCGCGGCCGCGAACGGTTCCCACTGCGAGCGCACCATGAGTGTGTCGACCACGGTCAGGCCGTCGTCGTCGGCGATCACCCCCGCGTTGCTCACGCCCGATTCGCCACCCGGCTGCAGCCATACCCACACCCCCTCGGCCAGCTCCTGGAGGGCGCGGGTTGGGAGCGTCACCATGGGGGCACGGTACCCTTCGGCCATGTCCGAACGCAGTCGTAACCTGCCTCGCCGCTCGTGTCTCTCGGTGCCGGGCTCGAGCGAGAAGATGCTCGCCAAGGCCCCCGGCCTGGGCGCCGACATGGTGTTCCTGGATCTCGAAGACGCGGTCGCGCCGATGGAGAAGCCGGCCGCGCGCGACAAGGTCGTGAAGGCGATCAACGACCTCGACTGGGGCGAGACGGTGCTCTGCGTGCGCGTCAACGCCTGGGACACCGAGTGGACGTACCGCGACGTCATCACCATCGTCGAGGGCGCGTCGGAACGGCTCGACGAGCTGATGCTCCCGAAGGTCGAGTCGGCCGCGCAGGTGCAGGCGCTCGACATGCTGCTGACTCAGATCGAGAAGTCGACGGGTCGCCAGTCGCGCGTCGGTATCGAAGCCCAGATCGAGACGGCGCGCGGGCTGATCAATGTCGACGAGATCTGCGCGGCCTCGGATCGCCTCGAGACCATCATCTTCGGCCCAGCCGACTTCGCGGCCTCGACCGAGATGCCGGTCCTCACCGGCGGCGTGCAGATCCCGGAGTACCCGGGCGACCACTTCCATTACGTCTTCTCGAGGATCTTGATGGCCGGCCGGGCCAACGGCCTCCAGGTGATCGACGGTCCGTTCCTCAAGGTCCGTGAGCTCGAGCAGCTGCGCGACTACGCGATGCGCCCCCGGATCCTCGGCTACGACGGCAAGTGGGCGCTTCACCCCGACCAGGTGAAGGTCATCAACGAGGTGTTCACGCCGACGCAGGAGCAGTTCGACCGCGCCTTCGACATTCTCGAGGCCTACGAGAAGGCCACGACCGAGGGCGACCGCAGGGGCGCGGTGATGTTCGGCGACGAGATGATCGACGAGGCCAGCCGCAAGATGGCGAGCAAGTTCGTCACGCGCGGCGAGCGGGCGGGAATGTCGAGAAGCCCCGGGTAGGGCGCCGGTACACTGGCGCCGTGAACACGAGTCCGCTCTTGCGCATTCGAATGTCGAGCCTCCCGACCTTCTGATCGCGCGGGCTCACGTCCATCGGACCGGATCCCGCATGGGACCCCGGAGGAGATCCGATGGACACGCTGCTCGTCACCACCGCTATCCCGTTCGTGAACGGGGCGCCGCATCTCGGCCATGCGCTCGAATACGTGCAGGCCGACGTGCTCGCTCGTCACGCCCGCGCCCGCGACGGTTCCGTGTTGCTCCTCACCGGCACCGACGAGCACGCGGCAAAGAACGTGCAGGCCGCCGCGACCGCGCACCGGCCGGTCGAGGAGTTCGTCGCCGCGAATGCGTCACGGTTCCGTCGGCTGGCCGACGCCCTGAACGTCTCCTACGACGACTTCATCCGTACCAGCGCCGACCCGCGTCACCGACCCGTCGTCGAGGAGTTGTGGGGCCGGGCCGCGCGGGGCGGCGATCTCTACCGGTCGCGATACGAAGGCTGGTATTGCACCGGGTGTGAGGAATTCCGCGAGACGGCCTGCCCCGAGCACGACACGGCGCTCGAACCCGTCGTCGAGGAGAACTGGTTCTTCCGTCTGTCGCGCTACGTGCCGGCGATCCGGGCGTTGATCACCGACGGGAGGCTGCGCGTCGAGCCGCCCGCACGACGCAACGAGGTGTTGGGCTTCCTGGCGGGCGAGGTGCGCGATCTCAGCGTCTCGCGCCCGCGCGCCCGGGTCGGCGAGTGGGGCATTCCCGTGCCGGGCGATCCCGGGCAACTCGTCTATGTGTGGTTCGACGCGCTCGCGAACTACGTCAGCGCGCCCGGCTTCTCACGTTGGAACGCGGCGCGTACGCGAAGGCACGTCCTCGGCAAGGGCATCCTGCGGTTCCACGCGGTGATCTGGCCCGCGATCCTGCTGTCGGCGGGCCTCGCGCTCCCGGACGAGATCTTGGTGCACGACTATCTGACCGCGAGCGGTCGCAAGATCGGCAAGTCGCTCGGCAACGTGGTCGACCCGAACGCGCTCATCGATCGCTACGGCGCGGACGCGCTGCGGTGGTGGCTCGCCCGCGAAGTCCCGCGCGTCGGCGAGACCGACTTCTCCGAAGACCGACTCGTCGCGACTGTCAACCGAGACCTTGCCCACGGAATCGGAAATCTCGTGCAGCGGGTGGTCGCGCTGGCCGCACGCGACGACGTGCTGGGCTCCGTCCCGGCCGCCGACGCTCGGCCCCTGCTCACGGCCTGCTCGCAGGTGTCGACGCAGGTTGCGGCCGCGCTCGATGTGCTCGACCTCAAGCGGGCGACCGAGGCGATCCTGGCCGTGGTCGGCGAGACCAACCGGTACATCGAGCGCGCGACGCCGTGGGCCCGGGACCCGTTCGAGGCGCGCCCGATCGTCGCCGCCCTCGTGCAGGCTGTCACGCGCATTGTCGACGAGCTCGCGCCGTTCGTCCCCGACCTCGCCGCTCGGGCGCGCGCCCGCCTCGTCTCGCTCGAGCCCGGTCCGCCGCTCGTCTCGCGACGCTCGTAGTAGCGCGACGCGCGGCGGACTCAGGATCGAGCGAGGGCGTTCTCGGCGAGCCGCCGCGCGATGACGCGCAGGCACAGGGTCTCGTCCGCACCCTCGAAGATCGAGAGCACGCGGGCGTCGACGAAGAAGCGTGAGACCGGGAACTCCTCGGCGTAGCCCATTCCGCCGTGAAGTTGCATTGCCTCGCGCGTGACCCACTCTGCGGCGCGGCACACGTAGGCCTTCACCATCGACGCCTCGAGCGTGCCCTCACCGGCGGCCATCTTGCGCGCGACGTCGTAGGAGAACTGCCGGCCGGCCTGGATCAGCGTCGCCATTCGTGCGAGCTTCACCTTCGACAGCTGATACTCGAACACGGCCCGGCCGAACACCTTGCGGTCCTGCGCGTACGAGAGTCCCGCTTCGAACGCGGCCTGCATCAGACCGACGGCACGCGCCGCAGTTTGCAGCCGGCCGTTCTCGAATCCGGCCATCTGGAAGTAGAAGCCGCGGCCGAGCCCGGCCTCGCCACCGATCAGGTTGGCGGCGGGCACGAACCAGCTGTCGAACGCGACCTCGTAGGAATGCATGCCGCGATAGCCGATCGTGTCGATGGCGCGGCCCTCCATCTTCCCGCCGCGGCCATCGTCGAACGCGAACGCATGGCCCGTGGCCCGGGGTTTCTCGACGATGAGCACCGAGAGGCCGCGGTGCGCCTTCGTCTTGTCCGGGTCGGTGCGGGCGAGCAGCATCAGCACGTCGGCGCGGCCCGCGAAGGTGGCCCATGTCTTCACGCCGCTCACGAGCCAGCCGCCGTCGGTCGGGGTCGCGGCCACCTTCACGCCCGCGACGTCGGATCCGTAGTCGGGCTCGGTGACCATGATGCCGACCATCAGCTCGCCGCTCGCGATGCGCGGGAGCCACGCCCGCTTCTGCTCCTCGGTGCCGCCCGCGACGAGCGCGCGGGTGAGGATCTCCGGGCGGGTGACGAGCGAGCCGCCGATACCGAGCGATCCCCGCGACAGCTCCTCCGTCGCGACGACCATGCCGATGTAGTCGGATTCGCCACCCGTCGCGAACCCGTCGTACTCCTCCGGCACCGAGAGTCCGAAGCCGCCGATCTCGGCGAGGCCCGCGATGATGTCCTCGGGCACGTCGCCGTTCGTGCGGTGCACGTGTTCGGCGACGGGGCGGATCTTGTCGTCCGCGAAGCGCCGGAACGTGTCGGCGACCAGCTCGAAGTCGGCGCCGAGGTGGGTCGGGCCGGTGCCATGCTTCGCGCACTGGTCGGCGAGCGCCTCGAGGAAGGCGGGGGCGCGGTGGGCGGTGACGAAGTCGTGCGCGGGCGCGAGCACCGCCGGATCGACGCCCCAGAGGGTCTCGCGACCGACGAGGCGTGAGACGATGTCGCTGACCGCGTCGGCCACGTAGGCCCGCGCCAACATCGACTCGACCTGGCCGTGCTCGGCGTACCGGCACATGACGCGCGCCGCCTCGACGGCCGACCCGGCGTGCGCGAGGTCGTACGCGGTCACCTGCTGCTCGTCGAGCTTGTCGACCGACAGCTTGCCGTCCGAGACGCTCCCGTGGGCCAGGTGCGAGACCGCGCGATCGACGACCGTCGCGGCCAGATCGACCGCGACGACGGCCTCCCGTTCTTGGTCTGTGCTCATGCGCGCACGATACATACCGGTCGCCCGGCCGGCGGCATGCGCATGCCGCCGGCGCTACGGCTTCTTCGTCGTCGGGGTGGTGATGGGCACGGTCCCCTTGGGAGCCGTGGTAGCGACGGGCACGGTTGACGGACGCGTCGTCGCGGCGACCGTCGTCGGCACCGCCGACCACGGCGGGGACGCGGTCGTCGGGGAGGCCGGCGGGGAGGTGGCGGCGGTCGAGCCCCTTTGCGGGCGGTAGCGCGATCGGGGTCTCGACGAGAAGCCCGGTACCGCTTCGCCGCTACCCGGCGCGAGTGACCAGCCGATCGGTTGGGTCAGGTCGGCCTGCTTGCTGAGCCGCCAGCGCGCGTCGATGAGCGAGAACACCGCGCGGGCGAGATACTGCGCGCCGTCCGCGGTGAAGTGCACCCCATCGGAGATACGAGCGACGATCTCCTGGCCGCGCTCGTCGAGGATGCGTCGCGAGTAGGCGCCATCCTTCGTCGAGAAGAGCTTGTAGGTGTCGAGGTACACGACGTCGGGCCCGCGCTTCGCGGCCTCCTCGCGCATGACCTGACCGATGGCCGCCGCGCCGCGATCCATACTCCTGGTGCCGAGGGTGGGCGGGCCGAGCCAGAACAGGGTGCGATGGCCCGATCCGACGAGGAGGTCCATCATCCGTGCGACCTTCTGGCGGTATTGGGTCTGCCAGTCGGGAACACCGTCGCCGTTGCCATCGACCTGGTTGACCACCGGTGCATCGTTCGTGCCGATCATGAACACGACTGCTTCGGGCAGGTCGGACGCCATCTGGTCGGTGGCGCGCTGGTGCCAGTTGCGGACGTCGTTGCTCCACAATCCGCTGGAGACCCGGTAGTCGATGAGCGTCTGCACGACGCCCGTCGCGCCGACGCGATCGCCGAGAGCCGGGCCGAACGAGCCCGCGAGCGAGTCACCGCCGATCCAGAGCCGGAGCGGGTGGGCGTGGTCGAGGCTGCGCGTCGCCGGCGCCTTGGCCACGCGGGGCGACACGAGCGTGCCGTTGGTGCCGAAGCTCGTCGGTTCGGGCACCTTCGGGCCCGCGGCCTGGGCACGTGGGTCCTGGTCACTGAGGGCGTAGGCCGCGACCGCGACGGCCCCGGCGATCACGACCACGATGGCCGCCACGATGATCTGTGTCCGGCGGCCGCGGCGCGCGACAAGGCGGCCGCGACGACTGCCTGCGTCCTGAGTGCCTGCGTCCTCGGTGGACGTCTCGGAGGGGGGATTTCTCGTCATCGCGGGATTACAGGAGCGTAGTGGCCGTCGTCGCAGCCGGCTGTGCGGACCTCGCTATGCGGTCTTCTCGTCGCCCTCGGGCCGGCCCAACTGGGTTCGGTACAGCTCGGCGTACACGCCGCCACGAGCCAGGAGCTCGCTGTGCGTACCGGACTCGACGATGCGCCCGCCGTCCACCACGACAATGCGGTCGGCGTCGACGATCGTCGAGAGACGGTGCGCGATCACGATCGCGGTCCGGCCGCGTAGCGCCTCGTCGAACGCGCGCTGGATCGCGAGCTCCGACTCGGAGTCGAGGTGCGATGTCGCCTCGTCGAGGATCACGATCGCCGGGTTCTTGAGGAGGAGTCGTGCGATTGCCAGGCGTTGCTTCTCGCCGCCCGACATCCGGTATCCGCGTTCGCCGACGACGGTGTCGAGGCCGTCGGGGAGTGACACGACGAGGTCCCAGATCCGCGCCCCCTCCAGGGCGTGGCGGAGCTCGGAGTCGGTCGCGCTCGGCCGCGCGAAGAGCAGATTGGCGCGGATGGTGTCGTGGAACAGATGTGGGTCCTGCGGCACGAGCCCGATCGCGGCGTGCACGGATTCGAGCGTGAGGTCTCGCACGTCATGATCATCGATCCGCACCGCGCCCTGGATGGTCTCGTACACGCGCGGTACGAGCATGGCGATGGTGGTCTTGCCTGCTCCGGACGCGCCGACCAGCGCGACGGTGTCGCCGGGCTCGATCACGAGCGACACGTCCCGCAGAGTCCAATCGCTGGGCTCGTCACCGCCCGGAGTCCCGGGTGCCTCCAGTGACTCGAGCGAGACCTCGCGACCGGGCGGATGGCGGAACCACACGTGGTCGAGCTCCACGCGACCCCGCGGCCGGACGAGATCGGTCGCGTCGGGCCGGTCGGTGATCGCGGCGGGAAAGTCGATCACCTCGAAGACCCGCTCGAACGACACGAGCGCCGTCAGCACGTCGACCCGCGAGTTCGTGAGCTGCGCGAGCGGTTGGTAGATCTGCTCGACGTAGAGAACGAAGGCGGCCAGGGTGCCGACGGAGATGGTGCCGGAGATCGCGAGGTTGCCGCCGATCCAGAACACGATCGCGGTGCCGATCGCAGTGACCAGCCCGAGTGCGATGAAGAGCACTCGGCTGTACATCGCGGTCGTCACGCCGATGTCGCGAACCTTTGCGGCCCGGCCGGAGAATTCGCCGCGTTCGCGATCGGGTCGTCCAAAGAGCTTGGCGAGCATCGCTCCGGCGACGTTGAACCGCTCGGCTGTGATGTTGTTCATCTCCGCGTTCTGTTGCATGCCCGCGCGCGCGAGCTTTTGAATGCGTGGTCCGAGCCGGCGGGCCGGATAGATGAACGCCGGCAGCGCGACGAGCGTCATCAGCGTGATTCGCCAGTCGAGCTTGAACATGATGGTCAGTGTCACGGCGAGCTGGATGACATTCTGCAACACCGTGCCCAGCGTCGTTGTCACCGCTTGTTGCGCGCCGACGACGTCGCTGTTCAATCGCGACTGCAGCGCACCGGTCTGCGTGCGCGTGAAGAATGCGATCGGCATGCGTTGCACGTGGTCGAAGAGCGCGACGCGCAGGTCGTAGATCAGCCCTTCACCGATCCGGGCGGAGTAGTAGCGCTGCACCAACGAGAGGGCGGCGTTCGCCAGCGCGAGACCGACTGCCGCCAGCGCGATCCACATCACGAGGGAGCGGTCGCGGTGCGGGATCGCGGTATTGATCAGGCTCCGCACCAACAATGGCGGAAGGGCCGTCGTGAACGCTCCGGCGACGACCGCGACGATGAACGCGATCAGCGGGCGCAGGTACGGACGGATATAGGTGAGGACGCGGCGCATGACGGTCCGGTCGATGCGACGCTGCGTGATTGCCTCGTCGCGCCGGAAGCCCATCATCGTGCGGTGTTCCATCATCGGCGATCGAGGGTACCGGCCTCGGCGCCCCGCAGGGTTCCGCTTCTAGAGTGACGGGGCGAGGCGCAGCCCGCAGACGCGGACCTCTCATGAGTCTGCGCGGGTGATCGAGCGCCGGAGGGTGGAGACGCATGAAGATGACCGACACCGATCCCGAAGTGCGTCGCGAGCTGGTCGATACCGTCCGGCGGTTCATCACCCGCGAAGTGATGCCGGTCGCGTCCGACCTCGAGCACGCGGACACCTACCCCGAGGCCATCGTCGAGCAGATGAAGGCGCTCGGCCTGTTCGGGATCGCGATCCCCGAGGCGTACGGCGGTCTCGGGCTCGACCTGCTCACGTACACCGAGGTGGTGGAGGAGCTCGCGTACGGCTGGATGTCGCTGTCGGGCGTCGTCAACACGCACACGATCGCCGCGCATCTGATCGTGCACCACGGCACCGAGGAGCAAAAGCGCCGGTGGCTCCCGCGCATGGCGACCGGCGAGCTGCGCGGGTGCCTCTCGCTGTCGGAGGCCGACGCGGGCAGCGACACGCGCAACCTCGCGTGCCGCGCGGCGCGCGACGGCGACGAGTTCGTCGTGACCGGCACGAAGATGTGGGTGACCAACGGCGAGCGCGCGGGAATCGTCGCACTCGCGGTACGCACGGACGAGGGCATCTCGTGCCTGATCGTCGAGAAGGATCCGGGGCCGCGCTTCGGCGGCATCGCGGTCAGCCGCAACATCGGCAAGCTCGGCTACAAGGGCATCGAGACGGTCGAGATGACGTACGACGGCCACCGGGTGCCGGCCGACGCGTTGCTCGGAGACGCGGGTCGCGGTCTCGGTTACATCCTCGGCGCGCTGGAGGTGGGCCGCATCAACATCGCCGCGCGCGCGGTCGGTGTCGCGCGCGCGGCCTTCGACGCGGCGCTCGCGTACGCGCAGGAGCGACGCACGATGGGCAAGCCGATCGCGGAGCACCAGGCGATCCAGATGAAGATCGCCGACATGGCGACCAAGCTCGAGGCCGCGCGGCTGCTCACTCGGAGCGCGGCCGAAAGGAAGCAGGCGGGGGAACGCGCCGACGTCGAGGCCGGTATGGCGAAGCTGTTCGCGAGCGAGGCCGCGTTCGAGATCGCGACCGACGCGCTGCGCATCCACGGCGGCGTCGGCTACACCACCGAGCTCCCGGTCGAGCGCTACTACCGCGACGCGCCGCTCATGATCATCGGTGAAGGTACGAACGAGATCCAACGGCTCGTGATCGCGCGCGGTCTGCTCGCTCGCGCGTCCGGCAAGGCGCCTGGATAGCCTCGGTCCATGACCGTCCACGAGCGCCCGTTCGGCCGCTACTTCGAGGACTTCGAGCCCGGCGACGTCTACAAGCACTGGCCGGGCAAGACCATCACCGAGTACGACGACCACCTGTTCTGCCTGATGACGATGAACCACCATCCATTGCACCTCGACGCCTGGTTCGCCGAGCGGCAGACCCAGTTCGGCAAGAACGTCGTGGTGGGCAACCTCGTCTACTCGCTCGTGCTCGGTATGTCGGTCGCCGACGTGAGTGGCGTGGCGATCGCCAACCTCGAAGTCGAGTCGCTGCAGCACAAGCTCCCGACCTTTCACGGCGACACGATCTACGCCGAGACGAAGGTGCTCGAGAAGAAGGAGTCGCAGAGCAAACCCGACCGCGGCGTGGTCTCGGTCGAGTCGCGCGGGTTCAATCAACGAGGCGAGGAGGTGTGTTACTTCCGGCGCCGCGTCATGGTCCCGAAACGGTCGGCGGCGCAGCCGCGGGAACGGCCCTACACATCACCCGACTGACGACCGGTCCCTCCGTCGGCTCCGGAAGCGGGTTAGCGTCTGCCGGTTCCTACTGGAGGTTGACCCGTGACCGATCTTCCCCCGCCCCCGCCGCCGCCGTACGGCGCACCCCCGCCCGGGTCCGGCGCCCCCGACGTCGGTGCCGCCGTCTCGTACGGATGGAAGAAATTCCAACAGAACGTCGGTCCGATGCTCATCGTCGTGCTCATTCCGGTCGCCGCCCAGATCGTGCTCTCGCTCATCGGGCAGGTCGCGATCAATTCGCTGGCGGGCGCATTGGTGTTCCAGGTCATCGGGATCGTCGTCAGCGCAGTCGCCGGACTCGGTCTGTATCGCACGGCGTTGATGATCACCGCAGGCGAGCCGGCCGATGTCGGCAAGGCCTTTCAGTACGACAGGTGGGGCGAGTGGATCGTGTTCTCGTTCGTGTTCGGGCTCATGGTGGGCGTCGGCCTCGTGCTCTGCATCATCCGCGGCTTGTTCGTATTGGCGTTCTTCGGCCTCGCGCCGTTCTATTTCATCGACAAGCGCATGGGTCTCGGCGAGGCCTTGAGCGCGAGCCGGGCGGCCGTGCAGAGCAAGGGACCGCGTTCCCGATTCTCCTTTCGATCATCGTCGGGGTGCTCGGTCTCATTGCCTGCATCGTCGGCGTGTTCGTGACGGAGGCCATCGCCTACATCGCGGTCGCGTACCTGTACCGATACGCGACGGGGCAGCCGGTCGCCGCGTAGTCCGCGTGGCCCACGGCGATTGCCTGTTCTGCGCGATCGTCGGGGGCGAGGCGGCGGCGCACGTCGTGCTCGACGAGCCCGACGTGGTCGGCTTCCTCGACGTACGTCCCGTGTTCAAGGGTCACGTGCTCGTGGTTCCACGCCGGCATGTCGTGACGCTGACAGAGGTTCCGACACCCCTCCTGACTTCGCTGTTCGTCGCGGTCCGGCGTTGCGCGGGCGCGGTCGTAGCCGGTCTGGGCGCGCAGGGATCCTGGGTTGCGCAGAACAACGTCGTCAGCCAGGCCGTGCCGCACGTGCACGTGCACGTCGTACCCCGCACGAAGGGCGATGGTCTGCGCGGGTTCTTCTGGCCGCGGCAGAAGTACGCGGACGAACACGAGATGTCGGAGTACGCGGATCGTCTTCGTGTCGCGTTGGCGAACGCGGAGGAGTAATCCGGTCAGCTGACCTCGTTCGCGGCCTCGACCGCCTTGCGAACCTCGGAGAGCCGATACCGACGGTGGCCGCCGATCGTCTTGATCGCCCGCAGTCTGCCGGTTCGGGCCCAGCGGGTCACCGTCTTCGGATTGACGCGGAACATCTCCGCGACCTCCGCCGGCGTGAGCAGCCGGTCGTTCGTCGAATCTTCGTTGGGCATCATCGCGTCCCGCCCTCTTCCCGCGCGCTCCGGGTCCACCCGCCCGGATTCGCGCCCATAGTGGCAGAATTTGGGAGATGAGCGCCATTGCGCTCGCTCGGGCCTTCTTGGGACGCCCTTCGGGGGACCGTCGGTCGAAACCTGTAACGCTGTCACGCTGTTGTGACGCGCCGATTCGTACCGTCCTCCTGGGACAAGGATCGCCCTCCCAGCCCCCGAAGTCCCGGTTGATGATGCCCCCCACCGTCCCCCCGGTTGGGGGCATCGTCGCGAGGGCGCCGCCCTGCGATCTTGCAATCTTGCAATCTGCGTAATTGTAATGATGTAATACCTTCATGACACTGAAGCAGAACAGCGCCACGATCGAGGGTTGGTTCGCCGGCCGGTTGCCCGACGACTGGTTCTCCGGTCCGCCGGCCGTGACCGCGGATCGCGAGGAGATCCTCGTTGTCGGCGCCCTCGCCGAGCCCGAGTATCCGGACGGTGCCGACGAATCGGCAGTCGCCGCGGCCCGTCGGGCGCGGATCCAGCGCTTCCGCGAGGAGACGCGCGAGCAGCGGATGCGCATCGCCGACGAAGCGGAGAGCAAGACCGGCCGGAAGGTCGCGTGGGGCGCGCGTTGCGGCGACGAGGAGAAGACGTTCACCGCGCTCGCCGTCCCGGTCATGACGCGCCTGCGCATGCGGGAACGCCAGACCCTCGACACGCTCGTGGGCGCCGGCGTCGCCCGTTCGCGTTCGGACGCGCTCGCGTGGTGCGTACGCCTCGTGCGCGAGCACGAAGGCGAATGGATCGAGCAGCTCCGTCACGCGCTCGTGGCCGTCGAGGAAGCCCGCTCGTCGGGCCCGAGCCCGGCCTAACTAACTGAGCACGCGTTTCTTGAAGCCGTCGATACCGAGCTTCGAGAACACCGCGGTGAATGCGAAGAGCGCGGCATACACCGCGGCGACCGGCATGTGTGGCACGCCTTTCGTGAGCGACAGGCGCATACCTTCGCTGAGATAGATGAGCGGGTTGACGAGCACGCTCCACTTCAGCCAGGGCAGCGGCGTCAGGCCCTGCCACGGGTAGTACACCGCGCCGAGGAACGTCATGGGGAGCACGAGCAGGCTGAAGATGAGCGGCACTTGCCGGGGCTCGACCCGTGTCCCGATCGTGAGGCCGAGTGCGGCGCTCATCGTCGCCGACAGCGGCAAGATCGTGACGAGGTAGAACCAATGAATGCTCAGGTGCACGGGCGTCGCCGGAATGAATGTGGCGAGCACGAACACTACGAGTGCCGCGATGACGGCCTGGATCGCACCCGACGCGACCTTCTCGAGCGCGACGGCCCACACCGGCATCGGTGCGAGCACGCGGTCTTCGATCTCTCGCGTGTAGCCGAAGTCCTGCACGAGCGGGAGCGCGACGGCTTGCACTCCCTGAAAGATCATGGAGCTCGCGATGACGCCTCCGACGAGGAGCGTCGAGAACCTCGCGGCGCCGGCCGCGCCGCCGATCGCCTCGCCGATCTTCGGGAAAACGTACGCGAACACGAAGATCAGCATGAGCGGTTGCATCACGGTGCGGCCGAGGAACATCCAGACCTCTTTGCGGAGCACCGTGAGGTCGCGGAGCAACAGTGCCGCGAAGGCGCTCCGGGACGAGGCGTGCGCAGACTTGACCGCGGTGATGCTCGCGCTACTCACGCAGCTCCCTCCCGGTGAGATCGATGAAGACGGTCTCGAGCGTGGTCTCCTTCACGCCGACGTCGTGCAGGGCGAAACCCTTGCGGTCCGCGTGCGTGATGATCTCGGGCAGGGTCGCTCCGTCGACGCGTAGGTACGCATGGACCGTGCCGTCGACGACGCGTGCGGAGTCGACCCCCGGCACCTGCTCGAGCTCGCGCGCCAGCGCCTCCAGATCGCCCGATGCGTGGATCCGGACCTCGGTGTCTGCGCCGATCGATTTCTTGAGCGCCTCGGGGGTGTCGAGCGCGAGCAGGCGGCCGTGGTCGATTATCGCGACCCGTTCGCACAGCTGGTCCGCTTCCTCCATGTAGTGCGTCGTGAGCACGATCGTCTGACCACGCCGGTGCAGCTCGCCGATGACGTCCCAGAGCGCGAGACGGCTCTGCGGGTCGAGGCCCGAGGTCGGCTCGTCGAGGAACAAGACGTCGGGGTCGTGCATGATCGCACGTGCCACCATGAGCCGCTGCGCCATGCCTCCCGACAGCTCGTCGACGCCGGCGGTCGCGCGATCCGCCAGCCGGAATTGCTCGAGCAGCCCGCGGGCGCGGTCGTGCGCTTCGCGCGCGCCCATCCCGAAGTAGCGGCCGTGGAAGTACAGGTTCTCGGCGACGTCGAGCGACCGGTCGAGCGTGTTCGTCTGGGGGACGACTCCGATGACCTGCTTGGCCGTCGCGGGCCGGGCGACCACGTCGATGCCGCCGACGATCGCGCGTCCCCGCGTGGGAATGACTCTCGTGGTCAGCATGCCGACCGTGGTCGTCTTGCCGGCGCCGTTCGGGCCGAGCAACCCGAAGATCTCACCCCGGTGGACACGCAGGCTGAGGTGTTCGACGGCGCGGACCTGTCCGCCCCGGCCTTCGAAGATTTTGGTCAGATCATCGGTGACGATGACGTCGGCATCGGCGTCGGCGTCGGCGTCGGCGTCGGAGTGCGTGTCCGTCGGTTGCGCGTCGACCGCCATCGCTGGTTCCCCCCGGGGGGCGCCATCGCTGGTCCCCCCGGGAAATGATTGTACGGGGGGCTGTCCAACCACGACGCAGCGTGACTATTCTCCGAACCATGTCCGGGGGGATGCGCGTCGTGTTCAACGGCGTCCGAGGTTCGACACCGTGCGCGGGACCCGACTACGCGCGCTTCGGTGGTAATTCGTCGTGCGTCGCGCTCGAAACCGACAACGCGCAGCCGATCATCTTCGACCTCGGCACCGGCCTGCGCCAGTACGCCCGCCGGTGCGAGGGCGACTTCCACGGCACCGTGCTGCTCTCGCATCTCCACTGGGACCACGTGCAAGGGCTGCCGTTCTTCACCCCGCTGCACTGCGACAGATCCACCCTCGACGTGTTCGGGCCACGCCAAGACGCCGGGCTGGGGCCTGTCTTCGCGGACTTGATGCGGCCGCCCTACTTCCCGATCACGCCCGGCCAGTTGATCGGTGACGTGCGCTTCCACGACACCGGCGAAGACGACTTTCCCGTGGGCGGAGCGAAGGTGCGTTCGCGCTGGGTGCGCCATGTCGGGCCGACCCTCGGCTTTCGCGTCGACCTCAATGGGCTTTCGGTCGCGTACATTCCCGATCACGGCCCGGGCTGTCACCCCGACCACCCCGATGACTACATACCTCACGAGGTGCTCGAGCTGTGCGACGGCGCGGACGTGCTGATCCACGACGCGCAGCACACGCTCGCGGAGTACGAAGCGAAGCGGCACTGGGGTCACTGCACGGTGGATTACGCGGTCCACGTTGCCCGAGAGTCGGGCGCGCGGCGGCTGGTGCTCTTCCACCACGATCCCTCGCACAGCGATGACGATCTGGTCGCGATCGAGCGATCCGCGTCCGACTACGCGGCTCACATCGGCGCGCCCGAGGTCGTCGCGGGCTATGACGGCCTCGAGATCGAGCTGTCGCCCTCCCTGCCAACGTCGGAATGAGCCCGACACACCGGCAGGTGCTGGCGCCCGACCCAGCCGCGGTCCGCACCGTTCTCGGGCACTTCGCCACGGGAGTGGCAATCATCACCGCGCTCGACGGCGACGAGCCGGTCGGGATGGCCTGCAACTCGTTCACATCGGTCTCGCTCGAACCGCAGCTCGTCCTGTTCTGTGCCGCGAAGTCGTCGACGACCTGGCCGCGCATCCAGGCTGCGCGCAAATGGGCCGCGAACATCCTGTCCGAAGAGAGCGAAGAGGTCTGCCGGCTCTTCGCGCAAAAGGGCGCCGATCGCTTTGCACACATCGCGTACTCGACCGGTCGCACCGGCGCCCCAGTGCTCGAGGCCGCGATCGCGTTCGTCGACTGCGAGACGGTGGCGGAGCACGATGCCGGCGATCACGTCATCGTGGTCGGACGTGTGCTGGAGCTCGGCTACGCCCCCGAGGGCAAGCCGTTGCTCTTCTACCGCGGCGGATACGGGCGCTTCGACGTCTAGAAATTCTAGAGAGCTCGGCGCAGTCGGTCGCCGACGTGGATGCGCGTCGTCGCCGCGATGATCGCGATCACCGCTTCGGCGAGAGCGAGCGCCCAGCCGACGATGGCGATACCGAGCAGGAATGCGAAGCTCGCGACGGCGAGGATCACGGCCGCGAGCGCGTCCTGGGCGCGCACGGTCGGCGCGGAGACGGGGACCTCCGGCTCCGAGCTCCTCGGCGCCGGCAAGCGCGGGATGACCCAACGTCCGAATGCCCGGAGGAGCCCGCTGGCCTGCGGACCGCCCAGCGCTCCGACCGCGAGGAGTAGCGAAAGAGCGGGAACGAGCCAGGGGACGCGGAAGACGAATGCGGCGAGGAGCGCCACGCCGACGGCACCCTGCGCGAACCGGTCGGTCCGCGCGTCGACGCCCTCGACTGGCTGATTCACGGCCGCACCCTATAACCCGACCCGGGTAGCCAATACGCGCGATCAGCAACGAACAGGGGGTCTTTCTTGCCTCTGCGCGCTTCCTGAAGCGCACACGATTCGCTACGCTGCGTGTTCAGGGCTGCTTTGGGAGGAGTGCGCGTGCATCGTCGACACCCGGAACGGGTCGAGGGCAGGGCCTCCACCAGCGCCGCCGATCTCGCAGGCATGGGCGGCTCGCAAGTTCTCGCCGGAACGCTCGACGTGAGCCGGATCCGGGAAACGACCCGGCGAGGGCGGCTCTGGCGCCTGCTCTTCCTTCTCGTGCCGGTCACGGGGTACCTCTACTACCGCATCCTCAACGGCCAGTTCATCCACCCCGGCCTGCCGAGTCTCACTCCGACCACCCTCCAGATCCTTCTGCCCCTCGGGCTTATCGCGGTGCTGTGCATCGTGCTCGTCGTGCCCATGATGGCGATGGGCAAGTCGCCGCACGTGCGTTATGACGCGACCGAGATCTCGACGACCCTCGACGACGTCGTCGGTCTCGGCCCGGTGAAGGACGAGGTCGTCAAGACGCTCAACCTGTTCCTCGGCTACCAGACGTTCCGGCGCGTGATGGGTGGCAATCCGCGCAAAGGCGTCTTGTTCGAAGGTCCACCGGGTACCGGCAAGACCTACATGGCCAAGGCGATGGCGCACGAGGCCGGCGTTCCGTTCTTGTTCGTGTCGTCCACGGCGTTCCAGTCGCAGTACTACGGCGCGACGGGTCGCAAGATCCGGAACTTCTTCAAGGAATTGCGCAAGGCTGCCGCCGAGGAGGGTGGCGCGATCGGTTTCATCGAAGAGATCGACGCGATCGCCGGCGCGCGTAGCGGCATGCGTTCGTCACCGGCGGAGGAGGCGCTCGCCTCGGACGCGTATGGGCGCCGCGTCGATCGCAATTCGAGCGAGGGCATCTCCGGCGTCGTCAACGAGTTGCTCATCCAGATGCAGTCGTTCGACACGCCGACCGGCGGGCACAAGTTCGCGGGCTGGTGGATCGATTCGCTGAACCGGTTCCTGCCCGCGCACCGGCGCGTCCCCAAGCACGCGCCCGAACCGTCGAACATCCTCCTCATCGCCGCGACGAACCGCGCGGCCGATCTCGACCCCGCGCTCCTGCGTCCCGGGCGTTTCGATCGTTCGATCCACTTCGACCTCCCGAGTCGATCGGGCCGCCGCGACATCATCGACTACTACCTCGATCGCAAAGCGCACGTGCCGGAGCTCGACAAGGAGGAGCGCCGCGACGCGCTCGCGGCAATGACGTTCGGATACACGCCCGTGATGATCGAGCACATCTTCGACGAGGGGCTCGTGTGGGCGCTGCGCGACGGACGAATGGCGATGGACTGGTCCGACGTTCAGCAGGCGAAGATGACCGAGGAGATCGGTCTGAAGCAGCCCGTCGAATACACCGACGATGAGCGACGCACGATCGCGACGCACGAGGCCGGCCACGCGACGGTCGCGTACCTCGTCGGCCAGAATCGCAAGCTCGAGGTGCTCTCGATCATCAAGCGCCGTGACGCGCTCGGTCTGCTCTCGCACAGCGACGGGGAGGAGCGGTTCACCCGTACCCGCTCGGAACTGCTTGGGATGATGAAGATCGCATTCGGCGGCATGAGCGCGGAGGAGCTGTTCTTCGGCGAATCCGGGACCGGTCCGTCCGGCGACCTGGTGCACGCGACGAGGATCGCGGCCCAAATGGTCGGCTCGTACGGGATGGCCGGATCGCTCGTGTCCTACGAAGCGATCGAGCCCGGCCCGATCACACAGGGCATCGTGGGCAAGGTGCTCGCCAACGAGGACGCGCGTGCCGCCGTCGAGAAGCTGCTCGCGCAGGCGAAGGCCGACGTACAGGTCATGCTCGACGATCACCGACATCTCGTCATCGCGTTGCGCGACGAGTTGCTCGAGAAGTCGGAGCTCGTCGGCGAAGAGATCGTCGACGCGCTGCGCGAAGCGGAGGCGCGCAAGCCGCTCGAGGACGAGGGGATGCCGGAGCGCGCGCCGCGCGAATGACCTGGTCGGGCTGACCTGCAAAACCTGACGGGGGCGTCAGGGTCGCGCTGATAGCCTCGATCGAGGTGGACGACGAAGCCGAGACGCGACAACAGAAGACCGCGCGCAAAGTAGCCGCACAGCGAGAGGGTGCGAACACTCGCAAGCAGGGCTGGCGTCTCATGCGAGAGGCGGTCGGCGCGCACCCCCATCTGATGATTCTCGGCATCTTCGCCGGTCTCGTCTGGGCGGTCGCACGCGTATCGGTGCCGCTGCTCGCGGGCGCCGCGATCGACCACGGGATCGCGGAAGGCCGCACCGGATTCACCCTCGCCTTGACCGCGGCGATCGTGGGAGTGGGTGCGGTCCAAGCCGTGGGCACCGGGCTGCGCCGCTACGCGGCGTTCGGTCTCGCGTGGCGCGTCGAGACCGATATCCGTATGAAGCTCGTCGCGCATCTTCAACGCCTGCACTTCGCGTTTCACGACCAAGCGCAGACCGGCCAGCTCATGGCCTTCGCGAACACCGACATCCAACAGATCAACAATGTCGTGCTGCTCGTCCCGCTGACCATCGCGAGCACGATCCAGATGATCGCGGTCGTCGTGATCCTCTTGTTGCGCAGTCCGGGTCTCGCGCTGTTCGCGCTCGGTCTCTTGCCGTTGCTCAACTTCTCCGCGACCCGTTTCAACCACCGCATGTACCCGGTGGGCATGCAGCTCCAACAGGAGCTGTCGGACGTGTCGGGCGTCGTCGAAGAGAGCGTCACGGGCATACGCGTCGTCAAGGGCTTCGGTGTCGAGCGCATGCAGCGCGCCCGGCTCTCGACGGAAGCCGAAAGCGTGTACGACCGCTCGATCGATCAGGCTCGTCTGCGCGCGAACTTCATGCCCCTCCTCGACTTTCTCCCGACCCTCGGACTCGTCGGCATCCTGTGGTACGGCGGGCACCAAGTGCTGAACCACCACCTGACGGTCGGCGACATCGTCTCCGCGAACCTGTTCGTGCTCATGCTCATCTGGCCCTTGCGCATGATCGGGATGCTCCTCGGTCAGCTTCCCCGCTCGGCCGCCGCCGCCGGCCGTATCGATTCGATCCTCTCGACCGATCCGGCCATCAACGATGCGCCGAACGCTCGCCCCCTTCCCGACGGCCCCGGAACCGTGCGCTTCGAGCGGGTGACATTCGGCTACGGACGCGGCCCGGCGGTGCTCGACGGCCTCGACCTCGTAATCGAAGGCGGCGAAGCCGTCGCGCTCGTCGGCGCGACGGCTTCCGGCAAGACGACGGTCGCGCGGCTCATCCCTCGCTTCTACGACGTGCACGCCGGCCACGTGCGGATCGACGGCGCCGACGTGCGCGACGTGCGACTGAACGGAGTGCGTCGTTCCGTCGGTCTCGTGTTCGAGGATACGTTCTTGTTCTCCGACAGCGTGCGTAACAACATCGCGTTCGCCGACCCCGAAGCGCCGACCGAGGCCGTCGTTCGGGCGGCGAAGCTGGCCGGCGCCGACGAGTTCGTGCGCGAGCTTCCCGAGGGGTACGACACGATCATCGGTGAGCACGGATATTCGCTCTCCGGCGGTCAGCGTCAGCGCATCGCGATCGCGCGGGCGGTGCTCGCCGACCCGCGCATCTTGATCCTCGACGACGCGACCTCGTCGGTCGACCCGACGAAGGAGCACGAGATCCGGGCTGCGCTGGCGGAAGTGATGCGCGGCCGGACGACGATCATCATCGCCCACCGGCCCGCGACGATCGCGCTGGCCGACCGGGTGGTGCTCATCGACGAAGGAAAGGTCGTGGCCGACGGAACGCACGAGCGACTGCTCGCGACCTCGCCCCGCTACCGCGAAGTGCTCGCGCGCGCCGCGCTGGAGACCGAAACAGGTGTCGTCGACGACGACGAGGAGCTGCTCGACCTGCCGGGGGTGGGGGACTAGTGGGCTGGTGGGGGGACAACGTCCCCGAGGAGACGCTGTCGCGCGACGAGGCGTCGCGTGTGGTCCGCCGTTTGTTCCGCATGCTGCGCCCGCAGCGCGCGCGGATCGTCGTCGCCACGCTCGTGTTGATGGCGCAGGCCGCCGCCTTGCTGGCCGGGCCTCTGCTGGTGCGGCACGGCATCGACGCGGGCTTGCCCAACGCGAAGCACGGCGGCGACGCCGGAGCGCTCGACCTCGCGGTCGTGATCTATCTCGTCGTGGCGTTTGCCGGACTCGTGCTGGGACGATTCGCGATCGTCCTCGTCGCCCGCATCGGCGAGGGCTTCCTCCAGGAGCTGCGCAACCGTCTCTTCGGGCACATGATGAGCCTCTCCCTCGACTATTTCGAGAGCGAGAAGACCGGCAAGGTCGTCGCGCGCATGACTTCCGACATCGACGCGATGCAGGAGCTCGTGTCGCAGGGTCTCGTGCTGTTCGTGCAGAACGTCTTCGTGTTCATCGGCGCGGTCGTGATCGTGCTCGTGATCTCGTGGCAGCTCGCCGTGGGCATCCTCGTGATCGTTCCGCCCGTCTACTTCGGGAGCCGGTGGTTCCGCCGGGTGTCGAACAAGGCGTACCTCGAGGTGCGCGACCGCATCTCGACGAACCTGAGCACCCTGCAGGAGGGCCTGGAGGGGGTCCGGGTCGTCCAGGCGTTCGGGCGGGAGGACGCGTTCACGCGCAAGTTCAGCCGCACGAACGAGGACCAGTACCACGCGAACATGCACACGGCTCGCATCTCGGCCAAGTACTTCCCGGTGATCGAGTACGCCGGTGTGGCGGGGACGGCCGTGATCATCGGGTACGGCGGCTGGTTGACGACTCGGGGCATCGTCACGGTCGGGACGGTCGCGGCGTTCGTGTTGTGGCTGAACAACCTCTTCGAGCCCATCAACCAGCTCAGTCAGCTGTACAACACCGTGCAGTCGTCGGCTGCCGCGCTCGCCAAGATCTTCGGCGTGCTCGACACGCGGCCCACGGTTCGACAGCGTCAGGGAGCGATCGACCTTCCGAGGTCGGGAGCGGTAGACGTCGAGCACGTGACGTTCGCGTACGGTCCGAACGAGCCGGTGCTGCACGACGTCTCGCTGTGTGTCTCCGACGGCGAGCGACTGGCACTGGTCGGTCCGACGGGAGCGGGCAAGTCGACACTCGCCAAGCTGATCGCGCGCTTCTACGATCCGGCAGAGGGCTCGGTCCGCGTCGGTGGGGTCGACCTGCGGGACGCCGAGTTCGTCTCGTTGCGGCGACGCATCATCGTCGTGCCCCAGGAGGGGTTCCTTTTCGCGGGCACGCTGCGCGACAACGTGCGGGTCGGGCGCCCCGAGGCGACCGACGCCGACGTCGAGCAGGCGTTGCGCGTCCTCGGGCTCCTGGAGCGATTCGCCGCGTTTCCCGAGGGCCTCGACACCGAGGTGCGCGAGCGCGGCTCGCGACTGTCGGCGGGGGAGCGCCAGCTCGTATCGCTCGCCCGGGCCGCCCTGGCCGATCCGTCGGTGCTGATTCTCGACGAGGCGACGTCGAACCTCGACCCGGGCACCGAGCGCGACGTCGAACGCGCGCTCGAGCAGCTGATGCACGGCCGGACGGTCGTCGTCGTGGCACACCGCCTCTCGACGGCGGCGCGCGCCGATCGCATCGGTGTCGTGTTCGACGGACGGCTGGCCGAGCTCGGAACCCACGACGCGCTCGTCGCCCGAGACGGCCATTACGCCGATCTGTACCGCGCCTGGGCGACGCATCAAGCGACGCCTGAAGTGGCGTAGACACGCCGGCCGGTTCGCGGGGATACGGTTCGCGCCATGGTTGCGACTCCCCTGGTGTCGACCCCTACGACTATGAGATCGACGCCGATCCGCATCCCGTGTGGAAGCGCCTGCGCGACGAAGCGCCCGTGTACTACAACGAACGGCTCGGCTTCTACGCGCTGAGCCGCTTCGACGACGTTCTACGCGCGCATCTCGACCCCGCGACCTTCAGCTCCGCGCACACCACCGTCCTCGAGATGATGCAACCGGAGCCGAGCGAGTTCGAGCGCTCGCTCATGATCTTCATGGACCCGCCCGTGCACACGCGCTACCGCAAGCTCGTGAGCCGCGCCTTCACCCCGCGCCACATGGCCGCGCTCGAACCGCGGATTCGCGCGCTCGCCGGCCGGTTCCTCGACGAGTTTTCGGCGACGGGTCATGGTGCGTTCGACTACGTCGCCGACTTCGGCGCACGTCTGCCGGTGATGGTCATCTCCGCGCTGCTCGGCGCGCCCGAAGTCGACGAGCCGCAGCTGCGCCAATGGACCGACGACATGTTGCACATCGATCCGGGCGAGATCTCGGGTTCGCACGCCATGGGCATCCAGCGGGCTGCGCACGACTACTGGCAGGCACATATCGACGAGCGTCGGCGCCACCCGCGCGACGACATCACGAGCGAGCTGATGACGGCCGAGCTCGAGGAGGAGGACGGCTCGACCCGCTACCTCACCGACGACGAGATCCACGCGTTTTCGGGGTTGCTCTCGGCTGCAGGCAACGAGACGGTCGCCCGCTTCCTCGGCTGGTCGGCCGTCGGGCTCCATCGATTCCCCGACCAACGCCGCAAGCTCGTCGACGATCCCGGCCTGATTCCGAACGCGGTCGAGGAGATCCTGCGGTGGGAGGCGCCATCGCCGATTCAGGGTCGATGGACGACGCGCGCCGTCGAGATGAATGACACGGTCATCCCCGAGGCTGCGAAGGTCGCACTGCTCACGGGCGCCGCGAACCGCGACGAGCGGATGTTCGCGGAACCCGACCGCATCGATGTGGAACGCCAGATCCCGCGGCACGTCGCGTTCGGGTACGGGATCCACTTCTGTCTCGGCGCCGCGCTTGCCCGGCTCGAAGGTCGCATCGCGCTCGAGGAGACGCTGAAGCGGTTCCCCACCTGGGACGTCGACTACGAGGGCTGTGAGATGGTGCACACGAGCACCGTGCGCGGCTACGCCAAGGTCCCGATCGTCACCTGAGCGCGGCCGGAGGCCGCATCATCCGAGGTCGCCGCGATGGTGCAGGAGTTCGTGCACGGTGTGGATCGCGATCCATTCGACCGTGCGAAGCGCGGGCTCGGGATAGTTGTAGACGCCCATGCGCTCCCAGCCCACGGCGTCGAGACCATCGAGCATCGACGCGAGCGCGTCGGCCAGCGTCAGAAACTCGGCGACGACCTGAGCCGGATCTTGTTCGTTGTAGCGATCGTCTACGACGCGTTCGTCGCGTCTCATCGGAACGAAGACCGGATCGATCTCTTGTTGCGCGAGGAGGATGCGCTCGGTCTGGACGCGCAGCATGTCGCGTACGTGGCACGCGTACTCGAGCGGCGACCAGACGTCGGGCGCGGGCCGGACGCGAACGGCGGCATCGTCGAATGTCCTGAACTTCTGGACGAACTCGTGCGCGTCGGCTCGGAGCCACGGCGTTATCTCGGCGCGCCCGATCACGTATTGGAAACCGCACTGCGCGCAGGCGTCGACCAGGGCGCGGTATCCGACGAAGTCGAACATTCGAACGTCGTCCCGGAATGGCCGGGGCGGCGTCGTGAGCCGGTGCATACCGACGCCGAACAACGTTCCCTCCGACGCGTGGAAGGCGATCTCTTCGAACCCGTTCTCCGCGAGTCGCCGGCGCAGCGCCGGAGTCGCGTCCGGCGCCCGGCGATGGCGGGTCCAGACCACGGTGGCCTGCGGTGCGCAGAGCGTCGGCAACAGGTCGATCGTGCGCATCATGTCGGCGTCGGTGATATTGCCGAACACACCGCACACGAGCGCGAGATCCGCCGGTACCGCGCCCGAGTACGACGAAGTCGTGCCCGCGTCGGCGCACAACACCTCGATGCGCGCGGGTCCCGATGTCGAGCGCGCGGTCGACGCGAGTGCGGGATCGAGCTCGACGAGTCGACCCTCGATGTCGGCGCGACGAGGGTGATGTTCCAACACGCCCAAGAGGTCGCGGCCCTCGCCCGCGCACATGCTCACGACCCGGATCGGCCCGGGCGGCGCGGCGTCGAAGGCTTCGGCGATGCACTGCTGCACGATCGCGAGACGGCGCGCGAGCGGGCTGCCGTCGTAGTCGTACGCCCGGTGCCACTCGTGCCAGTCGTGCGTCATCGGCCAGAATCATTGCATGACCTATCGCGTCGTTCAGTGGGCCACCGGACTCGTCGGCAAAGAAGCGATCAAAGGTGTGCTCGCCCATCCCGAGCTCGAGCGGGTCGGGTGCTGGGTGCACAGCCCCGACAAGGTGGGACGCGACGTCGGCGCGCTTTGCGAGATCGGACCGATCGGCGTGCGGACGACCGGGAGTATCGACGAGATCTGCGCGCTCGACGCCGACGCGGTCGTGTACTCACCCGTGATGGCAAGTACGCGCGACGTGATCCGGCTGCTCGAGTCGGGCAAGAACGTCGTGACGCCGGTCGGTTGGATCTATCCCGGCGACTCGCCCGGCGTCGCCGCGCTCCAGGCGGCGTGCCTGACCGGCGACGCGACGCTGCACGGCACCGGCATCAACCCCGGCGGCATCACCGAACGGTTCCCACTCATGTTGTCGGCGCTGTGCCGCAACATTCGTCACGTGCGCGCCGAGGAATTCTCCGACATTCGCAACTATCCGACCGACATGGTCGTCCGCGAGGTGATGCTGTTCGGCAAGGAGCCCGACGTCGCCGCGAAGAGCCCGATGATCGACGTGCTCGGCCACGGATTCATGCAGTCGATCGACATGGTCGCCGCCGCGCTCGGATGGAAGCTCGACGCGGAGAAGCCCTCGTTGCACGAGATGGCCGTCGCGACACGTCCCCTCGACACACCGGTCGGTGTCATCGACGAGGGCACGGTCGCGGGGCAGCGGTTCACGTGGGAGGGAACCGTCGGTGGCGCAACGGTCATGACCGTCCGCGTCAACTGGCTCATGGGATCGGAGGCGCTCGATCCGGCGTGGACGCTCGGCGAGCAGCGCTTCGAGGTCGAGCTCGATGCCGAGCCGCCGGTGTCGTGCACGTTCCACGGTCTCCATCCGCCGGTCGTCGGCGAGCATCCGGAGATCGGGCTCATCGCGCCGGCGATGCACTGCGTGAACGCGATCCCCTATGTGTGCGAGGCCGAGCCGGGCATCAAGACATACCTCGATCTGCCCCTGATCGCGGGCCGCGCCGCCGCCGGCTGACGGTCAGAGGCGTTCGAACGGGATCGTGAACGCGGGAGCTTCGACGCCGCCGTCGACCTCGAAGATCTTCCCGGTCACGAACGACGACGCCGGCGACGCGAGGTAGACGACCGCGGCGGCGATGTCGGTGGGCAGGCCGACGCGCTGCATCGGCGTGTTTCCCTCGAGCTGCGCGCGCACGGCGTCGTCGGAAAGCACGTGGGCAAGCGCGTCGGTCTCGATGCCGCCGACCTCGATGGCGTTGACCCGGATTTTCGGCGCCAGTTCGGGCGCCATTGCGCGCGTCATCATCGAAAGCGCGGCCTTGGCTGTCGCGTACGCGGTGAAGCACGGCTGCACCATGCTCGCGGAGCGCGACGAGATGTTGACGATCGCGCCGCCGCCCGCGTCGACCATGTGCGGGACGACGAGCTTGCTCAGGAGAAACGCGGAAGTCACGTTGAAGCGCAATGCCATCTCGAACGATCGCTCGCTGGTGGCCATGAACGCCCGCGGCAGCGATCCTCCCGCGTTGTTGAGCAGTATGTCGATGCGACCGAACTCCTCAACGGCGCGCGCGACGAGCCGTTCGAGCTGCTCGGTCATGGTCACGTCCGTCGCGACCGCGAGCGCGCGGCGCCCGATCGCTCGTACCTGGGAGGCGATCTCGTCGATGTCGGCTTGCGTGCGTGCCGCGCACACGATGTCGGCGCCGGCCTCGGCCAACGCCCGCGCGCAACCCGCGCCGATGCCCTTTCCGGCGCCGGTCACGATCGCGACGCGGTCGTCGAGGCGAAATTGGTCGAGGATCACGTGAGCTGCGCCGGAGCCGGATCGAAACTAGTTCGCGAGCGCCTTCTCGATGGCGCCAACGACATCGGCGTTCTCGGGCTCGACCATCGGCGAGAAGCGCTCGAGCACCTCGCCGTCGCGCGAGACGAGGAACTTCTCGAAGTTCCAACGGATGTCGCCGGTGTGGCCCTCGGCGTCGGCCGTGGGTGTGAGCTGCTGGTACAGCGCGTGCCGGCCGTCGCCGTTCACCTCGATCTTCTCCGAGAGCGGGAAGGTCACGTTGAAGTTGGTGCTGCAGAACGTCTTGATCTCGTCGGCTGTGCCCGGTTCCTGCGCCCCGAACTGGTTGCACGGGATCCCGACGACCGAGAAGCCCTGCGCGCCGAAGCGCTCGTACAAGCTCTCGAGGCCCTCGTACTGCGGGGTCAGGCCACAGAACGACGCGACGTTCACGAGCAGTGTGACCTTGCCCTTCTGGTCGGCCAGTACGGCGGCATTGCCGTCGAGCGATTTGAACGGAACGTCGTACACCGACATCGGTGGCCCCTTTCGCGAATGAACTCCGGTCACCCTAGGCCGATCGGGTCCGAGCCCGCACGGCGGTAGTGGTTCAGTTCGAGTCCGGGACTACGGCGATGAGTTTGACTTCGCAGTGATTCTGCGGGCCGGCCAGGGCTTGCACAAAAACGCTGGTACTCGCCGGGAGATGTCCGGCGAATATCTCGCCCCGGACCTTTTGAAACGTCGGGTAGACAACCGTCGGGTCGCCGACGAGGAAGTTCGTTTGCTCCACCACATGCTCGAAGGAGGTTCCCATCGCTTCGAGGATGCCCGCCAGGTTGGTGAAGACAAGTCGGATTTCATCTTCGAGGTCTTCGGGAACCGTTCCGGTCGTTCCGTCGAAGCCGACCATCCCGGACGTGTAGACGAGTGAGCCGACGCGCGTGGCGAGGGAGATTCCGAGACCCCCTTCGAACGGGTCGTACCTTTCAATGTCGCGGTTTGTCATGCGCCGAAGTTTGCATCGGCAAGCGACGCTCGGTCCACCACTCGACGAGTGCGCCGCGACGGTGCCCGGTCAGGCGAGGAGGCGCTCCAGCAGATCGACGCAACCGAGCTGGTCGCACGCGGCGGTTGCCCGTTTCGTCCCGCCCAGGCCGATGTGCAGGGGCTGCCATTTCGAGCCCATGCCCGCGGTCGATGTGGCGGAGACCCAGGAATAGACCGCGAAGAGGCGGTACTGCTCCCACGCGGTCTCCGCGTCGAGATCGATGCCGGCGTCGCCCAAGAGCGCGCAGTAGCGATCGAGGAGCGCGCGCTCGTCGGCGGCGCGGACCTCGGCCGGAATCGAATTGCACAACACGTACGCGACATCGCGCAGTCCGGGTGAGCGACCGATCATCGCCCAGTCGAGGAATCCGGTGCGGTCGCCGCCGGCGGTGTCGACGAAGAGGTTGCCGAGATGCGGATCGCCGTGCACGAGCGTGCGCGGACCGGAGTTCCACAACCGCACGATGTCGTCGTTGCGGGAAATGTAGATGTCGGCGAGGCGGTGGAACTCCTCCGGGAGCCGATCGCCGACCGCGTCGACCGCCATTTTCACGAATTTTGCTCCGCCCCCTGCGGCGCCCGTGCCTTTCGGTACGAGCCACGCCAGGTCTCCGTCGGCGTCGAATCGCGGCGACTCCCAGAAGCGCGCGTGCAGCGCGGCCATCTGCTCGACGATGTCGCGTGCGCGCCACGCGATGTCGCCGTCCTTCGGGGTGGGGAAGCGGCATCCGCCGGCGACGAGATCTTCGAGCACCATCACGTAGCGGTCGCCGTCGGTGTCGGCGAACCAGACGCCGGGCAGCCGCACGGGTATCTCCGGCGCGAGATCGCGGTAGAAGCGGGCTTCGGCGACCCCCATCCCGACCGAGGTGACGAACTCGCGCTGGAGCTCGTCGAACGGCGCCAGCTTGACGAACACCGTCGGCGGGACCGTCGGTTCGCCGGCCAGCGCGACATGGGCGCGGCCGGTTGTCCCGGAGCTCCGGTCGAGGAGCTCGACGCCGTCGACGTCGCGTCCGAGCACCGTGCTGAACCATTCGGCCGTGAGTTCGGCGACGTCGATGGGCAACACGAGCGTGAGGCTACGTGCTCCACTAACTTCTACGCCCGTGCCGTCGGCTCGCGCGCATCGAGAGTTGACGAATCGACAGGTGGTGCTCACCAAGCGTCCGGTGGGGATGGTCACCCAATCGTGCTTCGAAGTCACCGAAACGCCCGTGCCGCAGCTCGGCGAAGGTGAGGCGCTCCTCGAGGTGCGCTATCTCGGCATCGATCCGACCATCCGCGGTTGGCTCGACGAGCGCGGCAACTACATGCCCGGCGTCGCGATCGGAGAGGTCGTTCGGTCGAACGGCGTCGGCGTCGTGGTCGAGACGAACAATCCCGTCGAGTATCCACTCGGACGCGCGTTCATGCATCTGACCGGCTGGCAACAGTTCTGCGTCGTTGCATCGAATCCCTTCCCGCCGGTTACCGCGCTGCCCGAAGGCGTCGAGCTGCTCGACGTGCTGGGCGTGGTCGGCCACGTCGGCGTCACGGCCTATGTCGGTGTGCTCGAGGTCGCCCGGCCGAAACCGGGCGAGACGTTCTGCGTCTCGGCCGCCGCGAGCAGCGTCGGATCCATCGCCGGGCAGATCGCGAAGATGCAGGGCGCCACCGTCATCGGCATTGCCGGGTCGCCCGAGAAGTGCGCGTGGGTGACCGACGACCTCGGCTTCGACGCGTGCATCGACTACAAACGCGAGGATGTCGCCGCGCGACTCAAGGAGCTCACGCCCGAGGGCGTCGACGTGTTCTTCGACAACGTCGGCGGCGAGCTGCTGGACACGGTGCTACGACGCCTCGCGCTCCGGGCGCGCGTCGTCCTCTGCGGCGATGTCTCCACCTACAACCTCGATGGGCCGGCGCCCGCGCTGCACAACATCCGGTACCTGATGGGGAAACGGGCGCGGATGGAGGGTTTCAACACGCTCGACCACTGGGACCACTACGGCGAGGCCGCCGCGCAGCTCACCGAGTGGCTCGCCGCCGGGCGAATCAAGCACCGGGTGCACGAGCTCGACGGGATCGATCGCGCCCCGGAAGCGCTCGTGCGCATGTTCTCGGGCGATCACCTCGGCAAGCTCGTCGTCCGGCTGTAAGCGCGGTCAGGTGTCCTCGAGGTCGGCGACGGGGATCGTTGCCGCGCCGTCTGGTGCCTCGTGTTGCACGTCGTTGCGGGTGTCGGATTCGACGTCGCTTCGGTGCGAGTCGGCGGTCGCCGGCACGGTGCGCGGCAGGTGCACCCGGAACGTCGAACCGAGTCCGGCCGCGCTGTTCACCTCGGCGCGCCCGCCGTGCGCGTCTGCGATCGCGGCCACGATCGCGAGG
Organism: Acidimicrobiia bacterium; assembly: GCA_038213435.1. Lineage (GTDB taxonomy): Bacteria > Actinomycetota > Acidimicrobiia > IMCC26256 > PALSA-610 > PALSA-610. The sequence continues at coordinate 88,529 of JBBQTI010000002.1, forward strand.
CCTAGGCCCGCGCCGCCGCTCGCGCGCGTGCGGGACGGATCGGCGCGCCAGAACCGCTCGAAGACCCGGCTCGTGTCGTCGCTCGGCATCCCCGGTCCTTCGTCGGCGACCTCGATCACGGCCTCGTCGGCGCCCTCGACGACCCGCACGTGAACCGGAGTGTCGGGAGGCGTGTGGCGGTTCGCGTTTTGCAGCAGGTTCGCGAGCACTTGGCGCAGCCGCGCCTCGTCACCGGGGACGAAGACCGCTCCGTTGGGTGAGTAGTCGATCGGGCGGTTCGGCGCGACGGCACGCGCGTCGTCGACCGCGTCGCGGGCGATGCGCGTGAGATCGACCGGCTGGCGCTCGAGCGGGCGTCCCTGGTCGAGACGCGCGAGCAACAGCATGTCGTCGACGAGCGAACCCATGCGGCCCGCCTCTTCCTCGATGCGGCGCATCGCCTTCGCGAGGTCTTCGGGGCGATCGGCGGCTCCGCGGCGGAACAGCTCGGCGTAGCCGCGGATCGACGTGAGCGGCGTTCGCAGCTCGTGCGACGCGTCGCCGACGAAGCGCCGAAGGCGCGCTTCCGACGCGGCGCGCGCCTCGAACGCGGTTTCGATCCGCTGCATCATCTCGTTGAGTGCGAGGCCGAGCCGCCCGACTTCGGTGTGCTCGTCGACGATCTCGACCCGACGCGACAGATCGCCGGCGGCGATCGCGCCCGCCGTCTGCTGCATGCCTTCCAGGGGTCGCAGCCCGAGCTTGACGACCCACCACGCGAGAACTGCCAGTCCGAGGAGCACTCCGAGGGCGACGATCAGCTCCACGAAAAGCAGCCGGTGCAGTGCTTCGCTCATGTCGCGCAGAGGAACGGCGACGACGAGCGTCGCGGGCTGGTCCAACGGCTGCACGATGACGCGGCCCGCGAGCACCCGGTAGCTCGGATGATGCACCGTGAAGATCTGCCCAAGAGTGATCGCCGCGGGGAGGGACGGCTTGGTGTTCGTCGAGACCGTGTCCGCGCTGACCGGGCGAATCGTGCCGTCGTCGTAGCGCACCTCGGCGTAGGTACCGAAGGGTACGGACCGTGGCGCGTTGGGGTTGGTGTTGTCGTTGCGTCGTGCGCCGAACTGTTGGGGAGCGGCCACCGCCGAGGCGAGTTGCTCGTTCACGCGCTTCGACAAGAACGATCGTTGCTCGCGGTAGGTGACACCGCCCGCGACCGTCAGCCCGATCGCCGCGAGCACGACGAGGCCGAGCAGCAGCCGCACGCGCAGCGTCATGCGCGCTCAGCTTTCGGGAGGGGTCCGCAACGTGTAGCCAACGCCCCGAATTGTATGGATGAGCGGTGGCCCGACCTTGTCGATCTTCTTGCGCAGGTAGCTGATATAGGTCTCGACGACATTGGCGTCGCCTTCAAAGTCGTATTCCCACACGTGGTCGAGGATCTGCGACTTCGACAGCGCCCGGCGCGCGTTCAGCATCAGGTAGCGGAGCAACTTGTACTCGGTGGGGGTGAGCTCGATGCGGGTCCGACCGCGCCAGACCTCGTGGGTGTCGTCGTCGAGCTCGAGATCCGCGAAGACGAGCCGGGCCGTTCCGTCGCCGTTGACCGCGCCGGTTCTCCGCAACACTGCGCGGACCCGCGCGACCAGCTCCTCCAGACTGAACGGCTTGGTGACGTAGTCGTCGCCGCCGACGGTCAGTCCCTTCACCTTCTCCTCGGTCGAATCGCGCGCGGTCAGGAACACGACCGGCACATGATGACCGTCGGCCCGCAGGCGCTGAACGACCGCGAAACCGTCGCGGTCGGGAAGCATGATGTCGAGCACCATGAGATCCGGGCGGAACGCCGCCGCGGCTTTCAGGGCGTCGGAACCCGTGCTCGCCACCTCGACCGCGAAGCCCTCGTAGCGCAAGGCGGTCGCGACGAGGTCGGTGATGTTCGTCTCGTCGTCGACGACGAGGACGCGCGTATCGGCCACCTCCCCATGGTGCCATCGTTCATTGTGTGATTGCTGTGCGCGCCCTGAGGGGCTCGCCAAGGTTTCTCGGGCCTCCCAGGCCGATCCCAGGCTGAGGTACGACGATGGTGTCCCGGAAACGTTCGAGGAGATCCCGCATGATGCACAGTCGTCTGGTGACAGGAATCGCCGTCGTGGCCGCGGTGGCGGCCGGTGGCGTCGGTGGCGCGCTGATCGGTGTGCCGGCGCTGTCCGGGGCGCAACCGTTCCCGGCGAGCGCGAGCAACACTGCGGCCGCGGACGGCACCAAACCGTCGCTGCACATTCGGGGCGACTCGGCGTTGCTCGATGCCGCCGCCAAGGCCCTCAACCTCACCACCCAGCAGGTGTCCGACAAGCTGAGCGACGGCAAGACGACCATCGCCGACGTCGCCAAGCAACAGAACGTCGACCTCAACAAGGTGATCGACGCGATTGCCAGCGCCGACCGTGCTCGTATCAGTGACATCGTCAACAAGCCGTGGCCGAGGTTCGGCGCCGGTCCGGGCGGTGAGGGGCACGGCGGCTTTGGGATCGGGCTCGGTGCGGGGCTCGATTCGGTCGCGAAGGCGCTCGGCATCTCGTCCGACGAGCTGAAGACCGACCTCGCAAAGGGTCAGACGATCGCGCAGATCGCGAAGAGCAAGAACGTCGACGTGAACAAAGTGATCGATGCGCTCGTGGCCGACGCGTCGGCGCGGATCGACCAGGCCCAGAAGGACGGCCATCTCACCCAGGCCCAAGCCGACAAGGCGAAGACCGATCTCAAGACCCGCATCACCGACTTGGTGAACAACGGTTTCCCGAAGGGTCCTGCGGACGGTCCCTTCGGCTTCCCCGGTCGCGGAGGACACCACGGTCCGCGGTCGGGGTCCGGGTCGGAGCTGCCCACCTCGTAGCGGATGAACGGCGCCGAGCGATTCTTCGCGTTGCAGGCATAGATTGCGACGGCGAGGACGACTGACGAGGAGCGCGCGATGCCGGAACGCAAGAGCTACGTGTCGGGGACGCCGAACTGGGTCGACCTGCAGACGACGGATCAGGCCGCCGCCAAGCAGTTCTACGGTGAATTGTTCGGTTGGAAATACAACGACCTGCCGGTCGACGAAGACAACGGCGTCGTGTACTCGATGGCAACGCTCGAGGGTCTCGACGTCGGCGCGATCTCGCCGCTCGGCGAGCAGGCCGCGGCTGGGGTCCCTCCACACTGGAACTCGTACGTGAGCGTCGACGACATCGAAGCGACCGCGGCCAAGGTCGCCGGTGCGGGCGGCACGGTCATCGCGCCGCCGTTCGACGTGCTGGACGCGGGCCGCATGGCGGTCATTCAGGATCCGACCGGCGCAGTGTTCGAGCTGTGGCAGGCGAAGAACCACATCGGCGCCGCGCTGGTCAACGAGCCCGGCGCGTTCTCGTGGAGCGAGCTGATCACCCCCGACGTCCCGAAGGCCGCGGCCTTCTACAAGAAGTTGTTCGGCTGGGACTCCGAGACGAATACCGGGCAGATGCCGTACACGGAGTTCAAGGTCGACGGAAGCAGCATCGCGGGCGCCATGAACCCGCCGATGCCCGGCATCCCTCCCATGTGGGGCATCTATTTCTCGACCGCCGACACCGACGCGACAGTGGCCAAGGCGAAGTCGCTCGGTGGTGCCGTGTTCGCCGAGCCGATGGACATCGAGCCCGGGCGTTTCGCGGTGCTCGCCGACCCACAGGGCGCGATGTTCAACGTCATCAAGATGAACGAGACGTAACCCGGTTCATCGCTCCTCTAGCTCGCTGCGCATGACCTTGCCGGTTCCGTTGCGGGGAAGCTCGTCGACGAACTCGACCTCACGCGGCACCTTGAATCGGGCGAGATTCATACGTACGTGCTCGCGCACCGCCCCCGCGTCGAGCGCGCCCGCGGTTCGAGCCACGACGAATGCTTTGAGGCGGGAGCCGAATTCCGGATCGGGCACGCCGACGACCGCCGCCTCGACGACGTCGGGATGGCGCGCGATCACGTCTTCGACCTCGCCTGGGAACACGTTCTCACCGCCGGACACGATCATCTCGTCGTCGCGGCCGTCGACGAACAAGCGGCCGTCGCGGTCGACGTGCCCGGTGTCTCCCGTGTGCATGAACCCGTCGATGATGGTCTTCGATCCGCCGTCGGTGTAGCCCGCGAAGGTCATCGGGCCGCGAACGAAGATGCGGCCGCTCGAGCCGCTCGGCACATCGCGGCCGTCCTCGTCGAGCAGTCGGATCAGCGTGCCGCGCGGCGGTCGCCCGGCGGTAGCGGGGGCCGCGCGCAGATCGGCCGGGGTTGCGACCGACACCGACCCGACCTCGGTCGAGCCGTAGAGGTTGTAGATCACGTCGCCGAACGCATCCATGAAGCGCGTCGCGAGGTCGCCCGGCAATGCCGATCCCGAGAGGGGCACGAACCGGAGTGACGACGTGTCGTAGCGAGCCCGCACCTCGGCCGGCAGCTCGAGGACGCGCAGGAGCATGACCGGCACCGCCACGAGGACCTCGGCGCGGTGCCGTGCGATCAGTGCGAGCGAACGCCGAGGATCGAACTGCCGCTCGAGCAGCATCGTGTCGCCGAACAGCAGGCTCACGGTCGCGTTCGCGAATCCCCACGAGTGGAAGCACGGCGCGGCGACGACCATCTTCTCGTGGGCCCGGTACGGCAGACGCTCGAGGAGCGCCAGCGCTCGGTAGCTCGGATGCGGGGTGCCGGCGACGAACGCACCCTTCGGTGGTCCCGTCGTCCCCGAGGTCAAGATGATGATCCGACCGTCGTGTTCCGGCCGCGGCAAGGGCGGGCCGTCGGAGTGGCGCCGCGCGACGTCGTCAAGTGTGCGGACCCCGTGTTCCGTCGAGCTCGTCTCGTCCGTCCATGCGACCAGGCGCGGCTCGATGCCCGCCGCCGCCGCGAGCGTGCCGAACTCGTCGTCGTGCACCAACACGATCGCCCGCTCCCGCTGCATCACCGCGGCGATCTGCGGGGCCGCAAATCCCGTATTGAGGTACAGCGCGTTCGCTCCGAGCTTGGCCAACGCGCCCGTGATCTCGAAGAAGTAGCGGTGGTTGCGGCACAGGACCGCGACCGTGTCGCCCGCGCGCACGCCCGTCTCGATGAGTCCCCGCGCGATCGCGTTGCTGCGCGCGTCGAGGTCGGCGAAGCTGACCTCTCCCCGCTCGTCGACGAGGGCGGGCCGGTCGCCGTATCGCGCCGCGCCCATCGTGAAGGTCGCGGCGAGCCCGGGGCCCCAGTGCCGAACCGCTTGCGCAATGTGCCAGAGCCGGTCGGGCCGTTCCGGATGCAGCACGCCGGAGCGCACGAGCGCCGTGGTCGCGCGCGCCGCGTCGGTGAGATGGTCGAGGAGACGCACGGCTCGATGCTACGAGCCAGTCTCGCGGTGAGGCAGTAGCGTTCTCGGGTAGGCCCGACATCGAGCGGCGGGGCAGGTTGCGATCATGTCGATGGACGTTCCGAGGGTCGGATCCGATGCGAGCGTCGACGAGGTGGAGGCGGCGCTGCGCGCATCCGGCTGTGTCGTGGTCGAGCGGCTGGTGCCGATCGAGCACATGGATCGCATCGAGGCCGATCTCGAGCCGTTCCTCGACGCGACGCCGCCGGGCGGCGACGAATTCACCGGCTTCAACACGCGCCGAACCGGCTCGCTGCTCGCGCGGTCGCGCGACTTCGGTCGTCTCGCGGCGCACCCGACGGTGTTGGGAGCGCTCGACCGCGTGCTCGGCGATCACGCGACGAGCTATCAGCTGCATCTGACCCAGGTGATCGACATCGGTCCGGGCGCGCTCGCCCAGATCGTGCATCGCGATCAGTGGGCGTTCGACTTCTTCCCGTTTCCCGCCGGATTCGAGGTCGAGTGTCACACGATGTGGGCGATGACCGACTTCACGGAGGAAAACGGCGCCACGCGCGTGATGCCCGGCAGTCACCGCTTCGAGGACAAGCTCCGACCAACGGTTGACGAGACCGTGCCCGCCGAGATGCCGAAGGGTTCGGTGCTCTTCTATCTCGGTTCGCTCTATCACGGCGGCGGCGCCAACCGGTCGGCCAGCGCACGACGCGGAGTGAACGTCGGCTATACGTTGTCGTGGCTGCGCCAGGAAGAGAACCAGTACCTCGCGTGCCCGCCCGAGGTCGCGCGTGAGCTGCCCGAGGATCTCGCCCGCCTCGCCGGCTACCGGCGGGGCGCGTACGCACTCGGCTACTACGGCGACCTGCGCGATCCGTACGACGCGGTGCGCGGGGAACACGCCGACGGTCCGGCGAGCTTCTCGACCACGCCCTGACCGTCGTCGGTCGCGAGGAGGAGTGCACGTCGAGCTCGTGCTTCTCGCCGCCGCGGGTCTTCTTGGCGCACGCAATGTGCGCTGAGCTCGTGCGAGGCACATAGCGCGAACCAGCCTCTCGCGCGCCTGCTAGCGCGGCTGCTAGTACCGCAGCTAGCGCGGGCGCTAACACGCCTTCTAGAGAGACCTCTGCCGATCACATCGACGTCCGGCACGAGGTCCCGGCGACAAGAAGCACGGATGGCACCCCAACGACTTGGTCACACGGGGCGACACCTGTACCATCTATGGTCCGCCGCGGGGTGGAGCAGTCTGGTAGCTCGTCGGGCTCATAACCCGAAGGTCGTAGGTTCAAATCCTACCCCCGCCACCATCTGAAATCGCAGGTCAAGGCCGGTGTTCGCGCACCGGCCTTCTGCGTTCACGCTCGTTTGCAGCGCGAATGGTGCCGGAATTGGTGCCGCACATCTCGTCCGCGGATCGCGTCGCCAACGGTGTGCCGCACAACCCGATGGTCATTTCTTCGGCCACGCAGCGCGACGCCTCGTGTCGTCTACTCCCGTCGAGTCCGGTTGCGTGTCGTTCTGTACCGCGTCGGAGGCGCTCGACGCGTCGGCCGCATCGATCAGACTGGCGAGCTGTCCTTCCGGCATCGCGACCCAGCGGCTCATCCGACCTCTGGCGTAGGTTCGCGCGGGCCGAGACCGTCACCCTCCTGGTGTCGCAGTCGGAGGGTGACGAGCCCTCGCCGGGTTCACACGACCGAACGGGGGCAGCATGGGTTTTCTCGACACCGTGCGACAGGCGGCCACGTTGCTCAGCCAAGAGGGTCGGGTGTCGGTGCGCGCGCTGCGACGTGAGTTCGACCTCGATGACAAGATCTTGGACGACCTCGTCGAGGAGCTGGTTGATGTTCGACTGGTAGCGGTCCGCGACGGTGATGTTCTGATCGCAGTGAGCGAGCAGCCGAGCGCAGGCGACACCGATCGCCGGGATCTCACCGTGTTGTTCTGCGATCTGGTCGGCTCGACGGAATTGTCGACCAGACTCGATTCGGAGGATTACGGCGAGGCGATCCGCTTCTACCACGAGGCCGTCACCGACGTGGTGACACGCTGTGGTGGTTACGTCGCCCAACTCCTCGGTGACGGACTGCTCGTGTTGTTCGGCTATCCCGAGGCGCAAGAGGACTCGGCCGATCAGGCCGTACGCGGGGCCTTGGAGATCGTGGGAGTGGTCGACGCGCTGCGTCGCGGCTTGTCGGTGCGGGTCGGGCTACACAGCGGCCCGTGCGTGGTTCGCACGGTCGGCGCCGGCGGCCGCCGCGACACCGTGGTGTTGGGCGAGACGCCGAACATCGCAGCGAGGGTGCAGGCCATCGCCGAGCCCGGCGAAGTGATGATGAGCGCGGCCACGCAGCGTCTGGTGGCGGGCTGGTTCGTCGTCGAGGCGGCCGGCGCACATGCGATCAAGGGCCTCGCGCAGCCGATGATGATGTATCGGGTGCTGCACCCGAGTGCGGTGCGCAGTCGATTGGAGGCGAGAAGCGTGCGCGGGCTCGCGCCGCTCGTCGGCCGTGACGCAGAGCGCAAGGTGCTGCTCGACGGATGGTCCGCCGCCGTTCGCGGCGATGGCCAGGTGGTGCATCTCAGCGGTGAGCCCGGCATCGGCAAGTCGCGCCTCGCGCTCGTGCTGCGCGGGTACGTCGCCGCGCAACCGCACCGATGGCTCGCCGGTTCGTGCACGCCGTACGTTCGCAACACTGCGTTCCACCCGATCGTCGAGATGGTGGAGCAATCGCTCGGATTCGAAGCGAGTGACACGCCCGCCGATCGAGTTCAGCGGGTCGAGCAGGGGCTGCGGGCGGTTGGTCTCGCGAGCGACGAACCGCTAGCGCTGGTCACGTCGCTATTGGCGCTCCCGCACCCGAGCTGGGACGCGCTCAGCGGGCTGAGTCCGGAGGCGCGCCGACGGCGAACGATCGACCTCCTGGTCGAATGGCTCGTGGCGCGCAGTGTCCACGAGCCCGTCGTGTTGCTGGTCGAGGACCTGCACTGGTGTGACCCTTCGAGCCTCGAGCTCTTGGGCCGCGTCGTCGAACGGATCGGAAGCATTCACATCCTGCTCGTCACGACCTCGCGACCCGAGTTCGAACCAACCTGGACGTCCCTCGATCATGTCCACTGGGTGAGCCTCGACCGCATGACCGAAGGAGATGCGACGGAGCTCGTGAACGCGCTGCTCGATCGCTCCGCAGTCGCCGACGAGGTCCGGGAGCGCATCGTCGAGCGCGCCGGCGGCAATCCCTTGTTCCTCGAAGAGCTGAGCCAGATGGTGCTCGAGGACACCGCGCACGCAGCGACGCTCGAACCGACCGTGTGGTCGATCCCATCGACCCTGCAGAGCTCGTTGCTCGCTCGCCTCGATCGGCTGGGCGATGCCAAAGGCTTCGCCCAGGTAGCTGCCGTCATAGGACGCGAGTTCACGCGAGAGATGCTGCAGCTCGTGCTCACCGACGCCCACGGAAGTCGCGACGCCGACGCACTCGACGACGCGCTCGTCCGACTCACCGAAACGGGGCTGGTCGTCCGACGGTCGCCCCAGTCGGACACATACTTGTTCAAGCATGCGCTCGTACAGGACGCCGCGAGCCACTCGTTGTTGCGAACGACCCGTCGCCAGCTCCACCGGAGCGTCGTGCACGTCCTGCGCGAGCGCTTCTCGGAGCGAATTGTGGCGCAACCCGAGCTCGCGGCACGTCACGCCGAAGCGGGCGGCATGGTCGACGACGCGATCGTGTTGTACGAGCAAGCATCGAAGCAGGCAAGCGCGCGCTCTGCGCACGAAGAAGCGCTCCTACACCTGCAGCGGGTACTCGACCTCTTGGCCACGGAGCCGGAGAGCATCGAGCGCGATCGGCGCGAGATCTCAGTGCAGCAAACGTTTGCGGTGGAGTTGTTCCAAGCCCGCGGCTACGCCGTGCCCGCGTCGATCACCGCGCTTCAGCGCGTGTGTGCACTCGCGCAATCATGTGACGATGCGCGGGGTTACGCAGGGGCGGTCGTCGGGCTCGCAGTCGCGGCATACACTTCGACCGACTTCGAGCACGGGACCGAGTTGGTCGAGGAGGGCCTCGCGGTCTCGGAACGCATCGGGGCGGCCGTGCCGATGGTGGCGGGCCTCGGCACGTACGCGTTGATCCTCTTCTTTCAAGGGCGGTTCCGAGAGGCGCTCGAGACGGCCGAACGCGCGGTTGCGCTGTACGAGCCGACGCAGCACCATCGCGAGTTGGTTGCCGTCGTGGGTGACGACTCCGGCGTGTCGGCGACTGCCACGTCGGGGTGGTCGCTGTTCCAGCTCGGCTTCGCCGACCAAGCCATGGCCCGCTGCGAGGAGGCCATTCGCCTCGCTCACGCTCTTGACTCGCCGTACTCGGTGGCGCAGGCCTACAACTGGCGGCTCGCCCTGCTCAACGAGCTGCGGGACGAGGGACTGGCAGAAGCGGCAAGCGCGGCGCGGCGCTACTGCGACGAGCAGGGCTTCCCGGTGTTTTCGGGCGCAGCAACCACGTTCCTCGGGCTCGGGAGCGGCGATCTCGATCTCGTGCTGGAGGGCACGGGTGTCTTGGCGTCGACTGGAACCCTGCTGTTGGCGCCGGCCGCTTGCAGCTGGATTGCGGATTCCTATCGCGCCGGCGGCCTCTGTGACGACGCGTTCGCGATGGTCGACGCCGGTCTCGATATGGCTATGACCACCGGCCAGCACTTCTACGACGCCGCGCTTCATCGAGTGAAGGGCGAGATCAGCCTGGCCGACGATCGCCAGCCCGAAGATGTGCGCCGCAAGGCCGCCGAGGACCAGTTCCGAAACGCCATGGACATCGCCCACGCTCAGGGAACAAAAGCGTTCGAGCTACTCGCTGCCATCAGCCTGTCTCGGCTGTTGCTCAGCCAGCAGCGGCGCAACGAGGCTCACGAGTGTCTCGAACCGATCTACTCGTCATTCACCGAAGGCTTCGACACGCGCGACCTGCGCGAGGCGCGCGACCTGCTCGCCGCGATCGGTACCTGACGACGTAAGAGGCGAACTTCGTGATCCGCATGCGCCTCACCATCTCGCGCGTGTCGACTCGATCGGTGCGGGTCTCGGCGCTCGGACACCACGCTGTGCGGTATGCAACGTTGCATCGTGAGTGCGATGCCGAGGTACGCGAGCTCAAGGTCGTGTCGCGTCAAAGGTCCTTTGCTCTCAGTTTCCGAAAAGGAGCGCGGCGACGGCGTCGGCATGCGCTCGATGACGTCGTCGGATGAAGGGTCGAGGCCGCTGAGACGGCGGCATTCCGGGCCGAGGACGAACATCGTGGGGGCCGGCGCCCGTGACGATGTAGGCCACTACAACGATCGTACGAAACCGTCAGACGGTTCCTCGGTCGATAACCCACTCATGGTCAGCACCGCCGGCCTTTGCGATGCGTTCGAAGTCGGCGTCGTAGTGGAGCACGACAAGTCCGGCATGTTTGGCCGCAGCGGAGATCAGGAGGACTGGGATTGGGAGCCGGTGCTGGCCTCTTTGCGCGAGCGCATGTTGCAGGTCGATGGCCATCGCCATCACCTCCGGTGTGATTGGCGCCGAGTCAAAGCTGCGGCGCTCTTCCCGTACCGCCTCGTAGTCGTCCAGGCTACGTGCGCTGTAGAGGACTTCAAGATCGACGATCGCGCACGTCGCGATCAGCCCGTCCTCGATGAGCGGCCGCAATCGCGCAGCGACCGCGGCGTGCGTGAATCGGGCAAGCGCGCTCTTGTCTACGAGATATCGGGCGCTCAGCGCCACGCTCCGGCCATCACCTTCGGATCGCCAAGGTCGACGCCCTGCATGGTTTCAAGCCGTTCGGCGTGTCGGCGCCGGCGGTCGGCCAGCACGACCGACTCCAGCGCCCGGTTCACCGCCACCTTCATCGTCGGTGCCCCGAGGATGGCTGATGCCTCCTGGAGCAGGTCATCGTCGATATCGACCAGTCTTTTGCTCATGCGGTGAGTATATCCATCACCGCCGTAGGTGGATATACCGAGTTGCGTCGGCGGCGTCGCTCACCACAGCGTCGAGTCCTTATCGGCTTGCACCGTACGCGCATAGCGCAGTCGATGCGGCGATCGCCGGCGACTATTCACCGGTCGATGTTTCGTACTTCGAACTCCTCGTCGCCGAGATCGAGCGCGGTACCGGCAACTACGACGCGGCCGCGAACGCGTTCGAGAAGGCGATCGAGCAGAGGCCCGAGTACGGCGGTGCGATCGAAGGCCTCGGCAAGGTGCGAGCCGCCCAAGGCTTTTACGACGACTCCGAGAAGCTGTGGCGCCAATCCGGCGCGATGCTCGGAGCGCCCGACTTCCATGTGCTCTCGGCACTGGGTGACTTGGAGTACGCCCGCGGCCACATGGCCAAGGCTCGTGACGTCTGGAATCAGGCGCTCGACGCGGTCGACGCGCTCCCGGAACGCGAGCGCATCGGCTTCCTACGCGACGAGTCGCGGTTCCGCGCCGCGCGCTCACTCGACCCACAGCGCGCACTGCGGCTGGCCCGCCAGGACATCCGAGTCCGCCAGAACGCGTTTGCGTACGACACGCTCGCGTGGGCACAGGTCAGCGCCGGAGATGTCAAGAGCGCACGGTCGTCAATCCGCCACGCGCTGACGGACGGCGTGCATGACGCGGGAATCTGGTACCACGCGGCCGTCATTGCATCGGCGTCCGGCCACAACGGCGACGCGGTCGAACTGTTGCACCGTGCCCTCGATCTCAACCCGCAGTTCGACGTGTACGAGGCAGCCCAGGCGTCGGCATTGCTCGACCGCCTCACGTGAGGACGCGTATGGATCAGAAGGCCGGACCGACCGTTGAGAGCTACAGAGCGTCTCCGCACGCCGGACAGCAGGACCATGCTCGGTCTACGGGTTCGATGCAGGCGGAGCACGGCTCGGTGTCGTCCGATAGTCCCAGGTCGGTGCCGCACTTGATGCAGTGCCGCCACGTGGTCGACAGCAGTTGCTCGCATTGGGGGCAGGATCGCCAGCCGTGGGGTAGCGCGAGCGGAGTGCTTGCAGCAGGAGCGACCTTGGCGGACGCGGCCGATCGCGTGGACGTACCCAGTTCGCCGAGGGCAGCTTTCGTGGCGTCCTGGTGCATGCCTTGCACCAGCACCTTGCCGGAGTTGTACACGGTGACGATGCCGTCGTTGCTCAGCGACAGACGTATTCCATGCGCTAGGTCGGCCTGGTCGAGCACGTAGATGTCAGCGGCGTGCAGAGCGGCGCGGACTTCGTCAACTCGATTCGTACCGCTCACCGCAACTTTCCTTGGGTACGCCTGATCTAACACGGCTCGCACAGAAAGGCTTGCTACTGGACGCTCCGTCACGGGGTTGTACGCAGCCAAACGAGACAGACGACGTACCAGCATCCACCGGGTGTGCCGTCATGCGATGACACGAGCCGTCTCTCGTCGTCACAGGCGAAGCCGATCTCATAACCCGAAGGTCGCAGGTTCAAATCCTGCCCCCGCCACCAACGAGAATCGCAGGTCAAGGCCGGTGCTCGCGCACCGGCCTTCTGCGTTTCGGGGCTGTTGCAGCGCGAATGGTGCCGTAATTGGTGCCGTAAATGTTCGTCGGTCGTTCTGCAGCGGATCGCGTCGCCGACGGTGTGCCGCACAACCCGATGGTCATCGCCTCGGCCACGCAGCGCGACGCTTCGTGTCGTCTAGTCCCGCCGAGTCCCGTTGCGTGTCGTTCTGTGCCGCGCTCCGGACGCGTGTGATGCCGACTTCGAGAATGTGAAGGTGACCATCGGGCAGAGAACCCGATGGTCATTGGGCCGAACCGGCGATACGTCCGTGAGGAAACGGAGACGTCTGCGTTGGTGATGATCGGTTCGCCGGTGGTCAGGGATGTCGGGGATGCGCGGCGTCGGCTTACGCGATCTCGGTCAACATCGGACTGTTGGCGCGGTTGGATTGACCTGCGCCGGTTTGACGGACATCCACGATCAGGGGTGTGACCCCGGAGAGGATGTCCATCATGATGGAGACGACGGGAACGAAGGCCCGCCGTCGTCGGTCGTTCACCAAGGAGTTCAAGGCTGAGGTTGTCGAGCTGGTCCGCCAGCCGGGGAGCTCGGTGGCGAACGTCGCTCGCGATCTCGATATGACCGAGACCGTGGCGCGCGCCTGGGTGCGGCAATCCGACGTCGATGACGGTCATCGCGAGGGTTCGACAACGAGTGAGCGCGAGGAACTCGCGCTGCTGCGGCGGGAGAAGCGCGGCCGGCGCAGGATGTCGAGATCCCCAAGCGCGCGACGGCTTTCTTTCGCCAAGGAGACCCGTTGAACGTGTTCCCGTTCATCGAGGCGGAGAAGCCGAGCAGCACGGCACGGTTGCCCGGTCGTGTGCGCTGAGGGTGAGCAGGACGGGTGACCGCCACGCCCCAGGAACTGGGCTGGTGGCGCGGCGGCTTGCCGCCGCCGTACAGTCCGACTGCGGGTCAAAATGCGGGTGCGCCGTTCATGTGAGTCGCCCCCACACGGAAGGGAGCAGCGACGTGAATGATCGACCGAGGTCGGGCAGGGGTTATCGGCGGAGTGGAGCAGCACTCGCGACGCTCGCCACAGCGGCGCTGCTGGTGGTTACGGCTGCAACTGCGCTGGCGGCCACCGCCGTTGATGTGCAGGCCAACCGCCCCCAGGTGGCGGGTGATCCTTCGTCGGATGTGTCGGCCCGGTTCCCGACCAACAAGCAGAACGAACCGACCGTGGCGGTCGATCCGGCGTCCTCTCACCTCATCGCCGGTGCCAACGATGAGCAGGAGCAGCCCGTGTGCGGCGCGGCCGTGCGCGGCGGCGACCCGACCGACTGCTCGTTCTTTCCCGGCGTCGGCACCGACGGCGTATACACGTCCGCGAACGGGGGCGTCTCATGGACGAACCGAGGTCTGTTGGACGACCAGGCCGGATGGCGAGCTTCGCCGTTGGTCAGCGACGGCGATCCGGTGATCGTCTACGGCCCTCGGTACAACACCGCGACGCGCTCGTTCAGCCGGTCTACATACGACGCCTACTACCAGAGCCTGGCGTCGTACAAGCCGGGCGCCGCGCCTGGCAACCAAGCGCCGGAGTTCATCGTCGTCTCCCGCAGCTCGGACAATGGTGTCGGTTGGACTGGACCGTCGGTGATCGTGCCGGCGCACGGCTACACCTTCAACGACAAAAACGCGATCTGGGCCGACAAGAATCCGAGTTCGCCCTTCTATGGCCGGCTGTATGCATCGTGGACCCAATTCCGCGGTATCCCCGGCGCGGCGGAGCCGGTCAGGACGGCGTATTCGACCGACGGCGGTCGCACATGGTCGGGTCCGAGGCAGCTGTCGGCAGCGTCGAACAACGCGGTCACGAGAGGTCGCCAGGGCTCGGCTGTTCGAACCGACGGTCGGGGCAACGTATACGTCGCCTGGGAGGACGGAAGCAACCAGGTCTACGCCGTGAGCAGCAACGGCGGCTTCTCCTACTCGCGTCCGCGACCCATCGGCCCGGTCGTGGATCTGGTGGACCCGATCCCCGGATCAAACTTCCGTAACGACAGCTTCCTGAGCCTCGCCTCTGCTCCCGCGACGAACAGCACAACCCTGTACGCCGCGTGGGTCAACCGCACCGCTGCCGACGGATCAGCAGCCCAGGTGGTCGTGTATCGAACCATCGGGACCGGGTGGTCGAAAGTGGCGACGCCGTACACCGGTGCGGCGACCGGCACCGGTGTGCCGTTCTTCCAAGGACTCGACGTCGCGGAGAACGGCAGGATCGACCTGGGCTGGCAGGTGCTCACCGCGGTTGACCCAGCTACCTTCGGTACCGGAAACGCGTCGATCAACTCGTACTACTCCTCCTCACCGGCAGGCGGGACTGCGTTCACGGCTCCGACCCGGGTGAGCACCGTGTCCTCCGACCCCGCGGCGTCTGCCCAGAACAACCTGCAGCGCCAGTTCTGGGGCGACTACAACACCCTCGTCTCCAAGGGCAACACCGCTTGGTTCATCTACACCGACTCCCGGCACGGAGCCGGCTGCCCGGCCGTCGACGCCTACCAGAAGTTCCTGGTCGACTCGGGCGCGGTTGTCGAACAAGAGGAGCGCGAGGCGGCCCGCAAGGCCGGCAAAGAGGCGCCCGAGGACGGCGACGTACCCGCCCCGCCCACCGAGTGCCCGGCACAGTTCGGCAACACCGACGCTTTCGTCAGCGTCATCACGCCATGACCGGCCCCGAGGCTTAGCGGTGCGGAGCGGGTAATCGAAAGCTGGCCCGATCTGGCCAAAGAGCTCACCAGCCGTACATGTCGTCTCCCCTCGTGCTCGACCTACTGTGCATTTCACCGGAGTGTTGCAGGTGCGCGCATCGAGCTCGTCAGCCGGGCGGTGCTACCGGCAGGGCCTGAGGCGCGTCCAGGATCCTCGCCGTATCGCGACCGCGCTCGCGACGACCCAGACGTCGCCGGCGGTGAGCCCGATGCGTTGGAAGAGACCGTGGAGCGATCCGACGATCGTGAGCGCGAGAGCGCCCGCGCTCACGACTCCGGCCGCCGTGGCGGTGCGCGCCCATGCGTGGAGGCCTCGGCGCGACAGCGGTGCGGCGCACAGGAGCGCGGTCGCGGCGAGCGCGACATAGCCGATACTTGCGAACCCACCGTGCATGGCGTCCACGGTCGAGGAGCGATGGAGTGGGAACGCGGCAACGCCCAAGGCGGCGCAGCCGGTGGTCGCGGCCGCGATCCACGCCGGGCCGCGGAGCACGGAGTGCATCGCTCCCGCGAAGAAGCACATACCGACGGCAAACACGACGAATCCTGCCGTCATGGCGAGTCGCGTCGACGCGTTCTCACCCGCGAGATCACTGATCGGGTCGTGCAGCGCCGAGTAGCGGGCCTTGACGAGTCCGAGCATTGACCACGACGCGACGAACGCGACCGGACCGATCACGCCGCCCAGCGCGGCTCGGCGCACGGTCGTCGCAACCGCGATCGGGACGCCGCCGCGGTGTCCGGGCAGTCGCATCGCGGCCTCCTCATCGATCCTATGGTCTCGCTGTTCGTAGGACGCCCACCGCAACGTCGCACCCAAGAACCCCCTCGCCAACCTCGAAGGCATGTCACAAAAGGCCAATCGCCGTGGCTACGAAAGGGGTACGCGAACGTCGACGACGCCCACCGAAGTACTCCAACACCTAAAAGTGGCCGAGCGCCGAATCTCGAGGGTCCACGATCCGGTGGTTGGTGACAGGCGAAGCGCGAGATTCGGGGACGCCCGATATGGGACGGCAACGCCGCCGGGCGCGACAGCTGATGCCAACCAAAGTTGCTCGCAGGCCTTCCAGTGCACTCGCGTGACGAGATGATCAGTCCCGTTCAGCGTACGCCGCGAGTCGACGCGCGACTGAGCCGATGAGCCGCCGGTAGATCCCCTCGAGCAGACGGCCCGTGCCGGGGATGCGCGGTTCGAACGCGGCGCTCCATGTGATCAATGTGCCATACCCGTTGGGTACGAGCGAGACGTCGGCGCGGTAGTTGCGCACTGGGTTGCCACTGAGCGTCGTGTACGCATGATGTGAGGGCGGCTCGGACGCGACGACTTGCTCACGACCGAACATCGGCCACCGCCCGAGCCTGCGAATCGCGCCGGCGCCACCCGGCGCGGGATTGCCCTCCCGCTCCCACGACGCGTGCGCGATCAGGGAACCCGCCCAGCGCGGCCAGGACGTTGCGTCGGCGAGTAGCTCGAAGACCCGCTCCGGTGGGGCGGCGGAACGCGCGGTGACCTCGTACGAGCAGATCGCCATCTCGCGAACGTTAGCTCGACCGCAACGACATCAACATTAAGCGAGGTGACCCGGAACGCCGGGACCGTGGCAGACACCCCCATCCTCCAACAACCTGAGACGACGGCACCAAGAGTCGGCTAGTGGTTCCACTTCGAATCGACCGAGGCCGTAGTCGCCCTCGATGGGACGCCACCACCTCGACCATCGCCGACACCTCGAATCGGTCCGGCGAGTGGGCGATGCAACTCCGGCGGTCGCGGGTGCGCTTCCCGTGGTTCGCGCACGACCACTTCGTGGGCGCTGCGTTACCGTTCGGGAATGCCGCGCGGGCTCCCGGTGGGCACGGTGACGTTCCTGTTCACCGACATCGCGGATTCGACGCGCCTGTGGGACGAGGCTCCCCTCGAGATGGCCGAGGCCCTGCGCGTGCACGACGCGATCGTTCGGGGCGCGATCGAGGGTCATGGCGGATACGTGTTCGCTATGGGTGGTGATAGCTTCTGCGCCGCGTTCTCGACTGTCGACGACGCGGCTGCGGCGGCGATCGAGGCGCAGGAACAGTTGCGCGATGACACGATCGTGAACTTCACGGTTCGCATGGCATTGCACACCGGCGCCGCGAGCGAACGCGACCGGAGCTACTACGGCACCGAGGTGAACCGCGGGGCGCGGTTGATGTCGTTGGCACACGGTGGTCAGGTCCTCGTCTCGGACGCGACCGAGGTGCTGTTGCGCAACCGCGTGCGTCTGCGGCCATTGGGTGAGCACCGGCTCCGCGGTCTGCGCGGACGGATGTCGGTGTACCAGGTCGTCGTCGACGGACTTCCGGCGGACTTTCCGATGCTCCGCGGCGGCGAAGCTCTGCGCGGCAACCTCACGCAGCAGCTCAGCTCGCTCGTCGGCCGCGACGCGGTGGTCGAGGAGGTCGCCGAACTCGTCCGGTCGCACCGGCTGATCACGCTGAGTGGCGTCGGGGGGGTCGGCAAGACCCGGCTGGCACTCGAAGCGGGATCCGAGTTGGAGGGCGAGTTCCCCGACGGGGCCTGGATGGTCGAGCTCGCCTCAGTCGGCGACCCGGACTCGGTGCCCGCGGCCGTCGCCTCGGTGCTGGGCATCACGCCGCGGGGCGACGCGGCGCTCATCGACACGATCGCCGAATCGTTGGGCGGACGCCGGCTCCTGCTGGTGATGGACAACTGCGAGCACATTCTTGCCGCCGCGAGTTCCGCCATCGCCGCGATGCTCGGCCGCTCGCGGAACGTCAAGATCCTGGCCACCACGCGCGAGACGCTCATGCTCGACGGCGAGACCGTGTTCACCGTGCCACCGCTCGCGCTGGAAGGAGGCGAGACCTCCGATGCCGTCACGCTGTTCGTGGACCGAGCGCGCGCTGTGCGTCCCGACTTCGGGCTGGGAGAGCGCGAAACCGCCGCCGCGGTGACTGAGATCTGCGAGACGCTCGACGGGCTCCCACTGGGAATCGAGCTGGCAGCGGCGCGCATGGCCGCCATGAGCGCGGTCGAGGTACGGGACCGGCTCGCTGATCGCTTCCGACTGTTGCGGGGGTCGACGCCGGTGCCGCAGCGACAGCTCACACTCAGCGACGCGGTGGCATGGTCGTACGACCTGCTGAACGACGACGAGCGCGAGTTGCTCTGCCTGACATCGGTGTTCGCGGGCGGCTTCGACCTCACGAGCGTGTGCGCGGTGCTCGACGGCGCCGACGACGACATCGACGTGCTCCGTGATCTCGACTCACTAGTCCGGAAGTCGCTCGTCGTCGCCGACCACACCGCCACACGCACCCGGTACAGCCTCTTCGAGACCATCCGCCAGTTCGCCGACGACCGATTGTCCGAAACTGGCGCGCGCGATCGCACGCGCGATCGGCACGCCGCGTACTTCGCGCGTGAGGCGGCCAGGCGATGGGAGCACTGGAATGGTCCCGGCTGGCGCGACGCAGTCGACTGGGTCGAGGCCGAACTGGGCAACCTGCGGGCGGGATACCAGTGGAGCGCGGCGCGCGGAGACCTGGAGGTGGCGACCGACATCGCGGCCCACGCCGCGCTCATGGGGTTCTCGGTGCAGCTGTTCGAGACGCTGGCGTGGGCCGAGGAGCTGCTCGAGCGCGCGACCGCGGCCGACGTACGCCGGCTTCCCCGCTTGTGCACCGCCGCGGGCTACGCATGCTTCGCCGGCAGGGCGCCGGCGGCCCGCGAGAGCGCACACCGGGCGACCGAGCTCGAGCTCGACAACCGCTACGACGCGTGCGAGCCGGGATACGCCCCGTTTGTCGAAGCGCTCTGCAACGTGTACTGCGGAGACCTCGATCGCTACATCGAGCTCACCGGCAGCGTTGCCGAGCGGTACGGCAGCGATCGGGGTTACGGCATCGCGTCGTACGTCGACGGCCTCCAATCGGCCGGCCGGACCGACGAGGCTGTCGCGCTGGCCGAGGAATCCGTTGCCGCGGCGCGGTCTCTCGGGAATCCTTACTGGATCTCGTACGCGCTCTGGATCGCGGGCATGGCGTTCTCGAAGGCCGACGTGCGACGTGCGTTCGCGGCGTGGGACGAAGGCTTCGCCTTCGTGCGTGAGCAACGGGTCGAGTTCTTCGAAGGCTTTCTTGCGCGCGACGCGGCGCGCCTGCACACCTCTGACGGCGAACCGGAGGCGGCACTAGTGCTGTTCGCCGACGCGATCGCCGCGTTCCAGCAGGCGGGCAACGTGCCCCAGTTGATCATCACGTTGGCCAGCGTGCCGGCGTTGTTCGAGCGGCTCGACCGGCCGGCGCCGGCAGCGATGCTGCTCGGGGCGCTATCGCGCGAGCCGTCGAGCGCACACCACGTCCCGGAACTCGCCGACCTCGGCAATCGCGTCAGCCGCGCGCTCGGGAAGACGCGCGCCGCCGACTTCATCGCGGAGGGCGCTGCGCTCGATCTCGGCGACGCGGCCGTCTATGCGCGTCAGCAGATCGACGTCGCGCGCCGCGACCCGGCCCCGCGGGCACGCGCAGTGCGTCCTGGTGGTTTGAGCCGTCGCGAGATCGAGGTGCTGAGGCTCGTGGCCGACGGCCGGACCGCCGGCGAGATCGCGACCCAGCTGTTCATCTCGTCACGTACCGCCGAGCACCACATCCAGAACATCTACACGAAGATCGGGGTCTCCAGCCGCGCCGCGGCGACGCGCTGGGCCGTGAAGCACCAGGTCGTCGTCGCCGGCTGACCCCCGCTCTGACTGCGCGAGCGGAAATAGGTAGGTCTACCGATGCCGCGCCCGCGGCCCGTCCGGATAATGACCTCTACGCCGGCCAACCGGGCGGCGGGAGGCGGATCCGCAGGGATCCATTCCGAAAGGGAACCGTCATGATCCTGGCAACGACGACCGTCGAGAACGTCGACCGATTCCTCGAGGTATTCGGCACGAAGGGCGCCGACAAGCGCGCACTCCACGGCTCGAAGGGCTCGACCGTGTTCCGCGACCCCACCGAGGAGAACCGGGTGTGGGCGCTGTTCGACTGGGACGCCGACGGGTGGGCGAAGTTCGTGTCCGACCCGGAAGTGCCGCCGATCCTCAAGGAAGCCGGCCACTTGGGCAAGCCCGAAGCCGCGCTGCTGCTCGGCTCCTACGGCGCGTGAGGAGGCGACGATGACCAGCACGATCAATCGTCCGGCGCGGGTCGGTCTCATCACCGACCAGACCGGTGCGCTGTCCTTCATGGGCATCGCGAACGTGAACCTCACCAAGATGGTGATCGACGACATCAACGCGCGCGGTGGCCTGCTCGGTCGTCCGATCGAGTTGTTCGTCGAGGACAGCGCGACCGACGACGACGTGGCCGCAGCCGCGGCGACGAAGCTCGTCGAGCGCGAGGTCGACGTCGTGGTGGGCGGCATCTACAGCTCCACGCGCCAGGCCATCAAGGGGCCGGTCGTCGAGGAGGCGGGGAAGCTCTACCTCTACCCGGAGCAGTACGAGGGGCAGGAGTGTCACCCGCTGATCTTCTGCACCGGCCCCGTGCCCGCGCAGCAGGTCGAGCCGTTCTTCCCGTGGCTGATGCGCGAGACCGGCGCGAAGAGCTTCTACATGCCGTCGGCCGACTACATCTGGCCGCACACGCTCAACAAGAAGGTGCGTGAGGTCGTCACCGCCGAAGGCGGCGAGATCGTCGGGGAGGAGTACTTCCCGCTCGATCACACCGACTACGAACGGATCGTCGACGACATCATGTCGACGGGCGCGGACGTCGTGTTCAACACGATCGTCCCACCCGGGCTCACGCCGTTCCTCGAGCAGCTGCACGGCGCCGGCTTCACCCGTCGCGGTGGGATCGTCGTCTGCACCTACTTCGACGAGAACTTCCTGAACCTGGTTCCGGCCGATCACGTCGAAGGCCTGTACGGGTGTCTCGACTACTACCGCGCCGTCGACGATCCGTTCAGCATGGAACTCCTCAACCGCTACGAACGGCTCTACCCCGGGAGCGCGATGTTCACCGCGGGGAGCGCGTGCACCGGAACGTACCGGGCCCTCAAGCTCTGGGAGGCGGCCGTCAACGAAGCCGGCTCGCTGAACCAAGCCGACGTCATCGCGGCGCTGGACCACGCCCGCATCGCGCAAGGTCCCGGAGGCCCGGCCGAGATGGTGCCCGGGCAGCACCACGTACGCATGAACATGTACATCGCTCGATCCGAGGGCGGCACGTTCAACGTGGTGAAGAACCTTGGTCACATCGATCCCAAGGAATGCGAGGTCGGACAGATCTGACCTCTTCTGAGGGCGGCGCCGGCACCTATCGTCGGGATCGGCGCCGCCCGGGACTCACGCGAGTGCCTGCCCGAGTACCCGATCGACGAGTGACCCGGCGAGTGGGGCGGTGCGCGAGCGCACCGAAGCTCGTAGCGTGCATGACTTCGTTACGCGAGCGGCGGCGCGACCTGATGTGCGATCACGCGCGCGCCCCCGTAAAGCGTACCGACCACGGCAATACAGGTATCCCAGTCGTGCCGTTCTGGCGCATGCGCGACCGTGCGCTCAGCTGCAGGTCGCGTGTCGCCAGAGGCGTTCGCGAGTGCGTTGCGCTCCTCGGGC
The DNA here is from genome assembly GCA_038213435.1 of Acidimicrobiia bacterium. Taxonomy (GTDB): domain Bacteria; phylum Actinomycetota; class Acidimicrobiia; order IMCC26256; family PALSA-610; genus PALSA-610. The sequence continues at coordinate 110,769 of JBBQTI010000002.1, forward strand.
GACTCGGTCATCCGCGTTGCTTGACGTGTTCGATCCGCGCCGCGAGCTCATCGAGTTGTGCGCTCGTTGCGGCTTCGTCGAGTTGAGGAAGGAGCTTGCTCTCCTCCTCGGCCACGTGATCGTCGACGGCGCGGCGCAGCATGTCGACGGCTTCGACGAGCGGAGCGCCCTCGAGCGCGACGACGTACTCGATCAGGCTCTTGATGTGCGAGTGTGCCTGATCGAACGCCGCGATCAGATCCTCGTCGCCGAGCACTTCGAGAGCGATCGGATAGAGCGCTCCCTGCTCGACCTCGTCGTGAGCGGTAAGTGCGAACACGATCTGTCCGACCAGCACTCCGTCGTTGGTCTCGCCGAACTGCTCGAACAGCCCGCTCACGTATTCGTGATCGGCGAGGATGAGTTCGATCCCGGTCGGCATGCTCATGCTCCTGTCGTGGCACGGGTCGGGTGCGGATCGAGGCGTTCCCAATGCCGGTGTTTGGCCACCGCGGCGATCACGTAGTCGCCGAACTGGACGGTCGACTGGGTGGCCGTGACGATGCCCTGCTCGTCGACACCGATACCCGCACGGGCGAGGAGGTCGGTTCCGTCGCCCCACGCGCCGATGGTTTTGTGGTGCCGGTAGGCGGTCCGGATGTAGACGATCGCGGCGGGGTTCTCGGCAAGCCCGGCGCCGGCCGCGACGACGAAGGCGTCCGCTTCGACGGGAGACGCCGTATGAAACGACTTGTCGACCGTGAGTTGGTCGTCGCCGGTGCCGGTGACGGCGCCTTTGTGGGTGGCGATGAGGTACGCGACCGCCCCGCCCGCGAGCAGCGTGTCCTTGAGCGTGACGATCCCTGCGAGATCGGCGCCGTCGGCAGCGAGGATGTGCACGACGCGTCCATCGACCGGGAACGCGCCGTCGGTGATCATCGCCAAACTCGGAGAGACCTCGACGTCCGGGCGGGGGTCGCCGGTTGCTGCGACCGTGAGTCCGAGACCCATGCCCACACGTTGGGCGAGCTCTCCATCTATGAGCGCGAGACGTTCGAGCATCGCGTCGACGACGGCTTGGACGTCGCACTTGCCGAGCTCGAAGGTGAAGGCGTCCACGAGATGGTCTTGTTCGACCTCGGTCATGCTCTTCCAGAACATGTTGGCCTGCGCGTATTCGTCGTCGGGCCCGCGTTCGCGCACTTTTGCGCCCTGCACCGGGCGTGGAACATGCACATAGCCGCCGTCGCCGTCGTCGGCGAGGAAGGGGCAGCCTCCGCCGATCGCGTTGGGAAGGAAGGACGTTCGACCAGTGTGGACCGCGTCCTGGTGGAACCCGTCGCGGTGATTGTCGTTCACCGGTGCGTGGCTGCGGTTGATCGGGATCTGTGCGAAGTTCGGGCCGCCGAGCCGGGTCAGCTGCGTATCGAGATAGCTGAACAGGCGCGCCTGAAGCAACGGATCGTCGGTGACGTCGATCCCGCGCACGACATGACCCACATGGAACGCGACCTGCGCCGTCTCGGCGAAGAAGTTGGCAGGGTTGCGATTGAGCGTCAGGCGCCCGATCGTCTGCACGGGAGCGAGTTCTTCGGGGACGAGCTTCGTTGCGTCGAGCAGATCGATGCCCTCGAAGTACTGGTCGTCGGTGTCGGGCATGACCTGGATGCCGAGCTCCCATTGGGGAAAGGCTCCTGCACCGATCGCGTTGTAGAGGTCGCGCCGGTGGAAGTCGGGATCGACACCCGCCAGCATTTGAGCCTCCTCCCACACCAGGCCGTGGACGCCGAGCGACGGTTTCCAGTGGAACTTCACGAGCGAGGTGTCACCGTTGTCGTTGACGAGGCGGAAGGTGTGGACGCCGAACCCTTCCATCATTCGGTAGGAACGCGGGATTGCCCGGTCGGACATGACCCACATCAGCATGTGCGGTGATTCGGGGATGAGCGAGACGAAATCCCAGAAGGTCGAATGTGCCGTTTGCGCCTGCGGGATCTCCCGATCCGGCTCGGGCTTCGCGGCGTGGATGAGATCGGGGAACTTGATTCCGTCTCGGATGAAGAAGACGGGGATGTTGTTGCCCACGAGGTCGAACACGCCCTCGTCGGTGTAGAACTTGACCGCAAAGCCCCGCACGTCGCGCACCGTGTCGGCCGAGCCGCGCGACCCCACCACTGTCGAGAACCGCGCGAACACCGGGGTACGCCGTCCCGGTTGCAAGAAGTCTGCGCACGTCACGTCGCCGGCGTTGCCGTAGGCCTCGAACACACCGTGCACCCCTACGCCGCGCGCGTGTACGACCCGTTCCGGGATCCGCTCGTGATCGAAGTGCATCACCTTCTCGCGGAGGTGAAAGTCCTCGAGCAAGGTCGGGCCGCGCGCGCCGGCCTTCAACGAGTCGTCCGTGTGCGACAGGCGCTGGCCCTGAGCCGTCGTCAGGAAATCACTGTCCTGGGCAGGCACCCGACTCGATCGTGGCACCAACACGGCGGACCGGGCCGATTCCTCCGCGGGCGTGCCCGCCGACCTCGCCGCAGCACGCGACTCACTCGCGGCCGCCTTCTTCGCGGCCGCCTTCTTCGTCGGCGGCAACTTGCCGGACGGCGCCTTCTTCGTGACCATCGTGTGTGTGACTCCTCGTCGACGTGAGGACGTTCGATTGCGCAGCATCGCTACCCGCCCGCGCGGCGAGCGAACCGCCGATCTCGTTTTTGTCGGGTTGCGTTTAGTGCACGACGCGACGGGAACGAGAAGAGTCCCAACCGTTACGAACGAAGGAGCTGTCGTGCCCGATGATGCTGATGCTTCCGAACATGTCGCGGGGGGTGTGCTCGGCAAAGTCGTCGGCAAGTCCAAATCGGCGGTCGGAGCGTTGCTCGGGAGCGACGATCTGCGGCGGGAGGGGAACTTGCAACAGGCGCAGGTCGAAGCCGAGGCGGACGCCGAGCGCGACGAGGCTGCGGCCGAACTGCGACGTCAGGAAGTGGCAGTCGAAGAGCAGCGTGCCGAAGCCGCCGCCGAACGTGACCGGCTGCGCACGGAACTCGAAGCAGAGGACCGCAAGGAGCGCATCGCTGAGGACGAAGCCCGACGCGAGCGGCAGATCTCCGCGGAAGCCGTCCGCGAGCAGGCGGCAATCGAGGTCCGGGCGGAGGCGCAGGAGCGCGTGGCGGATTCGGAGGAGCGCGCGGCGGTGCAACGCCGAGCCGTGACTGCGGCCGAGGTGGCGCGGCTGGAGAGCGAGGCCGGGCATGCTGAACGGGCGGCCAACGCGATCGATCCGGAGGCGAAATGACTATGGTCCGAAACGTCGGGCGGTCGACGATCGATCGCTGGTTGAGAGTCGGTCGGCTGCCGTTTGTCGCCGCCACGCGGCTGATCCCGGGCGGCGAAGGTCGGCGTAGCGCCGCCCGACTCTTCGTCGATCGTGCCGACGCCACCGTACGCGCGGCGGTCGGGGGGTTCCTCAACGACGTCGAGCTTCGCCAGGATGCGACCCGGCGCCGAGTCGCGGCCGACGAACGGCAGCGAGCGGCCGAGCTCCGGAGCGACGCCGATGCCAAGCGGCGCGCGGCGGACGAACAACTCGCCCAACAGCTCGACGCGACGACCGGGTTGCGAGAGCGCGTCGAAGGTGACGCCCGCGCTCGTCTCCACGATGCCGACCGCAAGCGCGTTGATCTCGCGCGAAAGGCACAGAAGACTGCCGCGGCGCAGGCGCGCGCCGTCGAGCAGGCGGAGAAGAAGAAGCTCGCCGCGGCCGAGCGCGAGGCGAAGCGCGTGCGTCTCAACACGTTGGACGCGCAAGCCGCCGCGCTCGATCAAGAGTCCGACGTACTTACGGCACGGGACGAAGCGCAGAGGTTGCGCAAGGCTGCCGGCACCGCGAAGGCTGCGCGCAAGGGCACCGCCTGAGGCAACTCGTTCTCGCGCTGCGCGGCGTCGTCGCCGAACCGGTGGCGTGCGCGGTCAGCAGACCTTGAGGTTCTGGAACGGGGGCGGACCGAGGAGCTCTATTCCGCGAGGATTCTCTTTCGCAGCCGCTTGGATGCGTGCGATGTCAACCGTCCCGGACGTGTCGCCGGTCGCCGGTTCGCTCGCGCCGCGGTAGAACGCCTGGCCGATCCCGGGCGTCTGCAAGGTGAGCAACCGCGCGTAGTCCGAGACCGCGAGAAAGGCGTGGGGTACGCCCTTCGGTGTGAACATCACGCCGCCGGTACCAACCCGACTCTCCTTACCGTCGACAAGGACGACGATCTCGCCCTCCAGGACGTAGACCGTCTCGTCGGCTTCTGGATGTCGGTGCAGCGGAGTCGTCTTCCCCTGGGCCATGACGTCTTCGAACATGAAGAACGCGCCGCCGGTGTCTTCAGCCATGAGCTTCCAGGTGTGCAGGCCCCCTCCGAGGAACGACTGCCTGTCGCCTTCGCCTGCGGCTCGGATGATCGGAGCTAGAGCGTTCATTTGGGATCGCCTACTCTCAGTAGATGGGACATGCGTCCCATGACGGACAGTACGGTACCATCATGAGGATGTCAATCCCATACGAACTGAATGGCCGCATCGATCAGAAGCGCCGCACCCGTGACGCTCTCATCGCCGCGGCTCGGGACCTCGTCGCCAACGGCGCGACGCCGACGGTCGAAGCAGCCGCGGAAGCGGCATCGATCTCGCGCACCACCGCCTACCGGTACTTCCCGAATCGGCGCGCGCTTCTGGTCGCTGCCCATCCGGAGACCGGCGTCGCGTCACTGCTGCCCGACGACGCACCGGACGATGTGGCGACTCGACTCGACCTCGTGATCGAGGCATTTACCCGATCGACCGTCGAGAACGAGGCGCAACAGCGCACGATGCTTCGTCTCTCGCTCGATGCCGACCCCGTCGAGCGCGCGCAACTGCCGTTGAGGCAAGGCCGTGGGATCAAGTGGATCGAGGAAGCACTCGCGCCGCTTCACCCGGAGATGTCCGACGCCGAGCGACATCGGCTCGCCCTCGCGATCCGAAGCGCTACGGGAATCGAAGCGCTCGCCTGGTTGACCGATGTTGCCGGGCTGTCGCGCGACGACGCAACCGATCTCATGCGCTGGTCCGCTCGCGCCCTACTGCGGTCAGCACTCACCGACAACACAGCGCGCGCCAACAGAAGCGCACCTGACACTCGAGAGCTGATATAGCGGTCACGCTCGTCCGGTGTCGCCCATGTCTGCCTGATGGACGGTTGGTGCAGGCGTTGAGCGTGTGCTCGTAGCGCATCGCTGACGTGCAGGTCCGAGCGGATCGCGCGCTCCATAACGCGCGCCGATCGAAACGAATGCCGCATCCCGATGTGTGCCGTTCTGGGGCATGCGCGACCGTGCGCTCAGCTGCAGGTCGCGTGTCGTCGCGTATGGTAGGTGACGCGCAGTTGTAACAGGCGATCCGCAGAGTGGGTCCCGACGAATCAATGTGACGTTCACTCGACAAACGGGAGATTCCATGGCCAAGTATCTCGTCATCGGTAACTACACCCCCGACGGCATCAAGGGCGTACTCGAAAAGGGCGGGACCAGCCGCCGCGAGGCACTGGTGGAGGCCTGCAAGAAGGCAGGCGGGTCGCTCGAGAGCTTCTACTTCGCGTTCGGCGGAGACGACGTCTACGTCACGGTCGACCTCCCCGACAACGTCGCCGCCGCAGCGCTGAGCTCCCGGGTCGCCACCACCGGGTTGGTCTCGGTTCGCACCATCGTGCTCATCACGCCCGAAGAGATGGACGCCGCAGGCAAGGCCGACGTCGGGTATCGACCGCCGGGTACCTGAACAGCCGGCCCTGCCCGCGACCGGTTGGCGAGGGGCGCCGTCACCCGACGGTAACGGGTTCGCAAACGCGAGTGCTCGTCGAGCAATTCGGCGCGGTCGGCCGCGCACAGGGCTCACGCGCGTCTCGGCGGCGCGCCGTAACCCCGGCTATGGATAGCGTCCATGAGTCAGCTGCCGTCGGGCAGGGAACCCGAAGCTTCGTCGGACCATTGGAGCGACCGCGACCGGTCAAACTTGTGTGGGCGCGGACGCGCTGCTCATGGTTCGTACCATGCGGCGTCGGCCTTGCTCGGCGTCGGATTCGTGAAGGTCGCCGGTGTCCCGCTCGGCAGGCCGCCCCACACGAACAGGCCCGTACCGGCCCAGACCGCGGTGCCGTTCACTCCATCGGTGATCGGGGAACCGTCGAGCGGCACCCATCGGCGGGTCGACGGATCTGCGCGCATCGTTGCACCTCGGCCCGACCGATCGATCACATACATCGTCCCGTGCCCGTCGACGGCGATCGGCTGTGCGACCGGTACCTTCGGTGAGTCGGCGATCTCGAGCCAGCCGTTGCCGGCAGCACGCGCGGCGCGGAGGTGCCCGTCTTCGCTGTAGACCGCCACGAGTGTGTCAGCAACGTTCGCGATCGAGCTCCAAGCCGTCCGCGTGCCGAGACTCGGGAGCGCGCGCCACGCGTCGGTGCTCGGGTCGTATGCCCACACAGATCGGAGGCCGTCGGACACGGCCAGCTCTTTGCCTGTCCACACGGTCGACGCGTGACTCAGACCGGGCAGCAACGACGTGGGTTCGGCCTTGCCGACGATCCATGCGGCACGGTTGCCGTCGTAGCGTGCCACCGAGATCGTTCCCGGGTCCCGTCCGCCAACGATGCCGAACAGCGTTGTCCCGGACCAGGCGGCGCCGAGGAATCCCCCGCCGGTCTCATCCGGTAGAAGCGCGATGTCGCGCCATGTGTCGGTAGTGGGGAAGTACTCGGCTCCGCCGTTCTTGGCGAGGACGTACAAGCGATCGTTGGCCCAAACGCCGATTGCACCGGGATGTGCCCAGCGGTTGTCGGCGATCTTGTGCCACGTGTTGCTCGTCGGGTCGTAGGTCTCGCCGGTCTGAAGCGCGAGCGGCGCGTTCGGGTCACCTCGATAGCCGCCCCATACGATCACTTCTCGACCGGTCCACACCACGACCCCGTTGCCGCGGGGTCCGACGGTCGACGGCGGCAGCGCGCGCCACCGGTTGGTGATGACGACCCGTCCGTTCGACGGACGCGCGAGCTCATGACGGCCGCGCGATGCGAGCACAGTCACACCACCGACTGCCACGCACGCTGCGACGGCAGCTGCGATCGCGCGGGTTTTGCGATGCCGTCTTCCGCGTGTCGGAACGACCACTGTGGGTTCCTCGTTCGCGCCTTGTTCGATCAGGCGCGCGAGACGTGGAAGGTCTGACCGCAGTCGGTCTTCGAGGTTGGTTGTCATGCCATCTCCTTGCGCAAGATGCGAAGCGATCGGTGCACGATCGACCGGACAGTGGCGACGCGGCAGCCGAGCAACTCGGCAATCTCGGAATCGGGAAGATCGACGAAGTAACGCAGCACGACGGCGGCGCGCTGCCGTTCCGATAGGCGGTCGAGCGCGGATTGCAGCTCGACGAGCTCCGCCGGTGCCTCGATCGTCGCGGCGTCGGCGCTCGTGTGGCGATGTTCGATCCGGCGTCGACGCAGGGCCATGCGGCAGCCGTTCACGACAGTTGATCGCAGGTATCCGCCTGGGTTGTCGAGTGTCGTCCAGCGCTCGCCGACCACGACGAAGGCGTCGTGCACGATCTCTTCGGCGACCCATCGCGATCCAACGAGCAGGCAGGCGAGGCGAACCATCGGGACGTGCTCACGCTCGTACAGACCGGCCAGATCCGACGGAGGCGGGACTGCACGGGCGGGGAGCGATTCCGACATCACCTCAACGATGCACGAGAGGCCCGCTTCGTTGCGATGGCCGCCCCGGACGCCTTCCGGGCCGGCTTCAGCCCTCCCGGCTCCGGAAATATCTGATAATCCGATCTATGCCTGACGTGTCGGCCACGGATGCAGCTCGGAACTTCGCTGATCTCCTCGACGCGATCGAGCATCGGGGCGAGTACTTCACGATCGTGCGGCGAGGCAAGGCCGTCGCCCACCTCGAGCCGATGCATCGCGGGCTGGGCGCCGACGTGAAGGCGCTGTTGCGCCGCCACCGACCCGATGCTGCATGGGCGAGCGACCTCGACAAGGTCCGATCGCTGCTCGAGGTCGAGGAACGATCATGACTCGGCTCCTGTTCGACACCACGTTCCTCATCGACGCCGAGCGCACCGGCGGCGACCTCGACGACGTGATCGACGACGGCGACGACGTCGCGATCGCCGCCGTAACGATCGCGGAACTTCGCGTGGGAGCGCTCCTCGCGAACCGCAGGCAAAAGGCGGCGCGAAGCGCGGTATGCCGACGACGTCATCGCCACGATCCCTGTGCTCGACTACGACGTCAAGGTCGCGGAGGCCCATGCCGCACTTCTCCTCGAAGTGCGGTCCCGGGGTAAGCCGCGAGGCGCGCACGACCTGATCATCGCCGCAACCGCGAAAGCATTCGACCGAACAGTCATAAGCGCGGACCGCTCGGTGTTCCGCGACCTTCCAGGCGTCGACGTTCGGTGAACGGGGCTCTCGTGTCATTGCAGCGCGAATGGTGCCGGACATCGGGCCGTACGCGTCATCCGCTGGTCCCGCCAATAACGTACACTTGAGTCAGTAACCGTACGAAAGGTGGGGCGTTGGAGCTCGCCGGGGTCGAGGTGCCCATCGTGTGGCGAGGCCGAAACGGGCTGGCGTTCGTCCCCACCCGGCTCGCCGAGCGCGACCTGACGCTCGCCGCCGACACCGTTGTTCGTGCCGCTCGGGCCCAGGCCGCCGTCGAGCACGGCGCCGAGGCGATGCCCGACGACTACGCCGCCCTCGCCCGGCTCCTGTTGCGTGCCGAGGGCGTGGCGTCGTCGTTCATCGAGGGTGTGACCGCGCCCGTCGTGGACATCGTGCTCGCCGAGGCCGGCGACGAGGCGGGATCGTCGCCCGCCGCGTGGGTAGCGGCCAACCTCGCCGCCGTGACCGAAGCGCTCGAGGAGGCCCACGCTGGCCCGTTCGCCGCGGAGAACCTGTGCCGGTGGCATCGGACGTTGATGACGGGCAGCCCGACGCCGGCTCGCCACGTCGGCGTCGTCCGAACCGAGCAGGGATGGATCGGCGGGACGTCGCCGCTCGACGCCCACCTCGTGACACCGCCACCCGAGGCGGTGCCCGCGCTTCTCGAAGACCTCGTCACGTACATCAACCGCGACGACGTCGACCCGGTGAGCCAAGCAGCGATCGCCCATGCGCAATTCGAGATCATCCATCCATTCGCCGACGGCAACGGGCGGGTCGGTCGCGTACTGGTCGCGTGGATCATCGTGCATCGGCTTGCACTCGTCACGCCCCCGCCCGTGAGCACCCGAATCGCCGCCGACGTCGGCGGCTACGGCGCCGGCCTGGTCCTCTTCCGCGTGGGCGACCACAACGCATGGATCCGCTGGTTTGCCGACGCGGTTTCCGGCGCCGGCCGCGCTCAAGAGGAGCTCGTCGCCGCCGTTTCACAGCTGCGACGCGAGTGGGAGGAACGACTCGCCGCGCCGAGGGACGGCGCCAAGCGTCTGCGGAGGAACGCCGCGGCGTGGCGCGCCCTCGGCCTCCTGCCGCGACACCTCGTGCTGACCGGGCCGATCGTGGCCTCCGAGCTGGCGATTCCATTGAAGTCTGCGAACGCCGCACTCCACGACCTCGTCGACGGAGGCGTCCTCGTCGAGCACGGCACTGTTCAGTCGAAGGCGCGGGGACGGCCGAGCCGGCTCTATACGAGTGCGGAGCTGCTCGGTCTCACGGGCGCGAACCCGCTCCGCGCGTGAGCCGGACCCAGCGGGGCGCGAAGTTCTTCATCGGTCGCGGCAGCTCGCCTTCGTAGGCCATCTCCTCGACGATCGCCCACCCCGGAAACGCCATGGTGAGGTCGTCGTCGCTGGCACCGGGAGGGAGTGGGCCACGGCGACCGCGCGCCCACACCAGGAGCACCATGGTCGCATCGGGTGCTGCGACCGCGTTGACCTCCTCGCCGACTGCGGCGCGCTGTGCGTCGTTCAGGTGATTGAAGCATTCGACGTCGAGAAACAACGAGAAGCCAGTGCCGACACCAGCGTGGCGCAAGGCGGTGACGTCGCCTTCGACCAACGTGAGATCGGCGGATGCTTCCCGAGCCCGCTCCTTCGCGGCCCGGATGGCCTTCGGAACCACGTCGATGCCGACCACGTTCCAACCACGCTGGGCGAGAGCGACCGACCATCTACCGGTGCCGCATCCCAGGTCGAGCGCGGAGCCGTAGGGTCGCTCCCGATCCGCCTCTTCGGCCGCGAACAGCTTGTCGAGCTGCGGGCCGACGGCGTCGGTATCCGTCTCCCAGGGCGTGAAGCCCACTCCATACATGAAGCGGTACCACCGGCTCATGACCCCTCCCCGTCAGTAGCGGTCCTCATGGGATAAGAGTGAGGTGACAGGCGCCGGTCGCGCATGCCAACTCGCGAGCATATGGACGGCGTCGTCCGCACAAGGCCGGCCGAGCGAGAACTGGTCAAGAGTCGCGTCGACCGACACCCCTGACGTCTCCGGCGCTGGACTTCGTGCTCAATCGCCGGTGGTCCCGTCGATGGCCGCGCGAAGCAGATCGGCGTGGCCGCAGTGACGGGCGTACTCCTCGATCATGTGGACCATCGTCCGCCGGAGCGTGTGCTCGCCGCGATCGGGCTCGCCCGCGTTGCGATCGTCCATACTCGCCGTTTCAAGGTGCCGGTCGATCACGGCGATCTCGTCGCGGAAGGACGCCAAGGCGTCGGCGACGGTGGCGTCGGCTGGGAGGCTCCACTCCTCCTCGTCGGCGAACAACGCCGGATCTCCTCGGCGAGCAGCACGCGCCGAAACCACCATCTCTCCACATCGGTCATGTGGCGAACCAGGCCGAGCAGCGTCAGCCCACTTGGCGCACGACGAGCGTCCTCGTCGCTCACCCCCTCCGCCTTCCTCGCCAAGACCGCTCGGTGGTAGGCCAAGTACCCAAGGAGGACGGAGCGCTCGTCTTCGGCGAACGCCTTCGCGGCAGGCAGCGGCGTGATCGGCTCGGTCATCCAGCCACCGCCGTTCGTGCTCGGGTGTTGTCGAGGTGCTGCAACAGGTCGTGCGCGGCCAGCTCGATGTCTTTCGTGACACCACTCCGCTGCTCGGTACTGGCAGACGATGAGACCCATGTTCACCGAGTACGACGCCATATCTGCATTCTGCACGCCCGCACGCCGACCTTCGCCGCGCGCCACCGCTCGGGCTCCGTCGAGGCGGAGCGCGTGCTCGCGTCATGTGAGGAATACTGCGCGGCGTGACCGACGACCCGGACGCGCGGCGCGTCGCGACTCTGGTCCTCGACGTCCTGTATCGAGGGGTCGAGTCATTCGACGAGCAAGCACTTCGCAGCATCCTTCGACCGGACTCTTTCGTGCTCAGTCCCACGGCCGACGGGATGCACACATCAGCCGACCTTGTCGTTGCAGACATCCGGCGCTGGTCCGATGCAGTCGCAGGTCGGAACGCGACATTGCGGCTGCGGACCGATAGTTCGCTGGCCGGAACGAGTGCCTCGGGACGAGGTGTCTGGGTTTTCGACCAGGTCGTAGCCGAGGCGATGCAGAACGGCACCGTCACGTGTTCGATGCCGATCCGGCTGACCGCACTGCTAGTCCGTGATGAAGACTGGCGCATCGCGGCGGCGTATTGGTCCGTCCCCTTCGAGACCCAGGAGGACCAGGATGTGGTCAAGCACGCCGGTGCGTTGGACCCGGGCAGGCTTTTGGACGAATCGATCGCCCCCGACGCGGTGCCGCTCGTTGACGCGCTGGAGGCTGCACTCGCGCAGCCTCGGCTCATTCCCGACCTCTACTCCACCCGCGACGACCACGTGACCATCGGCAGCGTCGTGGAGGAGGTGTTCCGTGGTAGCGCCGGCCACGCCGCGTGGGAGGAGTTCGTGCAGTACGTCACCTCGTTCGCACGGAGGGGGCCCATGCGCGCCGCGCTTGTGGCCCCCGACATCGGTTGGCTCGCCGCCAACATCGACATCGGCAAGCCTCCGACTCCTTACCGGTTCTTCTACATCTGGATCCGTGAGGTGACCGGCTGGCGGATCGTTGTGTCGCACGACGCCGTCAGCCGGGATCCCCTCGATACCGACGTCTCTGGCAGGTAACCCTGCATGAGATCGCAGCCTGCCTGCTGGAGGGAGCGAAGTTGCGCGAGCTCCTCAACGCCTTCCGCCACTGTCGTCAGCCCGAGTGCGCCGGCCAGCCGCACGACGGCTTGGATGAAGTCGAAGCCGTCCGACGTTCGGTAGGTCAGGAGAGGTACTTGCGGAGCCAGTCGGTCGTCGCCGTCCAGGCCTGCACGGCCGCCGCTTCGTTGTACGCGCCGCCGGTGTCGTTGTTGAAGGCGTGGCCGGCGCCGTCGTAGATCTTCTTCTCGAACGTTGCGCCGGCGAGCGCGGCTTCGAGATCGGGGATGCCGCCGTTGACGCGGGTGTCGTTGCCGCCGTACTGAGCGAGGATGGCGGCCTTCGTCGCGCTCATGATTGACGCGGGCCGGGGCGTCGGCCCGTAGTAGGGCACTGCGGCGCGCACCTTGTCGTTTGCCGCGGCGAACGACAGCGTCATGCCGCCGCCGAAGCAGAACCCGATGACCCCGAGCTTGCCGCTGTAGTTGGGTTGGGATTCCAGGAACGTGACGCCCGCGTTCAGATCGGCGATGCGATCGCCGACGCTGCCCTGGGTCAGTGCACCGACGATGTTGACGCCTTCCTTGTCCGTGCCACCGGCTCGTGACACGAGGTCGACGGCCAACGCGACGTAACCGATCTTGGCCAGGCGCCGCGCCACGTCGCGGATGTGATCCGTGAGCCCGAAGATCTCGTGGTTCACGAGCACCGCGGGGTACTTCCCTGCGGCGGCTGGTTGCGCGAGGTAGGCGAGCATCGTCGCGGCCGGGCCGGGAAACGTGACGTTCTCGGCCTTCACATCCGGGTCCGTCGCGGCGACCGAGAGGACGTGGCCGGGCCCACCTGTCATCGGTGGGCGGGCCGCGCTGGACGACGTGGTGCTGCCACCCGCCGGTGCACTCGTCGACGCCGAAGAAGGCGACTTCGTCGTGTCCTTGCTGCACGAAGCCAGGAACGCGGTGGCTGCGCTCGCCGAGCCGCAGATCGCCACCAGCCGCACGAGCATGTCGCGCCGGCTGAGCGCGCCTTCCGCCCGCAGCTCTATCGCCTCGGCGGCGGCGTACTCCTGCATCCAGTTGAGCTCGGTCATACGCGGCCTCCTCGTCTCGATGGCGCAGCAGATCGCGACGGCCCCTCGCGCTCAGCCTCGGGTGTCGTCGAGATGCTGCAACAGGTCGTGCGCGGCGAGCTCGATCTCTTTGTGGCGCCACTCCGCTGCTCGGTACTGGCATGCGATGAGGCCCATTCGATGCACCCGCCGGAAGTCGCCGTACACGAACGCGTACCGCGCTTTGGTCTCGTCGTTCGCGCCCTCGGTGAGTCCGAGATGCCATTCGGCGTATTCATCCCAGGAGTGCGACTCCAAGAACGCGTTCTCGTCCTCTGCGCTGGGCTGGACCTCTCCCCAGTTGCTCTCGAGCACATACTGGTGCGCATCGATCAGCTGCCGCGCTCGAGCGACCGCCTTCTTGTTCAGCGAGTACGAGGCCATCTCGCCATTCTGCACGCCCACGCCGACCCTCGCCGCCACTTGGTCCGATGAGTTCGCCGCGCCCGTAACGTCATAAACGACATGGGTAAGGTGATCGCCGGTTTCTCGATGTCACTCGACGGGTTCGTCGCCGCCCCCAACGACAGCCCCGAGCCGTACATCTTCGACTGGTACGACACGGGCAACGTCCGTTTCGGCTGGCCCGGCAACGAGATGGAGTCGCACGTCATGGCGGCGAGCGCGGCGTACCTTCGCGAGCTCGTCGAGCAGACGGGCGCGCTGGTGGTCGGGCGGAGGGTCTTCGACCTCACCGACGGCTGGGCCGGGCGCCATCCGATCGGCGTGCCAGTGTTCGTCGTCAGCCACCGCGGGCCCGAGGGCTGGGACAACCGACACGACGCGTCGCTGACCACGTTCGTATCCGGCGGCGTTGCCAGTGCAATATCGCAGGCGCAGGCAGTGGCGGGCGACAAGTGGGTCGGCGTTGCCGGGCCGAACATCGCGCAGCAGTGCCTCGACTCGGGCCTGCTGGACGAGATCCGAGTAGAGCTCGCCCCGGTCGTCCTCGGCGAAGGCATCCCGCTTTTCGCCAACCTCACGCGCACGCCCGTCCTTCTCGACAACCCAACAGTCGTCGAAGGCGACCGCGTGACGCATCTCATCTACACAGTGCAGAGGTAGCACACCCGTGTCAGCAGCGTGTCAGAGCTGTCGTCCGAGCCACGCCATGAGCTTTTCCGTGTCGGACGCGCCCGATGGCGGCTTTACGGCTGGGCCGAACGGCCGGCCCGGCCCGCGGAAGCTCTCGTCGATGTCCTTGGAGTTCTGCCACGCCACGTCGTGCAACTCGGGGTCGAGCTCCGTCGGTTGACCGGTCGCCTTGGCGAGGTCCCAGCCGTGCACGATCGTCTCGACGGTGTGCACGCCGAGCGCAAACGCACCCGGGAACTCGCCGAACGGCAGGTGCACGGTCTTCTCCAACCGCGCGGGATCGCGCCACGCCTCGGACAACGCCTCCGCGGACGCGCGATACGGCGGGAGTGCGTCGTCGTGGACGAAGTCACCGGTCGCGGGCACGCTGTCTCCCGGCTCGCCGGCAGCGATCCTCACGAAGCGGTAGTTGCCACCGACCATGTGGTTCAGCAACGCGCGCACGTCGAACTCGTCGCACGGTGTCGCATTCGCGAAATGTGCAGCGTCGACGTTCGCGACGATCGTCGTGGTCGCGGCAAGTGCGTGGTCGTGGAGCTCGATGATGTCCATCACTCCGTTCCTGCGGTTTCGCGGTCGGGTCCGGGATCGCCGCCGGTCACGCTCGTCGCGAGCCGTTGCAAGTAATGGGCCCAACCCACGCCATGGTCGTTCGCGGCATCCTCGGGGAGGCCACGATGCACCAAGCGGACACGCGTCTTGTCGCCTTCGGGATACAAGCTGATTTCGACGGTGGTCGATCCGGGCGGGATCGGATGATCCTGCTGCTCCCAACCGAAGGTGAAGACCACCTTCTGCATCGGCACCACTTCGATGTACTCGCCGGCGGATTGGTGCTTCCCCTGGACCAGCACTCGGTAGATGCCGCCGGGCCGCGGATCGAGCTCGGCGACCGTGCCCTCCCACTCGACGTGCTTGTCCGGCTCGGTGAGAAACGGCCAGATCGTTTCGGGGGTGGCGTCGATCATGATCTCGCGCACGAGCTCGCTCATTGCCGCTTCTCCTTGTCGCGTTGGGCGGACTCCGCGACGTCGCGCAGTCGTTCGAGTCCGCTCGTCCAGTAGTCGTCGAGGAACTTCCGCAGCTTCTTGATCTCCGCGCGCTGCGCGCGGTAGAGGCGACGCGTGCCGTCGCGACGTTCGGTCACGAGACCCGCGTCCTTGAGCACGCCGAGGTGTTGCGAGATCGCCGAGCGCGTGACCTCCGAGAAGTGGTCGGCAATGTCGGTCGCGGGCCGTTCTTGCGACCAGACCAATCGGAGGATCTCGCGCCGCCGGGGTTCGGCGAGCGCTTTGAGTGCCGCATCCACCCGCTCAGCGTAAGGGAATGCTTACGTAAGTGTCAACTGAATTTTCTCGGATGGTCAGACGATGGTCGTACGCCCGATCGCGCCGCGCGAGGACTGAGCTTCGCCCGGACGCGGCTCGCGCCGCGCGCGTACGCTTCGCCCGTGCCAACCGGCGGAACCTCGTTGCCGACCGGCGTCGTCACGTTCTTGCTCACCGACGTCGAGTCGTCGACCGTCCTCTGGGACCGGAACGCGGCGGCCATGTCGCGCGCGCTGCAGCTGCACGACGAGACGATCGACGCCGCGGTGCGCGCCGCCGGCGGAAGTGTCTTGAAGGCCCGCGGAGAGGGCGACAGCACGTTCTCGGTCTTCTCGCGGCCGACCGAGGCCGTGCGCGCCGCGCTCACCGCGCGCCGTGCGCTCGAGGCGCTGAACTGGCCTGAAGGCGCGCGGCTCGAAGTGCGATTCGCGATCCACATGGGCGAGGTGGAAGCGCGCGAGGGCGATTACTACGGCACCGCTGTCAATCGGGCCGCGCGGATACGCGGGCTCGCGGTCGGCGGTCAGATTCTCGTGTCGCAGGCGGTCGCCGAGGTCGTTATCGATCATCTTCCCGAGGACGCCTCGCTCGCGGAGCTCGGCGAGCAGCAATTGCGCGGTCTGAGCCGACCCGAGCGGATCTACGCGGTCGTCGACGCCGCGCGACCGATTCGCGAAGCGATCGGCGGGCTCTGTCCGTACAAGGGACTGCTCGCGTTCCAGACCGACGACGACGACATCTTCTTCGGACGCGAAGCGCAGAGCGCAGACCTGCTCGGACGGTTGCTCGACCGTGGGCTCCTCGTGGTGGTCGTCGGCGCGTCGGGCAGCGGGAAGTCGTCGCTCGTGCGCGCCGGTGTGCTGGCGGCAATACGACGCGGCGAAGTGCCGGGGAGCGCGTCGTGGTCGGTGGCAATCATGACGCCGGGGGAGAACCCCGCGAGGCGCCTCGCGAGTGAGCTCGCGAACGTCGATCGTGTTGACGCACCTCGTGTCGTTCTGGCGGTCGACCAGATGGAGGAGCTGTTCACCGCGTGTCGCGATCCGGCCGAGCGTGAACGCTTCGTCGAAGCGCTGCTCGACGCGATCACGGCCGGCAACGGTTCGGTCATGGCGATCGGCGCGCTGCGCGCCGACTTCTACGGACATTGTGCGACGATCCCTCGTCTCGCGGCTGCGCTGTCGGACGCGAACGTGCTGCTCGGTCCGATGGGTGAGGGCGAGCTCAGGCGCGCGATCGAGGCACCGGCCGAGGTCGCGGCGCTCCATCTCGAGCCCGGGCTCGTCGACATCATCCTGCGCGACCTCGCACGGGAGCCCGGCTCCTTGCCGTTGCTGTCGCACGCACTCTTGGAGACGTGGCGCCGTCGTACCGGGCGCACCCTGACGCTCGCGGGCTATCACGACTCGGGGGGTGTGCGCGGTGCCATCGCCCATACCGCCGAAACGGTGTGGACCGAGGCGCTGGACGACGCGGAACGACCGGTGGCGCGCCGCATCTTCCTGCGGCTCACGGAGCTGGGTGAAGGCACCGAGGACACGCGGCGGCGCGTGGCGCGCACCGAGCTCGCGTCGGGCGCCAAGGTGGAAGAGGTCGACGCCGTGCTCCGCCTGCTCGCGGACCGGCGACTCATCACCGTCGACGACGACACGGTCGAGGTCGCGCACGAGGCGCTGATCCGCGAATGGCCGCGGTTGCGCACCTGGCTCGACGACGACCGTGAGGGCCTCCGCACGCACCGGCATTTGACCCACGCGGCCGAGGACTGGAACGCGCTCGGGCGCGACCCGAGCGAGTTGTATCGGGGCCCGCGCCTGCAGGCAACGCGCGACTGGCTCGCCCGCGACGCGACGGCGCAGCTGAACGACCTCGAGGCCGCGTTCGTCGAGGCCAGCGAGGAGCAGGAACGCGCGGCCATCGCCGCCGAGGAGGAGCGGGCCGCCGCGCGCGAGCGCGCCAATCGCCGGTTGCGTATCTTGCTCGTCGCAGCTGCGGTCGCGCTCGTCGTCGCAATCGTGGCCGGGGTCATCGCCGTCACCCAGCGAACGAACGCCGACCGGCAGGCGGCGCGCGCCCGCGCGACGTCGGTGTCGGCGGAAGTCGATCGCGCGGTCGCCGAGGTGCCCCGCCTCCTCGAGCGCGACCGCAGCCTCGCGCTGCTGCTTGCAGTCGAGGCCCAGCGCATCCGCGCCGACGCCGCGACGAACGGCGCGCTCTTCGCCGGTCTCGTGAGCGAACCTCGCTTGCGGGCCACGCTGTGGGGCGGCCACGCCGGCTACGCGTGGATCGCTACGTTCCCCGACGGCAACCGGGTCGCCGCCCTCGGGCGTGACGGTGCCGACATCTGGGATCTCGCAGCGCGCAAGAAGATCGGCGGGTTCGAAGTACCGCCCCCAGGCGACGGCATTGCGGTCAGCCCCGATGGTTCGCTCGTCGCAGCGGGGAGTGGCACCGGTGAGGTCGGGTTCTGGGACGCGACCACGTTGCAACCGGTCGGTGCGCGCCTCGACACCGGTGCGCCGGTCACCGATGTTGCGTTCATGCCTGACGGCAAACGACTCGCGGTCGCCGTCGGGAGGGTCGAGAGCTCCGACGCGATCACACCGGCGACCGCGGCACGGCTGTGGGACGTCGGCACCCGCCGTCCGTCCGGCCTGGTGCTGGGTGGCCACGCCCGGTCGGTCAATGTCTTGGCGGTGAGCCCCGACCGCAAACTGGTTGCGGCGGGTGACAACGATGCTCGCATCGTCTTCCACGACCCGTCGACGGGCGCAACCGTAGGCGAACCGATTCAGCTCGACCGCGCCGAGGGGATCCTGGACCTCGCGTTCTCTCCCGACGGAAAGGAACTCGGCGTCGGCACTTTCGGCCGCAACGGACTTGGACGCGGACACGTGATCGACGTCGCCGCGCGTCGACCCTGGCACAGGTCGGTGAGGCGAGCCTCGTGAACGTGGGCTTCAGCGCCGACGGCAAGCAGTTCTTGACGTCGGGGGAGACCATCGACGGGTGGGACACCGTGAGCTGGCAGAAGACCAGCACCCGACCGATCAAGACACTGCACGGGCCCGCTCAGGTCGCGGGCACGCGCGGGTCCAGTCTCGTACTCAGTGGTTTCGACGGCACCCTGACCGTTTGGGACCCGGACGGCTTCCCCACGATCGCACGAGTGCTCGAGGGGTCACCACCCACGGGCGGGACGTTCAGTCCCGACGGCAGGTGGCTCGCGATCACCACGACCGACGACACGATTGCCCTCTATCGGACGCCCAAGCTCGAGCTCGTTCGGAGGTTCTCGATCCGAGGCGCCGGCCCACGCGGCGTGCTCGACGGGCCGACTCCGGCCGCGTTCAGCTCCGACTCGCGCGTGATGGCGATCGGCGATCGCACGGGTGACGTGCAGCTGTTCGACATGAGCTCGCAACGCGAGCTCGGGCCGCCGATCCGAGCCGATCGCACGTCGCTCACCGCGCTGGCGTTCAACCCCGACGGCCGCTCGCTCGTCACGACCAGCAACTCGAACAACGTGAACGGCGTCCATGTCGTCGACGTCGCGAGCAGGCGCGTTACCGGGCTCGACCCACCTGTGCCCTACGCGCTGGCTGCGACCTTCCGACCCGACGGCAAGGAGCTCGTCGTCACCGTCGGCGTCGGCGGCGCCGCCCGTTATCCGGTCGCCGACGGCGCAATCGGGCGGGGCGCGACCGCGAACCTCGCGGGAGCAATCCCGGAGACGGCCGCGTTCAGTCCCGACGGCAAGCTGCTGGCGATCGGTCGCACCGACGGCACGCTGTCGTTCCTCGACACGACGACCGGAGAGCAGCTCGGAAGTTCCGTCCCGATCGCGTCCGGTCTGCTCGCCTTTGTCAGCTGGAGCAACGACGGTCGGTTGGTTGTGGTGCAAGATGTCACTGCCGATAACTCACTCGTCGATGTCGGGCAACGAGCGCGCATCGGCGGGCCCGGCCCGGGCGCCGGGACCGGGGTTTTCGGGATCGCCGGGTTTGCGCCCGACGGGAAGTCGATGGTGTTGCCCGGACCGCGAGGCACGACCATCTGGAATCTCGACGTGGCCGACTGGCCGGCGAAGGCATGCACGATCGCCGGCCGCGATCTCACGCGGGTCGAGTGGAACACGTACTTCTCATCGAGCGGCGCGTACCGCTCCACGTGCGCGCCGTAGTCCTGGCATTACCCGCGGCGGGACGCTCGGGCCGCGAGCTCGGCGCGCGTGGAGACGCCGAGTTTGGTGAAGATGTGCGCGAGGTGCGTCTTGATGGTCGGCACAGTCACGAAGAGTCGTTGCGCGATGTCGGCGTTCTTGAGTCCCTCGGCAATGAGCTCGACGACTTGGCGCTCGCTCGGTGTCAGGCTGCTCCAACCCGTCGTGGGACGGCGGCGAGCGCCGCGCCCGCGCGTCGCGTACGCGCATGCCGCATCGATGTCGAGGTTTTCGCCCTCGTCGAGCAACCGGTTGAGCTCGTCGTCGTCCAGTGAATGTTCGAGGATCTCCCGGGTGCGGTCGGCATCCGGCTCGAGACACGGCGGCACCGGGCATCCGATGTCGGCTCGCGCTCGTCCGGCCGCGCCCACCAAACGTGCAGCATGGACGGCATCGTTCGATTCCGCAGCGAGCAGCGCGAGCAGCTCGAGGGATTCGATGGTCTCGAGTCGCAAGCCGCTCTCGACGCCCGCCGTCAGCGCGCGGTGAGCTTCGTCTTCTACTGATTGGTCGCCGACGGCGCGAAGCACGCGGGCGCGCGTGAGCCTGCATTGACTGCGCGCGACCCCTGCGAGCGGTTGTTCCTCTGCGATGCCAACGGCCGCATCGATGATCGTGATCGCGCCCGCAGTATCGCCGGCCGCCAATGCGAGCTCGGCACGCACCGC
Organism: Acidimicrobiia bacterium; assembly: GCA_038213435.1. GTDB lineage: Bacteria > Actinomycetota > Acidimicrobiia > IMCC26256 > PALSA-610 > PALSA-610. The sequence goes on from JBBQTI010000002.1 coordinate 131,335, forward strand.
GCCGTACGAGGCCGCTCCCCAGTGCGAACCGACGGCGGCCGCGATCGCTTCCGCGTCGTCCAGCAGGCGCGAGCCTCCCCGAAGCGTGCGGCACCGTATCGAGCGAGCACCGCGCCCGTCAGCCCGGCGTTGAGTGCGATGAGCAAGCCTCCGCGCTGGGAGTTGTCAATGACTCGCATCGACCGGCGATACCCCTCGTCGTGCCGGCCGCGCACAATGTCGATCCACGCCCGATGGGCATCAGCAAACAGCTCGATCGACTCATCCGCTGCGCCGCTCTGGAGCACCTCGGCCTCAGTCAGCGCTCGTTCAGCCTCGTCCAGGTCACCGCGCCGCATCGCGGTGCTGCTCTGGAGGACGAGGGCTCGGCTCATGGCGACCGGGTTCATGCTCCCGCGTGCGTCCGCAACCGCTTGCGCCAGGAACTCGGCCGAAGCCGCGAGGTCGCCGCGCATCAGGCTCGTGATTCCGAGGCCGAACAGGGCGTCGGACGACCAGTAGTACTCGGCGAGTTCGCGCATCCCGTCGGCTGCCCGTTGCATTAGGGCCTCACTGTTGGGATCGGCCGTGAGGATCCCCCGAAATCCGCGAAAGTTGTCGACGAGGAGCGACAGCATTGGATCGCCGATCGCTTTTGCGAGCTCCTCGGCGTCGTCGAGGAGCTCGGTGTTGCGCGACAGGTCGCCGAGGACCCACGCGACCTCGACCGCGCCGAAGACCACGCGGAGGCGGGTCGCGGGATCGCCGCCGTCGAGCGCCAGGATGCTCTCGAGGCTGCGCAGCACATCAGGTGACGCGACCCGAGTCCAGAAGACATACAGCGATCCGGCGAGCTCGAGCGCGGGATCGACGCGTTCCGCGTCGATCAGCCAGACGACGGAGCGACGGATGTTTTCGAATTCCGTGTCGAGCGCGTGGTAGCAGTGCGCGACCTGCGGACCCATCAGACCGACCGCAGTTTCCTGAACGAAACGTACGAAGTGGGCGGCATGCGCGGCGTGAGCCTCCACCGCCTCGCCCGCCGCGAGCAGCTGCTGGCTGGCGAAGTGACGAATCGTCTCCAAGAGCCGATAGCGCACGCGGTCGTCGTGCTCTTCGATCTGGACGAGCGACTTGTCGACCAGGCTGGTGAGCAGGTCGACGACCAGCCATGCGTCGTCGCATCCCAACGCGCCGACCGCTTCCGCCGCTTCGAGCGCGAACGATCCGGCGAACACTGAGATGCGTCGTAGCAGCGTCCTTTCCTCCTCGCCGAGGAGGTCGATGCTCCAACCCACCGATGCTTCGAGCGTCCGTTGTCGGGGTAAGGCCGTGCGCGCTCCGCCGCTGAGCAGCGAGAAACGTTCGGCGAGTTGTGTGGCGATTTGCTGCGGACTCAGCGCCCGGCACCGCGCCGCCGCGAGCTCGATCGCCAGCGGCAGTCCGTCGAGGCGGCGACAGATCGACGCGACCGCGTCTTGGTTCTCCGAGGAGAGACGGAACGATGGTCGCACTGCAGCCGCGCGTGTCGCGAACAGCTCCACGGACGCGCATTGCGGTGTCTCGCGCGCCGGGAGGGCGAGCGACGGCACTCGGTACGTCATCTCGCCCGCGATCCCGAGCGGCTCGCGGCTCGTTGCGAGCACGCGTACGTCCGCGCAGGTCACGGTGAGTTGTCCGATTATCGCTGCACACGCGTCAATGAGATGCTCGCAGTTGTCGACGACGACGAGCGCGTGGCGACCCTGTAGGTACCGGATCAGTGCTGTCGCGGCATCCTCGAGCGGCATCTCCCGAACCCCGAACACGGACGCGACACTCCGCGCGACGAGCTCTGGATCGCTCACCGCCGAAAGGTCCACGAGCCACGTACCGTCGGGATAGTGATCGAGCGCGGCCGCCGCGATTTGTATGGCGAGGCGCGTCTTCCCGCACCCTCCCGCACCAGTGAGTGTCACCAGCCGCGTCGACGCAAGCACCTCGCCGATCTCCGCGATCTCCGCGTCGCGCCCTACGAAGCTTGTGAGCTGCAACGGCAAGTTGTTCGGAAGATTGTCGAGCGACTGGGGCGGCGGAAAGTCGAAGGGGAGATCCGGATGACACAGCTGACGGAGGTGCTCGGCGCGGCTCAGATCTCGGAGTCGATGCAGGCCGAGATCCCGCAGGAACATTCGATCAGTGAGATAGTCGACCACCACCTCAGATGTCGCGCTCGACACCAGGATCTGGCCACCATGCGCGAGAGACCGGATCCGCGCGCACCGATTCAGGACCTCGCCGCGGTACAACAAGCCGTCCTGCAAACGCGCGTCACCGGTATGCACGCCGACCCGTAGCTGGGGCGAAGCCCCCAGGGGCCATGCTTCCTTCGCGATCGTTCGCTGCAGCTCGATCGCGAACGTCGCAGCATCGATCGCGTGCCCAAAAGCCGCGACGAAGCTGTCGCCCTCGCCTTGCTCGACCGGTCTCACACCGCCGTGACGGTCGACCAGCTTGCCGATCAGGCCGTCGAGCGTCGCGAAAATCTCAGCCGCGGCCTCCGGACGTGACTCCCACAGCGTCGTCGAACCGACAACGTCGCCGAGCACGAACGTCACGGTCCCGGTAGGCAGTGCCTCGCTCGTGTCGCCCGCCCCTCGCCAATGCTCGCCGTCCACAGTTACAGCCTCGCAACGGCGATCCTCGAGACCATCATCCTTTCGGATGATCTCCACTCGCCACTGCACCAACCAGCGCCATGGATAGGCGGGTGGCTCGCGTTGCGCTGCCCTGCGGGTGGGCGCAGACTGTTGGAACCCGACAAGCGGAGGTAGCCATGTTCGTGCAGGTCATCGAAGGTAGGACCAGCGATCCGGCGGCGATCAACGCGCACGGCGATCGGTGGCAGCGAGAGCTGCGCCCCGGCGCGATCGGATATCTCGGTGTCACGGCCGGGGTCGCTGCCGACGGGCGCACTGTTGCCATCGTCAGGTTCGAGGACGAGGCATCGGCCCGCGCGAACGCGAAGCGTCCGGAGCAGACCGCGTGGTTCGAGGGCATGGCGAAGCTCTACGACGGCGAGCCCACCTTCACGGAGTCGAGCGACGTCACCGAGTGGATGGGTGGCGGCTCGAACGACGCCGGGTTCGTCCAAGTGATGAAGTCCACCGCGGTCGATCGTGCGCAGGTGGAGAAGATGGACGCTGCGTTCGAGCCGTTCGCCGACCAGCGGCCCGATCTACTCGGCGGCCTGCGCATCTGGACCGGTCCTGACAGCTGCTTCGACGTCGCGTACTTCACCTCCGAGGAAGAAGCCCGTAAGGGGGAGCAGGCCGAGGTCCCCGCCGAGATGAAGAAACTCATGGGCGAGTTCGAGGCGGGTATGGGGGAGACCGAGTACCTCGACCTCACCGACCCGCAGCTGCGCTGACCGCGACGCGCCTACGTCGTGCCTGCGGGGCAAAGCCCCCGAACCCGGAGCAGCTCCAGTCGGTCGGTCCGAAGGCCGTGAAGGCGCGGTGGGGCACCCCGCCGCCGATGCGCTACCTGCCGATCTCGTTGGGTCCTCCGGTCGGCTGGAAACTCCTGAAGCCAGGGAGTCGACGGCGATCGCGTCGAGACCGCTCTGAGCGGTCTCACCACACGCCAACAACAAACAATCACTTGGCAACCCCACCTAGGAGGCCGCTGATGAGGGTGTCGAGGACGACGTCGGCCTCGGCTCTGGCGGCGCGCGGGTCCGAGGCGCGGGCGATGTACAGCGACGCGCCGTAGAGACCCCCGAGGGCGACGTATGTGAGCGCGTCGATCGCGATTCCTCCGAAGACGGTGGTGCCGAGCAGGGGAGTGAGGACGGTCCGCAGCATGGGCAATTCGACCGGGTCGGTGCCGACCTCCAACACCTTCGACTGGAGGACCGACACGCTGTCGAGCACGACGATGCGACGGAAGGACGGCTCGAGGCAGGCGTCGAGGAAGGCCGAAAGGCCCGCGCGCACTGCGTCCCAAGGAGACGTCTGCAACGCGGCCGCGGCCATGACGCGGGCGACGACCTCGGCCTCGACTGTCTCGTAGACGGCGCGGAACAGCGCCTCCTTGCCCGAGAAGTGGTGGTACAACGCCCCGCGCGCCACTCCCGCCTGCTGGATGATGTCGTCGATCGACGTCGCCGCGTAGCCGTGCTCGGTGAAGGTTCGCCGGGCCACCTCGAGCAGCAGGCCGCGGGTTGCCTCCGCTTGGCGGACCCTGAGCGGCTTGACAGACACCCTCTACGGTACCAAACTGACCGACAATCGGTCACCGACCATTAGTCGGTCATAGATTCTCGGTCGGTTAGGTGGAGAGGCGAGGTCGATGACGAGACTTCCGAACTCGGTGCACACTTCGCGGCCGTGGCGGATCCACGAGCTCACACGCGACTTCCGGCTCGAGGACGTGTGGGCACTTCCGGAGCGCGGCGGCCCGGACGACTTCCCTCGGCTGGTCCGGATGATCGCGTCGCTCGACCCGGCCCAAAGCCCCTCTTGCGCGGTGCGCGCGCTGTTCGCAATCCGGTGGAAGCTCGGGGAGCTGCTCGGTTGGGACAGCCCCGACGCCGGCGTCGGCTCGAGGGTGCCGACGCTCCGCGACCGCCTGCCCGCGGATTTGCGTGATGCCCCGACCGGCCCGGACTTCGACGCGCTCCCCTTCACCTCGTTGTACCTGCTCGACGACGAATGGGCGGCGGAGATCGCCAACCGAACGACGCACGGCGTCATGCACATCGGCTGGGTCCCGGACCCGACGCGCGGCTTTCGCGCGCACATGGCCGTCTACGTGAAGCCGAACGGTGTGTTGGGGAACGCGTACATGGCCGCGATCAGGCCGTTCCGGCACCTGATCGTCTACCCCTCGATGTTGCGAGAGGGAGGGCGGACGTGGCATGCCGTCACCGGCTCGGCATCCTCGCGGGAGGCCCCGACGTGACGCTTCCTCCCGGCCAGCACCGCATCGATGGGTTCCCGCGCTTCGGTACCCACCTCCACCGACCGCCTCCTGCTGTCCCCACCGATCCCGTCATCAAGATCAGCGGCGCCGGCGCCCGCTCTTTCGGCTTCCCGCTGATCGAGCTCGCGGCGCTTCCCCGCCGAGAGCTCACCGCCGACTTTCACTGCGTGGCCGGGTGGTCCGCCACCAGCTTGCGATGGGAGGGCGTCGCGTTCGAGACCTTCTATCGCACGATCATCGAGCCGCGGCAACCGGACACGCGCGTCACACACATCGTCTTTGGCGGTCTCGACCGCTACCGGTCGATCGTGTCGATCGAGGACGCCCTCGCGGAGGACGTGCTCATCGCAGACCATCTCGATGGCCGTCCGCTCGATGGTAACCATGGCGCGCCCGCCCGACTGGTGAGCCCCAACCAGTACGGCTTCGTAAGCACCAAGCACCTCTGCTCCATCGAGCTCCACACCACCGAGCCGCCGGGGAGCTACCGCCACGCATCTCGCAAGAACCAGATGGCGTTGCGCTTGCTCGGGCCCCATCCGCGGGCGAGGGTTTGGAAAGAGGAGCGTCATCGCTATCTCCCTGCCTGGTCGGTGCGGCCCGCCTTCTGGCTGCTCGTCCGACCATTCGCGTTCCTCAGCGCTCGGGGCGGCCGACGACAACGTCTCTAGGGAGCCGATGCCAGATGGTTGGCGGTCTTCGATCGAGGGTACGAGCGAAATCGTGACGATTCGACTCGGCGGTTGATCGAATGCCGGTGACGGAATCTGCTCGGCTCTTGGTCGCTGACCATACGAGGGCATGTCACGACGCGCGCGTCTTCGTCACGAACTTCGTTCGCAGGGCTCGATGGGCTGGTTCAGCTGAGGACGCCGCGCTCGTGATGGACGAGCTCGTTGCCAACGCGCTCACGCACGCCCATTCCGAATCGGTGGTCGAGTGTCATGTTGCCGACGCCGTGCTGCATCTCGAAGTGCATGATCGAGACCCGTCGCACCCGCGCCCCATCAGCGCGCCCGGAGTCGGGGGTGGCTACGGCCTGCGCGTCGTCGCCGCGTTGAGTCGGGCGTGGGGCTGTGAAGCCGAGCCGACCGGCAAGAAGGTCTGGGCCGACCTCTCGTAACGCCCGCTAAGAGATCGCATGCTCGCATTTTTCGCCGCGCAAGCAGGTGGCGAGGTTGTCGATGGCGCAGTTGAGCATCGCCCGGCGCGTCTCGACGGTGGCCGATCCGATGTGAGGCAGCACGACGACGTTTGGCATTGCGAGCAGTGGCTCGCCCGCGCCGGGCGGTTCGCTCTCGAGCACGTCGAGGCCGGCGCCACCCAGGCGATGCTCGACGAGAGCCGAAGTCAGGGCCCGTTGGTCGACGACTCCGCCGCGCGAGGTGTTGATCAGAAATGCGGTGGGCTTCATCGCCGCGAGCGCAGCGCCGTCGATGAGATAACGAGTCGTGGGGTTGAGGTCGACGTGGAGGGAGACGATGTCGGCGCGTGCGAGGCCATCGATGAGGGTCGCGACCCGTTCGACTCCTGCAATTTCCCGGGATTCGGCGCGCGCGTCGAATGCGCACACCTGCATCTTGAAACCGAGCGCGCGTCGGGCGACTTCTCGGCCGATCCGCCCGAAACCCACGATGAGCAGCGTCTTCGAACGGAGATCGGTGCCGAGCAGCGCGTCGTCCCAGCCGCCGTTCGCCACGATGTCGACCGCTTCGCCGAGCCGCCGCGCGGTCATCAGGATGAGCGCCAACGTCAGGTCGGCGACCGCGTCGCTCAGCACCGGCGTGTGGGTCACGGTGATGGCGCGTTTCGAAGCGGCGGCGAGGTCGATGTGATCGGAGCCGACACTGATCGTGCTGAGCGCGCGGAGATGAGGCGCGCGGTCCAGGAGCGCCGAGTCGGCGGTGACGTGCGAATCGATGAGCAGACCTTGCGCGTCATGAAGGGCGTCCGAGAGTTCACGTCGACTCGCACGGACGAAGTCGACGAAGCGGAGGTTCTGGTTGCCGAGCCGCTCGAGCTGCGGAGATCCCAGACGAACCGACGAGACGACGGGTACGCCGGGCATCAGAGGTAAGACGACTTCGTATCCGCTGCGTGATCGGGCGCGACCGCATGCAGCGCAAGGCCGGCGGCGCGGGCGAGCAGGGCGGCGTCGGCCGCGACCTCGACGAGCCGGAAGCCTTGCTCGATGCGCTTCGGTGCCGTCTGCTGATTGCCCGCGATGCCGGGCACGACTCCATGCCTCCGGCAGGCCCCGAGAATGCTGGTGATTGCGTCGCTGAACTCCGCCGCCTCGTGGTCGGGTGCCGGTGGAAGTCCGAGGGTGACGCTGAGGTCGGCCGGTCCGACGTACACCGCGTCGACGCCCGGTACAGAGAGGATCTCGTCGACCTGCGCAACGGCGTCGCGCGTCTCGACCATCACGATGCAGAGAACATCCTCGTTCGCGTTCGTGAAGTAGTCGAAGCCCGCGGAGTAGTTGGCACGCACCGGCCCGTAGCTGCGTGCACCCAACGGCGCGTATCGGCACGCTTGAACGGCGCGCTCGGCGTCAGCCCGGCTGTTGACCATCGGGATGATCACGCCGCGCGCACCGGCGTCCAGCGACTTGCCGATGATCCCGGGCTCGTTCCAGGGGACGCGGACAAGTGGTGTTACCGCGGTCGACGACACCGCCTGCAACATTGTGACCATCTGTGCGTAGTCGATCACGCCGTGCTGCATGTCTACGCAGACCCAGTCGAATTTTTCGTGTGCGACGATCTCGGCGCAGAACGCGCTCGGGATCATCAACCACGCACCCAGGGCGGGACGGCCGGCGGCCCAAGCCTCACGTACTCCGTTCGGTCTCATCAGGAGTCCTCGTACGAGTGTTCGTCGCGGAGGCGATCGTAACCGTGTGCGATCGCAGCAACACGACCACGCAACTAACTCCAGAGGGCGTCGAGTTCCATTTCGACGCGGATGCCCGCATCGATCGCCATGTCGGGTCGGGTGTCGTGACGAGACACGTGAACCGCGTCGAAACACCCCGCGACCTCGTCGGACAGGAACCGGCTCGGTTGGCCCATGCTGTGATCGTCGTCGCGACCGCGTGGCCGGTAGTGGAACCGCAGTGGGACGTACACGTGGAGGTGCCGACGCGGACGGGTGACCGCGACGTAGAAGAGTCGTCGTTCTTCTTCGAGCCCCTCCTTCGATGCGAGTGCCATATCGGAAGGGAAGTTGCCGTCGGCGGCGTTGAGGAGATGCACGACGTCCCACTCGAGACCCTTCGCCGAATGCACCGTGGAGATCACGAGCCAGTCCTCGTCGATCGAGGGAGGGCCCGCGAGGTCGCCGGTCGAATTGGGAGGCTCGAGCGTGATATCGGCGGCCACGTCGGAGAGTCGGGTCGCGTTGTGCGCCGCAACCGTGAGCGCCGCAAGATCCGCGAGTCGCGCGTCCACGTTGTCGTAGGCCGCGATGATCAACGGCTCGAGCGCGTCGCGCAACCGTTCGGAGTGCGACCCGACCGACTCACCGTCGGCGCGCCGCACGGCGGCGACGAAAGAGTCGGCCGAGCGATGCGACGCGGACGGGAGCTCCTCGACCGCGAGCGGCCAACGCATCAGAACTTCGGCGGGAGTGCCAGGCTGATCGACACCGAGTACCGCGATCGCCCGGCGAGCCCGGACCGGCCCGACGCCGTCGACGAGTTGGAGGAGGCGGAACCATGCGAGCTCGTCGCGCGGATTGTCGGCGAGGCGGAAAAGGCAGATGAGGTCCTTCACGTGCGCGGCTTCGAGGAAGCGCAGACCGCCGTACTTCACGTACGGGATGCGTCGCGCGGACAGTTCGAGCTCGAGGAGGTCGCTGTGGTGGGCGGCACGGACCAAAACCGCCTGTTCTCGCAGCGTGATGCCTTCTTCGCGATGGGCAAGTACCTGTTCGCAAACCGCGTCGACCTGCGCGTCCTCGTCGGCGCAGCGCACGAGGCGGGGACGCTCTGCGATCGAGCCGGGCTCGGCGCGCAAGCGGGTCATGAAACCCTCGGGGGCTTCTTCGCTGAGCGCGTTGGCGACGTCGAGGATCGGCTGGTTCGAGCGGTAGTTGTGCCCGAGCAGAATCGTCGACATCGCCGGGAACGCCGACCCGATGTCGAGCAAGTGGCGGGGGCTCGCGCCCCGGAAGCCGTACACAGCTTGCGAATCGTCACCCACGACGGTGAGCCGGGGATCGTTGCGACGCAAAGCGCGGAGCACGTCGACCTGCAGTGCGTTGACGTCTTGGTACTCGTCGACGCAGATGTGCGCGACGTCGGACGCGAGCCGCGGACCGAGCCGCTCGTCAGCAGCCGCCGCGCGCCAATACAGAAGGAGGTCGTCGAAGTCGACGAGACCGAGCACGCGCTTGCGGTTCACATATCTCCGACAAATCGACGCGACCTCGTCGAGCTGGTCGGCACACCACGGGGCGACCTCGTTCACGACGAGCGACAGCGGCTGCTGCATGTTCACCGATCGCGAATAGAGATCGAGCAGAGTTCCCTTCTTCGGGAACCGGCGGCCGGTCGCGGCTGCGCCTTGTTCTTCGCGCACGAGGTCGATCACGTCGGCCGCGTCTCCGGCGTCCAGGACCGAGAATCCCTCGGGCAACCCCAGCGCAACCGCGTGGCGCCGCAGAGTGCGATGCGCGATGGAGTGAAACGTGCCGGCGACGACTCGACCCTGCCGACGGCGGCCTGCAGTCGGCCTCGCCGATCCGGCCAACCCGGACTCGATGCGGTGCGACATCTCCCGCGCGGCGCGGCGCGTGAATGTCAAGGCCATGACGCGCTCAGGCGGTATCCCGCTTCGGATGAGCCAGGCGACCCGCGCCGTCAGCGCAGTCGTCTTCCCCGTGCCGGCGCCGGCCAGGATGCGCAGCTGATCGCCGTCGAACGTCGCCGCGGCCCGTTGCTCTTCGTTCAGTCGGTCGAGCTCGGCGAACATATGTTCGCATCATAGGCCGCCCGCCGGAAGGTGCCGGGGAACAGCAACGAGCGGCTACTCCGCGTCGGGCTGATGCGGATCGTCGAGTGTCAGCCCCAGCTCGTCGAGCTCCGTCTGATCGAGCTCCAGCATCTCCTCGACGGATACCTCCCCGTCGTCCTCCTCCACCGCGTCCGCTTCCGCATCGGCAAACTCGCTCAGGTCGTCACGGGCCGAACGCTCGTCCTCCCTTGCGAGCTCGCGTTGTTCCTCCGGACCCGGTTCGCCTCGCCGGCGGCGTGCCGCACTCATGATCGTCTCCGCATACGCCGGTTCTACCCACCACCGAAGGTTGCATCAAATCGCATCGCCCGCTTGCATGCGATCGCATCAATCGTTCGGCGGCGCGCAAGCGGACTCGCCAACAAGCAGATCGCGCAAACACGTTCGTCAAATGCGCCTTGACGGAATGCATGCCGACGTCACGGTGCGGTAACGCGGTCGTCACGCTGCCGAGTAGCGGCAGAGGTGGGCCATGGCCGGCCCATCGCGTCCGGGTCAGTTGCTGTCTGTCAGACCGGGGCAACTTCAAGGCCGGGTCGTGAGCAGTCGATGGAGAACATGAAGACATCGTGGCTTGACGGCACCGGTTCCTTCACCGTTCCCTCGACCTTCCTGGGCGCGTTCGCGAACAAAGAAGGACGAAGTGCGCCAGGACACAGTGGACAGAGGCCCGATCCTGCAGTCGCACCGGTTGACGGCCGATCGCGTCGAGCCGGGGAAGCCGACCGCGCGCGTGACGCCCGTTGCAGTCTTCCCGTGCCTGGCGCTGGCGGGCATCGGAACGTATTACCTGCTTCCCGAAGCCGGCGTTGCGCAGGCCGCGCTCTTCGTTCTTTTCAATGCCGTCGCGATGTTCGCGGCTTGGCGAGCCGCTCGTCGAGCCAGTGGGACGGACCGAAGGGTGTGGACATGGGTCGCCATTGCGTTGACGCTGGCGACGCTTGCGAACGTGCCGTACTACGCGTTCCCTCTCATCGTCGGGCGGCCGATCCCTTTCCCATGTCCCGTCGACGTCCTGTTCCTGTCGACGCAGCCCTGCTTCATCGTCGCGCTGCTCGCACTCGCGAGACAACGACGCCGTGTGGACAGAGCAGGGGACGCGCTCGACGCGGCCATCGTGGTCGTCGGTGGCGCATCTCTGATGTGGCAATTCGTCATCGGACCCGTGGTGAACCAAAGCGGAATGTCGTGGTTGGCGCACGTCGCCGCGGTTGCCTACCCGGTATCGGACCTCATGGTGTTCGCGGTGCTGGTCCGGCTGGTGTTGGCGGTAAGTCACCGAACCGCTTCCATGCGATTTCTCCTGGCCGGCATCGCGTCGCTACTTGCCGCCGATGTGCTCCTCGCGATTCAGCTCGCGAATGGCAGCTACCACGTCGGCGGCCCGGTGGACGGGATGTGGATGGCGTATTACGCGCTCATCACCGTGGCCGCGCTACATCCCAGCGCCAAGCGACTCGCTCGCCGGTCGGCCGCCATTGAGAACGGCATTTCCTCGGCTCGCCTCGCTCTCATGTGCGGGATAGTCCTCGTCGGACCGCTGGTACTCGCGACCAGTCGGCGCAGCACGATGTTCGTGGCCGCGGCGTCCGTCGTCGCGTTCGTGTTGGTCATGACCCGCATGATGGGGCTGAATCGTCGCCTCATGTCCGCCGGTGTCGAGCTACACAAGCGTGCCTCGACGGATCTTCTTACCGGCCTGGCCAACCGGACCGAGTTTCGCCACCGGCTGCAGCTGGCCCTCACGCGGACCGAAGACCGCGCGGGTGATGTTGCCCTGCTCTACCTCGACCTCGACGACTTCAAAGACGTGAACGACACGCTCGGGCACGCCGCCGGTGACGCCCTCCTCGAGGTGATTGCCGAACGGCTCCGGCAGGTGGTCCGGTCCGATGATCTGGTGGCACGGCTCGGCGGCGACGAGTTCGCGATGCTTTTCCAGGGTCCCGAAGCGTTTGCTCATGCGCTGACCGTCGGCGAGCGGGTGGTTGACACCGTCGCCGAACCGGTCGAGGTGAACGGAACCCTCGTGCACGTCGGTGCCAGCGTGGGTCTCGCCACGTCTCGCGACGGCAGCGACCTCGACGGACTCATGCGCGAAGCCGATGAGGCCATGTACACCGCCAAGCGCCTTGGCAAGAACCGAATCGAGCGTTATGACAGCGCGCTCCATGATGCAGCGACGGAGCGAGTCTCGCTGACGGCGGACGTGGACAACGCCGCCGAGCGGGGGGAGCTGGTCGTCGATTACCAACCCGTGGTCGACCTGGCGAGTGGTGCAGTGTTGGGGGTCGAGGCACTCGTCCGATGGCAGCACCCGACTCGCGGCCTGTTGCCGCCGTCTGCATTCATCGGCATCGCCGAGGAGACGGGCGCGGTCGCCTCCATCGGCTCCTGGGTGCTCGAGACCGGAGCGAACGATCTCTGTGCGTGGCAGCGCCGCCATGACATTCCAGAGCTCGTGCTGAATGTGAACGCCTCAGTGCGTGAGCTGGAGGAACCCAGCTTTGCGAGCCACGTTGCGGACACTCTCGGCCGGGCCGGGCTGAATCCCCGCCGCCTGGTCGTCGAAGTCACGGAGTCAGTGTTCGCCGATACTGCCGGCGGAGCGGCGAATACTCTTGCCGCGTTGCGTTCGATGGGTGTGCGCGTCGCACTGGACGACTTCGGAACGGGATACTCCTGCATTGCGTACCTGCGCACGCTCCCGGTCGACATCATCAAGATCGACCGGTCCTTCATCTCGGGCCATCAGGGCGACGCCTCGGATTTCGCTCTCGTGGAGGCGATCGTCGAGTTCGGGCGACGGCTCGGGCTCGACGCCGTCGCCGAAGGAATAGAAGAGGTCGACCAGCTCCTCCGGTTGCAGAACATCGGATGTCGGAGTGGCCAAGGGTTCCTGCTGTCCCGGCCCGTACCGGCGTCGGCTATCGAGGAACTTCTTTCCTCACGCTCTCCGTTGCTGCCGCTACCTCTCCGCGCCGGCTTGCAGCCTCTGAGAAGGTCCGCCTGACGGAATGGCGATGACGCGCTCCTGTAACAGGTGATGCGCATGATCTCAGGATGCGATACCTGCACACGCGCACGATGTGCTTCCACTCGGGCGCCCCTGCTCGAGGCAGAGATGAAGCCGGCGAGCCACCCGGGGTAGCGTTCACTCACAGAGACGCGGGGGGTCGGTTCGTGAGCGACGTTGGTTTCGACGAGCGTGCCGTGAAGCTCGTCGATACGACCCAGACGGTGTGCCGAAGCGCGGCCTGACGACGATGCCGGGCACTTCTGGTTTGATCACGATCCTGTTCACGGATCTCGTGGGCTCGACCGAGCTGGCGTCCGACCTGGGTGACGTCGCGGCGGACGAGATGCGCCGCGATCACTTCGCGTCCTTGCGTGAGGCCATCGCCGCGACCTGCGGCACCGAAGTCAAGACCATCGGCGACGCGCTGATGGTGTCGTACCCCGGCGCGGCCGACGCGCTCGGGGGTGCGGCGACCATGCAGCGCGCGGTCGATCGCCACAACCGCAAGCTCGGCGAAGGCCGGCTCTCGATGCGCGTCGGGATCAGCGCGGGAGACGCCAGCTTCGAGGATGGCGACTGGTTCGGCACGCCCGTCGTCGAATCCTCCCGGCTCTGCGCGGCGGCCCAGGGCGGGCAGATCCTCGTCAGCGACATCGTGCGCATGCTCGCGGGATCGCGCACCGACCTGGAGCTACGGTCGCTCGGCGAGCTCGATCTCAAGGGCCTGCCCGCGCCGCTCGGCGCGTGCGAAGTGCTGTGGCAGGCCGCGACGACGGGTGACGCCGAGATCCCGCTCCCGGTGTGCGTCGACACCGATCCCTCCTTCCCGTTCGCCGGTCGCGCCGAACACGTCGAAAATTTGGTCGCGACGTGGAAGGCCACGGTCGAGGGCGCCCGCCGCGCAGTGCTGGTGTCGGGTGAGCCCGGCATCGGCAAGACGCGTATCGTCACCGAGGTCGTGCGGATCGCCCACGAGCGGGGCGCGATCGTGCTGTGGGGCCGCTGCGACGAGGAGCTCGGCGCGCCGTATGCGCCGTTCGCCGAAGCACTCCGTATCTACATCGCGGCGAGCCCGCCCGATCGTGTACGCGCCGAGCTCGGACCACTCGGCGGTGAGTTGGTGCGCATCGTGCCGGAGCTCGCGGCGCGCGTTCCCGGCCTCGCGGAGCCCGTGCGCGCCGACGCCGACACGGAGCGCTTCCGTTTGTTCGACAGCGTCGCCGATCTGCTTGCCGAGGTGTCGGCCGCGCATCCGGTGGTGCTCGTGCTCGACGACGTGCACTGGGCCGACAAGCCGTCGCTCGTGCTGCTTCGCCACCTGCTGCGCTCGACCACCCCGATGCGTTTGTTCGTGCTCGCGACGTACCGCGACACCGACCTCGACCGCAGCCACCCGCTCGCCGAGGTCCTCGCCGACCTGCGTCGCGAGCCGGGCGTCGAACGCCTCGACCTGCAGGGTCTCGACGAGGACGAGATCGCGGGACTCATGACGAAGACCGCGGGTCACGACCTCGACGCGCCCGGTCTCGAGCTCGCGCACATGCTGCACACCGAAACCGAGGGCAACCCGTTCTTCGTCGGTGAGGTCCTGCGCCACCTCGCGGAGTCGGGCGCGATCGTGCAGCACGACGGTCGCTGGACCGCCGGCCTCGAGGGCGTCGGCATCCCCGAAGGCATCCGCGAGGTGATCGGGCGGCGTCTCTCGCGTCTGTCGGAGGACGTGAATCGCGCGCTCGCGGTCGCGGCCGTGATCGGACCGACGTTCGACCTCGCAACCGTCGAGGCCGCAGGCGGTCCGGGCGGCGACGCGCTCTTCGACGCGCTAGACGAGGCCGTCCAGCACAGCTTGATTCGCGAAGTGCGCGGGACGGCGGGCCGGTACGCGTTCGCGCACGCGCTCATGCGGTCCGCGCTCTACGAAGAGATCACCACCAATCGCAAGGTGCGAATGCACTGGAAGGTGGGGGAGGTGTTGGAGTCGCGGTTCGCGTCGAGCACCGACGCGCATCTCGACGAGCTGGCGTACCACTTCGGCGAAGGCGCGCTCGCCGGCGACCCCATGAAGGCCGTCGACTACGCGCGGCGCGCCGGCGCACGGGCGATGGACGATCTCGCGTTCGAAGCCGCGGTCGTGCACTTCGAACGGGCGATGGGCTCGCTCGACCTCGTCGACGACGCGCAGTCGGCCGTGCGGTGTGACCTCATGCTCGAGTGGGCGGAGGCGCTTCAGCTGGCGAGCGACGAGCGCCGCCGCGCTGTGGTCTTCGACGCCGCGCGGGCCGCGCGTGTGATGGGAGACGTCGACCGGCTCGCGCGCGCTGCGTTGGTGCTCGTGAGCACGAGCACGGGCGCGACGCGTGCCGGCATGGTCGACGACGCGCTCGTCGCCCTGCTCGACGAGGCTCTCGCCGCACTGCCGCCCGAGCCCTCGCCCGCGCGTGCCCGCCTCCTCGCGTCCCTCGCAGTAGAGATTCAGTGGAGCTCCGAGGGCGAGCGGCGCGTGGCGCTCGCTCGAGAAGCGGTCGAGATGGCGCGCGCCACGCGCGATCCCGGAGCGCTCGCTCATGTGCTGGGGCGCAGCTGGGCACTGCTCGACGGCTCTCGCCCGTGGCACACCGAGTTCATCCCGCTCAACGAGGAGGCGGAGGCGGTAGCCGTCGAGGCCGGTAACACGGGCGCGTTGCTCGAGGTGCACAACTTTGCCGCGTGGATCGCGGCGATGCTCGGCGACCGCGCCGAGATGGATCGCCGGTTCGATGCCTACGTCCGGCTCGTCGACCAGCTCCGCCAGCCCGCAGCCAACGCGCTTCGTCTCTGGCGCGAAGCCGCGCTCGCCGAGTACGACGGCCGGCTCGCCGATGCGGAACGGCTCACGATCGAGGGCATGCAGCTCGCCCAGCGGGCCGATCTCGCCGACGACGTGATCTCCGCCTTCGTCGGGGGTCTCTTCTACTACATCCGTCTCGAGCAGGGCCGCCCCGACGAGCTCGTCGGCACACTCGAAGGACTCGTCGAGTCACAGCCGGGCGCGCCGGTGTGGCACGTCGCGCTCGCAGGCGCGCTCGTCGAGAGTGACCGCGTCGATGACGCGCGAAGCCACTTCATGTGGCTCGCCGCCGACGACTGCGCCAACGTGCCGAACGACGTCGAATATGCCGTGGCGCTCGACGGCCTCGCGCGCATGGCGTATCGGGTGCAACCGCCCGAGGCCGTCCTGCGATCGATCTTCGACCGGTTACTCCCTTTCAGCGGGTTCTTCAACTGGAGCGGCGTAGGCATCAGCGGTCCCAACGATCTCGGCCTCGCGATGACGTCCGCCGCGCTCGGTCGCCACGACGACGCCGATCGGTATTTCGCCGCCACCCTCGCGCTCTGCGAGAAGGCGGGGGCCCGCTGCTGGACGGCCCGCACCCACTTCGACTGGAGCCGCGTGCTCGCCGACCGCGGTGATGCAGAAACGGCGCGCGAGCACGCCGGGATCGCGGTCACACTGGGTGAAGAGCTCGGCATGGACGGACCGTTCGGCGTCGTTCTTCGAGGTAGAGCGCTCCTGGAGTCGCTCGGATGAACGCCGAGCTGATCACCATCTTGTTCACCGACCTCGTCGGCTCGACCGAGCACGCGTCGGAGGTGGGCGACGCCGCAGCCGACGAGTTGCGCCGCGATCATTTCGCGTCGTTGCGCGAAGCGGTCGCCGCGACCGGCGGCACCGAGGTGAAGACGATCGGCGACGCGTTGATGGTGTCGTATCCGGGAGCGGCTGACGCGCTGGCGGGCGCGGTCGCGATGCAGCGCGCGGTCGAGCGTCACAACCGGCGCCTCGAAGGACGACGGCTCGAGATGCGTGTCGGCATCAGTGTCGGCGATGCAACGTTGGAGGACGGCGACTGGTTCGGCACCCCCGTCGTCGAGGCGTCCCGCCTGTGCGCGGCGGCAACGCCCGACCAGATCCTCGTCAGTGACCTCGTACGTGCCCTCGCCGGCTCGCGCACCGAGTTCGACGTGATTCCTTTGGGCAGTCGAGAGCTCAAGGGATTGCCCGCGCCGCTCACGGTGTGCGAGGTCGAGTGGCGCGCACCCGTCGATTCGACGACGGTGCCGCTCCCCGTATTCGTGGAGCTCTCGCCGACGTTCCCGTTCGCCGGACGTAACGAGGTCTACGACACGGTGCTCGCGGCGTGGAAGGAGACCGCCGAGGGCGCGCGGCGCGCGGTGCTGGTGTCCGGCGAGCCTGGTATCGGCAAGACGCGTCTCGTGAGCGAGCTCGTGCGGCACGCGCACGAGTTGGGAACGACCGTGCTGTGGGGTCGTTGCGACGAAGAGCTCAGCGTTCCGTTCGAGCCCTTCGCCGAAGCGTTGCGGCATTACGTCGCGTGCGTGCCCGCAGACCGCGTCAAGGCCGAGCTGGGTTCGCTCGGCGGCGAGCTGACGCGCGTGTTGCCCGACCTCGCTTCACGCGTTCCGGGGCTCGCGGCGCCGGTGCAGACCGATCCCGAGACCGAGCGACACCGCTTGTTCGAAGCGGTAAGCGACTTCCTCGCTGCGATGTCGCACACGGACCCGGTGATCCTCGTGCTCGACGACATCCACTGGGCCGACAAGCCGTCGCTGCTCTTGTTGCGGCACATCCTTCGTTCGGGGTCACCGATGCGACTGCTGGTGCTGGCGACGTATCGCGACACCGATCTCGACCGGACGCATCCGCTCGCCGACGTGCTCGCCGACCTCCGGCGCCAGGCCGGCGTCGACCGGGTCGACCTCGGCGGGCTCGGGCCGTCGGAGGTCGCGTCGTTCATGGAAGCGGCCGCCGGCCACGACCTCGACGAGCCCGGTGTCGCGCTCGCGCAGGCCGTCTTCGCGGAGACGCAGGGCAACCCGTTCTTCGTCGGCGAGGTCCTGCGCCACCTCGCGGAGTCGGGCGCGATCGTGCAGCGCGACGGCCGGTGGACCAGCGACATGACGCTCGAAGAAGTCGGTATCCCGGAAGGCATCCGCGAAGTTCTCGGCCGCCGGCTCTCGCGTCTTTCGGAGACCGCGAATCGCGCCCTCGCCGTGGCCGCGGTGATCGGTGCGACGTTCGACCTGGCGACGATCGAGGCCGCCGGTGGCCCGACGGGTGACGAGCTGTTCGACGCGCTCGACGAGGCTGCAGTCGCCTCGATCGTACGCGAGGTACCCGGCACCGTCGGCCGCTACACGTTCGCGCACGCACTCGTACGTTCCGCGCTGTACGAGGAGCTCACGACGAACCGCCGCGTGCGGATGCACTGGCGGATCGGCGAAGCGCTGGAGGCGCGCTACGAGCGAAACATCGACGCGCACCTCGACGAGCTCGCATATCAATTCGTCGAGGGCGCGCTCGCCGGCGATCCCGCCAAGGCCGTCGACTACTGCCGGCGGGCCGGCGAGCACGCCGACAGCGAGCTCGCGTTCGAGGCCGCCGCGCACCACTTCGAACGTGCGCTCGGCACGCTCGAGCTCGTCGACGACGACGATCCGGGCCTTCGTTGCGACCTCCAGCTCGCGCTCGCCACCGCATTGAACAACGGAGGCGACGAGCGCCGCTGGGACGCGACATACGCGGCGGCGGCGAGCGCCCGTGCGACGAGCGACGCCGAACGGCTCGCCCGCGCGGCGATGATCCTCTCCACCGTGCCATCGAGCACGAGCGTCGACCCGGAACTTGTGAGCCTGCTCGAAGAGGCACTCGAAGCCATCGGCAACGAACCGACCGGGCTGCGCGTTCGGCTGCTGATCGGGCTCGCGATCCAATTGCAGTGGGGACCCGAAGTGGCACGACGTATGGGCCTCGCGCGCGAAGCGCTCACGTTCGCGCGCGAAACCCGCGACCCCGAAGCGCTCGCGTTGGTGCTGGCGCGCGGCTGGGTGCTCATGGACGGTTCCACGCCCTTCCTCGACGAGCTGCAAGCCCTGACCGACGAAGGCGAATCAGTGGCCCTCGACATGGGCAACACCGCCCGGCTCGCCGACGCGCTGCACGACGGCGCGTACTACGCCGCGTGCCGCGGCGACCGGGCGACGTTCGAAGCGAAGCTCGACGCGGCCGCCCGTATCTACGGCACGCTGCGCCGCCCCCTCTCCGACTGGGTGGCCAACAACGATGCCACTCACCGCGCCGAGCACCACGGCGACCTGGACCGGGCCGAGCAGTTCGCGGCGCAGACAGTCGACCTGGGCCACCGCGCCGATGTCCCCGAGAACGCCGTCCTGGTCGTCGTCGGCGGCCAGCTTTACCAGATCCGCCGCGCGCAGGGCCGGCTCGACGAGATGGTGCCGACCCTCGCCGCCCTTTCGGAGTCGACACCCGACATCCCGTTGTTGCGCCTCGTGTACACCGGCGCCCTCGTCGAGACCGATCGACTCGACGAGGCGCGCCCGCACTTCGCCTGGCTCACCGACAACAACTGCGCGAACGTCCCGCCGGACCTCGAGTACGCCGTCACGCTGTGCGCGCTCGGGCGCTTCACCTACGACCTGCGGCCACCCGCCGAAGTCCTGCACTACCTCTACGAGCATCTCGGTCCCTTCGCCGGCACGTTCAACTGGAGCGGACAGACGATCACCGACGCCAACGACCTCGGGCTCGCGGTGATCGCCGCGACGCTCGGCCGGGCCGACGACGCAGACCGCCACTTCGCCGCCGCGATCGCACTGTGCGAACGCGCCGGCTCGCGCGCCAATCTGGCCCGGTCCCTTTTCTGGTGGGCGCGCGTCCTCGCCGACCGCGGCGACGCCTCGGCCGCGCGCGGACACGCCGAAACCGCCGTCGCCCTCGGCGAAGAGCTCGGCATGACCGGACCGTTCGGCGTCGTTCCCCGAGGCCAAAGACTTTTGGAGACGCTGTGACGCACCTGATCGAGAACGCGCCCGTTACCCCCGAAGGGTAGGACCTTGGTTACCGCGACCGTCACCCTCCTCTTCTGCGACCTCGTCGAGTCGACCGCGCTCACGTCCCATCTCGGCGACGCGGCGGCCGACGGCGTGCGCCACGACGTCTTCGACGCGTTGCGGGCGGAGGTCACGGCCTACCGCGGCACCGAGGTGAAGAACCTCGGCGATGGCCTGATGGTCTCGTTCACCAGCAACGCCGACGCCGTGCGCGCGGCATGCGGCATGCAGCAACGGATCGACGTGCTCGCCCGCACGCGCCAGCTCCCGCTCGCGCTGCGCGTCGGCATCTCGGTCGGTGAGGCCACGTTCGAAGACGACGACTGGTTCGGCACGCCCGTCGTCGAGGCGTCGCGGCTGTGCTCGGCCGCAGCCTCGGGGCAGGTGCTCGTGGCCGACGTCGTGCGGGTGCTGCTCGGGAGCCGTGCCGAGGTGACGCTGCGGCCGAAGGGCGAGCTCGACCTGAAGGGCCTTCCCGAGCCGCTCGCCGCGTGCGAGGTGGAGTGGGCGCCGCTCGAGGTCCGGATCGCGCACCTCCCGCTGCCGCGGGCGTTCTCGATCGCGCCCCGCTTCTCGCTGGCCGGCCGTGACGAAGAGTACGAGCAGGTGGGGATCGCGTGGAAGGAAGCGGCCGCGGGCGCGCGCCGCGCGGTCCTCGTCGCGGGCGAACCCGGTGTCGGCAAGACGCGCCTGGCGGCCGAGCTCGGACGCGCGGTGGATCTCGACGGCGGTTTCGTGCTGCTCGGCCGCTGCGACGACGGGCTCGGTGTGCCGTTCCAACCGTTCGTCGAAGCGCTCGCGCACGTCGTCGGCCACGCGCCCGACGAGCAGTTGGCGACGTGGCTCGGCCCGGGCGCGGGAGAGCTGTGCCGACTCGTGCCCGAGCTGGGGCAGCGCCTCCCCGGCCTGTCGCCGACGACCAGCGATCCGGAGACCGAGCGGTACCTGTTGTTCGAGGCGATCGCGGGCTGGCTCGAAGCGCAATCGCAGATCGCGCCGACGCTCGTCGTCCTCGACGACCTGCACTGGGCGGCCGAGCCGACGCTGCACATGCTTCGGCACGTGCTCGGCTGCGAACGCGACTTGAACCTGTTGGTGATCGGCACGTACCGCGATACGGAGATCGACCGCACGCATCCGCTCGGCGCGCTGCTCGCGCACTTGCGCCGCACCGAGGGCGTCGAACGCATCGCGTTGCACGGCCTCGACCACTCCGGCGTCGCCGACCTCGTCGAGCGCGCGTCCGGCCAGGAGCTCAATGAGCAGTCGCGTGAGCTCGCGGGCGCGCTCCACGCGGAGACGGGCGGCAATCCGTTCTTTGCGATCGAGGTGCTCGTGAGCCTCGCCGAACGCGGCGCGATCTACCAGGACGCCGACGGCGTGTGGCGTTCCGACGTGAGCATCGAGGAAGTCGGGATTCCCGAAGGGGTGAAGGAGGTCGTCGGCCAGCGGCTGAGCGCGCTCCCGGATGCCTGCGACGCAGTGCTGCACGGCGCGGCGGTCGCCGGGCAGGACTTCGAGCTCGACGTGCTCGTCGCGATCACCGACGCCGACGAGGAGACCGTCATCGACGCGCTCGAAGCCGCACGCGTTGCCGGTCTCCTCGACGAGCTCGGTGGCCATCCGGTGCGTTACCGCTTCTCGCACGCGCTCGTACAGCAGACACTGCTCGACGAGATCCCGACCGCTCGACGCTTGCGGTTCCACCGCGCGCTGGCCGAGACGATCGAGCGCCTGCGCGCCGACCACCTCGACCGCTATCGCGCCGCACTCGCCCGCCACTGGTACGAAGCCGGAACCGAACCAGGACGTGCGCTCGGGGCTTCGGTCGCCGCGGCCGAGCGGGCGCTGTCGCAGTTCGCCGATCGCGAGGCCCTGCAATGGCTCGCGCAGGCGGCCGACCTCTTCGACGACGCCGGTGCATCCGACGCAGCGCGGATCGACGCGACGACCATGACCGGGGAGGCGCTCCGGCGCATCGGCGACCCAACCCATCGTCAGGTGCTGCTCGACGCAGGCCGGCTGGCCGAGCGCATCGGCGACGGACCCCGCATGGCCACGGCCGCGCTGGCCAACGGAAGGGGATGGCAGAGCGACACGACGGGAATCGACACCGAACGGGTGGCCGCGCTCGAAGCCGCAGTCGCCGCGGTCGGCGCCGCCGACGCCAACACCCGCGCGCTCCTGCTCGTCCGCCTGGCGGTGGAGAACCTGTACGAACCCGACCGCACCCACCGGGTTGCGCTCGCAGAGGAAGCGCTGACGATCGCGCGCGCCCACGGCGATCCCTACACGCTCGCCGTGGTGCTCGCCGGACGCCACAACGTCGTCCTCGGCCACGAGGGCCTCGAGCAACGATGTGCCGACGGGAAGGAGCTTGAGCGGCTCGCCGACGAGTTGGGCGATCCCAACCTGCGATTCATGGCGCGCGCCTACGGCTGCTTCTGGCGCGTCTCATCGCGCGATCTCGAAGGCGCGCGGACCATGGTTCGGGCCGCGGCCGAGATCTCGCGCACGCTCGCACAACCCCAGTTCGAATGGATCGCGACCTGGGAGGACGCGGCACTGGTCCGCTTGGCCGGCGATCTCGACGGATCGGACGCGTTGGTCGAGCGGAGTCGCGAGATCGGCATCGAAGCCGGCATTCCCGATACCGAGTTCTTCCACGCGGTGATGCGCGTCGGCGCACTCGTCGATCGGGCTGATCCGGCGGCCCTGCGCGAAGCACGGACGCTGTGCGAGCGTGTGCCACCGCACTACCCGAGCATCCGACTGACGCAGACCCTGATGGAGCTGGCGGTCGCCGGGGAACCGGAGCGCGCGTCCCGGACGGTCGACGGGCTCGGCGCGTCACCGTATTCACCATGGAGTGAGATGGGAGGCGTCCCCGACTCCGCCCTCGCTTACGCGGCCGCCTTCGCAGCCGTAGAAGGCGCGCTCGGGGTGCCGTCACGATGGACGCGCATCGCGTACGAATACATGGATCCGTGGCGAGGGCAGCTGTTCGGCAACATCATCCTGTCGGGACCGACCGAGGCGTGCATGGCCGCCATTGCCCCGATGGCGGGGTACGCCGACGCGCTCGACGGGCTCCTCGACACCGCGCTCCGCATGTGCGAAGAGATGGATTCGCCCGTGCTCCGGATGTACACCCGGCTGTTCGGCGCGTGCGGACTGCGCGCGCGCAACCGAACCGGCGATTGCGATCGCGCCGCTCGCCTCGTCGACGAAAGCGTCGTCATTGGCGACCGCATCGGCGCCGGGATCGCGCGCTCCGCGGCCCATCACTTTCCCGCGCTGCTCGACTGAACGTTGGCGCACATGGTCGGATCCATGAGCACGACCGCGGCAAAGACGCGTCTACTCGGTATCCGGGGTGACGCCGAGGTATTCGGCGATGCGACGGAGCATCGCGGGCTCGAGTTTGCGGTCGCGTAGCAACATTTCCTGGGTGAGGAGAACACCGAGACGGCCGTCGGCGCTACGAAGGGAACCGCTGTAGACGCCGCGCGAGCCGGTCGCCTTCAACGGCCACAGCTCGAGCAGCATCCATTCGTCGGCGCGGATCGGTTCGTGGAACCAGAGGCTGTGATCGATGCTCGGTCCGCCGGCCGGCAGGCCGGGGACCTCGACCTGCCCGAACCCGGACCCGAGGTCGGAGACGTAGGCAACCGCGCAGGCGTGCACCAGCGGATCGTCGGGAAGCGGCGTCGACGCCCGAACCCACAGAGAATCGGAGTGCCGAACCTGACCGTCGCCGATGCGCGTCGGCGTTACCTCTCGGACCTCGACGAGAAACGGCGAGGGACGCGCCGGAAGCGTCGTCGCATCCGGACCGCCGCGCGTCGGAACCGCGTCGAAGGTCGCGCTTTGTTCGCGCGCATGAAACGACGCAACCATCGAGAAGATGACCTCACCGTCCTGGACCGCTCGAACGTGGCGCGCCGAGAACGAACCACCATCGCGGTCGCGATCGACGTGAAGGATGACGGGACGGTCGACTCGGCCGGGCCGAAGGAAGTAACCGTGCAGCGAGTGCGGCAACCGCTCGGCCGGCACCGTGGCACCCGCGGCGCGCAGCGCCTGCGCGGCAACCTGGCCGCCGTAGAGCGACATGCGAGCGCCCGCGCCCTCCTCGTTCCCACCGCGGAACAGGTCACGGTCGAGGACCTCGAGGTCGAGCAGGGCCGCAAGCCCGCGCGCCGGCGTACCTTCGTCGTTCGATTGCACGCTCACTCCCGTCCGGTCGCGTGTCCTGCGCTGCGGACCATAATCTTCGTCAGTCCGAGGCGAAGGAGGAACCATGTTGCTCGCCGGCGTGAACCATGTCGCGGTCATCACCGACGACACCGAGCGGTTCGTGCGGTTCTATCAAGAGGTCTTCGATGCGACGGTCTCGCACCGCGAACAGATCGGCCCGGGAACCCTGACCATGGTCGACATCGGTCCGCGCACCGAGCTCAACGTCTTCGAGATGCACGGCGACGGCGCGCCCGATCTTGCCCGTGGTTCGATGTTCGGGCACGGCCCGATCGACCACGTCGGTTTGCAAGCAGCCGACCGAGAAGCCTTTGTCGAGATCCGGCGGCGCCTCGTCGCGCACGGCGCGAGCGACGGGTTCGTCACCGACTTCGGACGTGCGCACAGCATCTTCTTCCGGGATCCCGACGGTCTCGAGGGCGAAGTCCTGCTCTGGCTGTCACATGACGCCGAGGTGCATCCCCCCGGCACTCCCGCCACGGGATACGAACCGGTTTAGACGGGCACGCCGGTCCGCGGCGGTGCGCGTGCTCGCATCCCCGAGGGGTTGGGCGTTACCTTCGCGGCAGCTCGACTCATGACCAGGAGGTCACGGCATGGCATTCGTTCAGATCATCGAGTTCCGCACGTCGAAGTTCGACGAGATGCGCAAGGTCGGTGACGAGTGGGAGGCGGCCGCCGGCAGCGACAGCAGAACACGCCGGCGGGTGATGTGCGAAGACCGCGACAACCCGGGTCGATATTTCAACATCGTGTTCTTCGACTCGTACGAGTCGGCGATGGAGAACTCGAAGCTGCCCGTCACGGCAGAGTTCTCACAGCGAATGATGGCCCTCGGCGACGGGCCGCCCACCTTCTACAACCTCGACGTCATCGAAGACGTCGGTTGAACGCACCCGTCCGACCAGCGATACGTGCCACGCGCGTTCCCGGCAAACAGGACGAGGCGATGCCTCCGGAGCATCGGGGTCATTGCCGCGCTCGCGCTCGTTGCCAGTTCGTGCGACAGCGGATCGAAGTCCTCGGGAACGTCGCCCACGAGTTCCTCGACCGCAACGGCTGTCAATCGCCCGAACATCGTCTTCATCCTGGCCGACGACCTGTCCTGGAACCTGATCAATGAACGATTCGCGCCACACATCGTCCAGCTCCAGCGCCAGGGCGAGACGTTCAGCAATTACTTCGTCGCCAATTCGCTGTGCTGTCCCTCGCGTTCGACGATCTTCACCGGACTCTTCCCGCACGACACCAACGTCGCGACGAACCTGCCGGCGGATGGTGGCTTCCAGAAGTTCCAGTCCGAGGGCCTGGACACCAAGACCTTCGCGGTGGCGCTGCAGCGGGCCGGCTACGCGACCTCGATGCTCGGCAAGTACCTGAACGGATACGGCGACCCGCTGAAGCCCAAGACGGCCCCCGTCCCGCCCGGCTGGTCGGACTGGCACGTCAGCAACAGCACCGGGTATGCCGAGTTCAACTTCGCCCTCAACGACAACGGCACGTTCGACCGCTACACGGGGCGGGACAAGTACGGCGTCGACGTCCTCAACTCGGACGCCCAGTCGTTCATCAAGCGCGCCGCGGGCAAGCCGTTCGTGATCGAGGTTGCGACGTTCGCGCCGCACGCGCCTTACACGCCCGCGCCGCGCAACGCCAACGACTTCCCGGGGCTCACGCAGCCGAGGGACGCTTCGTTCAACACCAACAACGTCAACCCGCCCGCGTGGCTCGGTCAGAGAAGCCCGTTGGGACCGAAGCAGATCGCCACGATCGACGCGAGCTACCGCAAGCGAGCGCAGGCCGTGGAGGCCATCGACAAACTGGTCGCCGACACGCAAGCGACGCTGGCCGCCGAGGATCTCGCGAAGAACACTTACATCGTCTTCAGCTCCGACAACGGCTACCACCTTGGTCAACACCGACTGAACCGCGGCAAGCAGACGGCGTTCGACACCGACATCCGGGTTCCGCTTATCGTCGCCGGCCCGGGCGTGCCGGCCGACCGGGTCGTCCCGCAGGTCGTGCAGAACATCGACCTATATCCCACGTTCGTGCAGCTCGCGGGTGGCACGCCCGCTACCTCGATCGACGGGCACAGCTTGTTACCACTCCTCCACCCCTCCGCTTCTCCGCTGCCGTGGCGCACCGTCGCGCTCGTCGAGCACCACGGCGGCAACCGAGATCCCGCGGACCTCGACTTCGAGGGCGGCGGCGGCAACCCGACGACCTACGAGGCGATCCGGATCTCGACCGAGCACCTGCCGGGTTTCCGCGGTCCGGTAGAAGCCGTCTATGTCGAATACGACGACCGCCAGCGCGAGACCGAGTACTACGACATCAAGAACGATCCGTTCGAGCTGCGCAACATCGCGGCGGAGCTGACCGCGGCCCAGCGGACCGAGTTGCACAAGATCGTGACGGCCCTCGCGAGCTGCCACGACCAGGCCACGTGCTGGGCGGCGGCCTTGCCGGCATAGCCGGACCGCTGCACTCGACCAGGGCGAGTGCGCGGAGCTCGTGTAGTCGTGCCGGACGCGACGATGCCTCCCGGCGGGTGGTGGGAGGCATCGTCGAAGGCGGACCTCACCCACTGGGAAGGTGAAGTGGTCCCGCGAGCGGGCAGTCCAGCCGGGTTCATCTCGTTATGGCAAACGAAGTCGCGTTGGTATTGCCTCAACGTGGTCCAACTTAGATGCCTTGACAGATATATAACCAGGGAGGGATACTAGGTCGGTGCCGACCCTCACCGCCCTCCAGGTCTTGGGCGAGCCCAGCCGGCAGGCCATCTTGGACCTGCTCCGAGACGGAGAACGACCGGTCGGGGAGTTGGTCGAGCACCTTCATCTGAGCCAGCCCGCCGTGTCGAAGCATCTGCGCGTGCTCAAGCAAGCGGGACTGGTCGAGGCCCGTGCCGACGCCCAACGCCGCATCTACCGCATCCGGCCGGAGCCGTTGGCCGAGCTCGATGACTGGCTGGCGTCCTACCGGCAACTGTGGACGAAGCATCTCGATCGACTCGAAGAGCACCTCGACCGAAGGAGGCCGACATGAACGACGGCACGCTGCTCACTGACGGGTCCCGGCCGGCCGTGCGGCTCGAGCGCCTTCTTGAAGACCCGCCCTCGGTCGTGTGGCGCGCGCTCACCGATCGCGAGCAGCTTCGGTCCTGGTTCCCGTGCGACGTGGTCGTGGCGGGCGGACGATGGGACGTCGGCGCCACGATCGCCTTTCACTTCCCGCCGGAGGTGATCGACATGACGCTCACAGGCCGCGTTCTCGCCGTCGACGAGCCGAACGTTCTCGCGTACAGCTGGGGCGAAGAGATCTTGCGCTTCGAGTTGTCTGCGGAGGGTGGCGGGACGCGCTTGGTCCTCGTTGATGAGCTGCCCGCGGGCATCGCGGCCCGAAATGCCGCGGGCTGGGAAGGGTGCCTCGACCGCCTGGCCGGACTCGATCCGGCACCGGACGCGTGGCGACCGCGCTTCGAGGCGTACGCCGCCGCGTTCGAGCCAACCCTTGGTCGCCAAGAGGGCCCGCCCGCCGGCTACCAAGGCGACTGATCGTCATTGTGCAAGCGTTGCCTCGAGCGTGATCTCGGGCACGGCGGCCAACGCTCTACTCACGATGCACCCGGTCTTCGCCGCCTGGGCCAGCTCGACGAACGTCGCTTCGTCGAGCCCGGGCACTCGTCCGACAGTGACCAGCTCGATCTTGGTGATCGTCGGGCGGTCGTCAACGCGTCGCAGCGTCACCGTGGCGTCGGTGTGCACCGAGTCGGGCGGATTGCCGGCTTGAGCAAGGGCGCTGGAGAGCGCCATCGAGAAGCATGCGGCGTGCGCAGCTGCGATCAACTGCTCCGGATTGGAGCCCGGTCCGTCTTCGAAGCGTGACTTGAACGTATATCCGCCGCTGATGGTGTCACCGGCCGTGAACGTGCCTGTACCGGTCGGCAGATCGCCTTTCCACTCCGCGCTTCCTCTTGCCGGCATAGCGACCTCCTCAGCTTTCGTCCGACTTCGTGCTTCCGGCCCACTGGACTGGCGCGCGCCGCACGTTCCTCAGCCCGGCGTTCCTCAGCTCGTTGCGCGCGCATCGTATGCAGCGCGCGCCGCGATGAGGCGAATCGGTGGAAGCGACCGTACGATCTGACGCCGTGGTGATGGTTCCCAGCCGGTGATGTCACCGAACACTCGCATCGACGCCGCGGCACCTGAGTGGGCCGGAGCTCACGCTGTCGGCGTGGGAGGACACCCGCGACACGTTCCACATGTGGACGCAGGTCGTCGGCAAGATCCGCATGGCGTTGGAGCCGATGGTCAATCACTGGTGGCAGGTTCCGCTCTACGTGTCGGCGCGCGGACTGACAACATCGCTGATGCACGCAGGCTCGACCGACCTCGAGATCGAGTTCGATTTCGTCGACCACGTGCTCCATCTGCGCGCGTCGGACGGCCGGAACCGTCAGGTGGTCCTCGAGCCGCGTTCGGTCGCGAGCTTCTACGGAGCCACGATGGACGCGCTCGGCGCACTCGGCGTGCACGTGACGATCTTGCCCCGCCCGGTCGAGGTGCTTGAGTCCATCCCGTTCGCGCAGGACGAGAAGCATCACGCCTACGACGCGGCGGCGGTGCACAGGTTCTGGCTGGCGCTGTTGCGCGTCCACCAGGTGATGACGCGCTTCCGCGGGCGCTTCCTGGGTGAGGCGAGCCCGGTGCACTTCTTCTGGGGCGGACCCGATCTCGCCGTGACCCGCTTCTCGGGCCGGAGGGCGCCCAGGCATCCGGGCGGCGTGCCGCACTGCGCCGATTGGGTCCAGGAGCTCGCCTACAGCCACGAGGTCAGCAGCTGCGGTTACTGGCCGAACGGAAGCGCCGAGGGCTCCTTCTACTCCTACGCCTATCCGAAGCCCGACGGCTTCGCCGCCTGGCCGGTGTTGCCCGACGCCGCCTACTACGACGACGCGATGGGGGAGTTCGTCCTCCCGTACGCCGCGGTCCGCACCGCCGGCGATCCCGACGCCTTCTTGCTCTCGTTCTTCGAGAGCACCTACGAGGCCGCGGCCGAGCTCGCAGGATGGGACCGAGCGGCGCTCGAGGTGACTCCCTGATGGCTCAGGCCTGCACACACCTCGACACGGTGGCGGACGTTTCACCGTCGAGGCAAGGATGCGAAGACTGCCTGCGCATCGGCGGCCGGCGGGTTCACCTGCGGATGTGCATGTCGTGCGGCCACATCGGCTGTTGTGACAACTCGCCGAACCGGCACGCCACCGCGCACTTCGCCGCGCAGCACCATCCGCTCATCCAGTCGTACGAACCCGGCGAGGACTGGTGGTACTGCTACGTCGACGATCTCGCCTTCACCGTCGACGGCGCGCCGTCGTTCGCGCACCCGTGAGCGCCGGACCGGCCGACGCGCCGACGTGGGCGTTTCCGCGAGACGACCTTCCCGAACTGCCGGGTGTCACCTCTCGATGAGCGCCGCCGTGAGCTCGCGCCAATCCCCGCGAGGCATCTCGTCGTCGGGTCGGATCACCTGGATGCACACGTGGTCGGCGCCCGCGTCGCGCATGGCGGACACCCGCTGCGCGATCGCGTCGAGACCTCCCCACGCCACAATCGCGTCGACGAGCCGGTCGCTGCCGTTCCCGGCGAAGTCGTCCTCGTCGAAACCGAAGTCGCGCAGGTTGTTCGTGTAGTTCGGCAAGGTCACATAGATAGCGGTGTGTCTGCGGGCGGTTGCGCGCGCGGTCGAGGGATCTCGGTCGTGCACCACGGCCAGCTCGACGCCGATCATCGCGGCGGGGCCGAGTATCTCGCGCGCCCTGGCGACGTGCTCGGGGGGCACGAAGTACGGATGCACGCCCGCGGTGCGAGCGCGGGCGAGCCCGAGCATTCTCGGTCGTAGTGCTGCGAGCACGCGCGCATCGGCCGGGAACGGAGCCTCGGCACCGTCGAGCGCGTCGAGGAACTCGACCATCTTCAAGAGCGGCTTCTGATACCGACCGGGGTGCCCGTGGTCGATCAGCGGCGCGTGACTCACTCCGAGACCGAGCAGGAAGCGGCGCTGCCAATCGTTGCTCCACGACGCGCGTCGCCGCGCGACCTCGGTGGGATCCTGCATCCAGACGTTGAGAATCCCCGTCGCGACGACCATGCGCGAGGTCGAGCGCAGAAGGGCCTCGACGGATCCGAGCACGTCGCCGCCGACGTCGGGTATCCAGATCGCGTCGTAACCGAGCTCCTCGAGCTCGTTGGCCGCCGCCGCGATCGCGTCCGAGTCGCCGTAGCGCAATTGCGCCGACCAGATGCCGGTACCCGTGAGTTGCATGTGTGCTCCTATGCCTTCGCCGAGCCTTCTCTCCACGTTCGTGTCATATTGCTACGGCGTGGCTTCTCTCGGTCCGCGCGAATGGGCGAGACTCTCACTGTGAGCGGTGCGATCGTTCAGGGACGGGAGGCGTTCGAGCGCCAGGCCTGGGCGGATGCATGCCGGCACTTGGCGGCGGTGGATGTCGAGCATCTGCTCGAGGTCGACGACTGGGAGCGGCTTGCGGTAGCGGCGTACCTGGTCGGTCGGGGCGAGGACAGCGTCGAAGCGTGGACGCGAGCACACCACGAGTGCGTCCGCCTCGGCGATGTCGCGCGCGCGGCTCGTTGCGCGTTCTGGTTGGCGTTCGGTCTGCTGAACAAGGGTGACTTGGCCCGCGGTGGCGGGTGGGTCGACCGTGCGCAGCGTCTCCTCGATGACGCCGGCCTCGAATGCGTCGAGCAGGGATACCTGCGCTATCCGGTCGCGCTGCGTGCCATCTTCGAAGGTGACGGCGCCACCGCACATGCCGCGTTCACGGAGGCCGTCACGATCGGTGATCGCTTCGGTGACGCGGAGCTGGTGACACTGGCCCGGGTGGGCGTGGGCCGGTGCCTGATCTATATGGGCGAGGTCGCCGAGGGGGTCGGCCTGCTGGACGAGGCCATGGTTGCCGTCACCGCGCGGGAGGTGTCGCCGATCGCGGTCGGCGACGTGTACTGCACGGTCATCGAGGCGTGCCAGGAGCTGTTCGATTTGCGGCGGGTGCACGAATGGACGGCGGCACTGAGCCACTGGTGCGAGTCGCAGCCCGACCTCGTGCTCTACCGCGGCCAGTGCCTCGTGCATCGCTCCGAGATCATGCTGCTCCACGGCGCGTGGCCCGACGCGATGGAGGAAGCGGTACGCGCCTGTGAGCGGCTCACCGACGAGCCGGCAGTCGGCGCCGCCTTCTACCAACGCGCGGAGCTGCACCGCGTGCGCGGCGAGTTCGACAAGGCGGAGGCGGCGTACCGTCGGGCCAACGAGCTCGGACGCGAACCGCAACCGGGTCTCGCCCTGCTGCGACTGACTCAGGGCAACGTTGATGCCGCGGACGCCGCGATCCGTCGCGTCGTCGATGAAGCGCACGATCCCATCGCGCGCGCGCGGGTTCTCGGCGCCTACGTGGAGATCGTTCTGGCCGCCGGGGACGTCGCCGCGGCGCGCGCGGGCGCGGATGAGCTGTCGACGATTGCCGCCGAGATGAACGCGCCCTTCCTACGAACGCTGGCCGAGAATTGCGCGGGAGCGGTGCTGCTCGCCGAGGGCGACGTGCGAGCCGCGCTCGGCGCGTTCCGCCAGGCCTGGGCCGGTTGGCGGAAGCTCGACGCGCCCTACGAATCGGCCCGCGTCCGAGTCTTGATCGCGCTCGCGTGCCGGGCGCTCGGCGACGACGACAGCGCAGAAATGGAGCTCGACGCCGCCCGGTCGGTGTTGCAGCAGCTCGACGCGGCGCCCGAGCTCGCCCGCGTCGAGGAACTGTGCGGGATCTCCTCGGTTGCGGCCGCGGGTGGATTGACCGCACGCGAGGTGCAGGTGCTCGCGTCGGTGGCAACGGGCAAGACCAACCGGGCGATCGCGGATGACCTGTTCATCAGCGAGAAGACGGTGGCCCGCCACGTCAGCAACATCTTCACCAAGCTCGGACTGTCGTCTCGGTCGGCGGCGACCGCATACGCGTATCAGCACGACCTCGTCTGAGTTCCGAGCTCTGAGTTCTCCTACGCAGAACTACCCATGTCGCGTGACGTGCCACTTTGCATGATCCGCCCGATGCCACGAACGCGAGTCCGGCCGTACCGTTTTCAAAACGCGACAAGGAGGACGGACAATGTCGGACCAGAACGTTGCCACCGTGCGGCGGCTCACTCAGGAAGGTTTCGTCGCCGGCAAGGTCGATGTCGTCGACGACGTCGTCGCCGACGACTGTGTCGACCACGACCCCATGCCCGGCCAGGGTCAAGGCCGGCAAGGACAGCGGCACACCTGCCAGATGGTGGTCGGGGGCCTGTCGGACCGAAGCACACTGCAGGATGACTTTCTGGCGATCGGCGACACGGTGATCGAGAATTGGATCTTCCAGGGGACCCACACCGGCGAATTCCTCGGCGTGCCCGCCACCGGCAAGCAGTTGCAAGTGCGGGGCATCGAGATCTGGCGGCTCGCGGACGGCAAGATCGTCGAGCGTTGGGGCGTCGTGGACGCCGCCGGCGTGATGGAGCAGCTCGCGTCATGACCACCGCGCCGGCAAACCCATCGGCCGACGTGAGCGCCGTGCACGAGCTGAGTCGGCGGTTCGCTCATATTTTCGAGAGTCCTGACTCGGCTGAAGAGGTCCTTTCGGCCGACGTCTTCTTCGACCTGAACATGCCCGTGTGGCGGATGCAGCTGCAAGGCCCCGCCGCGTTCGCAGCGCAGCTGAAGCAGATCAACGAGGGCGATGTCCGGATCGACGTGCTGCGCACGGTCCCGACCGCCTCGGGGTTCGTGACCGAGCACGAGGAACACCAGGACGTGCGCGGCCAGGATCTGACCGCGCGCCGGCTCTGGATCTGTGAAGTCAGCAACGGATCGATCGTGGAGGCCGTCGGCTACTGCAGCGGAGAGTGGAACGAGGAGCTGCGAGCTCGGCACGCGGCCGAAGCGCCCATGATCCGTGCTTGAACCTGGGAGCGAGGAACGGAACCTGGGAGCGAGGAACGTAGGAGCGTGGAAGAGGCCGGCACTTCGCGGCGAGGGGTACGGTAGGTGTCGTGGACGATCTCGGAAACCTCCGGCCCCTCGAACGCCGAGTTCGCCGGCTTGCGGCGGCGGGCGTCGTCCCCGGCGAAATCGGTCGCCGCTTCAAGCGCAGCGGCGATCACATCGAGCGGGTGCTCGTCTTCTCGAGGCTTCCCGGCCGCCGCAGCCAGGAGGAAACGCACGGACTGCGACCGCTCGAGCGTCGACTGCTGCGCTGGCGCGATCAAGGGGCCTCGTCGACCGAGCTCGCGGATCGATTCCGTCGCGGTCCGGCACACATCGAACGGGTCCTCGCGCTCGCCGACTACAAGCAGAGGCACTCGACCGGGAACGCCGGTACCTGACCGCGCGGACCTCCCATCAGGGCGGCGCCATCACGAGCACCGCGGCACCTGTGACCCGGTCGTGGGAGAGATCTCGTAGCGCCTGGTTCGCCTGGTCGAATCGGTAAGGCGTGGTCGAGACCTGCATGTGCATGTGCTGCGCAGTCCACAGCAGGAGGCGGCCGTCGTCTCGTGTATTCGCAGTCACGCTGCGCAGCGTTCGCTCTTGAAAGAGGTGCCGTTCATAGTTGAGCGTCGGGATGTCACTGAGGTGGATGCCGGCGACCGCGAGCGTGCCGCCGCGGTCGAGCGCCTCCAGCGCGGGCGGCACGAGCGTCCCGACCGGGGCGAAGAGCAGCGCGGCGTCGAGCGGTTCGGGCGGCTGGTCGGCAGCTCCACCCGCGCTCACCGCGCCGAGCTCGAGCGCGAGCTGTTGCGCCTCGGGTGATCTCGTGAGCACGTGAACACGGAGTCCTTCGGAGATTGCCACTTGGGCCGTCAGGTGCGCGGACGCACCGAAGCCGTAGATGCCGAGCCGACCATCCGGCGGGCATTCGGACTCCCGGAGCGCGCGGTAGCCGATGATACCCGCGCAGAGGAGCGGAGCCGCGTGCACATCGTCGAAGCCCGGCGGCAAGGGATACGCGTAATCCGTCTCGGCGGTGAGGTATTCGGCGTATCCGCCGTCGACGTCCCAGCCGGTGAAGAGGGGAGCGATGCACAGATTCTCGCGGCCGGTCGTGCAGAACCGGCACACTCCGCAGGTGCGGGCGAGCCACGGGACGCCGACGCGGTCACCCTCCGCGAAGCGATGCGAATCCCGACCGACGCGATCGACGATTCCCACGACTTCGTGCCCCGGCGTGACCTGCGAACGCCGCGGAGGCAGGTCACCTTCGGCGAGGTGAAGATCCGTGCGACAAACTCCACAGGTCAGAACTCGGATTCGGATCTGGCTCGGCTCGGGAACGGGGATGGGACGCTCGACGAGCTCGAGGGGGTGTTCGTCGATCGGGCCCGGTCCGCTGACGACCCAAGCCCGCATCGTTGTGGCGCTCATGCGGTCAACTCTGCCGCACGTGAAGATACGGTGCGTCCGCGCGCAGTCCCGCGATCCACGACGCCCTTGGGCGCAACTCGAACGGAGATGCCGTGACGAAGACCGTGATGATCACCGGTTCGGGTTCCGGATTCGGAAAGGGTGCCAGTCTGGCCCTCGCCGCGCGCGGGCACCGGGTCATTGCGACCACCGAGACCGAGGCTCAAGCCGCAGCACTGCGCGTCGAGGCGCCGCAGCTCACGGTCGAAAAGCTCGACATCACCTCGACCGACGTCGCCAAGGCCGCAGGCTGGGACATCGACGTGCTCATCAACAACGCCGGCGCCGGCCAGACGGGACCGATGGCGGATGTGCCGTTGGATCGCGTTCGGCATCTGTTCGAGGTCAACGTGTTCGGCACGCTCGCCGTCACTCAGAACGTGTTGCCGCGCATGGTGGCCAAGGGTGCGGGTCGGGTCATCATCGTGTCGTCGATCGCCGGGGTGATGTCGGGTCCGTCGTTCGGTCCGTATTCGATGACGAAGCACGCGCTGGAAGCGATGGGCAAGGCCATGCGCGCCGAGTTGGCGCCGCAAGGTATTGACGTGACATTGCTGAACCCCGGTCCGTATCTCACTGGGTTCAACGACCGGATGGCCGACTCGATGTGGGAGTGGTTCGGGGACGGGTCACTCAATGCGCCGGCGACACCCATGTTCCAGATGATGCGCGACCTCGTCACGAACGGTCAGATGGATCCCGCCGAGGTCGTGACCCGAATGGTCGAGCTGACCGAGGCCGACACGACGACCGAGAACAACTTCGTACCCCCCGAGATCCTCGCCCAGATGGGGTTGCAACCGGGCACTTAGATCACCGATTGCTCACACTCGCGTCACCAGCCGCAAACGATGAGCACGGACAATGACGGTGTGCCCCACGTTTGTCGGAGCGTCTCGATCGGTTTCCTCGCCGCGCTCGGCGCCCTGACGGCGGGATGCTCGGCCGACGGTACGTCGGCGCCGTTGGCGTCATCGTCCCCTTCGACGGCACCCTCGCCCTCGGCGTCGTCGGCCGTGACCTCGACGCCCGACCGCTCGTACACGGCCGGCCGCCATGACGTCTCCTTCGACGTCGGGGGGGCCACGCGCACGGCCGTCGTCGTCGTCCCGACCGACTCGCCGCACGCCGCGCCGCTCGTATTCGTGTTCCACGGGCACGGCGGCAGCGGCGCGGGCATCGAGCGCAAGATGCAGATCGAGAAGTTGTGGCCCGACGCCATCGTGGTCTATCCCGACGGGCTCGTCGGCCATCAAGGCATCACCGATCCGCAAGGCACCAAGCCCGGTTGGCAGACCCGTCTCGGCGAGCGCGAAGACATGGACATCAGGTTCTACGACACCATGCTCGCGACGTTGCGGTCGAAGCTGTCCGTCGACCCTGCGCGCGTCTACCTCATGGGTCACTCCAACGGCTCTGCCTTCGTGTCATTGCTGTTGAACCGGCGCGGCGACGCGATTGCCGCGACGGCGAACATGTCTGCGCAGCCGCCGGCACGGCTGCTCGAGAGCGACCCCGTGCGTTCGATGTTCATGTCGATGGGCATGAGCGACCCGATCGTGCCCTACGACAACCAGAAGCGAAGTATCCCAATCGCGGAGCAGAAGCTCGGAGTCGACCGGAGCCGGGCGACCGTCCGCGGCTACCTCCGGTCGGAGCCCGCCCGCGGGAACCTCGAGCTCGAGACGTACGTGTACCCCGGCGGACACGCACCGCCGGCCGAGGTTCCCCGTCTCGTCGTCGAGTTCTTCGAGCGGCACACTCTCGCAGGCGGCTGAATCGATCCGCGCGCTCGATCCTTCTAGCGGGGCTTCTGGCCGATGACGAACGCGACGGGGGCCGGGCCCGATCGCTCGAGCTCGCGCACCGATGCGAAACCCGCGTCGCGAAGCAGTTCGGTCGAGCGTTCGGCATCGAGGGTGCAGCCCCCGCCGCGAATGGTGCTCAGCGCCATCGTCGCCTGCGCGAGCGGGTCGGGCGCCGGCTCGAACCGTCCGAGCACGACCCAACCACCGGGGCGCAACGCGTTGACGATCTTCGCAAGCGCGGTGATCAACGCATCCTCGGGGAGGAAGAACGTCGGAACCCACGCGCAGTCGTAGGCGTCGACGTCGTCAAGCTCGGTCACGTCCTGGTTCCTCAGGGTGATGCGATCATCGAGGCCCGCCTCTTTGACGTTCGTCCGCGCCCGCTCGAGCGCCGGCTCCCACACGTCGAGCCCGACGACCGTGGCCGAAGGCCAGAGGTTCGCCGCCGCGATCGCGAGCCATCCGACTCCCGTACCGACGTCCAACAGCGAGGTGACGCGCTCGAGCTCCGGAACGGCGGCCAGCACCGGCGGGATCATCATCGAGCCCCGCCCCATGCCCTCGAGTACGAGCGGGTCGGTATACGTCCAACCCGGCGGCCGTCCGGGGTCGTTCAACAGTTCCGCGGCCTGGGCGAAGTAGAGGCGGATGATGTTCAAAGCCATCGCCTGCTGTGGCGGCGCGAGCGAGTCGAGATCGGGGAGGCCGGCGGCCGCCGACACCGAAGCAAGGGCCGACGCGAATGCCGGATCGACGCCGGTGCCGGAGCTCTTCAAGCTCAGCTCGGCCCCGATCGCCGCGAGGGCGTTGTTGGCCACCAACAGAGGGCTCACTACCGCCATGACCTTTTCGAATGACATGGGTCCGCTCCTCGAGTTCGTCGAAGGAGATCATGCCGTCCGGCGCCGGCGGGCGCATCCGTGGAACCACCGGTCCTAGTGCCGACAGACTTGCGGGATGCGTGGCGGAGGGAGCGGCGGGGTCCGGCGGGCCCCTGTGGTTGTCGGGCGGGAGGTCGAGCTCGACCGTCTCGTGCGCGCCGTCCACGAATCTCGCGCGGGCGCCTCCACCTGCGTGTTCCTGGTCGGCGAGGGCGGGGTCGGCAAGACGCGGCTGCTCGCCGAAGTCGCGGCCGAGAGCCGTCAGCTCGGCCTCGCGGTACTGGCCGGGCGTTCGCCGGTCACGACACCGGTCGCGTTCAGCGTGGTCGCGGAGGCGTTGCGCTCCTGGCTGCGTGCGCACCGTGCCGAGACGTCGATGGCGCCATACGACGCGGGACTGCGTCTCGTGCTCCCGGAGTGGCCGAGCGCCGGCGCGTCGGCGGCGAGTCTCTCGGAAGCGCAGCTCCGACTGCTCGCGCTCGAGGGGGTTGTGCGGCTGACGCGGGAGATCGCGGCGCCCAGCTCCGCCGCGGTGCTCCTGTTGGACGATCTTCACGGTGCCGATCACGACAGCCTCGAAGCGATCCGATACCTCGCGGCCGCGTCGATCGAACGGGTGCTCATTGTCGGCGCGCTTCGCTCTCGTGAGGCAACGCTGCCGGAGCAAGTCGTGCGCGCCCTGCAGCGCGACGGTGTCGCCGACGTGTTCGAGCTCGAGCCGCTCGGCCGGCGGCAGGTGACCGATCTTCTCGGCGCCCTGCTCGACGGCGAACCACCTGAAGAGCTCGTCGCCGATGTCGTGGCACGCACCGACGGCGTCCCGCTGCTCGTCGAGGAAGTTCTCGATGCCCATCTCCGATCGGGCTCGATCGACGTCGGAGAGCGTGGCGTCCAATGGCGCGGAGGTACGACCGGCGTGCCCCGCACGATCTGCGACATGGTGCAGGTGCGACTCGTTCGGCTTCCGACTCAGCAGCGCGAGATCGTGACGGTCGGTGCCGTGCTGGGTAACTTCGATGTGGCGCTGCTGGGAGCCGTGGCGGGCCGGACCGCCGCCGCGGTCGGCGAGGCGGTCGCCGCCGGCGTCGACGCCGGATTGCTCGAGACCGTCGGCGGCAACGTCGACTTTCGCCACGACGTGATCCGCGAAGGAGTGCTCGAAGCCACCCTCCCGCACGTGTTGAGCACCATCCACCGGCGCGCCGCGGACGCGCTCGCAGACGCCTCCGCGAATGACGCGGCGACGCTCGAGCGGCGCGCCCACCACCTCGAGCGAATTGGTGAGCACGATGTTGCCGCCGCGCTCCTCACGGAGGCGGCTACGACCTCTCTCGCGGAGCACGCGCTGCTGGGCGCGGAGGCGCTCGCTCGCAAAGCCTCCGAATTGGCGCGCGCTCCGCATACGCGAGACGAGGCATCCGACGCGCTTGCCCGCGCGCTCGCGGTCCAAGGGCGATGGACGGATGCGCTGACCCTGGACGAGAAGGCAGTGAGCGAGCACGGCGCGACTCCGACGCGGCGCAACCGCATGGCCTTGTGTGCGCTCGAGGCGGCTCGACCGGATATCGCGTCCGCGT
>JBBQTI010000003.1:0-141702 GCA_038213435.1 Acidimicrobiia bacterium
ACGCGTCCCAAACCCGCCCGACAGCCGCTCCCCGCCCACCCGATGCTGCCCTCGACGTGCGCACCGCCGAGAACCGAGCTCCAACACGCCCACAACTCCATCGGAAACCGCTACAGAGTTCTCGTGAACGATCGGGGCTAAGAAGACAAGATCGTCCGGAGAACGTCGCGGCAAGTCGGACAAGACGTCGGCTCAGACGACAGATTGACCGGCATTTCGGCAACGCCACCATCCGGGTACAGGTCCGGCATCGAACAACAAAGCAGGCGTGATTCCTCGCGCCGGACGAAAGTTCAGGGAAGAGACACGTTGAGATTCACACGCAAACGGCTTGTCGGAGTCGCAGTTACTGCTCTCATGGTGAGTGGAGTCGCTGTCGCGGCGTTCGCCGAGACCGGAACGCCATCGAGTAACGCAACGGCCGTGGGTCAGGGCATCGATGAGTTCGGCATGACCGCCGCCTACTACGAACATCAGGTGCTCGACTTCACGTACACGAAGGGCTTCTTCTGCGACACGAGCGTCGCGTCGACCGCGTCGAGTGGCTGCGAGGTGGGCCAGACCTACAACACACCGCCCGCACCGAACTTCGACCCGCTCTACATCACCGTGCCGCTCGGGTTCAGCGTGCCGATGAACATGCAACAGTGCCCGTCGAACCTCGTATGCGTCGACCACCCGGGCACGGTCGACCTCACCCGGCTCGAATCGGCCCTCAAGCCGCTGTATCCGACGCTGACCGACGCACAACTCACCGCCGCGCTCCAGAACTTCGCGGTGCCGGGACATGATCACTTCATTACCGACACGAACGAGTTCCAGCCGGAATGGTGGGACGTGCAGGTCGTCGGCGTGACGAGCCCGTCGACGTATGCCGCGATCCAGCATCACCGGTCGTTCGACTACATCCAACAGCTGCTGAACGCGAAAGACCCGAACGTGGTTGGTCCGATTCCGTCGAACCTCTTCTTGTTCTTCGGCGTCGACCCGCACGGTCACGGCACACCGAACAACTGAGACCCCGATTCGGCTGTCTGCGCCGCCGGTCGTTTGGCCCAGCGCAGACAGCCAGTCGGGCTTTCGATCACGTGTGCTGCACAGTTCGGCGGGCGGACCAACGTGCATCTCGCCGTGCGACTATCGGCCGCGACGTCGATCCGAGATCGCTGTAAGCCGCGCTTGGTGTTGCACCTGTTGAACGCCGCTGCGTGTGGGTAGGGCGTAGCGATGAGCCTCATGCTTCCCGGACCCGTCCTCAGCACGTTGCAAGAAGGACGGCAGGCGTACGTCGCAGTGGCGTCAAAGGCCGGTCCCCACGTAACGCCGGAATTGTACGCGTGGTCGGGCGGGCAGCTCTGGTTTGCGGTTGCTTCCTCGACCCTCAAAGCGAAAGTCGTGCCGCGCCATCGAACTGCGGGCGCTGTGGTGAGCACCAGCGACCGCAGCGTCGTCATGCAAGGCGAAGTCGAGGTCTTCGACCCGAGGCACCCCAAGACGTGGGTCACCCAGTGGCGCGGGTTTCCGGCAGCTGTGCGAGCGATGACTCGCTTCACGGTACGCAATGCGCCAGACCTTTTGGCCTTCGTTGGTGACGCGGCCACCGGACAGCTGGGCTGGCGCGTCCCTCCGATGCGTCTGGTGCTACGGCTGGAGCCGTCACGCGTGGCATTGATCGAAGGCGATTCGATCGTGGCTGGTTGGGGCGATTGGTCGCATGTCGGGCGACGAGACGCAGCCCGTGTCCCGGTAGGGGGTCGTGCCGCGGTTGTCGGTCTACCCGGTCCCGTTGCCGTCCCCGGCCGCTGGTTTGAGGACGATCACAGAGTGCACGTCGCTCCGGGCATGCTCGATTTGCTGCACCTGGAGAAGTCCTTCCCCCTCGGTGTAGTGGTCGATGAATACTCAGCTCCCGGACCCGCGGCCAAACACGGAACGTTGCTGCGCGGCACCGGACACATCAACGACAACTCCGGCTTCGTCGATGTGGAGCCGGATCGTCTCGTTGAATGGGACGGCGTGGAAACCAGGAGCGCAGAGGCCGGATGACTGAGCCACGAACACGTGCGTCTATGT
This sequence comes from Acidimicrobiia bacterium, assembly GCA_038213435.1. Taxonomy (GTDB): domain Bacteria; phylum Actinomycetota; class Acidimicrobiia; order IMCC26256; family PALSA-610; genus PALSA-610. The sequence goes on from JBBQTI010000003.1 coordinate 2,074, forward strand.
TCGGGCCCTGCTTGTGACGCAGCTTGCTAGAGGGCAGCACCCATCACGGTCCTCGACGAAGGGACGAATTTGAAATGGATGTTCTTGCGTGGTGGCTGAAGTTGGTCGGCCGAATCGCGCGGAGAAGCGCCCTCGGAGCTTTGGGACCCCCCGAAGGCGCCCCTCCGCGGAAGGGCGCTCCTACGACACCGGACCCGTCTATTCCGTCGGTCTCGTAGCTGCGGTCTGCGCGTGTGATCGCTATCGGGCCAGGCGGCTGCGCGTGCCGCGCTTCGTCACGGCCCTGTAAAGGAGCAGCGCGATCACGGCGCCGATCACCGACCCGAAGATGCCGGACGCCTGGAGTGCGCCGTCGGCCAGATCGTGGCCGAAGAGAACCCAGCCGAGAAATCCGCCGACAAACGAGCCGACGATGCCGAGAACGATCGTCGCGCCGATACTCATCGGGTCGCGCCCGGGGACGAGCAACCGAGCCAGGAAACCGGCAACGATGCCGATGAGCAAGAGATAGAGCAGAAATCCGATCACAGGATTCTCCGTTGTTGGGGGCTGCCCGTACTACTTCCCCGCGCCGCATTGCGATAACCCCGTTCGAGCGGCTCGCGTGGCGTTTCTGACGAAGACGCTTCGGCTACGACGCCACGAGTCGAAGGATGACGAGCAAGACCACCGTGACGACGGCAGAGACAACCAGTGACCCGAGACAACCGAGACCGTTGGAGAAAAAGAGAAACACGGCGCGACGTCCTCCGAGATCAACGGGCTGAGATCAACGGGCTGGCGGCTCGTCGCCCGCGTCGCAATGGTGTTACCCAAGGGTGCGACTTTTCAACGTCCACCGGACGACGATCGTTGCTTCATGCGCGCGCATTGGTAGTGGCGACGCGGAGAAAGTCGAATCATGGAGAGTTGAGCGCGGCGTGTACGGTTTGGCCGTCCCACTCGGTCAGAGCCGTGTGCGTCGGCGGGTCGGCGCATCACCCGCGCGAGCACCACGATCGCGCGTACACCACGGGCGCGGGATCCACATGCGAAGGCGAAGGGCGCGAGGTTCAGTGGGTCAGCGCGCCGGCGATGGCCGCGACCGCGGCGCGGCCGTAGCTCGTCGATTCCTCGTAGCCGGCGCGGAATGGTGAGGGCAGGTATCCGTGCCACTCGGGTGCGAGGCCGGCGAGGAGCACGAGGTTTCCGTCGCCCGTGCGGTCTTCGATCGCGCGGCCGAGCGCGTGGAACGCCTCGCCCGGGACCGACACGAGTCGCACGGGACCGATCCCCCACTCGACCAGCTCGATCGGCACCGTGCGCCCTTCGCGTCCACTTGTCAGCAATGTTGATCCGAGGGTCACGTCGATCACGCGGTGACGAACGACCGACGGTCCATCCACCTGAACGGGCTCGGCTTCTCGCAGCACGGCGTCGACGCACTGCGCAACGTCGCGTCCGAGCCGCGCGGCCTCGGCGAAACCGTCGGCCCCGCAGTCGTTGTCCTGGCGGTGGACGTGGCATGGGTTCACGTCGCCGATCGCGCCCGACAACAGCACCGCGGTGCCGCCCGCACGCCGCTCGAGCTCCGTGCGAAACGGTCCGACCCAGTCGCTCGACACCGCGAGACACTCGGGCCCCAGTGCGACGGGATGGATCGCGACGTTCCCGACGGTGCCGATGCGCGCTCCGCCGTCGCCGATCACGTCGAGAACCGCGAAGGTCGGCTGATACGGCAGGCCCCGCCGGTTGACCGACAGGCCCACCGGCAGCGGCCAACGACCGGCGCGCAGCGTGGCCGGAGCGGCCGCCGCGCTCGCCGCGAGCGCCGCCGACGTACACCGCTGCACCAAGGTCTCTCGGTAGCCGTCGGGTGTCACCCAGCCGAGCACCTGGCTTCCTTCGAGAGTGCTCGGTCCGGCGTGCGTGTGCACGCATGACGTCAGCACCGCGGCGCGCTGGAGATCGAGCGCGGCCGCGACCGCGTCGCGTACCGGGCCCGCGAAACCGGCAGACATCCCGAGCAGGTCGCACACGAGCAGACACACCCCGCCGTATTCGCCGCGCATGAAGAGTGCGCGCACCTCGAGGTCGTCGTGCACGTCGGTCGCCGGTTGATCGTCGATGAAGCCCGCGAGCTGAACCGGCGTGGGTGGCGTGATGATCGCCGAGCCGAAGCCGACCTCCAACCGCGACATCAGATGACGTCCGTCATCACGGAGCCGTGTGCGGCCGAGTGATACGCGGCTTGCACGACCGCGACCGCGGCTCGACCGTCGGCCGCGGTGACCGACGGGGCACGTTCGCCGGCGATCGCGGCAAGCAGCTCCGCGAGCGGCGAGCTCGTCGTCTTGGGCAGCGCAACCCGCTCGCGGTCTCCGCGACCGTCGATGAACGTGAGTGGAGTTCGGTTGTCGAGATGCAGCGTGCCCTCACTGCCCATCACGGTCAGCTGCTGATCGGGGCCCGACCGGCACGACCAGCTCGCGTGGATGGTGCCTGTCGCGCCGCCGCGCAGGCGTGCCAGCAGTTGGGCGTCGGCCTCTACGTCGCCGCGGCGGCCGTTGACGAGCGCGGAGACCGCCGCGATCTCGTCACCGGTGACGCAGCGAACGAGATCGACGACGTGCACACCGAGATCGATCAGACAACCACCGCCGGCCCGGCGACGGTCGAAGAACCATTCCGCGTTCGGCGCCCAAGCCTGTGGGCCCGCGTGCCCGAGCGCAGCCCGGAAGCCGGTCACCTCGCCGAGACGACCGGCCGCGACGAAATGATGCGCGGCCGCGAACGGCGCCGCGAAGCGCGTGTTCTGGAACGGCACGAGCACCACCCGGTGCGCGCCGGCCGCTGCGATCATCTCGTCGGCATCCTCGGTCGTGATCGCCATCGGCTTGTCGACCAGGACATGCTTTTCCGCGGTCGCGGCTGCGACCGCGACGTCGCGGTGGACCGAGTTCGGCGCCGCGATCACGACGGCATCGACGTCGTCGCGCACGATCGCGTCCTCCCACCGTTCGGCGACGGCGCCGCTCCCCCACTCGTCGCGCCGCGCCTCCGCCGACGCGCGCGACCTGCTCGCGAACACGCTGATCTCGACGCCCTCGGCGCGCAGTGCCGGTAGGTGGATCCGTTTCGCCGCGGTGCCGCAACCGACGACGGCGAACCGTACGCTCACCTCAGCAGCTCGCAAGCGACCTTGCGCACCGCTCGCGCGACGTCCGCGCAGTCGCGCGCTCGGTATGCGACACCAACCGGCACGATCACCGAACGAGAGACGAGCGCCTCGGTGCGAGGACACAAGCCGGCGCCGTAGCTGCGGTCGGTCGGGTGCTCCGCACACGCCCAGGGACCGCCCTTTCCCGACGCGGTACGCCGCGCGAGCACCGCGGCGTTGAGATACACGGGACGCCCGTTGTACATCTGCGCACACGGAATGCCTTCGGCGCGCAGCGCCACGGCGAACCTTTTGGCGAGTGCCGGGTCGGGCAGGAACCACGTGATGCTCGAGGATCCGTCGCCGTCAGGATCCGGACGGCGCCGCCGGGTCAGGCCGTCGATCTCGCCCACCGCTTCGGCAATTCGCGCCTTGTTTGCGCGCAACGACGTGAGGATTGCCGGTAACCGTGTGAGCTGAACCCCCGCGACCGCACCCGCGAGCTCACCCATGCGCAGATTCTCACCAGTGAACGGCTCGGTGAGCTCGTCGCCGCGCGCGCTCGCGTAACTGGTGACGAACTGGCCGCCCTGGTCCTGAAAGCGCGCCGCGCGCAGGTAGAGGGTCTCGTCATCGGTTACCACCAGGCCCCCTTCGCCCGCGGTTATGTTCTTTTTCTGCTGTAGCGAGAACGTGCCCAGCGCGCCGAACGTGCCGACCGCGCGGCCGTGGTACGTCGCGCCGAAGGACTGAGCCGCGTCCTCGATCACCGGGATACCGCGACGCTCGGCAACGCCACACACCGCGTCGAGATCGCACGCGACGTTCTCGAGGTGTACCGCGACGATCGCCGCGGTCCGATCGGTGATCTGCGCTTCGAGATGGCGGGGATCGAGACCGAGCGTGTCATCAATCTCGGCAAACACGGGCACGGCGCCCGCGGCGACCACGGCGTTCACCGTCGCCACGAAGGTGAACGCCGGCACGATCACTTCGTCGCCGCACCCGACACCCAACGACGCGAGCGCGCACCGCAGTGCGGCCGTCCCGTTCGCGACGGCGACCGCGTAACGACAACCGAGCAACCCGCACGCGGCGCGCTCGAACTCCGCGACCGCGCCGGCCGCGAGGCCGCCCTTGTAGCGGAACAGCGAACGTTCTGCGATCACCGCCGCGAGCGCGCCGGCCTCCTCCGCTCCGAGCAGCGCTGCGCCCTTCGCGAAGTCGAGCGGCTCCGTACGCACCGGCGTCCCGCCGTCGATCGCGAGCGCATCGTCGGTCGACACGACCCGATCGTAGCCACGCCCCGGCTGCGCTCGACGTGGTGTCCCGGTCGTGACCGGTGGAACGGACAACCATCTCGTGCTCGTCGATGTCCGTCGGTTCGGGCTCAACGGACGACAAGCCGAGTCGGCGTGCCGCGCGGCCGGCATCACCTTGAACCGCAATGTCGTCCCCGACGACAGGACGACCTCCTCCTTCGACATCTGCTCTACCCCGAAGTCGAGCTGTAACCGCGCGCGCCAAGTCCACCCTTTCTCCACGCCCTTGTATTAACGTCCGATGAACGCCGTGGCGCTGTGTGACGCGCCACTTTTTTGGAAGTTCGGGTTCGGGGGGTTCGCATGAGCGACCGCACGATTCGTGGGGCCGGAGCGGCCGGCATCGTGTTCGTGATCCTCATCGTGATCACGATTGCCATCTCGGGTTCGCCACCGATGGCCGACGACGCCGTGACCAAGATTCGTAACTACTACGTCGACCACCGGTCGAACCTGCTGACCGCGAACCTCATCGGCGTCGTCGCCATCCCCTTCGTCCTGTGGTTCGCAGTGGTGCTGCGCGAGATGTTCCGGGGTGACCGACTCGCCAACGCGCTCGGCACCTTCTCGCTCGCCGGACTTCTTGTGACCGCGCCCATCGCGATGATCGGCGGCGCGCTCAACATCTCGGCCATCTACGTCGACGGCGCCGCCCAGGCCTACCGGCCCGACACGTTGCGGCTCATGTACGACGCGCAGAGCCTGGCGTTTGCAGCCACCTCAGCAGGCATCGCGGCGTTCACGTTGGGTGCCGCTCTCGCGATCCGCCGCACCGGCGCGCTGCCGAGCTTCACGATGTGGCTCGCGTTGCTGGCGGTCGTCGGCAACATCGTGACGATGTTCACCGTGCTCGACGCGGGCGCCGCAACCATCGGCCTCGCGGGCGTGACGACGTTCGCCCTCTTCATCTTGGTCACCGGCATCACGATGGCGGCCGGGAAGACGAACACGCCGGCCCCAGCCTGACCCGGCGTTTTCGTCCGGCTGCGCGCTCCATCCCTGGCACACTCGGTTCGATGGACGCTTGGTGCGGTATCGCAGCCCGCAACAACGCGGAATGGTGCGATGCCGTGTGTCGGTCCCACGGTGCGCGGACCCAATTCGACGACGACGCGTGGACGAGTCCGACCCGGACTCCGATCTACTACCCCGACGCGGTCACGCTCGTAGCGGATCTCTCCGTTCCGGATCTGCTCGCGCGCGTCGACGCCTCCGCGGGTTGTTCGATCAAGGACAGTTTCGCGTCGCTCGATCTCGCCGGCTACGGGTTCCGTGTGCTGTTCGACGCGCAGTGGATCCATACGAGTGCGCCTTTACCGCCGGAGGAAATGGACGCCCGTTGGGAGCGCGTGCGCGATCGTGACGGCTTTGCGCGGTGGGTCGAGGCCTGGCGGGGAGTGGATGGTCCGACCAACGTCCTGCGCGCCGAACTTCTCGATAATGACTCGGTCGCAGTGCTGGCTGCTCACGCGGCGGACCGAGTGGTCGCCGGCGCGATCCTCAACCGCGGCGCGAACGTCGTCGGGATCTCCAACTTCTTCGCGGACGAGGGCGTCATCTCGCCGAACTGGTCCGGCTTCCTCGCCATCGCACGCTCCATCTTCGCGACCTCGAACTTCGTCGGTTACGAGTCCGGCGACCGATTGGCCGCCGCACAACGCGACGGCTTCGAGATCGCGGGTCCCCTACGCGTGTGGATCCGCGACGACGCGGTGCCGGCGCGGCGCTGAGGTCGTGCCGATGCAGCAGGCTGTCATGAGCTACATCGCGCAGGAGTTCGTACCGCGTCGCGTCCGGCGCGTCTACGCGGCGCGGGCTTGGCCGTCGTGGTTGTGTTGGTGGCGGTGGTGTTGCCAGCAGAGGAGTTGCAGGTTGCTAAGCCTCGAGAAGTCGCACCGGTGACGGGATGGCCCGTCGATGCCGTGGCCGGTCGCCCGTTCGCACACCTACCGTAATACGGGTGCGCAGCGGTCCTACGCTCCTGACTCCGATAGTGGCGGCCGCGAATGGTGATGGGCTGTTCCGCCCATCACAGCACCGCCGCTTCACTGAGGCGCCGGCTTGAGCCGCCGAGGGTCCCGTAGCCGATCCGGCGCCCGAGTCGTGCGACGACGGTCAGCGCGTACCGGCACGCGGTATGACTCGGCGCCTACCGGTTGTCGCCCGACCATGTCACCGAGCTCCTCGACATCGGGCTTGTCCTGCAGGCCCGGGACGGCTACCGCTTCCGAAATTCGCGTTCTTAGGTCGAGTCGTTCGCACACAGAGCAGTTGCTCACGGTTCATGGGTCGATCGCGATTCGATCGCGCGAGCCGCCCCGTTTCGGGCTCGTCCGCTACAGCTAGCCGGACGTGTCAAGGTTCTGCAGGCCTACCTCATCGAGCGGCCGGTGATCGCCGTTCGCATGGTGGTGCGAGCCGGGTCCCGTCTAGGGTGCTTCGGTGGTTCCGTCGGTTGTGCCCAAGCCGCGTCTGCGGGGTCGGCTGCATCAACTGGCCTTTGTCGTCTCGATCCCGGCCGGGATTGTGCTCATCGGGCTCGCACGCAGCGCTGTCGATCGCGTCGGCGCGGCAGTCTTCGCGCTGAGTCTCACCGGCCTGTACGGCGTCAGCGCCGCCTATCACCGCGGGCACTGGTCGCCTCGTGCCGAGCGGCTCATGAAACACCTCGATCACTCGATGATCTACGTGCTCATCGCCGGCTCGTACACGCCGATCACGCTGCTCACCCTCCAGCCGGCCTGGGGAATCACTCTCCTCGCCCTCGCGTGGACCGGCGCGACCATCGGTGTGCTCATCACCATCCTGCGCCTCGAACGATGGCACCGCATCGGCTTCGCGATGTACCTCGCACTCGGTTGGCTACTCGTCGTCGCGACCCCGCAACTCGTGCACTCGCTCTCGGGAATGGAACTCGCACTCCTCGCCACGGGCGGGCTGCTCTACACCGTCGGCGCCATTGTGCTCGCCCGCAACCGGCCCGATCCGCGTCCCAACTTCTTCGGGTACCACGAACTATGGCACTCGTTCGTGGTCAGCGCCGGCGCATGCCACTACACCCTCGTGCTACTCCTCGTCCGAAGGTAATCCCACCGCCGCCCGCGTATGAGGATGAGGCCACATGGTGTTCGGGCGGCGGCGGCTGCTGTGCCCTCAGGCCCGGTTTGCTCGCGTTGCGACGAGGTCGGCGGCTTCTTTCGCGGCTGGGTTCTTAGTGTTGCTGTCAGTGTTGCTGTGGCCTAGCCCCGCGGCAACGCGGTCGCCGAGGTGTGTGTCGACGCTGGTCCAATAGGCGATGACGCGAAGCTGGACTTCGTCAGAGACGTGATCGCTGGCGTGGCCGACGATGTTGGTCACGAGGTGGTCGCGATCGGCGGGGTTCATCACGTCGCGGTACAGGGTGTCCGGCTGGCCGAAGTCGTCGTCGTCGGCATGTTTTTCGTAGGCATACCGTCCGAGGTCGCCTGCCTCGACGGGCCAGCTCAGATCGGCTCCACGATTGATGTCGGCTTGTGGCCCTCCGTAGGAGTTGGGTGCGTAGACGGGCTGGGCGCCGGCGTGGTTGAAGGTCATGTGCGCGTCTTTGTTGTAGGAGTGCACGGCGACCTTGGGCGCGTTGATCGGCAACTGCTCGTAGTTGGGGCCGATGCGGTGTAAGTGCGTGTCGTGATAGGAGAAGATCCGCCCCATGAGCATCTTGTCCGGGCTGAGCCCGATGCCGGGCACGAGGTTGGCGGGAGAGAAGCTGGCCTGTTCGACTTCGGCGAAAAAGTTTGCCGGATTGCGATCCAAGATCATGCGACCCACCTGGATCGGCGGATAGTCAGCGTGCGGCCAGACCTTGGTGAGATCGAAAGGATTGAACCGGTACGTGGCGGCATCGGCGAACGGCATCACCTGCATTTCGAGACGCCACTCCGGCGCGGCGCCGTTCGCGATGGCGTCGCGCAGGTCGCGCCGATGGAAGTCCGGGTCCTCGGCCGTCATTGCTTTGGCTTCAGCATCGGTGAAGTTCTCGCGGCCCTGCACGGTCTTGAAGTGGTACTTGACCCAGAACCGTTCACCGCCAGCGTTCACGGTGGAGAAGGTGTGGCTGCTGTAGCCGTTCATGTGGCGCAGGGTGCGAGGCGTCCCCGCGTCGGACATCAAGATCGTCACCTGATGTGCGCTTTCTGGCGACAGGGTCCAGAAGTCCCACTGCATGTTGTTGTCGCGCATGCCCGTGTCCGGTAATCGTTTCTGGGAGTGGATGAAGTCCTGGAACTTCGTCGCGTCTCGGACGAAGAACACCGGCGTGTTGTTGCCGACCAGGTCGTAGTTGCCTTCATCGGTGTAGAACTTCAATGCGAAGCCCCGCGGGTCGCGGACCGTGTCGGGGTAGCCCTGCTCACCTGCCACCGTCGAGAACCTGGCGAACATCGGTGTGCGTTTCCCAACGCTCGCGAGGAAGCTCGCTTTCGTGAACCAGGTCACGTCTTCGGTGACCTCGAAGAAACCGTGCGCACCAGTACCCTTGGCGTGGACCACCCGCTCCGGGACCCGCTCACGATTGAAGTGCTGCATTTTCTGCACGACATAGTGATCATGCAGCACCGTGGGACCGGCTGGCCCGACGGTCAGCGAATACTCGTCGCTGGGAGCAGGGACGCCAGAATCGTTCGTGGTTGTCGGCGGGTGCGCTTCGTTCATCGGTCCGTCTCCGATCATCGGTCGCGCCGGTCCCTCTGGGGCGAGCATCGCGCTCGCTGGCCTCTCGGTGCGTGTGTCGCTAGAACCTAAGATTAGAACTCCTATAAAGTCAAGCCAGATCTAATCTTGGACGATGGCCAGTTTGCGGTATCTTTAGGGCGACCGTCCAGGCGGGAACGAGGATAAGTGACCGAGCTGGTTGAACGACTTCGAAACCGAGGATGGCGGCTAACCGCCCAGCGACGAGTCGTCGCCGAAGTGCTCGTCGGCGATCACGTGCATCTCACCGCCGAGGACATCCACGCCCGAGCCCAGCTCGCCCTCCCCGAGATCAGCTTGGCGACCGTATACAACACCCTCAACGAGATCGTGACCATGGGCGAAGTGCTCCAAGTCGCCTCAAGCGACGGCCCCAAACGCTACGACCCGAACGTGCAGACACCCCACCAACACCTGCGCTGCGTCAACTGCGGTGAGCTGCGAGACGTCACCATCCCGGACGACCGCAACTTGAGTCTGCCCGACACGCAACGCCACGGCTTCCGGCTCCTTGGCGTCGATATCGTCTTCCGTGGCGTGTGCCCTGCCTGCGACCAACAGGTTCTGATATCTCCGCGCAAGACCCTGCACCCCTAGATGTGCAACTGGTCACGCCGTCTGCTCGTTCCCGACTGCATGCAGCGCACATCGAAAGATCGCGGGCCAGTCCCTACGGTTGGCGAGGGTGATCGCCGCGACCTCATCGAGCGCGTGCGGGTCGCCCAGCCCGTGAGCGACAGCGAGCGCAGCCGCGCCAAGCCGCTCGCACAACCGTCGAGCGCTGCTGAAAGGCTCGCCTGTCGTCGCGATTTCAGACGTCGGGACGGCCTGGAGCGTCCCGGCATCAAGTATCTCCGCCCTCGTCGGGCGAACCCGGCAAGGGGGTCTGCCCCCACTCTGGTTGACCAGTGGGGTTGACAGTTTTTACGCCGCGTGCGCGGCGGTGGACAGGATCATCTCGTATTCGATGGGTGTGAGTCGACCGAGGCGTCGTTGACGGCGCCGACGGTGGTAGGTCCGTTCGATCCAGGTGATGATCGCGAGCCGGAGCTGGTCGCGAGTCGACCATCGTTGCCGGTCGAGGACGTTCTTTTGGAGGAGCGAGAAGAACGATTCCATCGCGGCGTTGTCCGCGCACGCGCCGACGCGACCCATTGACCCGCGGAGCTCGTGATCGCGCAACGTGCGGACGAAGGCGTGGGACCGAAATTGCGATCCCCGATCGGAATGAATGATCAACGTGCCGCACGGTGAACGCCGCGCGATCGCGGACCGCAATGCGTTCACCGCGAGCTGGGCGGTCATCCGATCGGCCATCGCGTAGCCGACGATCCGGTTCGAGCACGCGTCCTTGATCGCGCACAGATAGAGCTTGCCCTCGGTGGTCGGGTGTTCGGTGATGTCGGTCAACCAGAGCTCGTCGAGGTCGCCCGCGATGAAGTCGCGTTCGATGAGATCGTCATGCGCCGGCGGTCCGACCTTGCGTCCGTAGCCTCGTTTCTTCGTGAACGCGGCCCAGATCCGCTCCTGCGAACACAACCTGGCCACGCGGTTCTCGCCGGCGCGGATGCCGCGACGTTCAAGCTCGTCCGTGATGAACCGATATCCGAACCCCGGATCGTCGTGATGGATGTCGATCGCCGCGTTGATCAGATGCGCGTCTGACCAGTCACGGTCGCTGACCGGCCTGGCGCAGGCACTGTTGCATTACGGCGGCGCGGGACCTTCCGGGCTGCAGCGAGACGCTGGATGGGCGATTTGTACAGCGTGGATTAGACCCTGATGGTGCATTTGCCTACCCGGAGAGTCTGGCGGAGCGCCGACGTGGTGTCCCATTTGCGTCCAACGCAACAGTGCCCCCGCGACGCTCAGCTGCGAGCTCCGCCACCGACACGAACATATGTTCGATGATAGTCGAATAGTGCCTACAGAACAAGAGGAATTGCCCGTGCGGAGCAAAGAACGTGCACCGACCGCGACCTGATCGTCGACGAAGGCTTGACCTTCAAGGCGACTTGAAGGCTTACGCTTCGGGACATGAGCTATCGGATCTCGGAGGTCGCAGAGCGCACGGGCTTCAGCCCCCCGACCCTTCGGTATTACGAGGAGATCGGCCTGGTTGCTCCGCCCGAGCGGACCGAGAGCGGCTACCGGCGCTATGACGACGAGGCCATCGATCTCTTCCGCTTCATTGCACGTTCGAAACGGCTCGGCCTGTCCCTCGAAGAGATCGCGGGCCTCGTCGAACTGTGGGACGCCGAAGAGTGCGCGCCCGTCCAGGAACGCCTCCGCGATCTGCTCGACGCCAGACGGCGTGCCGCCGCCGAGCAGATCGTCGAACTCGAGAACTTCAGTCGCGAGCTCGCGCGCGTCGCCGACCGACTCGGCCTCCCCGCTTCGCCCGGCGCCTGCAACGACGCGTGCGCGTGTCTCACCGAGGACGACCCGTCAGGTCAGACGACCGCAATGCCCATGGCTTGCACCCTCGATGTCAGCGAGTTGCCCGGTCGCCTCGCGGAGTGGCGTCACCTCGCCGAGCACATCGTCGATCGAGCGGAAACCGACCAAGGCATACGCGTTCGCTTCGACCACAGCGCCTCCGCGGCCGACGTGGCCGACCTCGCAGCCAAAGAGCAGGGCTGCTGTTCCTTCTTCACCTTCACGATGCGTATCGCCGCCGACGGCACCACGCTCGACATAACCGCGCCCGCCGACGCACGAGAACTCGTCAAAACGTTGTTCGATCAGGGGCCCTGACGAGCAACGCGGAATGGTGCAAAGAGGCTCAGCGCGCAGGACTGCCCGGACGCAATGCGGCCTCGCACTCGTGGATCACGTCCGCGCCGTAGTGCACACGCACCGCGCACAGTGTTCCATCGTCGTCGTGCGTCTCGTCGAGCGTGACGCTGCTGGACGATTCGATCTCGGTTCCGCAGATCGGGCACGGGAACTTGTAAAGCATGGCGGTCATCGGGTTCCCTTCGTCTTCATATTGCGTCTCCGAGCGAGACGATCCCGACCGGCGTTCCGGCTTCGACGACCGGAGGTCGCCGAATTGCGTTCTATCGCATTCGCTCGATGGCTCGCTCGACGAGATCGGACATCTCACCATGGACATCGCGGTCGCATCGCGGCTATCGGCCACGAACCGTACGGCGGTATCGCGGTGCGTGGGTATCGTGTCGCGCCCGGTCAGCGCGGAGTGACGCGGCGTGCGTCGGTCTGTATGAGCTCGTCGAGCTCGGCGTCGATGGCGCCAGGGGTCTCGCCCTCGACGAGGAGTTTCGGCAGACGGCGAGCGAGCGGCGCCGGCAACCACCAGTTGGCGTCGCCGAGCAGCTCCATCGTCGCGGGGACCAACACCATACGCACGAGGGTCGCGTCGACGAAGATCGCGGTCGCCAGCCCGACGCCCATCATCTTCAGGAACACTTGGTCGGCGAGCACGAACGCGAGGAACACCGAGATCATGACTGCCGCCGCGGCAGTTATGACCCGCGCGGTGTGCGCGAGCCCGTCGGCGACCGCACTCGCGTTGTCGCCGGTGCGCGCGTACTCCTCTCTGATCCGCGAGAGCAGGAAGACCTCGTAGTCCATCGACAGCCCGAACAGGATCGCGAACATCATCATCGGGATGAAGCTCGGAATCGGTACCGGCTCGTGGATGCCGACGAGACCACCGGCCCAGCCGCCGCGCACCACTATCGCGACGACGCCGTAGGCGGCGCCGACCGACAGCAGGTTCATGATCGCGGCTTTGAGGGGCACGAGGATCGAGCGGAACACGACGAGCAGCAACAGGAACGACAGGAGGATCACGACCGCGATGAACGCGGCGAGACGGTCGACGATGTAGCGCGTCGCGTCGACGCTCATCGCCGTCGTGCCGCCGACGGACACCGAGACGCCCGTGCCGGCGGTCGCCCGGGGCAACACGTCGTGACGCAACCGCTTCACGAGATCCTGAGTGGCTTCGGCCTGCGGAGACGACTTCGGGTACGCGACGACGAGCGCGATCTTGTGGTCGGGGCTCGCGACGGCCGGACCGACGAACGCGACGCCGGGGTCGGCGGCAACCTGGGCCGCGACCGGGGCGACCGCGGTCGCCGGGTCGCGGCCCTTGGCAGTCGCGACGAGCAGCAGCGGCCCGTTGAATCCGGGACCGAACCCGCGGCTGCGCAGGTCGTACGCCTGCCGGGTCGTGAACGCCTTCGGGTCGTTGCCGGCGTCGGGGAAGCCGAAGTGCATGTGGCGCGCGGGCGCGGCCAGTGCGAGCAACGCCAAGAGGCACACGATCGCCGCCGTCCAGGGGCGTCGCTGCACGACGCGGCTCCAGCGGTACGAGAGCGAACCGCGATCGCCGGAAGCCTTCCGATTCACGAAGGGCACCCGCAGCCGGTCGATCTTCGATCCGATGAAGCCGAGCATCGCAGGCAGCAACGTGACCGACGCCAGCATGACCACGAGCACCGCGAAGACCGCGCCGACCGCCAGGCCGCGCAAGAAGCCGAGGTTCATCACGAACAGGCCGAGCAGCGAGATGATCACGGTGCAGCCGGCAAAGATCACCGCGCGCCCCGACGTCGTGACCGCGGTGATGACCGCGGCTCTCGGCTCGAGCCCGTCGTGCAGCGCGGCGCGGTAACGGGTGACGATGAACAGCACGTAGTCGATCCCGACACCGATGCCGATCATCGCCGCAACCTGGGGTGCGAAGTCGGGAACCTCGAGCACTCTGGCCGCGAGCGTGACGAGGCTCAGGCCGATGCCGAGACCGACGATGGCGACGAGGATCGGCAGTCCCATCGCCAGCAGCGAACCGAAGCTCACGAGCAGGATCAGCGCGGCAACCAAGAGGCCGAGGCCCTCCGAGCTGAACGACGTTTGCTCGGCGCCGGTGATGGCGAAGCCGGCCAACTCGACCTGCAGGTCGGGGCGATCGAGCCGTTCGCCCAATGACAGGAGCCCCTTGGCATCGCTCGTCTTGTAGTCGGAGATGGTCTGGTCGAGCCGCACCGTGCCGTACGCGATCGTGCGCGCGGGTGCGATCTGTCGCGCGCCTTCGGCCGAGAACGGCGAGACCACCGCGCGCACGTGCGGCTGCTTCGCGAACTGGCCGAGGACGTCGGTTATCTCCGCGCGCACCGTCGGATCGTCGATCGTCTTTCCCTGCCGCGCCTGGAAGACGACATCGACGTCGTCGCCCGCTCGGGCCGAGAAGCTGCGCTGCAACAGGTCTTGCGCGTTCTGCGAGTCGGAGCCCGGTGTGGTGAACGTGAAGTGGTAGCTGCCGCCGAATGCGCCCGCACACGCGATGGTGCCGACCAACAGCGCGACCCACAGCAGCAGGACGCGGCGACGACGGCGGTACGACCAGTCGGCCAGGCGGGCGAGCACGGTCGGGCGGTCGGTGCTTCTCACGTCCATGGCAGGAGACTCCTCATCGCGTGGTCGAGTGTCGCGGTTACGACCGCGAAGCGCCCCGGAACTCATCGATGACCGAGGGGTCAGGTGATGTCGGCGAGATGCGCTTCGAGGCGATCGAGGCTCGAGTTGAAGCCGGCTTGGGATTCCGGTGTCGCGTACATCGGGGGCACGTTGGTCTGGTGGATCCGCAGCTCGGTGCGTCCGTCACCGAGATCGACGAACGTGGAGGTGGTGGTCATGCCGCTGTCGGGCTCGGTCCACGCGAGCTTCTCCGGCGGATCGATCTCCGTGTAGACGCCCCGGCTCGGGTACTGCTCGCCGCTGGCGTCGTTGACCATGACCGTTGCGAACACTCCCCCGACTCGCAAGTCGACAGTGATGTGCTCGATCGGGGTGCTCATCCCGACGGGCCCCCAGAAGTGGGTCAGATGCTCGGGCTCCGTGACGCACTTGAAGAGCAGTTCCCGAGGTGCGTCGAAGACACGAGTGATGACGAGTTCGCCGGTTTGGGTCATGGGTGGTTCCTGTCGTTTCGTCGGTCGTTGTGCCGGTCGTTATGAAGGTCGTTGAGGTGAACGCCCAGACGATCGAGCCGTTCCGTCCATACCCGGCGCTGCCCGTCGATCCAATCCGTGGCGGCTCGCAGGACGTCGGGTTCGAGCCGGCACGGCCGGGTCTGGCGGTGCCGGCCCCGGGAGATCAGCCCCGCACGTTCCAGTACCTGGATGTGCTTGGACACCGCCTGGATACTGATGTCGAACGGCTCGGCGAGCTCGTTGACGGTGGCTTCGCCGCCGGTCAGATGGGCGACGATCGCGCGCCGGGTCGGATCGGCCAGCGCCGCGAACGTGGCGTCGAGGTCGTCGTCCGACAAGGTCACGGTCACGACCTCTATTCAACGCAGTTATTGATCAACTGTCAAGTTGAATATCGCAGCGTTCAATGCGTCCCCGCGATCGCGATCAACTCCGCATACAGCCCATCCATGTCGATGGGCTCGCCGTGCCGAGCGAACCAGCTGCACACGTTGCTCAGATCTCGGTGCAGGTAGTCGAACGCGTGGGGATTGGTCGTCACGTCGACGGCCTGCGGGAAGTCGATCAGCCAGAGTCGGTCCTCCCACCAAAGCAGGTTGAACGCCGACAGGTCGGCGTGGACGAACCCCGCGCCGACCAACAACCTGAGGTTGTCGGCGAGCTGCGTCGCCGCGCAATGGATCTCGGCCGCGCCGAGCCTGGCCTCGACCAACCGTGGCGCGGTGCGTTCGGTGTCCCCCAGCAACTGCATCAGCAGACCGTCGCCCCGAGGGCCGACCGGATAGGGGACGCTGACGTCGGCGCGCCACGCGTGTTGCATCATCTCGAGCTCGTGACCGGTCCACCGGCCGGTCAACAGCTTCTTGCCGTAGTTCGTCATCCGCTCGGCGGCGCGCCGGTCTCTGGACTTGGAGAACTTCCGGCCGTCCCGGTACGCAAGGTCGTTCATGAAGCGATTGCCGCGCTGGAAACCGAGCTCGGCCAGCTCGCCCTTGTGACTCACGGTTCGCGGTCGATACCGCTTGTGCGCGAGCAGGCATGAACGGTCCTGATACGTCCGTTCGACGACGAAGACTTCAGCTTCCTTGCCGGACTTCAGGTTGCCAAGGTCGCGCTCGACATAGTCGACCTCGTCGGTGATCAACCACTGGGGCATAGGGCGCACGGGCGCCTTCCTTTCGGACGATGGGAGTTCGAGACGCGTGGCGCGTCCTCCCTCGACCCGAGCTCAGAAGGCTGGCGGGACGCGACGGAGGACGCTCGTGGCGATGAAGATCAAGATCATCTCGAAACGCCTCCTCTCCGTCGGCGACACCCGCAGTGTCGCCCCCGCCACCTTCGACGTCAATCGATTAACGACTGCGGCGTTGCGTCGATCAGCGTGTTGAGGGTGTCGACGGTCCATGCGACCAGTTCGTCCATCGTCATGGCCGCGCCGCGTGCGACGAAGTCGGAGAGTTGTTCCGCAGTCAGCATGTCGCGCAACGGCGCCGAGCCGCGCTGGCGCCTCTCTGGAGGCACAGCCATCGCCCGCAAGGATGTGAGCACACCACTACGAGCGGCGCCGACGAGAACGGCGGCGGGTTCGGGCGCGTGCAGAATCGTGAGGATCTCGATGGCGTACCCGAGCGCGCCCGCGAGCTGCAGTTGTTGCACGAGGTGTTCTTGCAGCACGATCGACTCGCGCAGGCAGGTCAAGGCATCAAGCCGTTCGCCCGCGCGCGCCAGCAATAGCGCGCACTGGAAGAGTGCAGGGGGGAACGTGGCGTCGTTCGTTCCGCTGCGGCCGAGCTCGATGGCGCTCTTGTAAGCACCGATCGCGCGCTCGGGATCGGCCACCGCCCAAACCGTTCCGAGGATGTAGTGCATTTGCGCGATCGTTGACGGGTTATGCGATCGTAACGCGAATTCTTGCGCGCGCTCGGAGTGGCGCCGCGCGCCGTCGTGATCGCCGACGCGGACCGTTGCTTGCACGAGCAGAAACAAGATCCGGGCGATCTCGGCGTCCGGGGTGCCGTTCGCCTGGAGCGCCGGTATCGCCGCCTCGATCATCGGGATCGCGTCCGGAACGGTCGACTGCCCGTCGCTCGCGGCCGCGAAGAAGACGCGATACGGCGTCGGGCAATCGGGGCTGACTCCATCGCCGAGGGCCTCAACACCCAGCTCGGCCGCGACTTCAAGGTCGCTCCGAGCGATCGCGTCGTACGCGGCCGCCGACAGCACGGCCGCGCGCCGGCCGGGGGTGGACGCGCGCGCGGCGACCAGTGCCCGCTCGAACGGAGGGAGCGCCAACCGTACGCGGCTGACCATGCAGTAGTCCTCGGCCAGCGCGGCGAGGATCCGGACACCGACCTCGGCGTCCATCGGGTCGTCCCGATCGAGCGCCCACGTACACGCCGCGCGCAGGTTGTCGAGCTCGGCGTACAAGCGTTCCCGGACGCTCAGCTCGTCGGGACCGAGGAGCTCGGGCCCAATTGGCTCCGCGAACTCGGCGAAGTACACCGCGTGCCGGCGCCGCGCCGCGTCGAGAGTGCCGGCATCGTCGAGTCGTTCCAGGCCGAACTGGCGCAGCGTCTCGAGCTGCTGGTAGCGGGTGCTCGCATCGGGCTGCTCCTCGACGGCAAGCATCGATTTGCGCACGAGTGCCTCCACCGCGTCGAGCACCGACCACGCGTCGAGGTGGTCGTCGGACGCGACGGCACGCGCGGCCGCGGCGTCGCAGCCCGCACACACAGCGAGCCGGTCGAACACGTTGCGCTCGGTGTCGTTCAGCAGGCTGTACGACCACTCGACCGTCGCCCGCAGCGTCTGGTGCCGCTCGAGCGAGCCGCGACGTCCGCCGGTGAGCAGGCGGAATCGTTCGTCGAGCAGCGCCGCGAGCTCTCGCGGGCTCATCGCGACGACGCGTGCGGCGGCCAGCTCGATCGCGAGTGGGATGCCGTCGAGCCGTCGACACGTTTCGGCAACCGGGTCGATGTTCGCGTCGTCGACGACGAACCCCGGCCGCGCCGATCGAGCACGGTCCTCGAAGAGCCGCACTGCGTCGCTTGCCATCAACGACTGCCGGTCGTCGGACGTGCGTCCCAACCCGAGCGATCGCAGCGGAAAGATCCGCTCGCCGTCGATCGCGAGCGGCTCACGACTCGTCGCCAGCACGCGAACCGTCGAACAGGTCCGCAAGATCGCGTCGGCCAGCTCGCCGGCCGCGTCGAGCACGTGTTCGCAGTTGTCGAGAATCAGCAGCATCTCCTTGCGGCGCAGGAAGTTGACCGTGCTCTGGATCAGGCTCACGCCTGGTTGCGGTGTCACACCCAACGATCCGGCAACCACGTGGTCGACCGATTCGTCTTCGGTCGCAGTCGCGAGCTCGCAGACCCACACACCATCTCGCAACTCATTGATGAGCTCGGCGCCCGCGTGGAACGCGAGCCGGGTCTTGCCCACCCCGCCGACGCCGATGATCGTCACGAGCCGGGCGTCCGACGACAGCGCCGCGGTCACGCCCGCGAGCTCCTCGCCGCGGCCCACGAACGACGTGAGCTGAAGCGGAAGATTGCCGGAGAACGCGTCGAGCGAACGCAACGCCGGGAACTCGGTCCACAAGCCGGGGGCCGCCAGCTGGAACACGCGCTCCGGACGCGACAGGTCGCGCAGTCGATGCTCACCGAGATCAACGAAATCGAAACCATTGACGAGCTGCTGGGCGACCCCCGACACGAGCACCTGGCCGCCGTGCCCAACCGCCATCAACCGAGCCGCGCGATTCACCGTCGGACCGAAATAGTCACCGCCACGCTCCACCGCCTCGCCCGTGTGCACACCCATGCGTACCCTCGGCAAGTCCGTCGCCTGCAACTCGGCCTGCACGCGTTGCGCGCACGCGACCGCATCGCCCGCCCGGCCGAACGCCGCCGCGAACCCGTCCCCGCCCGTCGCGAACACGACTCCTCCATGACGCTCGATCGCGCCGCGCAGGATCTCGTCATGGCCCGCGAGCGCGTCGCGCATCGCCTCCGTATCGTCCTCCCAGCGGCGCGTCGAACCCTCGATGTCGGTGAACAGGAACGTCACCGTCCCCGTCGGGGCCTGCGGCACGTCACGGACGCTACCGACGACTCGCCACGGGCCGCCCGTCTATGCGGTGAGCGGCCCGGCGCATATCGTGAGGCCTCGATGACGCAACCGATCGAAGTCATCTTGATGCGCGAGCTGGCGGGCCATCTCGCGACCCCGATCTTCGTCGTCGACGCCCAAGGCGACCTGCTGTTCTACAACGAGCCGGCAGAAAACCTGCTGGGCACCCGCTTCGACGAGACCGGCATGATGCCCTTCGCGGAGTGGGCGACGATGTTCACCCCGACCAACGGCCGGGGCACCCCCCTTCCGCCCGACGAGCTGCCCTTGGCGATCGCGGTGCAAAAGCATCGGCCCGCGCAGGGCCGCTTCTGGATTCGCGGGCTCGACGGCGAGCGCCGCCGGCTCACGGTCACGGCCATCCCGCTCCAAGGGCAATGGGGAGAACACATCGGCGCGGCCGCGATCTTCTGGGAAGAGCCGTGAAGGTCACGGTGTGGGGTACCCGCGGCTCGCAGGCCTCACCGGGACCCGACACGGTCCGCTACGGCGGCAACACATCTTGCGTCGAGCTCCAAGCGGAGCCGGATGCGCGAGTCGTGCTCGACGCGGGCACGGGTCTGCGCCGCCTGGGTGTCGAACTGTCGCCCGACGTGCGCCGCGTCGACGTGTTGCTCACGCATCTCCATATGGATCACATCCAAGGCCTCGGCTTCTTCTCTCCACTGTTCCGTCCGGACTTCGAGGTGCACATCTGGGGACCGGGTTCTGCGACCGCCGATCTCCACACGCGCTTGACGCGCTACATGTCGCCGCCGCTGTTCCCGGTGCGTCTGCAAGAGTTGGCGTGCGATCTGCACCTTCACGATCTGAACGAGGGATGCGTCGAAGTGCCCGGCTTCACGGTCCGCACGGCGCTCGTGTGCCATCCGGGTCCGACCGTCGGGTACCGCTTGGAGAACGCGCACGGGAGCCTCGCGTACCTGCCCGACCACGAACCGATGCTGGCGTGCAGCCATTTCGCCGACTCGGCCGAGTGGTGCTCGGGCTTCGAGATCGCAGCCGGGGTCGACGTGTTGATCCACGACGCGCAGTACTCCGACGCGGAATACGAACAGCGCGTCGGATGGGGACACAGCAGCCTCAGCCAGGCACTCGCGTTCGCCCGACTCGCGAACGTCAAACATCTCATGCCGTTCCATCACGACCCGGCCCACGACGATGACACGCTCGACGACTTCTTCGGCGCAATCGCGGCCCGGCCCGTCGAACCGTTCACGATCGGAGCCGCTCGCGAAGGTACGACGTTCGACGTCGCCGAGAACCTGCGCACCGAACCCGCCACCGTCTGAGGCTCCGTTCGGGTCCGCACCCGTCGAGCCCTCGAACCGTCGCGCCGAGCGGCATCTTCGTAGACTCCCCGAGGACTGCTGGAGGTGCGGGTGTCGTTCAGATCTTTCGTCGGGCTTCTCGTCGCGACCGGGTTTCTCGCGGCTGGTTGTTCGAGCTCCGCGTCGAAAGCTGCGAGCCCGGACAAACCGGCCGCGGTGTCGACGACGACGACCGCGGCGACGACGGGAGGCGCGTACACACGCCCCGCGTGCGGAATCGCGGCGAGCCGCCAGCCGAAAACGACAGTGTCCGCGACGCGTGTGCCAGGGTCGAGCTCCGACTACGACGTCGTCTCGTTCGATGGCACCCGGATCCGCGTTCATTGGTTCCCCGTTCACCTCGCCGCCGGTGCGACCGCGCCGACCGTGCTCAAGGGTCCGGGTTGGGGCCAGGCCGGCGACGTGGACACCGCCGGTTCGGGTTACGGCCTGTTCGGCGATCTCGGCATTCACGCGCTGAACTCGGCGGGTTACAACATGCTCACCTGGGACCCGCGTGGCTTCGGGAAGTCGGGCGGGACGGTCGAGAGCGACAGTGCGGACTTCGAGGGGCGCGGCGTCCAGCGACTCATCGACTGGATCGCGCAGCAACCCGGCGTGCAGCTCGACGGCACGGGCGATCCGCGCATGGGAATGGTGGGCGCGTCGTACGGCGGCGGCATCCAGCTCGTGATCGCCGCGATCGACTGTCGCGTCGACGCGATCGTGCCGCAGATCGCGTGGCATTCACTGACCACGAGCCTCTACGGGGCGCAGACGGTGAAGCGCGGCTGGGGCGATCTCCTCTACACCGTTGCCACTGGTCACTCCATCGACCCGCACATCACGAGCGCGCACAACGACGGTGACTCGTCGGGCGTGTTGAGCGCGGCCGACCGGCAATGGTTCCTCGACCGAGGTCCCGGCGACCTCGTCCGCAAGATCACGGCGCCAACGCTGTTCGAGCAGGGCACGATCGACACGTTGTTCCCACTTGGAGAAGCCGTCGAAAACTTCCGCATCCTGCGCGATGCGGGCGTTCCCACTGCGATGCTCTGGATGTGCAGCGGGCACGGCGTGTGCCTCACGAACCCGGGCAACCAGAAGCGGCCCGGCCAGGCGGCGATCGCTTGGCTCGATCGCTACGTGAAGGGCAACACCAAGGTGACGCTCGGCCCGCGTTTCGAGTACGTCGACCAGAACGGGGTCGAGTTCACCGCCGACGACTTCCCAGCTCGAGTCGCGGCGCCGATCGCGGCAAGCGGACGCGGCCCGCTCACGCTCGTCGCGGGCGGCGGCTCGGGCCCGGCGCACGCGACGGGCAATGCGGGAGTGCTCGGTGGCGTCGCGCTGCCGATCACGCCCGCGAAGGCCGCTCACGCCGCGAACGTCCCGGTCACCATCACACGCGCGGCGAACATCGTCGGAGCGCCCCAATTGACGCTCCGCTACTCGGGATCGTCACCGGCCGGCGTGCGCCCGACCCGCGTCTTCGCGCAACTGGTCGACGACGCCACCGGCATCGTGCTCGGCAACCAGATCACACCGATCGCGGTCGTACTCGACGGCCAACCGCACACGACGACCGTGCCGCTCGAGATCGTGGCGTTCACCGCTGCACCCGGCGCGCATCTCACGCTGCAACTCGTCGCAACGACAATCGCGTACGCCGAGCCTCGCCTCGGCGGGACGATCGACTTCGATGCCGTGCAGGTCGAGCTCCCAACCGTGACCGGCGTCACTCGCCAGATCGTTGGATGAGCACAGGCGGGCGACGTCGTAGCCGTTCTCGGTCCGGGTGTACGCGGCCTGTCGGCCTGCGCGGCCGCGAAGACGCCGGGGCCGGGTTCGTGATGGTCACCGGCCGCGGCGCGCGCGACGCTCCGCGGCTTGCCGTCGCGTCCGAATTCGGTGCGAATCTCGCAGTCGATGTCGACACGGTCGATCCGATACGCGCTTTGCGGGATGAGACAGACCGCCTCGCCGACGTGGTGGTCGACGTCACGGCCAAGGCGCCCGAAGCGTTCGCGCAAGCGATCAAGCTCGCCCGGCCCGGCGGAACCGTCGTCGTCGCGGGAACGCGTGGAGGCGGTGGTGTCGGC
Organism: Acidimicrobiia bacterium; assembly: GCA_038213435.1. Classification (GTDB taxonomy): domain Bacteria; phylum Actinomycetota; class Acidimicrobiia; order IMCC26256; family PALSA-610; genus PALSA-610. Next base: position 24,772 of record JBBQTI010000003.1, read on the forward strand.
GGCGCGTTCGATCCGGATGCGATCGTCTACAAGGAACTCCGCGTGCTCGGCGCGTTGGGCGTCGATACTTCCGCCTATGCCCAGGCGCTCGAGCTGCCTCGCCGCGCGACGGTTCCCGTTCGAGACGCTCCCCCGCCGAATCGTCGGCCTGGACGACGTCGGCGGCCTGCTTCGCCTGATGGCGGGCGAAGGCGACGTGCCGCCGGTGCACGCAGTGGCCGTACCGAACTGAGAGGCTGCGCTCATGACGACGCCCGATTTCCCGCAATACGACGCGAAGACCGCGGCCGGATTGCGGGGATCGGCCACCGCGGCAGGAGGTCTCGCCGCGTTCCTCGCGATCGAGCACATCGAGGTCGGAGCCGGTTCTTTGCACGCGCGAGTTGCAGTTCGTGACGACTTGCTTACGCCGTTCGGCAACCTGCACGGCGGCGTCCTCGCCGCGTTGTGCGATCACGTGCTCGGAACCGTGCTCTATCCGGTGATCCCACGCGGCGCATGGGCTGCGACGACCGAGTTCAAGATCAACTATCTCGCGGCCGTCACCACCGGCGTCCTCGACGCCCGCGCGGCAATCATCTCACTCACCAAACGTACGGCCGTGGTACGCATCGACGTCGAGAACGAGGGCCGCCTCGCGTGCGCCGCGCAAGGCACCGTGCTCGTGGTCGCACCGAAGTCACCAAAGCCCCCGAAGTCACCAAAGCCATGAGTCACCAGTTCCGGTGCCGGTGCATCCGATGCGTCGCGGCGGCGCGGTTGCTTTCGGGCGGCGCGCCACCCGTCCCACACAGACCCGCGTCGGGCGGTTCCGGCGGGACGGTTCCGAGGAGGAGCGGGCGCGTGCGCGCCTGGAGCTCCTGCTCGAGGTCGAAGGCCAGGCGTATGAGCTGCGCGGTGGCGTCGCGACCGCCGTACATCCAGATGCCCGCCGGAACACCCTCGGGGTTGATGCCCACCGGGATCGAGATGTCGGGATACCCCGCCACCGCCGCCGGCGAGGATCCGAAGCTGTAGCTCGGGGCGACGATCGCGTCGAGGTCGTCACGAGCGAGCGCGGCATCGATGCCCTCGTCCCGGGCGAGTCTCAGGCAGAGCGCGCGGGCGTCGAGATACTCGGGCGCGGTGAGGTCGCCGCCGGTCGCTTCGGCGAGATCGAAGATCTCCTGACCGAAGAAGCGCATCTCGGCTTCGCAGTTCGCGAGATCGAACGCGATCAGGTCGGCGAGCGTGCGCATCGACGTGTCCCTCACCCCGGCGAGGTACTCGGCGATCTGGACTTTGAACTCCCACAACAGAACGGTGAATTCCGCATCGCCGTATGCGCGCGGGTCGCCGGTGCTGGTGTCGATGAGCGTCGCGCCGAGCTCGGTCATGACTTCGAGCGCGGCCTCGACCGTGGCGTTCGTGGCGTCGCCGGGGCCGAGGTCGGCGCTGAACATCTGCCGGTCGACGCCGATGCGGGCGCCCTGCAGCGCGCCGCGCTCGAGGTCGGAGACGCCCGCGTTCGCGAGCACGCCGAGCAGGATGTTCGCGTCGGTGACCGTCCGGGTCATCGGCCCCGCGGTGTCCTGGCTGTGCGCGATGGGGATGATTCCGTCGGCCGGAACCATTCCGATGGGCGGCTTGATCCCGACGACCAGATTGTTCCCGGCGGGACAGACGATGGAGCCGTCGGTCTCGGTTCCCACCGCCGCGGCGCACAGGTTGGCGGCCGTCGCGACGGCCGAGCCCGAGCTCGAGCCACAAGGGTCGATCGAGAGCAGGTAGGGATCGCGGGTGAAACCGCCGCGAGCGCTCCAACCGTTGAAAGGGGCGAAGCCTCGGAAGTTCGCCCATTCCGAGAGGTTGGCTTTGCCGAGGATGACCGCCCCCGCCGCCCGCAAGCGAGCGGCCACCGGCGAGTCCGCGGTCACCGTGCTGCCCACGAGCGCCAGCGAGCCGGCCGTCGTCTGCATGCGGTCGGCGGTGCCGATGTTGTCCTTGATCAGGATCGGGATGCCGTGGAGCGGCCCGCGGATCTGTCCGGCATGACGCTCCTTGTCCCGGTCGTGCGCGATCCGGAGCGCGTCCGGATTGATCTCGAGCACGGCGCCGAGCACCGGATTGAAACGCTCGATGCGATCGACGTAGGCGCGGGTGAGCTCGCGGCTCGAGAGCTCGCGGCGCCGCATGAGGCGCTGGAGCTCGGGGATGGTCGCCTCGATGAACGGCGCGTCGTCTCGGTCGTCGCGACGACGCGTGCCCGTGCGCGGGCGCGACAACGTCGGCACCGGGCGCGAGAGCGCCGACACGGGGCTCGAGCCGACGACGAGCGCGGCACCCCCGAGCGCGGTGAGGCCTACGAAGGTACGGCGGCTGAAGCGATTGGATTCGTTGCGGTCCACGGAACCTCCCCCCGGGGTTGCGGATCGCGGCAAGAGCGGCGACAGAGGCGCCGCCCACCCCGCCGGGGTCGTCGCCTTCAACCGTTGTTGCGTTTGGACATCCGGAACACGTCGGACATCCCGACGAGACCCTAGGCACCCACCGCGTGCTCGGCAACCAGCCTCAGGGAAACAACACCCCCATACACCACACCCGTGCACCGAAGTAATTCCATGAACCGCGCACGCTTCCGCGTAGCGTCAGGTCGGCTCTCGCACCCGGCGCGCCTCCCGTAGCTCGCCGGCGAGCGCGATGAGCAGCTGCTCGGCTAGATCCGAGAACTCCCGCAGCATCGTGCGGAACATGCGAATGCCGATCACCGCGACCTTCACGTCGGTCTCGGCCACGACCGTCGCGCTGCGCGGCGCACCGTCGAGGATCGCCATCTCGCCGAAGTACGCACCGGGACCGACCCGGTCGAGCTCGACGCCCGCGAGCTGCACGACAGCCTCGCCCTCGAGAATCACGAACAGCGCGTCGCCGGGCTCACCCTCCTTGACGAGGTCGACGCCCGCGGGCAGCTCGGCGATCTGCGCGTGGCGCGCGATCGTCCGGCGCTGGCGCGCGCTGCACTTCGAGAAGAGCACGACGTCTGCCAACAGTTCGGTGAGCTCTCGCTTCGCTGCCATCTCGCCCTCCCGCGTGCGCCGCGCGACAGATCACCGTACGCTGCGCGGGCTCTTCACTCTTGCACGAAGGTGAGGGCGAAGTCGACCGAAAGCGGGGAGACGTGCGACGCCTGGCGATCTTGGTGGTCCGCCGCCGGTGGTGGGTCATCGCAGTGGCATTGGTCGCGTTGCCGGCAAGCGTGCTGTACGGCGGCGGCGTGCACGACAAGCTGTCGCCGGGCGGCTTCCTCGATCCGGGAGCCGAATCGACCCGAGCCGCCGCGGCCATCGCCAAGGAGTTCCCGAGCTCAGGTCAATCCGACTTCGTGGTCGTCGTGACCGCGAAGCACGGAACCGTCGACACTCCCGACGTCCGCGCGGCGGGACTCGCCATCACCGAGCGCTTGCGAGGGGCAACGGGCGTGGTCTCCGCCTTCTCGTACTGGAGCCTCAACAACGTGGAGCAATTGCGCAGCCGCGACCAGCGCGAGGCGCTCGTATTCGCCTCGTTGCGGGGGAACGACGACGCGAAGATCAAGCTGGCCGCCGGGTTGATACCCGAGTTCGACAGCGACACCACGGTGGTGAGCACCGGCGTGACGGGCGTCGCTGTAGTCACCCGCGAGCTCTCCGACCAGGCCGAGAAGGACCTCCAGCGCTCCGACCTCCTCACCGGGCCGTTCACATTCGTCGCGCTGGTGGTCGTGTTCGGCAGCTTGATCGCCGCGTTGTTGCCGCTCGGTGTCGCGCTGCTCGCGGTGTTGGGAACGTTCGTCGTGCTGGCCGTTCTCGCGAAGCTCACGACCGTGTCGGTGTTCTCGCTCAACCTCGCGACGGGTCTCGGCTTGGGACTCGCGATCGACTACAGCCTGTTCGTCGTCTCCCGCTACCGCGAGGAGTTCGTCCGCGGCGTGTCGACGCCCGTCGCGATCGGCAGATCGATGCAGACGGCCGGGCGCACCGTCGCGTTCAGCGCGGGCACTGTTGCAATCTCGCTCATGGCGCTCGCGATCTTCCCCATTCCGTATCTCCGTTCGTTCGCGTACGCGGGAGTCGCCGTCGTGGCCCTCGCGGCGGTGTCGTCGCTCGTGGTGCTTCCGGCCCTCCTCGCCGTCCTCGGTCCACGCGTCGACAAGTTCCGAGTGTTCAAGGTACGCGAGACGACCGAGGGCGGCGCCTGGCGTCGTCAGGCCGATCGCGTCATGCGGCATCCCGTGCCGTACGCCGTCACGGTCAGCCTGGTGATGATCCTGCTGGCCATCCCGTTCTTCCACCTGAAGCTCGGCCTCTCCGACGACCGAGTCGGACCGAAGGACATGCCCAGCCGAGTTGCCACCGATCAGTACCGCGATCATTTTGCGAGCCGGGAGGCCGACGCACTCTCGATCCGGGTCCCCGACATCGACCCGAAAGCGGACGCCAAGGCAATTGATCAATTTGCCAAGGAGCTCGCGATCCTTCCGGGCGTTGCGCGCGTCGACGCCCTCACCGGCGAGTACTTGATCATCAACAAGACGCTCATCGCGGCGCCGCCGATCTCGATCGCGCAACGGTTCGCGCCGCCGCCCGGCCAGCGCGGCACGTACCTCTCGGTCGTGCCCGACGTCGAACCCCTGTCGAGCCGAAGCGAGCAGCTCGTGAAAGACATCCGCTCGGCATCCGCGCCCTTCCAGTTCTCCGTTGCCGGACTGTCGGCGAGGCTCGTGGACACCAAAGAGGCTGTGACGAGCCGTCTGCCGCTGGCGCTCGGGCTCATCGCGCTCGCCACGTTCGTGCTGCTGTTCCTGATGACGGGCAGCCTCCTGATCCCGGTCAAGGCCCTCGTACTCAACATGCTTTCGCTCACTGCCACGTTCGGCGCCACGGTGTGGATCTTCCAGGACGGCCATCTCGCGAACCTGCTGCATTTCACGCCGACGGGAACGATCGACGTGTTCACGCCGATCCTGATGTTCTGCATCGCCTTCGGGCTGTCGATGGACTATGAGGTGTTCCTGCTCTCCCGTATCAAAGAGGAATACGACCTCGAGCGCGACAACGAGCGAGCCGTGTCGATCGGCCTGCAGAAGACGGGCCGGATCGTCACGGCGGCCGCGCTCCTGCTCACGATCGTGTTCATCGGTATCGCCACGTCGGAGGTCGCGCTCGTGAAGGCGTTCGGGGTGGGCCTCGGGATTGCGGTGCTCGTCGATGCGTTCCTCGTCCGCGCGACGCTCGTCCCGGCGTTCATGAGGCTGGCGGGCCGTGTCAACTGGTGGTCGCCGCGCTGGCTGCGCCGATGGCACCTTCGGTTCGGGATCTGGGAGAACGAACCCATCGCGCTCCTCGACCGAGAGTTCGAGACGAGCGTTCGCTGACCAAAGCACGTATTCAGTCAAAGGCCGCATCCCGGCGCAGTTGAGTTGTTCCTGTTCTCGGGCATAGTCTGCCGCCCGAGCAAGAATTGCCTGGTCGTGCACAGTACGAGGGATCCCGAGGGGCAACCGGGGTTCTGAAGTGTCAGCGGCGTCACTTCGGACGAGTGAACGACGTCTGGAGCGGGAGGGACGCAGAATGACCCAGAGCGAGTACGGGTCTCGTATCCGAGCCGTGATCACTGGGACCGGACGGTTCGAACCCGACGACGTGTGGACTTCGGACATGGTCGAGGCGCGCGTCGACGAATGCAGCGGCGGCTGGCACATCCCGAAGGGCATGATCCGGCTCGTCAGCGGAGTGGTCGAGCGGCGCTACGCGTCCGACGGAATGTGCTCTTCCGACCTCGCCGCTCGGGCGGCGCAACGAGCCTTGACGACCGCGGGCATCGAGCCCCGCGACGTTGACCTCCTGATCTTCGCGTCCGCCTCGCACGACGTCGCGGAGCCGGCAACAGCCAACATGGTCCAGACCGCGCTCGGCTGTGACCGCGCCGCGGTGATGGATGTGAAGAACGCGTGCAACAGCTTCCTCAATGGTCTCGACGTGGCGCAGGCCTTCATCGAGACCGGCCGGGCGCCGCGCGTGGTCGTCGCGTCCGGCGAGTGCCTCTCGCCGACCATCAAGTGGGACATCGACGGTTCGGACGACCTGCCGGTTCGACTGGCGGCACTCACCTTGGGTGATGCCGGTGCGGCCTGCGTTCTCGAGGCGAGCGCCGCTCCGGAGCGCGGTGTGCTGCGGGGCGCGTTCGAGTCGGACGGTCGTCACTGGGAGCTCTCGACCGTGCTCGGAGGCGGCTCCCGCTACGGCGCAGCACCAGAACGAATGTTCTTCGAGTGCCGCAGCACGAAGTTGCAGCAGCTTGCCGTGACCCGGCTTCCCGCGCTCGTGACCGACGTGCTCATGAAGCTCGACTGGGCGCTGGAAGACGTCGCGCTCGTGGTTCCCCACCAGGTCTCGAGATCGGTCATCGAACGGATCGCGTCGCTCATGGGATATCCGCTCGACCGCTGCATGGTCACGCTGGACCGGTTCGGGAACACCGCGGCCGCGAGCATCCCATTCGCGCTCGACCTCGCCATCGAGGAAGGGCGTGCGGCCGTCGGCGACAAGGTGCTTCTCGTCGGTGGAGCGGCCGGGTTCAGCGCGGCGGTGGTCCCGCTGATTCTTTGAAGCGGGACCGATGACCGCCCAACCGATCGAGGGCCCGGGTCCCGAAGCCGGCCGCCCTCGCGCGATCTCCCTGCTCGACCTGCTCGACGACGCCGCGTGCGGGCGCGGCACGGTGCATTTCATCGCTGACGAACCGGAACCGACGTCGTTCAGTGAGCTCTGGGACGCGTCCGAGCAGGCGGCCCGGTGGATCGCGGCCAAGGTCGGAGCCGGCGGCATCGTCGCGGCGGTGCTCACGAACACTCGTCCTTGCGTTACCGCGCTGTTGGGGGCATGGCGCGCCGGGTGCACCGTTGCGTCACTCCCGTTACCGGCGCGAGGGATGTCGGCGCAGGTCTACGCCGGCCAGATCACGCGGTTCTGCACGGCCGCGGGCGCGCAGACGCTCCTGGCCGACCCGGATCACGCACCGCTGCTCGCCGATACGCCGCTCCTGGTGCACACGTTCGACGAGACGGTGTCCGGTGGTCCTCCGTCCTCGTTCGAGGGGGAGGGCGCGCTGGTGCAGTTCACCTCGGGCAGCGTGGGGACGCCGAAGGGCATCCACCTGACCCTCGGCGCGGTCGGCGCGAACGTCCTTGCGATCGTGGCGGCACTCCATCCCGCCGCCGGTGACGGCCTCTGCTCCTGGCTCCCGTTGTCACACGACATGGGCCTGATCGGACAGCTCCTGTCGCCGCTGGCCGCGGGCGCCCCCCAATTCGGTCATGTCCGTCTCACCATCATGAAGCCGGACACGTTCATGGCCAACCCGCGGTCGTGGCTGCGGACATGCTCGGAGACGGGGTCGACGATCACCGTCGCCCCGAACTTCGCGTTGGAGCTCGCGGTCCGCACGAGCCGCCGCATCGGATCGCTCGACCTGTCGCGGTTGCGGGCGATCATCGTCGGGTCGGAGTCGGTCCGGCCCGACACGCTGGAGCGATTTGCCGACGTGTTCGCGCCGGCGGGTTTCCGACCGTTGTCGCTCTGCCCCGGATACGGCTTGGCGGAAGCGACGGTCGCGGTCACCATCGTGCGACCCCACGAGCCGTGGCGCTCCATCCCTCGGCCCGCCGACCACGCGGTGCCGGGAGGCGCGTCCCGGCCCCTCGTCTCCACCGGCTCCCCGGTCGACGGAGTCGACGTGCGGGTGACGGCGCCCGACGGGCGGGTCGGGCCGATCGAGCTTCGCAGCCCTTCGCTTCTCTCTCGGTACGTCGGAGCCGAGCTGTGCCTCACGCACGACGGCTACTTCGTCACCGGTGACATTGGGGTAATGCGCGACGGCGAGTTGTTCGTCCTCGGCCGCGGTGACGAGGCGATCGTCGTGGCGGGCCGCAACCTGTACCCGGACGACATCGAGTCCGCGGTGCACCACGAGTCGATCCGGCGCGGGTGCATCGCCGCGGTCGCGGCGCCCGACGGAGGTCTCGCCATCGTCGTCGAGCCGAGCGCGTCGAAGATGTCGAGGGCCGAGCTCGAGACCGCGTGCCGCGGGATCCGGACGGTGGTCGCGAGTCAGACCGGCTGCCCGCTCGCAACGGTTGCGTTCGTCCCGCGCGGGTCGTTGCCGAAGACGCCGAGCGGGAAGCTTCGCCGGCTCGCGATCAGCCGATCACTCGCCGCCGACGACGGCCTGCTGGCAAGAGTGAACTTCGGATGAGCTCTTTCGCCGACGTCGATCGGATCCGCGCGCTGCTCCAAGCCGAGCTCTCGGCCGTCACCGGTGAGCCGATCGCCGTCTTCCGGGACGATGCGCTCCTCAGCGACCTCGGCCTCGACTCCTTGTCGCTGATCGAGGCGCTCCTGAGCGTGCGCGAGCAGATCATCGAAGGCCTCGGGCTCTCGGTCGACGACGTGAGCGACCCGCCCACGTTGCCGTGGCTGGAGACCGTGGGCGAGCTGATCGCCTTCGTGCACTCGTCCATTCCGGCGAGCGTCGGCGACGACTAGGCCCGCGAGGCTCGGAACCACGACTCCAGCCGGGCGAAACCCTCATCGAGGCCGACGGCGGGATGCCAGCCGAGCGCCCTTCGGGTTTCGCGCTGGTCGAACCAATGCGCCGTCGACAACTGCTCGGCGAGGAATCTGGTGATCGGCGGGTCGTCCTCACGGTGCAACGCTTGCCACGCCCGCTCCAAAACGGTTCCGGCCGCGCGGGCCACCGCCACGGGAACGCGCAGGCGTGGGGGCTCGAGTCCGGCGACGAATGCGATCCGGTTCAGGAGCTCGCGCACGGGCCGGGGTTCGCCGTTCGAGACGACGAGCGCACGCCCGCCCAACCCGCGGGCATGGTCCGCGGTGGCGACGATCGCATCGGCGGCGTTGTCGATGTAGGTCGTGTCGATCAGAGCCCCGCCCGACCCGATCACCGCCAGCCGGCCCTGGCGCGCTCGGCTGACGATGCGACCGATGAGTTGCGTGTCACCCGGGCCCCACACGAGATGGGGACGCACCGCCACAACCGAGAACCCACGGGTGTCGGCCCCGAGCGCCAACCGTTCCCCGGATGCCTTGCTCCGGGAGTAATTGTCACGCGTCGACTCGGGGTCGGCCGGCCCGGCGGGCGCGCCCACCAGCGCCGTGCCGGCATTGGCGACCGAGGGCGACGAGACGTACACGAAGCGATTGACGCCCGTCGCTCGAGCCGAGTCGAGCATGTTCGCAGTACCGGTGACGTTGGTTCGCGCGAACGCCGACCATGGTCCGACGACCGTCACTCTGGCCGCCGCGTGGATCACCACCTCGGCGCCGGCAACGGCGGCCTCGACGGCCCGCCGATCGGCAACGTCGCCGAGCACCTCGCGCAAACCCGATCCGCTCGGTCGGCGCTGGAACACCGTCACGTCATCGCCACGGTCGTGCAGCCGTTGTGCGACCGCACCGCCGAGCAGGCTCGTCGCCCCGGTGACGAGAACCTTCACAGCCGGCGCATCCGTCCGCCGGCGAGGATCGCGCTCGCCCACGCGCCGACCCGCGTCCGGTCGATCTTCGAGTTGTGTCGCTTGTCCACGGGCAACGCGGGGACGACGAAGACGGCCGCGATGTCGACGGACGCGGCGGCCCGGATCCGTTCCGCCAGCACGCGGGACGCCAGGTCGGGCCGGCGCGGTCGTTCCGTAGGAGCGACGACCACGACAACCTGCTGCGTCCCGGTCGGCCCCACGCCAACCGCCGCGGCGTGGTCGACGTCGGAGACCGACTCGACCGCCTGCTCGATCCCGACGGGTGTCACGGGCCCGTCGGCCGTGGTGATGACGTGGATCATGCGGCCCTCGATCCAAAGCCGACCCTGCTCATCGAGGTGGCCGACGTCGCCGCTGCGGTGCCAGTGCGGCGGCTGCTCGCTCGCGTGCTGGGTGACCCAGAGCTTGTCGTAACTGTCTTTCACGTGCGCGGCCTGGACGCAGACTTCGCCCGCGACATCCGCGTGGGTCGTCAACTCGCCGGTGGCGTGGCCCGTTTCGTCGAGCGGACTGATCGCGACGGAGACCTCGGCGAGAGGACGGCCGACGCAGACGCCCTCGCCCGCGCCCGCGGCCTCGATCCCGGCGGGCGTGATGTCGGAAACCGGCAGAACCTCGGTCATGCCGTACGGGGTATGGGCCTCGGCGTTCGGCATGATCTCGACCGCGGCACGCAGAACCGAGCTGGGCACCGGCGCCCCGGCAGACAACAGCAGCCGCACCTTGGCGAGGGCCGCACGATGGCGCGGCGTGAGATCACCGGCAGTGGCGATCACGTTCGCCAAAGCCGCGGGTGATGCGAACACGAGCGATGCTCCGATGGCCTCGGCGGCCTCGGCCAGCGCGACCGCGCGCAGGGAGCCCGGCGCGGTCACGCTCATGTCGGGTACGACCGACGGCACCCCCATCGCCGGGCCGTACAGGGCGAAGGGCGCGAACGCAGCAACGAAGCGGTCGTCGGCGTTGATGTCGTACACACGCGCCAGCGTGTCGCGCTGGGCCTGGAGCTGGTGATGTCGATACGACACCCCCTTGGCCGGGCCGGTGGCACCCGAAGTGAAGACCACCGCGGCCGGGTCGGAATCGGCCGGCGTCGGCGGCGCGGGCCGGCCGTCGCCGCCGGCGCGGAGTGCATCCAGTGTGGTCGACACACCGAGCACCCGCGCGACGGGCGCGGTCAACCCGGTGGCCGCAATTCGTTTCCCCGGCCACCCCAAGACGCGCGCGGCGGTCAGGGCGCGCGGTATGCCGATGAGGTAGCGCGGTGTCGCGCTCTTCAGCGCGCGACTGATACCGCGGGCACCGAGGCCGGCGTCGACCAACACCACGACCGCCGCCATACGCCAGCACGCGTAGAGGCACACCGTGAGGTCGAGTCCGGGTGGTATCAGCAGCGCGACGCGATCGCCTCTCTCGACACCGTGCTGCACCAGGCCGGCCGCCACGCGCCGCACGTCGGCGTCGAGCGCGGCGAAGCTGGTCGACGCCCCGACCCCGTGCTCGGTCATCTCGATCATCGCCACTTCGGTGTCGCCCGCGCGCCGGTCGAGCGCGGCCCACGCCGGAGCCCGCGGTACCCGCGCCGCGATGGCCGGTGGCGCGCCGGCCGGTGACACGCGAGACGACGCCCGATGCAGCTGGGCGACCCACTCGTGCACCACTCCGGCGACGTCTGCGTCCTCGGACACGAGGTGGCTCGCTCCCACGAACCGGTGAACATCGGCTCGAGGCAGGCGGGCCTCGAGATCACGAAGGTAGACATCGGAGAACACCGGATCCGACGGCCCCCACAGGAGCAGCGCGGGGATCTCCCGCAGGGAGTCCACGGCGGCGACGATTTCTTCGATCGCCCCGGCGCTGGGGTGCGACGCATCGAGGGGAATGTCCTGCACGAACGCGCCGATGCCGGCGCGCCGCTCGGCTGACCGGTACGGCGCGTGATACGCGTCGCGAATCGGCTTGGCCAGCCGCGGTCGGGACAACTCGAGCGCGGTCTGGATGAACGCCGGCGTCCTCACGCACACGAGCTGCAGCACACCCGGCAGACGAGCCATGCGGATCAGAGCCGGAGCGCGCGCGCCCGGGGGCTGATGGACTGCGGTGTTGGTCAAGACCACGCCGTCGAGCTGCGCCCGATGCCTCGCCGCCCATCCGAGCGAGATCGGACCGCCCCAGTCGTGAGCAAGGGTCACGATCCGCCCGCTCAGGTCGAGCTGGTCGGTGAGCGCGCAGAGGTCGTCGACGCGTTGTTGCAGCCGGCGCGTCGTGCCGGTGCGCTCGGAGAAACCCATCTCGAGCTGGTCGACGGCGACCACTCGAACCCCCGGATCGGCTCGGGCCAGCACGTTTCGCCACAGGTATGACCACGTCGGGTTGCCGTGCACACACAGCAATGTGACGATCGGGTCGGCCACACCGTTGTCGAGCACGTGCCAGGTCCGCCCGACCCCGTCGAGGTTCGGCGTGACGATCAGCCGCGACCATGACGGATCGAGTCCCGAGAGGTCCCGCGGCGGCAACGTTGCCGGCGCCGTGAATCCGATCCCCTTCCGCGACACGCCGGGATCGTACGCGTTACGGTTCGCGGCGTGGACTCTCAGCAGCAATACGCGTACCAGGCCGCCCCGGACGTTGTGTTCGCCATGTTCTGCGACCCCGAGTTCCTGCGCGCGAAGTTCGAGGCGACGGAAGCGCTGGAGCACGAGATCGTCGAGTGCGCGGCGACGCCCGACGGTGGCTTCCGTATCGTGACCAATCGCACCGTTCAGGCCGACATCCCGGGCTTCGCCAAGAAGTTCTTCAAGCCCAACAATGCGATGACGCAGACCGAGGAGTGGGGACCCGAGTCGGGGGGAATCCGGGAAGGCACGTGGGGCATCGAGCCGCACGGGGTGCCGGTCTCGGTCTCAACCTCGGGCACCACCCGTCTGGAGCCGGCCGACGGAGGTGCGGTGCAACACATCGCCGCCAAGATCAAGGTCTCGGTGCCGCTCATCGGCGGCAAGCTCGAGCGCTTCGTCTACGACCAGGCGAAAAAGACGATGGACCTCGAGCACGACTTCGGCGAGCAGTGGCTCCGCGAGCACACGTAGCAGCGCGTCACGTCGAAGCCGTTTGAATAGCGCGCCAGACGCGCTCGGCGGTGCAGGGCATGTCCATGTGCGTCACGCCGAACGGGCTCAGCGCGTCGACGACGGCGTTGTGGATGGCCGGCGTGGATCCGATGGTGCCGGATTCGCCGATGCCCTTGGCACCCAGTGGGTTGCGGGGGCTGTCGGTCTGGGTGTTCGACACCTCGAAGCTGCACAGCTCGGCCGCCGACGGGATCGAGTAGTCGACCAGGGTTGCGGTGATCGGGTTGCCGTCGTCGTCGTACTGCATCCACTCGTACAACGCCTGGGCCGCGCCCTGGGCGATGCCGCCGTGCTGCTGGCCGGCGACCAGGAGCGGGTTCAGGATGCGTCCGCAGTCGTCGACGGCGACGTGACGCAACATCGTGACCTGACCGGTCTCGGTATCGACCTCCACCACCGACACGTGCGCGCCGAACGGGAACGTGGAGTCGGTGCCGTCGAAGTCGAGCTCGTGGCGCAGCGCGGCGGGTTCGAGCCCCTGGGGCAGCCTGGAGGCGTCGCGGGAGGCGACCGCCAGCTCCGCCCATGACAGACCCGCAGAGGGAACCCCCGCCACGTGCAGGCCCTCGCCGCCGACGACGATGTCGGCGGCCGACGCCTCGAGGACGTGACCGGCGATGTTGCGGGCTCGGTCGAGCACCTCGTTCGACGCGATGTGAATAGCGCTGCCCGCCGTCTGCAGCGAACGCGAACCCATCGTGCCGGCACCGCGGGGCACACGGTCGGTGTCGGAGTCGACGAGGGTGATCTTGTCCATCGGGATACCGAGCACCTCGCTCGCCAACATGGCGAACGCCGTGTGATGGCCTTGGCCGTGCGCGCTCGTGCCGGCGAGCACACTCGCGGCACCGTCGTCGTGGATCTCGACCGCGCCGAACTCGACGTGGAGCCCGACCGGCGCGGTGACCTCCACGTAGGTCGACACGCCGATTCCGAGCTGCTTGATGTCCTTGCTCGCGCGCCTCTGCGCCTGCTCGGCGCGCAACTCGGCGTAGCCCGAAGCCTCCAACGCGGCGTCGAGCGACTTCTCGTACTCGCCCGAGTCGTAGTTGGCGCCGGTGGGGGTCGTGAGCGGGAACTTGCCGGGCGGGATGAAGTTCGCCCGCCGAATCTCGGTCGGATCCATGCCGAGCCGGCTGGCCGCCACGTCGAGCACTCGCTCGATGAGCTGCGTCGCTTCCGGGCGTCCGGCGCCTCGATAGGCACCGACGGAAGTGGTGTTCGTCATCACCGTCGTCGACGTGAACCGCACGTTGGGGATGTCGTACACGCCGACCGACATCATCTGGGTGAGCATCGGCAAGATCGCGCCGATGCCGGGATACGCGCCGGCCGAGGCCACAACCGTTTCGTCGAGGCCGACGATCGTCCCGTCCGACTTCACGCCGAGCCGGGCCGTCATCACGTAGTCGCGGCCGTGTACCAGCGACAACATGTCCTCGGAGCGCGTCGCGATCCACTTCACCGGACGTCCGAGCTTCAGCGCCGCCGCGGCGGTGACGAGATGCTCGACGTACGGCGACGACTTGGGGCCGAAGCCGCCGCCCACCCACCCGCACACGACGCGCAACTGGGCCGGCTCGAGACCGAGCATCGGGGCGTACTCGGCCTGGATGGAGTGCGGCGCCTGGTGGGAGACCCAACAGGTGAGACGGCCATCGGTCGGCACCGCCAGGATGCCGTTGGTCTCCATCGGAACGCCGGCCAGGCGTTGGCTCACCATGGTGACCTCGGCGACGACATCCGCGCCGGCGAGCGGTTCGGCTTCGCCCTTCTCCGGGAACGTGGTGCTGAAGCACACGTTCGATCCATGGTCGGCAAACAAAAGTGGGGCGTCGGGCGACAGCGCGTCGAGCGGGCTCACGACCGAAGGCAAGGGGTCGTAATCGACGACGACGCTCTCGGCCGCGTCGGCGGCCTGGTAACGCGTCTGCGCGACGACGGCCGCGACGACGTCGCCGACGAATCGCACCTTGTCCGTCGCGAACACCGGCCGATTCAACGTCTCCGGCATCATCGGGAACTGGTGCAACGACGCGAGGCCGAGATCGTCGCCACCCGAGTGGTACACGCCCACCACACCCGGCATCGACAAGGTCTCCGCGATGTCGACCGAGCGCAGGTTGCCGTGCGCGACGGTCGACCGCACGAAGGCCACGTGCAGCGTGCCCGGCTCGACGAGGTCGTCGACGTACTTCCCCGTCCCCGTCAACAGCGCAGGGTCTTCGAGGCGACGGACGGCATTCCCGAGGATCGAACCCGACGCAGGCATGAACAACCCCCCGTATGTCGACGTGGGCACGCTATCCCGCATCGCGCTTGACACGGCTGTGTGAAAACCGTATTTTCGCTTCCGCATATGGCGATCTCGGAGCGTGTCGCAGCCCGGTCGACCGAAGCCGCCCGCGCCCGTGCCGAAACCGAGGTCACCGCGCTCCTCGAAGCGGCGCTCGGGGCGCTCACCGATCACGGGTCGGCCGGGCTCACGGTCGCCGATGTCCTGCAGCGCGCCGGTCTCTCCACGCGCGCGTTCTACCGGCACTTCGCCAGCAAGGACGAGCTCGTGCTCGCCGTGTTCACCGCGGAGCTGGAACGCAGCCTGGCGCGCCGTCAGGCCGCGGTCGACGCCGCGCCCGACGCCACCCGCGCGGTGGTCGCGTGGATCGACGAGACGCTCGCGCTCGGCTACGCGCCGCGGCGCGCGCCGCGGACCCGGACGCTGTTCGCCGAAGGCGCGCGCCTGCGCCCCGACCACCCGGACCAGTTCGCCGAAACGGTGGCTGCGCTCCTCGCACCGCTGGTCGGCGCACTCCGGGCCGGCCGCCGCTCGGGAGAGCTCCCCGCGACCGACCCCGAGCGCGACGCCGTGAGCATCCATGCCGTCACGTGGGAGCTCGTCGAGCGACGCCTCGCCGGCGACACGCGCCTCTCCCTGCCCGAAGCCCGCGCGCACGTCGCGCGGTTCTGCCTCCCCGCGCTCGGCGCCCGGCCGTGAGCGTGCCGCCCGTCGAGAGCACCTTCTACGACGCGGAGTACGAGACGATGCCGCGCGACCGGCTCGCCGACCTCCAACTCGAGCTGCTCCTCGACACCATCGCCTTCACGTACGAGCGCTCTTCTCTCATCCGGGAGCTGTGGCGGAAGGCGCGCATCACGCCCGCCGACATCCGCACGCTCGACGACTTCCGCGAGAAGGTGCCGTTCATCTCCAAGGACGCGGTCCGCCGCTTCCGCGACCGGCACGCCGATCCGTACGGCGGGCTGCTCTGCCTCCCGCCCGCGGAGCTGACGGCGATCATGTCGACGTCGGGCACCACCGGCGACCCGACGCTCGTCGCGGAGAAGTGGGGCGGCGCATCGATCGGACGGCCGGCGATCATGTACCGCGACTTCTGGGGCATGGGCGTGCGTCCCGGTGACTATTTCTCGCTGTTCCTCTTCACCTTCCGCGGCCCGACCTACGGGTTCGTCCAGAGCCTCGACGCCGTGCCCCTCCTCTTCGACTACGACCTCGACGAGATCGAACGACTGCTCCGGCTGTCGATCGAGTACGGGCCCACCGCGATGTACAACTTCGGCGGCACGATGATCCTCGCCACCGAGCAGATCGCGGCGCGAGCCGGGATCGACCCACGCGAGGCCTTCGCCTCGTATCGCGGCATCGTCTGGGCCGGCGAGCCCCTCGGCGCGCGCGCCCGCGCGCTCGCCCGGGATTGGGGCATGTCACTCTTCGAGCACTCGTCGGTCGGCGACGTCACCGCCAGCTTCGAGTGCTCCGCGCACGACGGGATGCACGTGTGGGAGGACACCGTCCTCGTCGAGGGCATCGATCCGGACGCCGTGGATCACCGCGATGCCGCCGCCGTGACCGACGACGACGCGCGCTGCGAGCTCGTCGCGACCGCGCTCACGAATCGCGTCGCGCCACTCGTTCGGTATCGCAGTGACGACATCGTGCGGATCACGCGAACGCCGTGCCCGTGCGGCCGCACGCACGCTCGCATCCGGACCGTCGGCCGGAAGGGCGACGAGGTCGTCGTCGCCGGACGATCCGTGCTGCCGGTGGACGTATGGAGCGCGATCGATTCGATCGATGCCTGCCGGCTCGGACTCTTCCAGATCATCCGCCCGGCACGCGAGCTCGACGAGCTGCGGCTGCGCGTGGGTTACCAGGACACCGCTCAGTCGCGTCTGTCGACCCTCGCCGACGAGATCGCGGCCGCCGTGATTGCGGCGGTCGGCGTGACCCCGGCCGTCGAGCTCGTGCCGAACGCCGAGCTGCTCCGCCTCGGCCCGCCCCACAAGATCCCGCGGGTGGCGGCCCGATGACCTCGACCTGGGGCGTCGGGCAGTACGTCGACCGCGCGGGTGTCCGGGTCGCCTGGGATGTCTCCCACGCCGAGATCCGACGAGACGCGGGCGGGGCGACCACGCGGCTCGAAGCCATCGGCGTCGAGCCGGGCCGGCGCGTGCTCTGGTGCTCCATGCTCTCGGAGGCCGCGCAGTTCTGGCCGTTCATCATCGCGACGATGTTGCGCGGCGCGCAGCTCTCCTGCGCGGATGCGACCCGCGGTGAAGCGGTACGGGTCGCGATGTTCACCCGCCAGATGACCTACCATGCCGTGCTCGGCGTGAACGGCGCGTTGCTCGACGGGCTCGACGATCTCGGCCGCCCGTACGCCGACGTCTTCCACGAGGTGTGCGTGCTCGGCGCCCGTCCGGATGCGCACGACCGACTCGTCGCAGCCGGACTGCGCCCTACACATTTCGTCCTGGCGGGGCCGGCCGTCGCGATCGGCGACGAACCGGGCGCGCCCGCGCGCGTCGATTCGACGGAGTGGGAGCTGCACGACGTCGACAATCACGTCGCGGTCACCAATCTCGCCGAACGCGCGAGCCGTTTCAACCGGACGGCAACCGCGATCTGCGCCCGGCAGATCACCACCGAAACGTTCGTCCCCATCTCCTCGCGAGGTAACTGATGCAACCGTTGATCTCGGCCGACAACCACGTCTTCGAACCGGTCACCCTCTGGCAGGACAACCTCCCACCGGCCATGCGCGACCGTGGCCCGCGCCTGGAACAGGCCGGCGAGTGGTTCGTGCTGCGCGTCGAGGGCATGCCCGACCGCAAGCTCACGCGCGTCGACCCGCCGGCACCGAACCGCGCCGAGACCGTCGGCGAGAAGCAGAAGCGACGCGCGGTGCTGTCGAAAGGCGGGGGCGCCGATCCCGACGAGCGTCTGGGCGACATGCACTCCGACGGCGTCGTGGCCGAGGTCATCTACCCGACCTTCGGCCTCTTCATCGATCTGGTCGCCGACCCCGAGCTCCAGATGGCGTGCGCGCGCGTCTACAACGACTGGCTCGCCGACACGTTCCTCCACCGTTCGGACACGTTCGTGCCCGCGGCCGTGATCCCGGTGCGCGACGCAACGAGCGCGGCGGCGGAGCTGGGACGCGTGGCGCAGCGCGGCTTCAAGACCGCGATGATCCCCACGTCTCCGCCCGAGGGGCTTCCGTACAACCGGCCGGAATACGACGCCGTGTGGAGCATCGCCGCGGAGGCCCGCGTGCCCCTCGCGATGCACACCGGCACCGGCGCCCTCCCCAGCCCCGAGAAGGGCCCGGGCGGCGCGGTGATCAATTACGCGAAGGTCGGGCTGCTGTCGGCCGACACGCTCTGCTACTTCGCCGCGTCAGGCGTGCTGGAGCGATTTCCCGCCCTACGGTTGGTGTTCGTCGAGTCGGGCGCGGGCTGGCTCGCCTACTGCTGCGAGCGGATGGACGAGGCGTTCGACGAGCACGAGCAGTGGGTGAAGCCGAAGCTCGCCGAGCGTCCGAGCCACTACGTCCGCGCGCAGTGTCACGTCACGCTCGGCGCCGATCGCACGCCGCTGCTCACCCGCTCGATCACAGGCATCGAGCCGCTGTTGTGGGCGAGCGACTATCCGCATCCCGAAGGGACGTATCCCCACAGCCAGGAGACGGTGGCGCGGATCTTCGCCGACCTCTCCGCCGATGAGCAGCACGCCGTGACCTTCGCGAACGCGGCGCGGCTCTACGACCTCGACGCGGTCGCGTTGACGGGCGCGCGGGCATGACAGGCGAGTTGACCCTGAAGGACCGGTGCGCGATCGCGGGCGTCGGGGCCACGCCGTACTACCGGCGCGGCGAATCGCTTCCTCAGCTTCCGATGGAGCTCGCCGCCAAGGCGCTCCTTGCCGCCTGCGAGGACGCGGGCGTCATGATCGACGACGTCGACGGGCTCGCGCTGTACTCGATGGGCTTCGACACGAGCCTCTTCGCGCAATGGCTCGGGCTGCCGGAGATCCGGTTCACGGCCATGCTCACCGGCGGCGGTGGCGGCGCGGCGGGGAGCGTGGGGCTGGCCGCCGCCGCGGTGGCGACCGGCCAGGCGACGTGCGTCGCGTCGATCATGACGCTGCAGCAGGCTGCGAGCCGCTTCGGCGCGAGTTTCGCGCCGCGCGGCAAGCCCGGCGCCGTCTACAGCGCGCCGCCGAGTCCCGAGGGCAACTTCATCCAACCGGCCGGGTTGATGGCGCCCGGTCAGATGTTCGCGGTGCTCGCCCAGCGCCACATGCACATGTACGGCACGACGCGCGATCACCTCGCCGAGGTGGCGATGAGCACCCGGGCCAACGCGGTCAACCGCGACACTGCGCTCATGCGCACGCCGATGACGCGCGACGACTACTTCGCGGCGCGGATGATCTCGGACCCGCTCTGCCTCTTCGACTTCTGCCTCGAATGCGACGGCGCCGTCGCAGTGCTCACGGTGAGCGCCGAGCGAGCCGAGGATCTTCGTCACCGGCCCGTCTACATCGCCGCGTCGGCGAACGGCGGCGCCGGCCGGTGGGGCCAGGCGATCACCTGGATGGGGATGCCGGACGAGTACTTCACGTCGAGCGGGCACCGAACCGTCGCCCGGCGCGCGTACGAGATGGCCGGCATCACCGCCGCCGACGTCGACGTCGCGCTCCTGTACGACCACTTCACGCCGATGGTCATCATGCAGCTCGAGGACTACGGGTTCTGCCCGATCGGCGCGGGCGGGCCGTTCGTCGCCGAGGGCAACATCCGGTACGGCACCGGCACGATCCCGGTGAACACCCACGGCGGCAACCTGTCCGAGGCGTACATCATCGGGATGACGCACGTGAAGGAAGCCGTCGAGCAATTGCGCGGCACCGCGATCAACCAGGTCGAGGGCGCGGAGATCGCGCTCGTCACGGGCGGGCCGGCGAGCATCCCGGTCAGCAACCTGATCCTGCACAATTGAGGGGACGACGATGCAAGGACTGACTCCGGCCCGCGTGATCCACCTCACGCCGAACGTGTGGACCGAGCCCTTCTGGGCCGCCACGGCCGAACATCGCCTCGTGCTGCCCCGCTGCACCGCCTGCTCCGCGTACCGGTTCCCGCCCACGCCCTTCTGCTGGCGCTGCCGCGCCCAGGACGTCGACTGGATCGAGCACGACGGCCGCGGAACGATCTACTCGTTCACGGTCGTGCGCCACGCGGTCATCCCCGACATGGCCGACGCGCTCCCGATCGTCGCGGGGGTGGTCGAGCTGCCCGACACCGACGGGTGCCGCGTGATCGCCAACGTCGTCGACTGTGATCCGAGCGACGTCCACATCGGCGCCGCGGTCGCGCTCGACTGGTACGACGTGCGCCCGGACGAAACCGTCCCCGTGTTCCGGCTGATCTGAATCAGCGATGGGGACGGGTCGCGCGACGCTGACCGATGTGCTCGACGAGCACGTCCGAGTGCGACCCGGTGCGCTCGCGGTCGCGGACGGGGAGCTGACGCTGACCTGGCAGGAGCTCGGGCGGCGCGTCGACCGGTGCGCGGCGGCGCTCACCGCCTCGGGGGTCGCGCGGGGTGCACGGGTCTTGTGGCTGGGTCAGAACAGTTTCCGCGTCCAGGAGCTGCTGCTCGCGTGCGCGCGGCTGGGCGCGATGCTCTGTCCGGCGAATTGGCGCCAACGACCCGACGAGCTCGCATTCGTCATCGACGACCTCGAACCCGTTGTGATCGTCGACCAGAACGAAGAGGTCGGGGAGACGACGCGTGCCGGGATCGCGGCGGCGCGCCACACCGCCGCGCGTGTGATCGTGCACGATGCCGAGGGACCCGATTCCTACGAGGCGTTCGTGGCGGCGTCGTCCGACCGGCCCGCGCCGCGTGTGGTGGTCTCCACCGACGACGCCGTGCTGTTGATCGCGACAGCCGCCTTCGGCGGACGACCCAACGCGGCGATGCTCCCCCACCGGGCGATCGTGGCGCAGGCCACGGTGATGGGTCCGTACATGGGAGTCGGTCCGGATCATCGTTACCTCAACGCGGGGCCCCTGTTCCACGTCGGTGTGTTCATGGAGAACTTCGCGACGCTCGTCGCCGGGGGAACCAACGTGTTTGTTCGCCGTAGCGACGGCGCCGCGCTCGCTGATGCGATCACGCGCCACCGCTGTACGAGCGGTTACATCATCGGCCCGATGGTCGGCACGCTCGTCGAGGCGATCACCGAGGCGCCCGAGCGGTACGACCTCTCGTCGTTGCGCGGTCGCCGGGGCAATCCCACCTACGACGCGATGGTGCAGCCGGACAACTCACCGTGGGGCCGCCGTCCCGGCGGGTACGGCCAGACCGAGACCATGGGCATGGCCACGTTCAACCTGCTCGCCGGCCGCGACGCGATCGGCACGCACGGCCGGCCGTCGCCCGCAGTGACGCTGCGGATCGTCGACCCCGACGATCACGAGGTTCCGATCGGCGAGACGGGCGAGATCGCCATCCGCGGCGAGACCGTGATGTGCGGGTACTGGAACCGGCCGGAGCTCAACGCGCAACGTTCGCGCGGCGGTTGGCATCACACGAACGATCTCGGCCGCCTGGAGACGGACGGAACGTTCAGCTTCATCGGCCCGAAGTCGCGCCTGTTGAAGAGCGCCGCCGAGAACATCTACCCCGCGGAGGTCGAGGGCGCGTTGCGATCGCATCCGGCCGTGGCCGACGCCGCGATCATCGGTGTGCCCGACGAGCGGTGGGTGCAGAGCGTCAAGGCGATTGTCGTACTGCGGCCGGACGCGGATCCGAGACCTTCCGAGGCCGACATCGTCGAGCACTGCCGAACACGGATCGCGTCGTACAAGAAGCCGCGCACCGTTGAATTCGTCGACGCGCTCCCCCGCGTCGGCTTCGCGGTCGACTACGACGCGCTCGACACCCGCTTCGGCGGCGGCAACTACCCGGGCGGAACCACCCGCAGCGCCTAGACCTCGATCTTTGCCGCCTTCAACAGCTCGTGGTGCGCGTCTTCGACGGCATGCGCCATCTCTTGCAGGCCCGGTACGAGCTCGCGGCACGCGATGAAGCCCCAGTCGATACGGTCGAGGTAGCTGAGCACGGTGAGGTTCAATCCGGCACCTTCGATCGGCGGTCCGAGCGGCAGCAGCGAGATCAGTCTCGCTCCGCCGAGGTAGAGCGGGAACGGCGGCCCGGGCACGTTGGAGATCACGAGGTTGATCGGGACCGGCCCGCGGCTCGCGAGCCCGCCGAGCAGCCGGCTCGCCAGCCCGAAGCTACGCGGACCCGCGAGCTCGCCGAGGTCCAAGAGCGTGCGCGCGCCGATCGCGTGGTGCTCCTGTTTCGCGCCCTTGGTCGCATCGCGGATGTGTGCGATCTGCTCGTCGATGTCGTCGAGGTGTGTCGGCAGCGACACGAACATCGCCGAGACCTTGTTCGCGCTGTCGATGTCCGCCGTTTGGTCGTTGCGGACCGAGACCGGGCAGGCGGCGAGTAACGGCCGGTCCGGCAACGCATCTACATCCAGCAGATACTGCCGCAACGCACGGGTCGCGGTCGCCAGGACGATGTCGTTCACCGTGCAGCCGAACGCGTTCTTCATCGACTTCACCTCGTCGAGGGGAACCGAGGCGAACGCAACCCGCCGGTGAGGTGTCAGGGGCGCGTTCCACGGCGTGCGCGGCGTGTTGAAGGGTGTGCCGCCCGACGGCCGGCTCGAATCGCGGCGGACACGCACGACGCCGACCGCGGCCCGCAGCAGGTTCGGCATCGCCAACGCGAGCGCGAGCGGGAGCGGCCGGCGCAACCGCGACATGATCGCGTGCTGCACCAGTTCCAGTTCCGACGGTTTGTGCTCGGGCCTCCAGTCGTCGCTGGCCGGCGCCGCATCGACCGGCTCGGGCTCGAGATCCAAGATCGTCGTCAGCAGGCTCGAGCCCGACACGCCGTCGATCGTCGCGTGGTGCATGCGGGCGACGACCGCGACGGCGCCGTTCTCGACGCCCTCTATGACATAGAACTCCCAGAGTGGTCGCGAATGATCGAGGGGACGACTCGCGATGTCGCCGACGATCTCGGCAACCTGCTCGCGGCTTCCCGGAGACGGCACGGCAATGCGGCGAACGTGGTAGTCGAAGTCGAAGTCCGGGTCGTCGAACCAGACGGGTCGGTGCAGACCGAAGGGGACATACGCGAGACGGCGACGAAACTCCAACAGGTCGGGAAGACGGGACGCGAGATGGGCTTTGATCTTCTCGAACGAGTACCCACCCGGCACCGTCGACGGATCCAGCATCATCACCGCGTGCACGTGCATGTGCGTCGTCGGCGTCTCCAGGTACAGGAACGCCGCGTCCATTCCGCTCAAGCGCCGCATCGAAGCTCCTCAGCCGGGGGATCCAGTCTGGGGCATGAGCCGGACCCCAGGCAAAGGTACGCGCTCCGCAGGTCATGGAGGAACCGCGCGAGCATGCGAGGGTGATCTCGGGCTTCGTGCATCCCGACTTCGGTGGCGTCACGCAGGCGCTGCGGCGCATCGCGACCCACAAGCGTGGTGGCGGCGCGGCCGTGGCCGTCTTCCACCGCGGCGCGCTCGTCGTCGACGCGTGGACCGGCAGCCGCGATGCGGTCGGCACGCCCTGGCAGTCCGACACGATGGCCATGAGCTTTTCGACGACGAAAGGCGTCATCGCCACAACGGTGCATCGTCTCGTCGACCGCGGCCTGATCGACTACGACGAGCCGGTCGCGACGTACTGGCCGGAGTTCGCCGCAGCCGGCAAAGAGCGCATCACGGTCCGCCACCTCCTCAACCACTCCGCCGGGCTACACCACCTACGCGACGTGATCTCCGACGCCTACGAGATGCTCGACTGGGATCTGGTGTGTGCCCGGCTGGCCGCGGAAGCGCCCCGCTACCCGCCCGGCACCCGCCACGGTTACCACGGCATCACGTACGGATTCCTCGTCGGCGAGGTGATCCAGCGCGTCACCGGCACAACGGTGCACGAAGCGGTCGACGCCGAGATCGTGAAGCCACTCGGACTCGATGGCATGTCGATCGGCGCACCTCCCGACCAGCGCGACCGCGTGGCCGAGCTCATCGTGCGCTTCGGCAACGCGCAACGAGCCGAGCGCAACGCACGGCGCGCCACGCGACTGGCGCGGTTGCGACCCGCGATCGACGCGTTCATGGTGCCCGGATCGGACCGATTGTTCGCGTCGACCGAAGTCCTCGACGCCCCGATCCCCGCGATCAACGGCTGTTTCACCGCGCGCTCGCTCGCGCGAATGTACGCAGCGCTCGCGGGCGGCGGCGTACTCGACGGCGAACGATTCCTGTCGGCTGAGACGCTTCGGCGCGCGACCGAGGTCCACACGACGCGTCACGACATCGTCGTCGGGTTTCCAATGCGGTGGCGGCTCGGCTACCACCTCGCTGCGACGACACGCGGCATCATCCCGAACGGTTTCGGGCACTTCGGCTTCGGTGGATCCGGCGCATGGGCCGACCCCGACGGCGACCTCGCCGTCGCATTCGTGTGCAACCGCGTCGCCGGCACGCCGTTCGGCGACACCCGCCTGCTGCGCATCGGCACCCAAGCCCGCACGGCCGCCGCCGCCCGCTGACGCGCGGCGGAAGGCCGACTGCTCGCCTCGGCGCGCGGGTATATCCCTGGAAACCGACTGCTAGCGCGGGTGCTAGCGCGGGTGCTATCGCGGCAAAAGTCGAACATGGTTGCGCGGGCGCCGCTCGTGACCGCTGGTAAGGAGCAAGCATGACGAATGCACCGGAAGCCCCTCGGTCGCTGCGGTTGGCGACTGTTTGCATCGACTGCCCGGACGCCGACGTGATGGCCGACTTCTATGGTCGATTGCTCGGATGGGAGGTGACCCTGCGTACGCGGGGCTGGGTGCTGATGCGTGACCCGGCAGGGGGCACCGGTTTGTCATTCCAAGCGGAACCGAGCTATCGGCCGCCGGTCTGGCCGGAACAGTCGGGCCAACAGGCGAAGATGCTCCACCTCGATCTCAAGGTGGAAGACCTCGACGCGGCCGTGGAGCATGCAGTCGCAGCGGGCGCTCGACTCGCCGAGTACCAACCGCAAACGCGCGTGCGGGTGTTGCTCGACCCGGCCGATCATCCATTCTGCCTGTTCTTGGACTGAGCCGGTGGCGAGAGACTCAACTGATCGTGAAATTCGTGCCCGGCGCGAGCGTTACAGCTGCCGTGCTCAGGCTCACTCCTTGCGTGACGCAACCGCCTCCGTTCGGGCTGTTCACTGTCATCGACGTGGACGTCTTGCCCACGAACACGTTCCCGCTCGTGAACTTGCCGGAGATCTTGGTCGACGTCACCGACGCGTACGTCAGCGCGAACTGCGCTCCCGTCGACGACGTTCCGTTGTCCCACTTGACCGACACGCTCGCGGTACCAGGTTTCGTATACGCGATGACCTGCGCGCAGTTCAGCTCCTCTGACTCCTCGGCGCGGAAGGTGAACTCTCCGCCGGTGATCCCGAGCGTTCCCGTGCAGCCCGAAAGGGTGCCCTTTGCGGTGAGCGTGTGGGCGACGCTGACCGTCGGCGACACCGGCGGTGTCAACGTGAGCGTCCCGGCGAAGGACGTGCACGTCAACGCTGCTTTCGCAGAGCCCGGCGAAGTCGTCGTGGGCGACGAAGCCGACGTGGTCGACCCGGCCGGTGCGGAGGTTTTGGACGAGCCGCTACTCGAACACGCAGGCAGGAAAGCCGAGATCGCGATCAACGCGGCGGTCGTGAAAACAAGACGTCTGCGCACGCGCGTGACCTCCGTACCGGCGAGGTTGGTGGCGCACCCTACATCGGGGCCGTCGCGACAACATGGTGTCGTGAACGCGAGCGAGGGCGTGTCGACCGGAGCCCGAACAGGACCTCGTGATCGCGTCGTTGTTGTCGCGGCTGTGGCGCGAGTTGGCTCCCGGTCACGAATTCCGACCGCTCGAGGAAATGTGTGTTTTGCTGTGCACGGACCTGCACGCCGAAAACGTGCTCGCGGCGTAGCGTGAACCGTGGCTCATGATCGATCCGAAGCCCTACGTCGGTGACCCGACCTACGACCCGCTTCGCACGCCTTGTCGCCCCCAGCTAGGAGGTCGGGATGGAGATACCGGTCGGTGAGCGGTTCGCCCGGGCCGTCGCCGCAAAGGACACCGAAGGGCTCCTCGGCCTCCTCGATCCGCAGATCGACTTTCGCGCCATGACACCGGGCCGTTTCTGGGAGGAGAGCTCGGCGATCGCGGTGGTCAACGATGTGATCTTCGGTCATTGGTTCGCGACCTCTGATCGGATCGAGGCCATCGAAGGAATCGAGCACGGCATGGTCGTCGATCGCCACCGCGTCGGCTACCGCTTTCGCGTGACGAACGACGACGGCACGTACACAGTCGAACAGCAGGCATACCTCGGCGTTCAGGACGATCGCATCTCTTGGCTGAGGATCATGTGCTCGGGCTATCGGCCTGTGAAGCCCCACTGACCGTCTTCTGAGGTCAGACGCGCTGGTCGATCTCGTGGATTCGTCGGGCCATGCCGTGGAGCAGCGCGTCGCGGATCGCCGGAACTTGGTCCAGAGCCTCCGTGAACGCTGCAGGCGACAGCGTCACGCACGTCAGGGTGCCGGCCGCCGTGACGGTGGCGTTGCGCGGAGCCGGATCGAAGAGTGACAGCTCACCGAAGTAGTCCCCCGGCGCGAGTCGGCTGACGTCCTGGCCGCCGCGTCGGACCGTTGCGTGGCCGGAGGTGATGACGTAGAAACCGTCGCCGGTGTCGCCTTCTCGGACGGCGTCGTGTGCGTCAGCCACCGAAATCGCGTCGCCCAGTTGGGCAATGAGATCCAGCTGCTCGGTCGTGCACGAGCTGAACATCGGAACCCTCGACAGGTACATCTGGTAGAGCGCACGGTCGTAGCCGGCCATCCGATTATCTCCACGTTCTTCCTGGGGGCGAGCGGATAGTACCCGGATCATCGCGCCACCTCACGCGGCGACGACGACCCGAACGATCGCGGCATAGAACACGAGCCCGGCGGCGATCACGAGCGCATGGAAGACCTCGTGATACCCGAAGACGGCGGGCACGGGATCGGGACGCCGGGTCGAGTAGACCACGGCGCCGAGCGAGTACACGACGCCGCCGAGCACGAGCAGAGAGAAAGAGATCGCGCCGAGCTCCCGCCACAACGTTGGTGAGAACGCGAGGGCGGTCCAACCGATCGCGATGTAGAGCGCGGCGACCAACCACCGAGGTGCGTGCAGCCACAACATCTGGACGCCGATCCCGACGACTGCGAGCGACCATACGACGCCGAGAAGAACACGAGCACTGCCGACGTCGAGCGCCGCGACCGCGACGGGCGTGTACGTGGCAGCGATGGCGACGACGATCATCGAATGGTCGAGCCGGCGCAGGCGCAACCGGACCGCAGTCGACCAGCGGCCGCGGTGGTACAAGGCGCTCGTCGCGTACATCGCCGTGAGGCCGATCGCGTACACGACTGCCGCCCATCGCACCGACGTCGTGGGCGCGAGGACAACGAGCACCAGGCCGAGGATCGGCGACACGAAGGCGGCAATCTCGTGGGAGACGCCACGATGGCGCGGCCTGACCGGCTGCACTGAGATCCCGGACTCGTTCATCGCCCTCAGACTCGCGCGCCCAGCCGATGAATGGCATCATCGCCTCATGACCGACGAGACCTGGAAAGACGACGCCTGCTCGCTCGTCGACGCCTTTCAACGCGGCGAGCGCTCCCCGCGCGAAGAGCTGGAGTCGACCTTCGCCGCGATCGAGGGCAGCGACCTCAACGCCTTCTCGTTTCTCGATCGCGACGGCGCATTGCGGGCGGCCGAGCACGCCGACGTCTCGCGCCCCTTCGGCGGCCTCCCGGTAGGAATCAAGGAGCTCGAGCGGGTTGTCGGCTGGCCCCAGACCGAAGCGTCCCTCGTCTATCGCGACCGCGTCGCCACGTGCACGAGCACCGTGGTCGAACGACTGCTCGGAACCGGTGGCGCAATCCCGGTGGGGCTGACCACCGCCAGCGAGTTCGGCGGATTGAACGTGAGCGTGACGAAGCTGAACGGTGTCACCCACAATCCGTGGCGCCGCGGACGAACGACGGGTGGATCGTCGGCCGGCAGCGCGGCCGCGGTCGCCGGAGGACTCGTTCCCCTTGCGACCGGTGGCGACGGTGGTGGCTCGATCCGCATTCCCGGCGGCTATACCGGCTTGCTCGGGATGAAGGGCACCTACGGCCGGATCCCGCGCGGTCCGCACGCCTACTTCCGTCCGGGCACGGTCGTGCTCGGGTGTCTCGCCCGATCGGTGCGCGACGCGGCTCGCTACTTCGACGTCTGCGCGGGATACGACTCCCTCGACCCGTCCAGCCTCCCGGCTCGAACGGGCTGGGAAGCGGGCCTGGGCACGCATGAGCTCAGGGGTCGTCGCGTGGCGATCGTGCCGGCACTCGGCGGCGTCACCCTCGAGCCCGGGGTAGAAGAGCAACTGCGCGCGTCGGGCGCGGCATTGATCGCGGCCACCGGAATGATCCAGGTCGACCTGTCGATCGACGTCCCGAACCTCGCGGCCCAATGGATGATGGGCAACCTCGCGACGCTCCTCGCCGATCTCGGTGATCGCTGGCCGGGCTGCGCGGCCGACCTCACCGACGAGGTGAGCGGCGGGCTGTTGCTCGCGCAGTCGATGTACAACCTCAACACCGCGGCCGTCGCCGAGACGCGGCGGATCCAGGCGAACGAGGCGATGGCAGCCGCGTTCGACGAGGTCGACTTCGTGATCGCGGCGACCAATCCCGGCCCCGCGTTCGCGGCCGAGGCGCCGATGAGCAGCTCGTCGGCGAGCTTCATCGATTGGGCGAGGGCCAACCCCGTCACACGGCTCGGCTTCCGCGGCGTGATGGGCGGCGTCCGCCTCGCGGGAGCCGCATTCCCGAAGCTGCCGTCGGCGTTGCTCGACCTCGGATCGGAGCGGTTTCCCGACCTCGTGCACATGGGCGCGCTCACGATCATCTCCAATATCTACGGCAACCCCGCGGTGTCGATCCCGAGCGGTTTCATCGACGGCTTGCCGGTTGGCATGCAGGTGCTCACGCGGCACCACGCCGACGAGCTGCTCTTCGACGTCGCCCTCTCGGTCGAGCGGGAGATGCCGTGGCCGAAGGTGGCGCCGGAGCTACGTACCCGACGCGACGAGCGCTTCGAAGAGCGCGAGGTGTTCGGGCCGGTGGCGTAACAGCTCGGGGTGCCACTGCACCCCGAGCGCGAATCCGCTCCCCTGCACCTCGACCCCTTCCACCAGACCGTCGTCGCTGTGCCCGACCGCGACCAACTGCGGCGCGAGAACGGCGAGGGCCTGGTGATGGAGCGAGTTGACCGCCACCTGCGTGGCGCCCATCACCTTTGCGAGCATCGATCCGGGCTCGAGCTGCACTTCGTGGACGCCCTCGTTGTAATTCGGGAGATCGAAGTGACCGTCGTAGTGCTGCTGCAACGTGCCGCCCAACGCGACATTGAGGACCTGGATCCCGCGGCAAATGCAGAGCATCGGTCGGTCGTCGCGCACCGCGGCCGTGATCAACGCGATCTCGAAATCGTCGCGAGCCGGATCGGCGGCCTTGGTCTCCGGCGCCGGTTCGGCGCGGTAGCGACCCGGGTTGACGTCGTCGCCGCCGGTCACCAGCAATGCGTCGACGCGCGCCAGACCCGCCACCGCATCGTCGGCATCTCCCATCGGCAGCAAAACCGGAACACCGCCCGCCTTGCGAATCGCCTTCACGTACGCGACGTGCGCGACCTGGTGCAAGACCTCGACCCCGGAACCATCGGCTACCAGGCTCGCGTGCGCAGTGATCCCGATGAGCGGGGCGTTCGTCGTCATGGAGCCACCTCGGGGCGCAGTGTACGCTCCGCGCGATGGACGTCGTGCTCGAGCCGGACGCGACGCCGCTCGTCCGGATCATTGCCACAACGCTGCGCGACTCGGCGGCCGATCCCGACGTCGCCCGCAAGGCCGAGCGCTTGCGGGGCGTGTTCGTCCTGCGCTCCGAGAAGGATCCACAAGCGGTGACGATGCGCTTCGACCGCGGCCGCGTCGCACTGACACGCGGCGTCGCGCCCGACGCCCAGGTCGTCGTCACGGTCGACCTCGACAACATGAGCGGCCCCGACGCCCCGAAGCCGAAGGCTCGGGGGGCATTTCGTCATCTCCGGCTCGCGCTCGGGGTGTCGAAGCTGCTCGAGCCGAAAGGCCGCCCGTGGTCCGAACACGCGCAGGCCTTCTGGGCCTTTGCCGGTGGGCGCCGCGGCATGCCGGCGCAACTCCGCGTGGTGTGCCTCGACGGCGGCTCTGCCCTCGACCTCGGCACCGCCGCCGGCCCCGACTCGAATCCCAGCTCGTGCTACGAGATCCACGGCACCGCGGCCGCCCTCGTCTCGATCTTCTCGGGCAACTCGGTGTTCGGTCAGGACCTCCTGGAAGGCAAGGTGTACGCGATCGGATCGCTCCAACACGCGTCGGTCCTCACCGGCAGCTTCCTCGAGTGGATGATGCGAGGCGGGGCATGACACCCGACGAGCTCGGCGCCTGGCTCGACGAGAACCAGATCACGACGGTCCGCACCGAGGGCGCGTCGCTCGATGGTGTCGTGCTCGGCAAGCATCTCAGCCGGGGCAAGTTCGAACGTTCCCTCCCGCTCGGCCCCGCGCTCTCCGACCTCGTCTTCGCGTGGGACATCGGCGGTTCGCCGCAGCTCGGCTGGTGGGCCGACTTCCGTCAGCCCTCGCTCGGCGACGTGCATCAGCGCCCCGACCTGTCGACGATCGTCGCGAGCCCGAATCGTCCGGGTATGGCGAACGTGCTGGTCGACCACACGTCGATCGACGGCACACCACTGCCGGTATGCCCGCGCGTCGTGCTGTGCGGCGTCGTCGATCAGCTCGCGGCGCGGGGCTTCACCGCACTGGGCGCGTTCGAGCTCGAGTTCATGCTGTTCCGCGAGTCGTACGACGACGCGCGCCGCGCGCACTATCGCAACCTGTCGCCGATGGGCACGCCCCTGCCGGTGGGCTACACCACACACAATGCCCACTACGTCGCCGGCTTCATGGACGAGGTCGTGCGCCGCCTCGACGGGCTTGGTATCGCGTGGGAGGCGTGGAGTGACGAGGCCGCGCCCGGGCAGGTCGAGCTCAACTTCGTACCGGCCGACCCCCTCGGTGCAGCCGATCGCGTTTTCCGCGCCAAGCAGGTCATCAAGGAGGTCGCGCTCGACCGCGGCTCGAGCGCGACGTTCATGGCGAAGGCGACGGGCGAGTTCGGCAGCGGCATGCACATTCACCACTCACTTCGCCGCGACGGCGCGCCGGTCTTCTTCGACGGCCAGAGCGCCGACCACCGATCCGCCGACATGCGGCACTGGATCGGCGGCCTCGTCGCGACCATGCCCGCCGCGGTGTCGATCCTCGCACCGACCGTCAACGCGTACCGGCGCATGGTCGGGTTCGCGGCCGCGCCGACGACGCCGACCTGGGCCGAGGAGAACAAGTCGACCGCGCTGCGCGTGATCTCGCGCTCGGAGAAGCTGGCCCGCATCGAGCACCGCGTGGCGAGCGCCGACGTGAACGTCTACCTCGCGCTCGCGGTGATCCTCGCCGGCGGCCTGGCGGGCATCGACGGCGCGATCGAACCGCCTCCCGAGCACGGCGGTCTCGCCTGGGGTGAGCCTCCCGGCCTCGCGCGGTTGCCGTCGTCGATCAGCCGCGCGGCCGATGAGCTCGAGCACGACAAGCTGCTGACCGAGGTGCTCGGCGACACCTTCGTCGACTACTGGCTGCACGGTCGACGGTGGGAGTGGTTGATGTTCCACACCGGCGGAGGCGACGCCGAGGCGACGACCGTCACCGACTGGGAGCTCGACCGTTACTTCGAGCTCGTGTGACCGGTGCCCCACGTCTTCCCGAACCCCGAGACGTCGAGCACCTTGCCGGTGAAGTCGGTGTCGATCTGGGCAGCGAGGTAGCCGACGGGCGGGCCGACGTCGGCGGGGGTTGCCCACCCCGTCCAGTCGAAGTCGGGGCCGAATTCCAGCGTGGTGTGCTCGGTCTTCACCGCGCCCGGCCGTAACGCGTTGATGTTGATGCCGAGCGGTCGCAGCTCGGGCGCGGCCGCCGACGAGAACCGTTCGAGCGCGGCCTTCGCCACCGAATAGATCACGTATCCCGGCGGCATGAATGCGGTCACCTCGTGTGCAGCCGCGCCCGACGAGATGTTGACGATGCTGCCCCCGCCGCTGCGCTGCATGTGCGGCGTCACCGCGCGCGTGAACAGGTAGAGGCTGCGGACGTTGACGCGCATCGAGTCGTCCCAGAGCTCGGCGGTCGATGCGTCGAGCGGGGCGCGGGTTGGTGTCATCGCATTGTTCACGAGCACGTCGAGGCGTCCGAACTCGGCGATCGTGCCGGCGACGAGCTCCTCGATGTCGCGCTCGTCGCCGATGTCGCAGCGGATCGCCGCCGCGGTGCCGCCGGCGGCACGGATCGCATCGACGGTCTCGTGGATGGTTCCCGGAAATTCGCTCGCCGTCGTTTCGATGGTGCGCGCCGCGCAGACGACCGCCGCGCCGCGCTCGGCAAGGTAGATCGCCAACCCCTTGCCGATGCCTCGCGACGCACCGGTTACGACGATCACTTTGTCCGCGGGCTCACCAGTGTCCGGCCGGCGCGCGGAAAGGGGATCGGTCATGACGGCGACGCTACCGCGAGCACGGTCGCGCCGTGCTTCGCGAAGTTCCATCCGAACTGTGTCTTACATCGTCCGGGGTTGCCTCGCTTCCCATTTCCTCGTCGAGCGCAACGCCGATTCGAACCGTTCGCCTGCGGCGCACGACAGCCGACGCGTGCCGTACAGAAATCGTGCCAACTGTTGGCAAGAAAACCGACGCGTGGCGTACAGAAATCGTGCCAACTGTTGGCAAGAAAACCGACGCGTGTTCACCTAGGAGGTCCACCCGGTTCTCGGCTTCCCCGGCGACGCGCTCGCCAGCTGACGCGCGCTCGGGTCCAACCGAGCGACGCGGGCCCGGCGCGGAGGCCGGGCCCCGCCGGAAATCAGGCGTCGGTCGCGATGGCCTCGACCGCCCGGCGGACCTCCGAGAGGCGGTACCGGCGGTGTCCGCCCATCGTCTTGATCGCACTCAGCCGGCCCGCCCGCGCCCAGCGGGTGACCGTCTTCGCGTTCACCCGGAACATGGCCGCGACCTCCGCCGGCGTCAGCAGCTTGTCGCCGTCTGCCTGGTCGTTCGACATCGCGACACCATCCCTTCTCGTACACGGTTGTGATTCCGCGACCTGATCGGCCGGTCGGCGAGGACTTTCAGGGGATTTGGGAGATTCACCGAAATCACTCCACTTGACAACTCATGACTCTGGCCACTTGCATTACACGACAGACGGCAGAAATCGCAGTACCGAAATCTCGGTCTCCGGGCTGGGGCCGGGGGAACTCGTGCCCGGAGGCAAGGGAAACGGCGGGGAGCGCAGAGCTGGGCTGCGCTCTCCCGCCACGCTGCGACAGACCCGGAATCAGGCTGAAGTCGTCAATTCGTATGCGTGGCCGCAACTCAGTAGTTGTGCTCGACGACATGTGACTTCTCGAGCGCGTCAAGCGCCTCACGCCCCCCGTCGATAACAACCACGACACAGGCGGGTCGCGAGGAGATCTGGGTGGGCAAGACGCCGCACGCGGTCCGGCGAGCCAAAGCGTTGCGGGCCGTCGACCCCTCCGACGCGCCTTCGCACCTGGTGTCGACCGTGGAGCTCATCGATCGCTACCGGCAGCTGGTCGACCTGAGTCCCGACGGGATCGTCGTACACCAGGCGGGCACGATCGTCTACGCAAACCGCGCGGGAATCGAGCTCGTCGGCGCGTGCGCGGCCGGCGAGGTCGTCGGGCGTTCGTTCATCGAATTCCTACATGCCGACTCGATCGGTCCGACGCTCGAACGGATCGCGCAGCTCTCCGAGGATTCCCCCGTCTCCGAACCGGCCGAGGCGACGCTGATGCGGCTCGACGGTTCGCCGTGGACGGTCGAGTCGGTGAGCGTGCTGACCCGCTGGGAAGGCGCGGACGCGTTCCAGGTGATCCTGCGCGACCTCACCGACCGCAAGCGTGCCGAGGCGGCATTGCGGTATCAGGCGAGCCTCGTCGAGCACGTCTCCGACGCGATCATCGGCGTCGACAGCAGCGGTCGGGTCGAGAGCTGGAACCGGGCCGCGGAACTGATCTACGGCATCTCGAGCGATGTCGCGGTCGGATCGGCGCTGCACGACCTCGTCCGGCTCCCGGCCGGATTCGGCGAGACGCCCATACGCGACATCGAGTCGGTGCATCGCCGTCGCGACTACAGCCTCGTGATCGTGCGGGCGTCGGTGACTCATATCTTCGACGACGGCGGGAACCAGACCGGCTTCGTCATGGTCTGCGCGGACACGACCGAGCGCCGGCGCGCCGAGGACGAGCGCCGCGCGGTCGAGCAGCTCCACAGCACCGTGATCGAGGCGGTCGACGAGGGCATCGTCGTCGCGGACGCGAGCGGGATCGTCGTCGCCGCCAACCCGGCCGCGCGTCGCATACTCCCGCTCGATGCCGAGATCGGCGCGCGGCTGATCGACTGCATAGCCGGGCCCCAGGGCACCGTCGGCTCCGACCGGCGGCCCCTGACCCCCGCCGACCACCCGGTCGCCCACGCCCTGGCTCGCAACGAGGCGATGCACGACGTCCTCGTCGGGCTCGTGACGGACGACGAAGAGCGATGGCTCTCCCTCAGCTGCCGAACGCTTCCGCCAACCTCGGGCACGGCCGCGGGCACGGTCTGCTCGTTCGCCGACGTCACCAACGTGATCCACGCCCAACAAGAGCTGAGCTATCGCGCGACGCACGACGATCTGACGGGCCTGTGCAACCGCGTGGTGTTCGTCGACGACCTGCAGCGCGCGCTCGCGCGCGGTCGCCGTCTGCAGACGAACACGGCCGTGTTGTTCATCGACATCGACCGGTTCAAGATCGTCAACGACACCCTCGGCCACGCGAGCGGCGACGAGGTGTTGACCGAAGTCGGAAAACGGCTGCAGGGCGCGACCCGGGCGATGGACCGGGTCGGTCGCATCGCCGGCGACGAGTTCATCGTCATGTGCAGCGACGTGACGGGGATCGAACCGGTCGCCCAGCGCGCCGCGGAGCTCGAGCGGGTGATCGCCGAGCCCTTCCATCTCTCGAACGGACGCGCGCCCGCGCTCCACGCCAGCATCGGGATCGCCTTCGCAGCATGCGGCGACAGCGACGCCGAGGAGCTCCTCCGCGACGCGCACGTGGCGATGCGCCGGGCGAAAGAGCTCGGCGGTACCCATATCGAGATCTTCGACGATGACCTGCGCGTGCAAGCCGAACGGCGCCGCGTGCTCGAGCTGGGGCTGCGCGCCGCGCTCGACAATCACGAGATCGACGTCCATTACCAACCGATCGTGTCGGTGGCCTCACCGCGCGTCCTCGGCGTCGAGGCGCTCGCCCGGTTCACGCATCCGGAGCTCGGGCGGATCCCGCCCGACGAGTTCATCCACGTCGCCGAGGAGACCGACCTCATCCTCTCGCTCGGCATCGAGGTGCTCGCGACGGCGTGCGCGCAAGGTGCCCGCTGGCGTGCGTCCGATCCGGCCGCCCACGACCTCTACGTATCGGTGAACCTCTCGGCGCGCCAGCTGTACGACCCGCAGCTCGTGCACCAGGTCGAGACCGTGCTGCGATCGACGGGGCTCGACCCCGACGCGCTCTGGCTCGAGATCACCGAGAGCGTGCTGATGGACGACGCACCGACCGCGGCGCGGATCTTCGCCGCACTGCGCGACCTCGGTGTACACCTGGTCGTCGACGACTTCGGCACGGGCTACTCGTCGCTCTCGTATCTCCAGGCCTTCCCGGTCGAGATGCTCAAGATCGACCGCTCGTTCGTGAACGGACTCGACGAGGACGACGGCAGCGAGGCCATCGTGCGGGCGATCATCAGCCTCGCCGGCTCGCTCAAGCTGCGCGTCGTCGCCGAGGGTGTCGAGCGGACGGCGCAACTCGCTCGGCTCGACCAGCTCGGGTGTGACGCATTCCAGGGCTGGCTGTGCTGCGCGGCCCGGCCCGCCGCGGAGCTCGACTTCTCGGTCGTGACGCTCGAGGAGGTGACCACGTGACGCCGAACGCCTTGACGACCGGCGACGATCGCGCCCGCGCTCCCTTCTCACGCCGCCGCCTCAGCGCGCTCCTCCGCGTCTCACCCGATCTCATCGCGGTCATCGACGCGGCGGGCACGCTGACGTACGCGAGTCCCGCGTCCGAGTCGATGCTCGGCTACCGCACCGCGGAGCTCGTCGGCCTCAGCGCGTTCGATCTCGTCCATCCGGTCGACCAGGTCGGGGCGTTCGAAGGATTCGCCTCGACTCTCAGCTCCTCCGACTCGAGAGCGGTCCCGCTGCTCGTGCGGTTGCGCCACGCGAACGGAACCTGGCTCGCGACCGAGATCATCGGTACGAATCATCTCTCCGACCCGGAGATCGAGGGGATGGTCCTGAGCATCCGCGACGTCTCCGCGAGCATGCGCACGGAGGACGCGCTGCGAGACAGCGAGGAGCGGTACCGCCTCATCGTCGAGCTCGCGCGTGAGGGCATCTGTGTCGTCGACGCGGCCGGGGTGACCACGTTCGCAAATCGCGCGCTCGCCGAGCTCCTCGGCACGACCGTGAGCGAGATGGTCGGCGGCTCGCTCTTCGACCTCATCGACGAAGTGGAGCGAGCCGGTGCGCGGGCCAGAGTCGTCGGCCCCGGCGACGCGGCGATCCACGAACAAGATCTCCGGCTCGTGACGCTCGACCAGCGCCACGTGTGGGCCCGACTGCGCTCCAGCGCCGTGCGACAGCACGACGGGTCCTCGATCGGCGCCGTCCTGTTCGTCACCGACGTGACCGAACGCCG
This sequence comes from Acidimicrobiia bacterium, assembly GCA_038213435.1. Lineage (GTDB taxonomy): Bacteria > Actinomycetota > Acidimicrobiia > IMCC26256 > PALSA-610 > PALSA-610. The sequence continues at coordinate 61,875 of JBBQTI010000003.1, forward strand.
CGCCCTGGAGAAACGTCTCGCCGAAGAGGCACGCCGCGACCCCCTTACGGGCGTCGCCAACCGCACGGAGCTGTTCGAGGTGCTCTCGCCCATCCTCGAAGCGGGCGGGCTCACGGCCGCGTTGTACGTCGACCTCGACGGCTTCAAGCAGGTCAACGATCGGTTCGGGCACACACTCGGTGACGAGATGCTGCGCATCGTCGCGGACCGCGTGCATGCCGCGATCCGCGGCGTCGACACGCTCGCGCGTGTCGGCGGCGACGAGTTCGTCGTGATCTGCCGCGACCTCGAATCGACGGACGAAGCCGTCGCGATCGGTCAACGAATCCGCGAGGTCCTCGGCCAACCGTTCGGCCTGGCGGTGGGCTCGGTGCAGATCGACTCCAGCATCGGCATCGCGTTCGGCCGCACAACCGACGCCGACGGTCTCTTGGCGCGCGCCGATCAGGCGCTCTATCGCGCCAAGCGCAAGGGACGCGGCCGCATCGAGGTCACGATCGACGAAGCCTCGGCGTAGCCGTCTGGCAAGATCGGCGGCGATGGTGGCGCCGATCGACGAACCGCTGGACCCGAGACGATGGTTCGCGGCGTCGGTCGCGATCGTGTCGGTGGCGATCCCGGTGCTCGACAACACCATCTTGAATCTCGCGGTCCCGACGATCCTGCGCGAGTTCCACACCCAACTGTCGAGCCTGCAATGGGTGATCACCGGCTATTCGCTGACCTTCGCCACTCTGCTCATCATCGGCGGCCGGCTCGGCGACATCTTCGGCCACCGACGGATGTTCGTGCTCGGCGCGGCGATCTTCGGGGTCGGATCGCTCCTGGCGTCGGTCTCCACGTCGGTGCCGACGCTGTTCGTCGGCGAGGCGCTGATCGAAGGTATCGGCGCGTCGATGATGATCCCGGCGACCCTGTCGATCCTGTCGAACACGTTCCAGGGCGCGGAACGTCCGAAGGCGTTCGCCGCGTGGGGTGCGGTCGCCGGCGCGGCGGTGGCGTTCGGCCCGATCCTGGGTGGCTTCCTGACCACCGACTATTCCTGGCGCTGGGCCTTCCGGATCAACGTCATCGTGGCGCCGATCATCGTCGTCGGCGCGCTGTTGTTCATGCATCCCGACGAGCGGACCGCCCGGCGACCGCACATCGACGTGTGGGGCGCGGTGTTGATCGCGACCGGCTCGTTCAGCCTGATCTTCGGGTTGAGCGAGGGAACGATCTACGGGTGGTGGACGCCGATCAAGGACCTCACGGTCGGGAGCTGGCACGCATGGCCGGCAACGCGCGCGGTATCGATCATCCCGCTCGCGTTCTTGCTCTCGGCGCTGATCTTCACGGCCTTCGTCATGATCGAGCTCGCAATGGAACGCGGCACCCGCGACCCGCTGTTCGAGTTCGGCCAGCTCCGGCACCTGGGCTTCCGGTACGGGCTGCTCACCACGATGGTGCTGGCAATGGGTCAGTTCGGCCTCTTGTTCATCCTCCCCATCTTGTTGCAGAACGGGAAGCACTTCTCCGCGTGGCACGCCGCGCAGTGGATGCTGCCGCAGGGCATCCTCATCGCGCTGGGCGCGCCCATCGGCGGCCGGCTGACCCGGCGCTTCAGCATCACGAGCATCGTGCGCACGGGCCTCGCGCTCGAAGCGATCGGGCTGTTGTGGGTGGCGCTCGCGATCTCGCCGCGCGTCTCTTTCCTCGCGCTGCTGCCCGGGATGATCGTGTTCGGCCTCGGCGTGGGGTTCGCGAGCTCGCAGTTGACGAACGTGATCCTGTCGGACATCGACCCAGACAAGGCGGGGGTTGCCGGCGGAACCAACACCACGGTCCGCCAGGTCGGGCTCGCGCTCGGCATCGCGACGTTCGCGTCATTCATCGACGCGTCGACCCGGAGCGGAGGAACGCCGACCGCGGTCGCGAACGGTGCGCGCCCGGCGATGTTGTTCGCCGCGGCTGTGGTCGCGTTCGGCACCGGCCTGTCGTTCCTCATTCCGCGCGTGACGGTCGCCCGCAACTCGATCCCCGAAGAGATGGTGGGCGCACTCGAGTCGATCGACGTCCCTAGCGGGCGAGCTTGACCGGAAGCGCTTTCAGCGCGTTGTTCAGGTTCGAACGGATCCTGACCGGCTCGCCGGTCAGCTCGATCGTCGGGAACGTCGCGAGCAGCTCCTCGAAGAACACGCGGCCCTCAAGGCGCGCGAGGTGCACGCCGAGGCAGAAGTGCTCCGCGATCCCGAACGACAGGTGCGGGTTGGGTGATCGGCGGACGTCGAAGCGCTGCGCATCGTCGAACACGTCCTCGTCTCGATTCGCCGACGTGTAGAACATCACGACCTTGTCGCCGGCGGAGATCTCGACGTCGCGCAACTCCGTGTCGGCGGTCGCGGTACGCCGGAAGTAGTGCAACGGGTTCTCGTAGCGCAGGATCTCCTCGACTGCGCCCGCTACGAGCGAACGGTCGACGCGCAGATCCGCGAGCTGGTCGGGATGGTCGAGCAGCACCCTGAGTCCCGAGGAGAGCATCGTCTTCGTCGTGTCGTTGCCCGCGGTGACGAGCTGCACGAAGAAGCTGCCGAAGTCGATGTCGGTCATGTACCGGCCGTTGAAGTCGGTCTCGAGCAGCAGCGTCGTCAGATCCTCACGCGGCTCCTCCTGTCGCCGTACGGCCGCGAACTGGATCGCGTACATCGCCATGTCGATCGTGCCCTGCGACACATCCGAGGCGTAGTCGGCGTCCTGGCCGCTCGTGTTCATCTCCGCGAGCCGGTGGATGAACGGCAGGTCGTCCGGGGGCAGACCCATGAGTTGACCGATCACGCGCGACGGCAGCGCGGAGGTGACATCGTGCACGAACTCGACGTCACCCTGCTCGGCCGCCGTAGCCAGAATCTCGCGACAGATCGCGCGGATCTGATCCTCCATGCCGGCGATCACCCGGGCCTTGAACCGCGGCGCGATCGGGCGCCGGTAGTCGACGTGACGCGGCGGGTCCATCGCGAGGAGCATGTTGCGCATCATGTCGAGCTGCGCGGGCGCGAGGTTCTCGAGCATGACGCCGCCCTCGCTCGCCGAGAAGAGCTTCGGCTCGCGCGCGACATGCACGACGTCGGAGTGCTTGAGCACCGCCCAGTAGCCGGGCTCGCCCGTCATCTCCTGGAAGTACACCGGCTGCGTGCGCCGCAAGTCGGCGAGCACCGCGTGCGGCGGTGCACCGACGTAGGTGTCGGGGTCGTAGAGGTCCAGGGTCATCAGTCGACCAACACCCTCGGGCGGGGCATGCCCATCTGCTCGCACATCGCGAGGTAAAAGGCGAGCGTTCCCGCGCCGTCGACGACGCTCTCGACGTTGCCGTCGGCATCGAGGTTCAGGTTCGCGCCGTACATGTGGAACCAGACCCGGGTGTCGTCCTCGACACACTGGAGCGTATGCACCGAGCCCGCGGGCTCGTACAGGAACGACCCGGCCCGATTCACGTAGTCGTACTCCTTGTACTTCCACGCGCCCGACGTCGTGTAGCCCCAGACCGGACCGGTGTGACGGTGGGTCTGCACCTCGAAGCCGGCCATGAAGATGTTCTCGATGATCCAGAGGCCCTCTCGCGCTTTGACCTGAATCACCTTGAGCCGGCTGCCGCCGCCGATGTCGACGAACGGCAGCTCGTCGGCACCGATGTGGACGGCGCTGGGTGCGGATTCGATCAGGGCCATGACGTGCCTCCGACTCGGGACATCACCGTTCGACGCGAGAGACTAGGCCCGTTGTGACGCTCTTACGACCGCGTTGGGTCGCGGGCCACGTGCTCGTGCTCGTGCTCTCGGCCGGCTTCGTCGCCCTCGGCGTCTGGCAACTCGCCCGCAACCAACACAAGCAGTCGTTGGTTCGTGCCGCCCGCGCGGAGTACGCCGCACCGGCGCCCGACATCTCGCGCAATCCGGTGGTTGTGCCCGGCGACCGCGTGCAGCTGTCAGGTCGCTACGATCCTGCGCACTCGGCGCTTCTACGGAACCGGGTACACGACGGCAAGGACGGCCACGACGTCCTCACGCCGTTGCTGCTCGAGACCGGGTTCGCCGTGATCGTCGATCGCGGTTGGGTTGCCGGGGCGGGTGACGGCCGGACGTCGATCGCTGCCGTGACTCCGACGGGCCCGGTGGTGGTGCGCGGCATCCTCCACACGTCGAGCACCTTGAGCGCCCAGGACGCGGTGACGAGCTCCGGTGGGCGGCTTGCGCTCCCGAGGGTCGATGTCGGGCGCATCAACCTCGGTGTCAGCTATCAAATCCTCCCGCGCTGGGTCGAGGCGCAGTCTCAGACTCCGGCGCCCGCGGCGGGCGCGCCCGCGCTGCCGCAACCGCCGCCGCCCGACCACGTGAACCACATGCAGTACGCGATCCAGTGGTTCTCGTTCGCGGCCATCGGTGTAATCGGGTGGCCTGTCGCATTGATGGCAATCGCCCGCCGCCGCGGCGGCTTTTCAACCCCGGATGGTGGCGACAAGCGCGACCACGGCGAGCACTGAGCACGCGGCGCCGGTGACGCGGCGCAGCAGCATGCCCGGCAGGACGCGTACGAGCTGGCGGCCGCTGACGGTCGCGATCGCCGAAACCGACAACAGCGCGAGGGCGGCGCCGAGCCCGACGCTGAGCGGCGAGTGATAGCGCGCCGCCAGGTTCGCAGTGAGCACCCGGCTGAGGTCGCCCCACTCGCCGACGAAGATCACGACGAACGCGGTGAGGACGACGCGGTGGACGCGCGGCATCGTTTCGTCGATCACCTCTTCCGCAATGCTCTCCTCGTGCTCCTCCGTCTCGAGAAACGCGAGCACCGCGCCTACGGCGAACAGGGTGGCGACGAGGCCGTCGACCGCGCGATGCGGGAGCAGGTGGAACAGCCCGATCCCGACGCTCACCGCGATCACGACGTGCACGATGAACGCGAGCGCGCCGCCGACCCACACCGCGAGCGGCCGGCCGCGCGACGCCAGCAGCAGGGAGGCGAACATGGTCTTGTCGGGCAGCTCGCCGAAGAAGATCAGCGGAAAGACGGCCAGGATGATCCCGAGATGCACCCGGGCGTTCTACCCGACGGATGCGCCCGAGTTAGTCGATGGCGCGGGCGTCTGCTTCGCGGAGGCGGTGCGCGGTACCCGCGAGCATCTTGCGGGCGAAGCCGGGCACCTCGTCGAGCCCCGGTCGATCCGCGTCCTCAATGTTCTTGTCGGGCGCGACGTCGTTCGCGTTGGTTGTTCTCGGGTGGCCGTATGGGCAAACTGGTCGCCCGGCCCGTGAACAGGGGAACGACATGACCGATACGTGGACCATGGTGGCGGAGACGCGCACCGACCTCGCGAGTTACCTCGCGACGCTGACGCCCGAGCAGTGGAACGCGCCCACCTTGTGCGACAAGTGGAAGGTGCGTGATGTCGTCGGCCACCTGGTCGGGGGCGCGAACAAGATCCCTATGGGCAAGATCGTGGGTGGGATGCTGAAGAGTGGCTTCAACTTGAACAAGATGCTCGCCGCGACTGCGCTCGAAGAAGGGAAGCACTCGCCGGAGGCGTTGCTGAAGGCGATGCGCGAGGCGGTGTCGATGCGTAACACGCCGCCGATGACGAAACCCGAAGGCATTTTGGCCGACACCGTGATCCACACCCAGGACATCCGTCGCGCGCTCGGCGCGCCGCGCACGGTTCCCGAGGAGCGGGTCCGCGCCGCGCTCGACGTGGCGAAGAACGCCGGCTCGATTTTGGGCAACAAGAAGAGGGTTGCCGGTCTGAAACTGGTTGCGACCGACATGGAGTGGACCTATGGCAACGGCCCTGAGGTGCACGGCACCGGTGAGGCGTTATTGATGGCGATGTGCGGCCGCAAAGCGGCGTGCGACGACCTCACCGGCGATGGGGTGGCAGCCCTCAAACAGCGCTGAAGAGGAGTGAGCGTCGCGTTACCGGGCAGTTCCGCCGGGCCTGAATATCGCCCGCGCGAGCAGGCGGCTCGTTACGCACGTGTCTCACGGCGGTGAGTGCTACTCGATCGGCACGACGGGCTTGGCGTCGGCGTCGAGTTGGTGCAGGTACTCGCTGATCCCGTAACCCGTACGACCCTCGTACGACCAACGAGCGAGACCTTCGTTCACGATCGTCGTGTTCGGCTTCACGCCCGCCGGTCCGGGCGCGACGCGCAGGATCTCCGCGTCGAGCTCGTGTACGCGCCCGCGCTTGTCGGTCGCGTGCACGTGGGTCGCGGTGTGCGTCACGCCGTCGGGCGCGACCTCGCTCGTCACCTTCCACTCGCGAATGCTCGAGTGTTCACCGCCGGTCCAGACCCAGCCGCGATGGAGGTCACCGGCGTCGGTACCGATCCGGATGCCGCCAAAATGGGTGTCGTCGCCGATGTTGATCGAGAACCAGCGCCACATCTTCGGCCCGCCCCAACGGCGCGGCCCCCACGACTTGTCACGGTTGCCGCGCGCGTCGACGAGCTCGTGGCGCGTTCCGTCGACATCGATCCACCCCGTCCAACGGCCCGCCTGTTCGAGATGTCCCTTGCCGACGGTCGCAGCCGTCGCCGCGCTCGCGCCGGTGCCCGAACGACCCTGGCCGTCGACGCCGACTGCCGGGGTGAGCGCGTCGAACACGAGGTCGAGCGCGACGCGGTCGACGTCGGCGGTGAGCCGCCACGACTGCATCGGCGCGAGACGTTCGTAGCGCACGCCGCCGACCGCGAGATCGGCGTCGGTCATCTCGTTCTGCTCGCGGGTCCCGTTGAAGTGCGCCAGCTCGCCGCTCGGCATCCAAACCGCGAGTGAGACGTCGATGGTGCCTTCGTTCGGACGCACCCCGATACGCGTGAACAAACCGGCGTCGGCGACGGGGCAGTACGCGTTGAAGTAGTAACTCTCCGACCAGGCGAGGTCGCCTTCGACGGGATGGGCGAAGTCGTGGCGGGCGTCGAGAATCGGCATGGGCCGACGCTACGTCAGTTTCCTACCGATTTCACGAGCGACTCGTCGTTGAAGGTGATGAGGTACGGGCTTCCGTCGGGACGCCGGCCGATGCGCGTCACCGAGGCGACATCGAGCTGCATCCGCCAGGTGCTGCGCTGCTCGACGCGCAGCGCGACGCAAACGGCCGCCTTGATCGGCGACACGTGACTGACGGCGATGACGAGATCGTCGGTGAGCACGTCGGTGCAGAAGGACGCGACCCGCTCGGCGACGTCGGCCAGGCGCTCGCCGCCCGGCGGTGCGAACTCGATATCGCTCCGCCACGCGGCCCAGTCGCCCGCCGGCACGTCGGTGAGCGCCAGGCCGTCCCACTCGCCGTAGTCGAGCTCGATCAGGCGGTCGTCGACCTCGACGGAAAGACCGTGCGTCGCCGCGATCGCCGCTGCGGTCGCGCGCGCCCGTTGGAGCGGGCTGCTCAGCACTCGCGTCACCGATGCCGACGCGTATCCCCGCGCCAGCGCGGCGGCCTGCCGCGCGCCGAGCTCGCTGAGCGGCGCGTCGATGCGTCCCTGTAACCGACCACGGCGATTCAGCTCGGTCTGACCGTGACGCACGAACGCAATCACTTCCCGTCCCCGGCGATCGCCAGCCGGCCGGTTCGGAAGAGCGCACGGCGCCGGGTCGCATCCCACAGTGCGAAGCGCGACCACGCCCACCACGCCGCCGCGGCACCGAGCAGCTCCTCGATCACCACGACCGGCCACGCGCCGAAGAGCGGCGCGTCCGGCCGCGCGGCTCCGAATGCCGGCCACCAGAAGACCTCTTTGTGGGACCAAGCCGCGCTCAGCACGAGCGCGGAGAACCATCCGATTGCAAGGCCGAGCGCGCGCCGGCGGCGGAGGCGACGGCCCCTCCCCAGGGTCGCGAGCATCGTCGCGACGAGCACCACCGTCGCCGCGAGCAGCGTGTGCGCGTAGGCCTGGGCACCGAACGGAAGGTCGATCAGCTCGGGCAGCAAGGCGCCGGCCGCGATCAGGCGGAAGTCGAGTCCCGGGCTCTGGAACACATTCCAGACACCGAAGATCGCGCCGAACACGAACCACAGGAGCATCAGGGCGTCACTGTGGTGGTGCGGACGCGTCGAGCGCTGCGTTCACGAGCGCGTCGGCATCCGCGTTCTCGGCGCGCGGCACGTGCCGCACGTCGACCTCGTCGTAGCCGGAGAGCAACTTGCGCGCCTCCTCGACCAACGGCCGGAGGTGCGGCTGCCTCACCTTCCACGCGCCCTTCACCTGCTCGACGACGAGCTTCGAGTCGGCGCGCACGCGCACGCGCCGGGCACCGAAGGGCGCGGCCGCTTCGAGCCCCGCGATGAGCGCCCGGTACTCGGCGACGTTGTTCGTCGTAATGCCGATGCGCGCGCTGACCACCGCCAGCCGACGTGGTGGGTCGGTCGACGGATCGAGCACGACTGCGCCGATCGCGGACGGTCCCGGATTCCCGCGCGAGCCGCCGTCGCAATAGACGACGACCTCGTCGAGCTGCGTTCCGGCGGGGTGCTCGAACAACGAATCCTGAGTCACTGCGTCACGGCACGAGGATCGCGGCGCAGTTGTCGCAGTAGGAGACTTCGCTCCCCGCGCCGCGCCGGATCTGCTCGGCTTCCGTCGACGGGATCGTGAGATGGCAAGCCTGGCACGTCGTTCCGACGAGCCGGGCTGCGCCCGCCCCGCGGTTCCGTGCGCGCCGGCGCTCGTAGTCGCGCAGCAGCGACTCGGCGATCGGCTTGGCCAGATCGGCGCGTGCGGCGGCCTCGCGCGCGGTCTCGTCGTCGATCTCGACCTCGCTTTCGGAGATCTTGGAGCGCAACGCCGAGACCCTTGCCTGCAACGCGCGTATCGCGTCCTCCAGTTTCGCGAGCTCTGCGTCGAGCGCCTCGCGCCTCTCCATGATCTCCAGTTCCTCGTCTTCGAGGTCGGAGCGACGGCGGAGCAGCATGTCGATGTCGGCCTGCATCGCCTGCAGCTCGCGAGGAGACGAGATGGTCCCCGAGTAGAGGCGCTTGTTCATCTCTTCGGCTCGCCCTCCCACGGCTTGCGCTTCGTCGTCGATGCGGCGCTCTTCTGCGTGCACCACGCGCTGGCGTTCGCTCACGGCGGTGCGCTGCACTTCGGTCTGGAGCAACTCCGCGGTGCGCGTTTCCAGCTCGGAGCGTTCCGGCATCGCCTCACGCCGGTGGCGAAGTTGATCGAGTGTGGTGTCGCGCTCTTGTACCAGCAACAGCGCTTCGAGCTCTTCGAGGCTCACGTCACGGCGCCTTCGGTGGGGGGATCTTCTTCTTCCCCGCCGTCGAGACGGGCGGTGTCGTGCTCGCGGGGGGTGCCGGCGTCGACGTCACGCTGGTCGCCGGAACCGATGTCGTGCTCGGCGGTCGATACACCGGCCGGTAGCCCACCCGGCGGCCGAGCTCGGAGATGAAACGCGAGTTGTACGGCGTCTTGTCGGGCGCCGCGAAGTCGACGGGCGGGAGCGGACCCGTCGCGTCGAGCATGAACTTGCGCCATATCTGCGCGGGATACGTCGCACCGAACACGCGGACCCCGCCGACGTTCGTCATGGGGATCTCTCCCGAGGGGTTTCCCATCCAGACCGCGGCGGTGTACTGAGGAGTGAAGCCGACGAACCAGGCGTCCTGGTTGTGGTCGGTAGTGCCGGTCTTGCCCGCCGCGGGACGCGGGAAGCTGCCGAGCGTTTTGCTGGCCGTCCCGTCGCGCAAGACGTGCTTCAGCATCCCGACCTCGATGCGCGCGACATTCTTGTCGAGCACGGGCAGCCCCGCCGCCGGCGCCTGATAGATCGTCTTACCGTCACGGTCGACGATCTTCGTGATGAAGGTCGCCCGCTTGAGGACACCATCGTTGGGGAACACCGAGTAGGCCTGCGCCATCTCCAGCGGGTGAACACCGTTCGTGCCGAGCGTCGTCGACACGACGGGCTGGAAGTTCGACGTGTTGATCCCCATCGACCGGGCAGTCTGCAGGACGGCCTTCACGCCGTCGGCGCCGAAGTTACCCGGGCCGAGCGAGAGCTCGGTTCGCACCCACGCGCAGTTGTCGGAACGTGAGATCGCGCGTGTGAGCGAAATGACGTCGCCGCCACAGTCGTCGCTCCGACCGCCGAGGTTGTAGAACGCCTCCTTGCCCGAACCCTGATTGATCCGCCAGTTCAGCCGCGAGGTCGACACCGTGTCGTTCGGGGAGTACCCGCGACTCAGCGCGGTCGCGAGCGTGAAGACCTTGAATGCCGATCCGGGCTGACGTCCGGGACCTTCGGTGGCCGGGTCGAACTGCATCTCCGCGAACGTCCGACCGTTCGCGATCGCGCGCACGCCGCCGTCGGCGTTGTCGATGACCACGAGCGACGCCGTGAACGGCGATTTCGGAAGAATCGTGTTGACCGCCACCGACGCCTCGAACTGGAGCGTGGGATCGTACGACGTGTAGACCTTCAAACCGCCGCGGAAGACTGCGTTCGCGCGTGCCTGCTGGGTCGCACCGAGCACCTCGCCGGGATCGCCCGCCATTGTCTGGTCGTCGGCCAGCAGGACGTTCTTGACCTCATCCACGTAGTAGTCGAGCGTCGCGGTGTGCGGATAGCTGACTGTGGTCGGCAACGGGACCGACTTCGAGAGCCGTGCCGCGGCGGCAGTGGACTTTTTGTTGGCAACCATCGCGTCGAGCACCTCGCTGCGCCGGCGAGCGGCGGCACCGGGATGCTTGATCGGGTTCAGGGCCTCGGGCGACTGGATGAGCCCGGCGAGAAGCGCCGACTGGGCGAGGTCCAGCTTGGCCAGCGGGGTGAGGGGGAAGTAGCGCTCGACAGCCGCTTGCACGCCGTAGGCAGCATTGCCGAAGTACACCAGGTTCAGATAGTCCTCGAGGATCTGACTCTTCGACAGTTGCTTTTCGAGCTCGATCGCAAGAACCGCTTCGCGGGCCTTCGTCGTCAGGTCGCGCGTGCGATTGACGCTGAACGTGTTCTTCACCAGCTGTTGCGTGATCGTCGATCCGCCCTGGGAGATGGCGCCCGCGTCGACGTTCTTGAACAATGCGCGGGTCGTTCCGGTCCAGTCGACGCCGTGATGCTCGTAGAACTTGCGATCCTCGATCGAGATGACGGCGTCGATCAACACGTGCGGAATGTCTTTGAGCTTGACGGGCGAACGGTCCTCGGTCGCGAGCGTCGCCATCGGGCCGCCGTTGCGGTCGAACACGAGTGAACGGGCCGCGGGCGCTTTGATCGTGACCTCGAGATCACCGATCGGTGTCGTGGCGTGGGCGAGAGGCTCGGCCGCCGGACCGAGCAGTGCGAGGGAGCCCGCGAGCGCGGCACCACCGACGGCAACCGTCACCAAGAACTTGAGGCAGAACGTGAGGGCCTTCACGAGTCCGACCAGGATGGCACACCGCGACCCGCGCCCCGGGTTCGCCCGGTCATCCCTCGGACGGAACGAGCGGCGGGGGCGGCGGGGGATCGTCACGAGTGGCGGCGACCAGCGCCCGGACCTCCGCCATCGCCGCGTCGAGGTCGGCGCCGGTGAACTCGACCTCGGTCGCGCCCGTCGGGTCGAGGAAGCAGAGCACGCCGCGCACGACGGGTTCACCCGTCGCCTCCGCGACGGCCAACGCGTACGCGGCCGCCTGAATCCGGTAGCGGGTAATGCGTTCGGCGCGCGTCCGGGCGTCGACCGCGTCGGTCTTGTAGTCGACGACAACGAGGCCGTCGTCGTCACGAAACACGAGGTCGACGTAACCCTCGAGGGTGATGCCATCGAACGGTACTGCCACGTAGGTCTCGCGCCAATGGGAACACGACGCCGCGCGCTGCACGATCGGGCTCGCCACCGCGGCCCGCGTCAACGCGGCGATGTTCTCCTCGTGACCGATGACGCCCTCGGCCGCCGCTTGCGCGGCGGCCGTCGCTTCGACGTCTTGTCCCGTGGCCAGCTCGATGGTCTGCAGCGTGGCGTGGACCGCACGACCGATCGCGGTTCCGTAACGACCCTTGTTCCAGGGCGGCAGCTCGAGATCACGACCGTCCTTCGCGAGGCCGGGGTCGTCGACCGCGCCTACGAGGTCGACCGCGAGGACGTCGAGGCGGTGCGCCAGCGTCGTCGCCGACACGAACCCGCGCCGGTTCCCGCGCGCATGGGCGCGGTCGTAGTCCGCCTGCCACTCGTCGGCTGCGAGGCCGGGCGCGGGTGGGGACGCCGTGCCGACGACGACACCGAGCCCGGACTCGTTCGGTACGGACCACTGCGCGCTCGCCGCCGCGTCCCAGAGCAATTCGGCATGCGTCCAGCGGGTGCGGTCGACCGGATCGAGCGCGTGCGCACGCCGGTGCACCGAAACGACGAGATGGTCGCGGGCCCGCGTGCACGCGACGTACAGCAGGCGCAGCTTCTCGTGGAAGCCCATCTGCTCGTCGATCGGCTTGTGCAGCTCGAAGTCGGCGGTCTGCACACCGGGTGCGAACCTCACTTCGCAGCCACCGGTCGGCGGGAACAGCACCTGCACGCCGCGCGTCGACATCTGCGCAGCAGTCGTCATGCCCGAGCACACCACGATCGGGAACTCGAGCCCCTTGGCGCCGTGGATGGTCATGATCCGCACCGCGTCGTCGTCGGTCTCGGGCACGACGGCTTCGACGACGCGCGCGCCCTCGGCGCCCTGGAGCTCGGCCCACGCGAGGTAGTCGCGCAGCGTCCCGCCAACCGCGTCGGCGTATGCGCGCGCCTGGTCGACGAGGAAGCGGACCCGGCGCGCGACGTCGCGGAAACGGCCGGTCAGCGCACCGACCTCGATGACCGAGCGTTCCCGTACGATCCGTTCGAGGAGCTCGCTCGGCGTCGACCACATGCGGTCGGCGTGCAACTCGCCGAGGAAGCGGACCGCACCCGCGACGGGATCGTCTTCAGGCAGCGTCGCGGGCGGGGCCGCGGTCGCGTCCCAGCGACCCCCGTGCTCGACGTTGTAACGGAACAGATCGTCGTCGCCGCAACCGAACAACGACGACCGCAGCGCAACCACCAGCGAAAGGGTGTCGCTCGGGTCGTCGATCGCCCGCAACGCCGTCAGGAGGTCGCGCACCTCGCGACTGCTGTAGACGAGCGAGCTCGTCTCCGCCCGGTACGGCACCCCCGCCGCGTCGAGCGCCTGCTCCAGGTAGCCGAGCGACGTGCGCGCCGGCAGGAGGATGCACACGTCGCCGAGGCGCGCCGGGCGCCACCCGTCGCGCTCCTTGTCGTAGACCGGCCATTCATCGGCGACGGCGGCGCGTGCAATCGCGGCAACGTCGGCCGCTTCGCGGACCCGCAACTCTCCCGCGTTGATGCGTTCGTGCTCCTCGGAGTGCGCGTCGATGCCGAGCAGCACGACCCCTCGGTCGTTGTCGGGCGGCACCCGCCGGGCCGCGTCGAGGGCCCGGTACTCGGGTTGCGATGCGACAAACGGCTGGATGAGCTCGCCGAACACATGATTGATCCACTCGAGCACCGCGGGCGCGGTCCGGAAGTTGCACGTGAGAAAGCGGGGCGCCGGTTCCGCGAAGCGTCGGCTCGCCTCGAGGAAGGTCGCGATATCGGCGCGCCGGAAGCGGTAGATCGACTGCTTGGGATCGCCGACGAAGAACAGTTTCCCGGGGTCGACGGTCATCTCGGTCCACGGCCGTTCGCCGTCGGCCGGATCGCCGGACCCGAGCAACGCCGCCAGCTCGACCTGGATCGGATCGGTGTCCTGGAACTCGTCGATGAGGATGCGGCGGTACCGGTCGCGGAGACGCGCGCGCGCCCGCGCGCCGTGTTCCGGGTCGCGCAGCAACGTGCGCGCCAGCACGAGCAGATCGTGGAAGTCGAGCTCCCCGGCCGCCCGGCGCTCTGCCACTGCGCGTTCGGTACATCGCGCGACTGCGGCGACCAGGCGCTTGATTGCCACATCGAGCACCGCGTCGCTGATCGCCTTGCGCTGTTCGCCCAGCTTGGCGATGCGCTCGCGCAGGCCGATGATGTCCGCCCAATTCTTCTTGTTGCCCGTGGTGCCGACCTTGAACGACGGCTTTTCGGCCCGCAGGAGCTCGATGCGGTCGGCGTCGTCGAACGCGGCGCGCAATCGGTTCCGATAATCCGCGAGCTCGCCGAGGCGCGTGAGCATCGTGTCGACGTCGGCCCGGCAGTCGGCGTCGGCCGCACATACCGCGTCGAGCTCCTCCAACCACCCGTCGAGCTCCAACGCGGGCAACGGCGCGGGATCGCCGACGCGGTCGAGCAGGTCCCAGTTGTCGTCGAGCACCTCGGCCACAGTTCGGAGATGCTTCAGCTGCACGTTTGCCGCGAGGAGGACGAGCACCGTCGACTCGAGCGCCGGATCGTCGAGGAGCTCGTCGACGAACTCGTGCCAGCGGGCCTCGAACGCGAGGCGCGACGAGATCTCGTCTCGCACCTCGATACGAGGCGGCAACCCGATCTCGATCGGGAATTCGGTGAGAATGCGCTGCGCAAACGAGTGCAGGGTGCAGATCGCGGCCGCGTCGAGGCCGTCGAGCGCGGTCTCGCACCGAGCGCGAACGACGGCGGGTGCGAGAGCATCGTCGGCCCGCCTTCGCAGTTCCCGCCGGATGCGATCGCGCAGCTCGGCCGCGGCCTTCTCGGTAAAGGTGATGGCGGCGATCGCCGGCATCGATACCGGAAGTTCGGACACCGGAAGTTCGGACCCGGGAAGACCGGGTCCGTCGGCCGTGACGAGGGCGACGACGCGGTCGACCAACACCGCGGTCTTGCCCGTGCCGGCGCCCGCCTCCACGAACAGGGTCGCGCCGAGCTCGGTACGGATGGCTTCGCGCGCGGGCGCATCGCCGGGGTCGTCGAAGAGCGCGAGCTGGTCGGTCACTCGTCCGCCTGCGCGCCGTCTACCGACAGGAGGTGAAGGACCTCGAGCCCGGGCGCGTCGAGCTTGCGCTCCCACTCGCGCCAACGGTCGGCGGTCCCCATCCCGTCGGGATCGCAGAACCGACACTTGACGAAGGGGGTCGGCGCCGGCTGCGGTGGCCGCGCCGGGAACACGCCTCCCTCGATGCCGTCGACGATCGTCCGCACCGCGCGCGTGAATACGTCGTCGACGTCGTGATCGACGACATAGCCGATCGGCCGGTTGTTGCCCTTGCCGACGAACCAGTAGAAGGCCTCGACCTCGGTGTGGGGCGTGCCGTACGCGGCGCGCGCCGCGTACGCGTACACGGGGAGCTGCAAGCGCGTCCCGGCCATGACCGGGTTGTCGTGACCGAGCCCCCGGTAAGAGGTGGTCGATCCGGTCTTGTAATCGATCACGACGAGCGTGTCGTCGGCGCGACGATCGACGCGATCCGCCTTGCCGCGCACGTGCACCACACGCCCGTCGCCGAGCGGCACTTCGACCGCGTCGGTCGCGGCGCCGGGCATCCCGAACGCGAGCTCGGTCGCGAGCGTCCGGGCGACGCCCTTGGCCCGGTACGCCTCGTCGGCGCCGAGGAACGCATCGAGATCGCCGAGAATCACGCGCCGGTCGCGCTGCCAGAAGAGACGGCGACCGGTCACCCCCCGCGCCTCGGCGTCGGCGAACTGCTCCTCCGCGATCGCGTGCATTCGCGCTCGGTCGACACCGGTCCACGGGCGGCCCGCGCCGACGTGTTCTCGAGCCTCGTCGAGGAAGCGGTCGAGCACGGTGTGCACGAGACTCCCCCGATCGAGGGGCGCGAGCTGCATGATGTCTTCCGGGCGCTCGACGGGCTCGACGTACAGCACGTTCTGCATGTAGTACGCGTGCGGGCACGCCGCCCACAGCTCGAGGCGCGTCGGTGAGGTCACGCGACCGTCGACCGAGGGGCTAATGACGCGGAGCGCGCCGGCGAGGTGCCCGAGGTTGCCGTCGAAGCGGGTGAACGCGGTGCCGCGGCGCGCGGCGATGAGCTCGAGCGCCTGCGCCGCGGCCGGCCGCGCCGCCACCCAGGTCTCGCCCCCGACCGCGGCCCGCACCTCGAGCTCGTGCCGGTTCGCCGGGAACGCGACATGCGTCGCGCCGTAGGCGTACGAGGCAATCGACATAACTTCAGTCCCCACGGCGGTAATCGTCGCGGGGAGGAAACGCGACGGAACGTGCTCGGTGCTGCGCCGCAGATCGCCGCGGGGGTAGGTGCAGACGCGCGCGCCCGTGGTCGATGCGAGCGCCGCGAGCAGCGCGCGTTCGTCGTCGGCGGTGCGGTCGGCCCGCAACCGCAGCTCGCCGCCGAGCGCGGCGCGTTCACGGTCGCCGAGGAGCGGATCGTCTCTCGGAACCGACGGGAACAGGCCCTCTGCCAGCCCGCACACCCATAGTCGATCCAGGTCGACACCGAGCGCCATCCCGACCGGTCCGACGAGCACACCGTCGCCGAGACTGCCGACGCGATCACGCGCCGCGTCGAGCTCGAGCTCGAACGTGCGCCGGAAGACGTCGATGGTCGGCGCCGGGTCGATCGCGTCGAGCGTGCCGAGACGGTCGAGCACGGCTTCGACCCGGCGCGCCGCGACCCTCTCGAACGGTGGCCACGAATCGCGCCGGGCCTCGTCGCCGAAGAACCGGCGCACGAGCCGGTGCGCGAAGCGGGCCAGGCCGCTCCAGGTGTGCGGCAGCCGGACGGGATCGAGGTCGGCCGCGAGGGTCGCGACGAACTCCCCCAGCGCGCCAATCTGCGCGCGGTCGCGCGCACCTCGCTCGTTGTCGGGAAGCGTCGACCCGTACGCGTCGAGACGCGTCCGCCACTCGTCGATCCCGCGCACGATCCCGGCCTGGCGCGACAGACGTTCCCACCTCGCCGCGGGGACCGCGCGGCGACCGTCGAGCACCGGCGCGGCTGCGAACAGACCGCAGACGTCGTCGCGCGCGAAGTCGGTGTCGACGAGGGCGAACATGCGCAGGAGCCCGCGGCCGAGGACGGAGTCCGACATCGTTCGGGTCGTCGCGCCGTTGTGCGCGATCTCAGCGAGGTCGAAGTGCTCGTGCAGCAGTCGGGCGTACGGCTCGTCGGAGGCGTACAACACTGCCATGCGCTCGAGCGGCACGCCCGCGCGCATGGCGTCGACCACATCGCGCGCGATCGCGCGTACCTCGTCGTCGGGGTCGGAGGCAGTCCACAGTTCCGTCCCCGTGGCCGGCGCGATGCCGGCTTCCGCCGGGTGAGTGACCCGCCCGCCGACCCGACGCAGGCTCGCGGCTACCTTTTCGTCGGCCGGTGCGGCACCGGTGAGGCCGACGATGATCTCGAGCTCCGTCCGCTCGGCGATCTCCTGGAGGAGGCGGGCCGCGGGCGCGGCCCAGTGTTGCGGAAGGAAGCAAACGAGGGTGCCGAGCTCGCGGACGAGAGGTCGCCCGGCGACCACCGCGTCGGTCGCGACGCGCATCAGGTCGTGCTCGTCGTACCAGGCGCGCTCGAGGAGCGACTTCGTGGCGCGATGCAACCGGACGACCTCACGCGCCCGCGGATGCTGCGCGGCAAGTACGTCGAGCTGGGCGGCGTCGAGGTCGGAGAGCTCTCGGTGCGCGGCCACGAGCGCTTCCTCGGTGGCCGGGTGCTCCGCGACGGGCGCGAACAGGCCGGGGGCGCCCGCCAGCGCGCGGCGTACCGCCGACGCGACGACTGGGGTCGACACCGGGCGCCGGCCCGCGGCCGCGAGCTCGGCCGCGCCGAGCAATTCCGCGAGCCGGTAGACGGTGAGGAACGTCACGCCGACGACGCCCCGCCCGACCTCGGTCACCGCGCCGAGGTCACCCGACGCGAGCCGGCGGCGGGCCGAGACGCCGACCGAATTCGTCGGCACCACAACGGTCACCGGCGCGAGCGCGTCGGATCGCTTGGCGCGGGCGACGGCGTCGCGCAAGGCCTGCGACGCGGGGCGCCCGTAGGCGGTCGGCACGACGGTGATCGGCACCGGCGGATCGTACGGCGGCCCTGAGACACTCCGCTCAGGGCGCGAGGGTGCGTCGGAAGAAGTCGACCGCGAGTTGGATCGCCTCCGGCGGAATGTCGGCGTGCGTTCCCGCCCACAGGCCCATGCGCTTGGGTCCGGGAATCGACTCGAGGACCTCGATCGCGCCGTCGATCGGGAAGTGCTCGTCGCGCGTCATGTTGAGCATGAGCACCTCGCGGCCGCCGAGCCGCCGCACCCCGGAGCGGATCAAGTCGTCACGGACTTCGTCGTGCACGAGGCCACCGAGAGCGAAGACGGCCGAGCCCACCGACGCGAGATCGGCCACGATCGCGAGCCCGAACATCGCGCCCATCGAGAATCCGGCGTAGCCCGTCGGTCCGGTAACGCGCCCGTCGGTGGCGCGCGCCGCGCCGCAGACGGCGCGCCAATCCGCGGCCAGCTGCGCGTAGTTCTCGGGATCCGACATGCGCCGCGCGATGTCCGCCTCGAACCGGTCGTCGGTGACCTCGGATCCGCGCCGCTCTCCGTGACCGGGGCAATCCATCAAGGCGACCGCGGCCGGAACGCCTCGACAGAACCCCTTCGCGATCATCTGCATGACGGGATCGTCCTTCGACAGGTGCGCGCCGTGGCCGAACAGGATCAACGGCAGTGTCTCGTGATCGCCGGGTGGCACGAACAGCAGCGTCGGTGGCGTCCGGTCATCGGCGAGACGCAGGGGCAGCAGCGGCATGACATGCAGTCGAGCACACGCGTACCCTGCCCACCAGACCGGGTCCAACAGACCAAAGAGGGCGACATGCGTGTACCGCTGACCGTACGCGATTTCATCGAGCGCGCCGAGCTCGTCTATGGCGATCGCGTCGGTGTCGTCGATGAACCGGACCAGCCGGCCGAGTCGCTCGGCGAGCTGACGTGGGCGCAGGTCGCGCAGCTCGCGCGCGCCCAGGCCGCGGGTCTCGACGCGCTCGGCGTCGCGCCGGGTGAGCGCGTCGCGATCGTCTCGCACAACTCCGCGCGACTCCTGACCTCGTTCTTCGGCGTATCGGCGTACGGACGCGTGCTCGTGCCGATCAACTTCCGCCTGAACGCCGAGGAGATCGGATACATCGTCGAGCACTCGGGCGCGTCGGTCCTGCTCGTCGATCCCGAGCTCGACGAATCGCTCTCGGCTGTCACCGCACGGCATCGTTTCGTCCTCGGCAGATCGGCCGATGACGCGTTGTCGAGGTTCGACGCCGAGCCCGAACCGTGGATCCCCGACGAGGACGCCACGGGCACGATCAACTACACCAGTGGAACCACCGCGCGGCCGAAAGGCGTCCAGCTCACGCACCGCACCCTGTGGATCAACGCCACCACCTTCGGTTGGCAAACCGGCGTGAGCGATCGCGACGTCTACTTGTGGACGCTGCCCATGTTCCATTGCAACGGCTGGGGGATGTCGTACGCGATCTCGGGCATGGGCGGCCGGCACGTCGTGCTGCGGAAGGTCGACGGCGCCGAGATCCTCCGCCGCGTCGAACGTCACGGCGTGACGCTCCTGTGCGGCGCGCCCGCCGTGGTGGCCTCGATCCTCGACGCCGCGTCGCGTTGGCCCGGCCCGATTCCCGGACGCGACCGCGTGCGCATGGTCGTCGCCGGCGCGCCGCCGCCGACTCGGCTGATCGAGCAAATGGAGACCGAGCTCGGGTGGGAGTTCATCCAGATCTACGGTCTCACGGAGACTGCGCCGCTGCTCACGATGTCGCGCGGTCGCGTCGAATGGGACGCGCTCTCTCCCGCGGCGCGTGCGCAGAAGCTCGGACGCGCGGGCGCGCCGGCGCTGGGCGTGCGCCTGGACATCAGCGACCAAGGTGAGGTGCTCGCCCGTTCGAACGTCGTGCTCGAGGGTTACTGGGAACAGCCCGAGGCGACCGGGGACGCGCTCGCGGGTGGGTGGTTCCACACCGGCGACGGTGGCACGATCGACGACGACAACTACCTGACGATCAGCGACCGGAAGAAGGACGTGATCATCTCCGGCGGGGAGAACGTCAGCTCGATCGAGGTCGAGGACTGCCTCTACCAACACCCGGGCGTCGCCGAGGCGTGCGTGATCGGAGTGCCCCACGAGAAGTGGGGCGAAACCGTGAAGGCGCTCGTCGTCCTCAAGCCGGGAAGCGACGTGACGCCGGCCGACCTGATCGCGCACTGTCGCGAGAACCTCACGCACTTCAAGTGCCCCACGTCGGTGGAATTCTGTTCCGAGTTCGCCCGCACGTCGACGGGCAAGCTCCAGAAGTTCAAGATCCGGGCGCCGTACTGGGAGGGCCGGACGCGCCAGGTCAACTGAGTCGAATTTTTCTCTTCCTAACCCTGCCCACAGGAGACTCTCAAGCCAATTCGCAACCGTAGAGGCCTGACTGCGCTCCCCTACACCGCGCCCGTGACCCCCGCGACCCCGTTCGGGCGGGGCGGACGCGACTCGCTCGTCGCGCCCGCCCGAGTCGTCGCGTGGGTCGGCGCCGTCGGCGTCGCCGTCACCGTCGGCCTCTGGATCCGCCACGGCGGATTCACGGAAGCGACCGGGCCCGGCGGGCTCGCGACGGCCATCGGGCAACTCACCGCGTTGCTCGGAACGTACGCCGTGCTCGCGCAGCTGCTGCTGATGTCGCGCATCGTGTGGCTCGAACGCGCGATCGGCCTCGATCGTCTCGCGGTGTGGCACCGCTGGACCGGATTCGCGACGGTGTGGTTCCTGGTCGGGCATGTCGTCTTCACGACCGTGGGCTACGCGCAGGGCGATCACGTTTCGCTGTGGGCGCAGACGCGCGATTTCGTGTCGCACTATCCCGACGTCCTCATGGCATGGGTGGGCTTCGTGATGTTCATCGCGGTGGGCGTCACGTCCGTACAGATCGCGCGACGCAAGCTGCAGCGCCAGACGTGGTACTTCATCCATCTGTACGCGTACCTCGCGATCGCGCTCACGTTCGCCCACCAGCTCGCCGTCGGCACCGATTTCAGCAACGACCGCGCGGCACGCGCCTGGTGGATCGTCCTCTACCTCGTCACGTTCGGCTCGATCCTGTGGTGGCGCGTGATCGAGCCGTGGCGTCTCAATCTTCGCCACGATCTCCGCGTGCATTCGGTGAAGCGCGAGGCGCCGGGTGTCGTGTCGATCCAGGTACGCGGTCGCGATCTCGACCGAATCGACGCGCAGCCCGGCCAGTTCTTCCTGTGGAGGTTCATCACACCGACCGGATGGTTTCAGGCGCACCCGTTCTCGCTGTCAGCCGCGCCGAGGAACAACCGTCTCCGCATCACGGTGAAGAATCTCGGCGACCATTCCGCCCGTCTGCAGCGCATCCGTCCGGGCGTGCGCGTGCTCGCCGAAGGCCCGTACGGCACGTTCACAGCCGATCGTCGCACCCGCCGGCGCGTGTTGCTGATCGCGGGCGGCATCGGCATCACTCCCCTGCGCGCCTTGCTGGAAACCTTCGGCCCCGACGACGACGTCGTGTTGCTGTACCGCGTCGCCTCAGCCGACGACACCGTATTCGGCGACGAGCTGCGGCAGTTCGCCGGCACGCGCAACATGCGGATCCACGTGATCGCGGGCAACGAGATCGGCGACGACCGGACCGACCTCCTCGGCGTACCGAACATGCAGCGCGGCGTCCCCGACATCGCGACCCGCGACTGCTTCGTCTGCGGACCGCCCGCATTCCTCGACGCGCTGACGCGACGCCTCGCGATACTCGGCGTTCCTCGACAACAGATCCACTACGAACGATTCCAGCTCTAGGAGCAGCTCCAGCCACATGGACCGATCATGAGACGCGCCTTCCCCGCCGTCATCGTCACCCTCATCGGGTTGGGCGCGCTCGCCTCGTTCAAGTCGTCGCCCGGGGTGCCGGGCAAGTCGGCGTCCGCGCTCCACCTGAAGCGGTCGAGCGCGGTCGGCGCGGCCCCGCCTCGTAGCACCACGACCACCGCGCCACCGGCGTCCGGCTCGGCGCCCACCGTTGGGGGCACGAGCCCCGCCACCGGAACGACACCGACCACACGTGCCGGCGCGGTCCGCACGGTCGACGGCGACCCGTTCGCCAACCAGTACGGGACGGTCCAGGTGCGGGTGACCCTCCGGGGAACGCAGATCACCGGGCTCACCGCACTCCAGATGCCCTTCGACCGTCAGCGCTCCGCCGAGATCAGTCAGCAGGCGGAACCGCTCCTGCAACAGGAAGCGCTGCAGGCGCAGAGCGCGCAGATCGACATCATCGGCGGCGCTTCGTACACCAGCCAGAGCTACGCGCAGTCGCTGCAGAGCGCGCTCGACAAAGCCGGCCGCTAGTCCGAGGCTTTCTACGCAGTCGGTGCGCCGAGTCGTCGAGCAGTGGGGAACAGTCATCAGCGTCGACGTGCGCCGTTTCGCCGACGAGCCGCCGATCGACGAGCGCGCGATCGACGCGTGTTTCTCGTGGTTCGCACGCGTCGACGAACTGTTCAGCACGTGGCGCCCCGGCACGGAGATCATGCGGATCGCGCGCGGTGAGCTCGCGATCGAAGAAGCCAGCCCGGAGGTCCGAACCGTGCTCGACCTGTGCGAGCAGGTACGACTCGAGTCCGACGGTGCGTTCGACATCACGTTCGGCACGCGCGCGAAGGTCGAGCCGCGGCCCGGGCTCGCGCCGCTCGACCCCTCGGGCCTCGTAAAAGGCTGGGCCGTTGCGCGCGGCGGCGACCTCCTGCGCGAAGCCGGCGCGTCGAACTTCTTCATCAACGCGGGCGGCGACGTGCTGACGCGGGGGCGCGCCACCGGTGACGAGGCCAACGGCGACGAGGCCAACAGTGACCGTCCCGACGGATGGCGCCTCGGGATACAACACCCCTGGGTGCGGGACCGGGTCGCGGGCGTGCTCATGGTCACCGACGCGGCGATCGCGACTTCCGGCCGCTACGAGCGCGGCGACCACGTCGTCGACCCGCGTACGGGCTTGCCGGCGATCGGGCTCGCGTCGGTCACGGTCGTCGGGCCCGACCTCGCGATCGCCGACGCCTACGCGACCGCGGCCGTCGTCCTCGGGCCCGGTGCCGGTATGCGCTGGCTCGCGACGCGTGCCGGATACGAAGCGATGGGCATCACCGACGACCGAGCGGTCCTGCTGACGCCAGGGTTCGACCGCTACCGCGTGTCGTAAGGTGCGCACGTGTTGCTCGGACTTGCTCTCGACGCGTGGTCGGGCGCCGACGTCACGCTCCCCGTCGCACGCGTGCAGCTCGCGGAACGCCTCGGGTACGACTCCGTCTGGACGGCCGAGGCCTACGGCGCCGACGCGCTGACCCCGCTCGCGTATCTCGCGGCCTCGACCAGCCGGATCAAGCTCGCGACCGGTGTCGTCCAGATCTCCGCCCGCACGCCGGCGGCCACCGCGATGGCGTTCGCAACGCTCGAGGCCCTCGCCGGGCCCGGGCGCGTGATCGCGGGCCTCGGCCTGTCGGGCCCGCAGATCGTCGAGGGGTGGTACGGCCAGCCGTGGGCGAAACCGATCGCGCGCACACGCGACTACATCGCCATCATGCGCAAGATCTTCCGGCGCGAAGCGCCGGTCGCGCACGAGGGCCGCGCGATCTCTCTGCCGTACGCCGGTGCCGACGCGACCGGTTTGGGCAAACCGCTGCGCTCGATCCTCCATCCCAACCCCTTGCTGCCGATCTATCTCGCGGCCGGCGGTCCCGCGAACGTCGCGCTCGCCGGTGAGGTCGCCGACGGCTGGATCCCCATGGGTCTCTCCCCCGCCAACGCATCGGAGTTCCGCGCCACCTTGGAGAAGGGTGCGGCGCGCTCGGGCCGCTCGCTCGACACGTTCGCGATCCACGCGTCGGCCACCGTTCACCTGACCGACGACGTGGCCGCCACGATCGCGGCGATGAAACCCCGCGTCGCGTTGTACGTCGGCGGGATGGGCGCGCGCGTCCACAACTTCCACAAGGATGCAATGGTTCGCCGCGGCTACGCCGAGGCGGCCGAGCGGATCCAGGAGCTGTTTCTCGCGGGCCGGCGCGACGACGCGACGACCGCCGTTCCCGACGAGTACGTCGACGAGGGCGCGTTGCTGGGCTCCCCCGACCGCATCGCGACGCGGTTCGTCCCGTGGACCGAGTGCGGCGTCACGGGTCTGACGATCCACGCCCATCGAGACGATGAGATCGAGCTCATGGCCGACCTCGCCCAGCCGTCGAGACAAGGGAGCACGACGTGACGAATGAGACGAATGAATCGCCCCTCGAGCTCATCGCGGTCGACGACCCCGCGCCCGGCGTCCGCCGCATCACTCTCAACCGTCCCGAGAAGCGCAACGCGATCAACAACCAGATGCGCGCCGAGCTGTTCGCGACGCTGGAAGCCTCCGACCTCGACGACGCGGTCCACGTCACGATCGTCCGGGGCTCGGGCTCCTGCTTCTCGTCCGGCTACGACCTCAAACCCTCCCGGGCCGACGACGAACGTCCGTACTACACCGCCGGTGGCGACGGCGGCTGGTCGCGTCACGTCACCGAGGGTTGGGTGCGCATCTGGGATCTCGCCAAGCCGGTCATCGCGCAAGTTCACGGTTACGCCATGGCGGGCGGCACCGAGCTCGCCGCCGCGTGCGATCTCGTCTATGTCGCGCACGACGCGACGTTCAGCTATCCGATTGTCCGCGTCATCAGTCCGCCCGACTTCCAGTACCACCCCTGGCTCGTCGGCATGCGCAACGCGATGGAGCTCGTGCTCACCGGCGATCCGATCACCGGAGACGACGCGGTGCGCATGGGGTTGGCGAACCGGGCGTTTCCCGCCGCCGAGCTCGACACGAGGGTCGTCGCGATCGCGTCCCGCATCGCCGGCGTACCGGCCGAGCTCCTGCAGATCAACAAGCGCAGCGTGCACCGCGCGATGGAGATCATGGGAATCCGCACCGGCCTACGCGCGGGATCGGAGCTCCAGGGCCTGGCGACCAAGCTGCCGGCCGTACAGGCGCTGCTCGCGGGCGACACGGTCGCGAGCGTGAAGCAGGCCGCGGGTCAGTGACCAGCACTTCGGGTGACGCGTCGAGTGGCCGTTCGACTGGCGACGCGTGACCGATCGAACCAATAGAGACGCGTGGGAGCCGATCCTCGCGCAGCTCGAGCACCGGCGCGCATCGAGTCGCGAGATGGGCGGGTCCGAACGCGTCGACCGGCATCACGGACGCGCCAAGCTCGACGCGCGCCAGCGGATCGACGCCCTGTTCGACGCCGGCACCTTCGCGGAGCTCGGCGCGTTCACGGGCGCCCCCGACGCCCCGGCCGACGCGCTCGTCGCGGGGCTGGGACGCATCGACGGGCGCCCCGTATTGGCCGGCGTCGAAGACTTCACGGTGCTCGGCGGCTCGATCGGCACCGGCGCGGCCGACAAGCGCTACCGCCTCGCGCAACTCGCGCGTCAGGAGCGGGTGCCGGTCGTGTTCATGCTCGAAGGCGCCGGCCACCGGCTCACGAACAAGCCGAGCGGGCGCAAGCCCAACGACCTCCAGGCACTCGCCGAGCTGTCGGGCATCGTGCCGATGGTGTGCCTCGTGCTCGGGCCGTCGGCGGGGCACGGCGCGTTGACCGCGCCCCTGTCGGATTTCGTCGTCATGACTCCCGACTCGCAGCTCTTCAGCGCCGGGCCGCCGCTCGTGAAGGACGCGATCGGCGAAGACGTGACGAAGGAGGAGCTCGGCGGGCCGCAGGTGCACATCGAGACGTCGGGCGTGGCGCACAACCTCGCCGCCGACGACGCCGACGCGATCGCGACCGCGCGGCGCTACCTCTCCTACTTCCCTGCGAACGCGTGGACCGCGCCGCCGGGCGGTGTCGGAGGGCCCGACACCGGTCCGCGCCGGCTCGACGATCTCCTCGACGTGATCCCGCCGAACCCGCGCCAGCCGTATTCGATGCGCGCCGTCGTCGAGCGCTTGGTCGACGAGGCGTCCTGCTTCGAGGTGCAGCCGCACTACGGCGCGGCGATCGTCACCGCGCTCGCGCGGCTCGGAGGCCGCAGTGTCGCGATCGTGGCCAACGACCCGAGTGTCCGGGCCGGCACCGTCGACACCGCGGCCGCGGAGAAGGCCGCGCACTTCCTCGACGTGGCGGGCGCGTTCCACCTGCCGTGCATCCTCCTCGCCGACAACCCCGGGGTGATGGCAGGCACGCAGGCCGAGCGGACGGGCGCACTGCGGGCCGTCGCGCGTATGTTCGCGTCGCAGCACCGGCTGCGCGGACCGAAGTTGCACGTCACGGTCCGCAAGGCGTTCGGGTTCGGCTCGTCGATCATGGGCATGAACCCGTTCGACGGCCAGACCATCTCGCTGACGTTTCCCGCGATCACGCTCGGCGCGCTCCCGGCGTCGAGCGGCGCCGCCTCCGCGAAGCTCACCGACGACGAGGCGGCCCTCATCGCGGCGGAACAGTCGGCCGCGGCTTTCCGCAGCGCGAGCGGCATGGGTTACGACGATGTCATCGATCCGCGCGACCTTCGTAACGCGCTGCTGCACGGCATGACGTTGAGCGAGAACCGCGCCTCGGGCCCGTTCCGTCCGGTACGTCACGTCGGCATCAGCCCCTGAGTCAAGGAACTTCTGAGACAAGGAACCCCTGAGACAAGGAACCTCTGAGACAAGGAAACGGATGTCATTCGTCGAGATCGACAAGCCCCGCCCGCACGTAGCGCTCGTGACGCTGAACCGTCCGGAGCGCCTGAACGCGATGGCGTTCGATGTGATGATCCCGCTGCGCCAGGCTCTGGAGACATTGAGTCACGACAACGACGTGCGCATCGTCGTGCTCACCGGCGCCGGCCACGGGTTCTGCTCGGGCGCCGACCTCGAGGATGCCGGCATCGTGCCGAACATCGACGGCTTGACCGTCACCTCGATCGCCCGGCGCGCGCTCGAGCTCCTCGACGACGTGATCACCGCGATTCGCAAGGTGCACCAACCCGTGATCGGCGCGATCAACGGTGCCGCGATCGGCGGCGGGTTCTGCCTGGCGTGCGCGTGCGACATCCGCATCGCGTCCGAGGCCGCGTACTTCCGGGCCGCGGGGATCAACAACGGCCTCACCGCGAGCGAGCTCGGCATCTCGTACCTGCTCCCGCGCGAAATTGGCTCCGCGCGCGCGTTCGACATCATGCTCACGGGCCGCGACGTCGACGCCGCGGAGGCGGAGCGCATTGGCCTGGTTTCGCGCGTCGTCACCGGCGAACTGCTGCTGGAGGAGTGCTACTCGGTCGCGGAGCGCATGATCGGCTTCTCGCGCGTCGGAGTCGAGGTCACCAAGCGCATGCTCTGGTCGAGCCTCGACGCGGCCAGCCTGCACGCACACATGGACCACGAAGGCATCGCCCAGCTCTACGTGCGCCTCACCACCCAGAACTTCGAGGAGGCCATCCGCGCCCGCAAGGAAAGCGCTCCCCCGAGTACCGAGACTGAGTGAGGCCCGGGTGATCATGGGCCGCCCCGCCTCACCGTCCGGGCGAGGATCCCGAGGGTGGCCCGGAGCGCACCCTCGGATATGACGGGGAAGATGCCCGCTTCTTTCCACACGGGATCGATCGACGACCAGTCGTAGTACGAGGTGACAAGTGTGCCGCCGTCGACCGGCGCGAGCGTGTATCCGTAGACGTGGCCGATCGGCGGGCGGATCTGGCCGAGGATCGTCCACGCGATCTCGCGGTCGGGAACGAGTGTGGTGATGGTGACGGTCACGTCGTAGCGGCCCATCGGGAAGTCGTTCAGGGCCTCGCGGTCCATGTGCACGACGAAGCTGTCGCCCACCGCGGCCACGGGCTCGCCCGTGGCGTCCATCAGCATGCCGGAGCTGTCGATCGCCACATGTCCGTGCGGATCGCACAGCACCCGGAAGACCGCCGCCGGCTCGGCCTCGATGGTCCGCTGCACTTCCAGCCGCTCGGTCGTCATCTGCGCATCCTGCCACTGTCGTCAAAGCGGTCGGTGCTTGCCTGCCGGTCCCGGTGTGATGTGTACGAGCCGGCTCGGCTCACGGACGTCGACCCGGTGCCACACGCCTCTCGGCACGAGGATCGCCTGGCCCGGTTGCAGCGACTCGACGCGTTCCGCGCCGACGGTCGCCTCGTCGCCGCCGTCTTCGGTGATGACGTCGATGCGTCCCGAGACGAGATAGAGCAGCTCGTCGCCATCGGGGTGCATCTCGCCGCGATGCGGTGCGTTGCTCGTCATGAGAGGCGCACCGACCGTGAAACCGTCGACCCGCACGGGCCCGCCCGGTTGCGGTTGGACGACCTCTGACGAACCATCACGAAGCAGGGCCGCAACCGCAGCGTCCAACTCGAACGAAGGCATCTGTTCCTACGACCAGTACGTCCCGGCGAGCATCGCCTCGAGCAGGCTGCGGAACATGATGAGGTCGTCGGGGTCGGCGGGCTCCTCCATCGTGCCGTACGCGATACCCCGCTTGCTCGTGCGAATCGAGACGATCGCGAACCGCAGCGCGGCGAACACCTCGAACCAGTCGAGGTTCCTGGCCGCGTGCCCGCTCAGCGTCTCGTACTCGGCGATGACCGAGTCGCGCTGCATGAAGTCGGTCATCCCCGGCAGCCCGAATCCCACCGCCATGTCGTGGAAGAACTCGTGCAGGAAGATCATCCACGCGAGGTCGACCTCGCGCGGGCCCACGGTCGCCATCTCCCAGTCGAGCACGGCGATCGGCGTGAAGTCGCGGTACAAGATGTTGCCGACCCGCGCGTCGCCCCAGTTGAACACCGTTTCGCCCTCGTCGGGCCAGTGCGCGTCGAGCCACGCGAATGTCGCGTCGATCAACGGGTACGAGGCGCCCTCGCGCGCCCAGTCGTAATACCAGCGCTCGTGCCCGACCTGCTGACGCAGCGCGGTCGATCCGTGTTGCGGCCGCGCCAGGAACGAGAGGTCAGCGTTCGCGGGCGTGATCTCGTGCACCTTCTTCAGTACCTCGAGCGTGCGGGTCTGCATCGCGGCCCGCGTCTCCGGCGGCGCGTCGGCGACCCAGCCGCCGAACACGTACGGCGGGATATCGGGCGGCGCCTCGCCGTCGATCCGGCGCATCACGAGGAACGGGGTGCCGAGCCATTGCGGGTCGAGCTCGACCCAGCGGACGTCGGGCGCAGGAACATCGGTGCGAGTCCGGACGAGGTTCATGCACTTGGCCTGCAGCTCGATGTCGTACTCGGGGAACACGGGGTACACGTCGGGCATCGGCGCGAGCCGCGCCGCGTAACGCTCGCGCTCGCCGCCGAGCGTCATCTCGAAGAGCACCGTCTCGCTCGACATTCCGTTGCCGGGAGACGACGCGCTCGAAACCCCCGCATCCGCTCCGAGCGTCGCCCGCGCCCAATTCTCGACGGCCGGTCCGACCTCGTCGAGGTCGCGTCGCCACGGCGTGTCCAACTCCATCGCTTTTTCTTGCTCAGGCGGCATCGTCACATCCTGACAACATCTGACAAACATCCTGACGAACATCCTGGCGAACATCTTGTCACCGGATCACCCGCGCGGTGTCGGGTAATCGTCGGGTCGAACGGCCGCGTCGGTCCCGCCGTCGGCGAACACCACCGACCCGCAGAAGAAGCCCGCGTCGGGAGAGAGGAGATACGCGAGCAGGCTCGCGATCTCGGAAGGCAGGCCGGGACGACCGATCGGCACGGGGAACGTGTCGGGGATGCTGAAGATGAACTCGAGGTCGTCCTTCGTCATCGGGGTCTCGATCACCCCCGGTGCGACGGCGTTGAGCCGGACGCCCGCGCCGATCCAGTCCGGCTGCGGCGCGTGGTGACGGACCCAGCGCGCGAGCGCGAGCTTGGAAGCGGGGTACGCGAACACACCCGGGGCGCGGCTCATCGCCGCGAGCGCCTGCGCTTCGTCACCCGCCAAGATCACGTCGACGAGGTCGGTCGGCAGCCCGGGAGTCGTCGTCGTCGCGTTCGAGCTGATCGCGACGGCGGATGCGTCGGTGCCCTGCACGAGGAGCGGTCGCAGCCCGTCCAACGACGCGATCGCACCGAAGTAGTTGATCGCGACCACGAGCGGCTGATCGCCCATGATGCCCGCGCCCGCAACGAGCCCGTCGAGCACGCCGCCGCAGAGCTCGGTGACGGCCGCGACCATCGCGTCACGCCCGGCCGGTGTCGAGAGGTCGGCGATCACCTCCGCGTCGCGCACGTCGACGCCGATGACGCGCGCGCCGCCGTCCTCCAGCCGGGCGCGGGTCGCGGCACCGATGCCGCCCGCGGAGCCGGTGACGCAGACCGTGCGCACTCAGTGAACCTGCCTCTCGGTGCTCCCCCAGTACTGCGCGCGCAGCGCCTTCTTGTCGGGCTTGCCGAGCGGGCTCAACGGGATCGCGTCGGCGAACTCGACCGACTTGGGCGCGTGGTGGGCGCCTTTGTGCTCCTTGACCAGCGCGATCAGCTCGTCGGGCGCAACCGTCGCGTCGGGTCGCAGCACGACAATCGCCTTGACGGCCTCGCCCCATTTTTCGTCGGGCACTCCGATGACTGCGCATTGAGAGACCGCGGGATGTCGCGCGAGCACGTCCTCGATCTCTCGCGGAAATAGGTTGAAGCCCCCGCTCACGATCATGTCCTTCTTGCGGTCGACGATCGTGTAGAAGCCGTGGGCGTCCTCGCGCGCGATGTCGCCGGTGTGCAGCCAGCCACCCTGCAGCGCCGCTTCCGTCTCGGCCGGCTTCTTCCAGTAACCCGCCATCACGAGTGGACCCTGCACGCAGATCTCACCGGGTTCGCCGCGCGTCACCTCGTTCAGGTCTTCGTCGAGCAGTCGGACCCGCACCCATGGTGTCGGGCGGCCACAAGTTGCGAGCCGGTCGAGGTCGTTCACGTCGTGATCTTCCTTCTTCAGCGACGTGATGGCCATCGGGCACTCGGCCTGCCCGTAGTACTGGAAGAAGATCGGGCCGAGGCGCGTGATCGCCTCCTGCAATCGGGTCGGCGAGCACGCGGCTGCGCCGTAATAGACGGTACGCAGGCTCGACACATCGGTGCGATCGAGCTGCGGATGATCGAGCAGGACGTACAGCATCGTCGGCACGAGCATCGTCGCGGTGATGCGGTACTTCGCGATCGTCTCGAGGAAGAGTCCGGGCTCGAAGTGCGGCAGCACGACGATCGAGCCGCCGGTCAGCAACGTCGGGATGAAGAACGCTGCACCCGCATGCGAGAGCGGCGTGCATATGAGGAAGCGCGTGTCCTCCGGCCATTCCCATTCCGCCATCTGGATCATCGTCATCGTCGCACCGCTGCGGTACGTGCCCATCACACCCTTGGGCTTGCCGGTGGTGCCGCCGGTGTACGCGAGCCCGGCGACATCTTCGGGTTGCACGTCGGGTGCAACGAGCCGTCGAGGCGAGAACGTCGACGCGAGCGTGAGGAGATCTTCACCGACCTCGCACGGACCGAACGAGAGCAGCCGCTTCAATCCCGGACAGCGCTCCTGTAGTTGTTGCGCGCGCTCGGCGAAAGTCGGATCGAACACGAGGGTCTCGAGCTCGGCGTCGTCGATCACGTACGCGTGATCGTCGACCGAACCGAGCGGGTGCAACGCGCTGGCGCGGCACCCGGTCACCATGTTTGCCCCGAGCGTGAACAGCACCTCGGGTCGGTTGGGCGACAGGATCGCGACCGGGCTTCCCTTCGTCAGCCCCTGCGCGGCGTACGCCTGCGCGTAGCAACTCATCTGCGCCGCGACCTCCCGCCCGGTGAGTACCTGATCACCGAGATAGACGGCGGGCCGATCGGGATGGCGGTTCAGCGCCGCGACCAACAGATCGGGAAGGAACATGGCCTTGTGCAGGTCGTCGGTCACGGCGTGTGTCCTACCGCCTCGCGTGCGCCGCGGTCCAACGGAGGTTGTGCGGCATTTCCGGGTCGTGGATGATCGAGGGCGTGGACGAGCTCGTCGAGCGTCATCGCCGGGCGTGCGACGGGCTTTCGCGGGTCGCGCACGCAGTGCCCCCGGGGTCGTGGTGGGCACCAACACCCTGCACCGAGTGGACGGCACGCGACGTCGTCGAGCAC
Organism: Acidimicrobiia bacterium; assembly: GCA_038213435.1. Taxonomy (GTDB): domain Bacteria; phylum Actinomycetota; class Acidimicrobiia; order IMCC26256; family PALSA-610; genus PALSA-610. The sequence goes on from JBBQTI010000003.1 coordinate 93,911, forward strand.
GTCATCGGCTTTCACGAGTTCCTGCTGCTGCGACCGCTCGGCGTGCGCGCGCAACGCCCGCGCGACGACGCCGCCGCGCGTTGGGACGCGACGTCGGTCGCGCTGTTCACCGCGCTCGCGGCCGATGGCGTGCTCGATCGCGCGACCGAGCTCCCGGGCGGAGGCAACAGCACCCCGCGCGCGATGATCGGCGCGCTCACGACCGACGTTCTGGTGCACACCTGGGACCTCGCACGCGCCGCCCGGGCTCCCGCCGCGCTCGACGAGGAGTTGTGCGCCCGGGGCCACACTGCTCTTCGCGAGTCCGAGTTCCGGCGCGACCCGGCGATGTTCGGCCCCGAGGTCGCGATTGGTGAGCACGCGTCGGCCGCCGACCGGCTCGTCGCGTTCTACGGCCGCGACCCGGGATGGGAGCCGTAGGTCGCGACCAGCTCGTCGGCTATACGACCCAGCTCGGCTCGCAGCTCGACCGGTTCCAGAACCTCGACGCGGGCGCCGAATCCGGCGAGTTGTCCGGCGAGCGCGCCGACACTCGGGCCCGCGACCTCGACGTCGATCCGGCCATCGGGTCGCGCCGGTCCGACGCGCACCTTCGTATCGAAGACCCAACGCAGGAGCGGCACAACAGTGAGGTCCGCGGCGGCGAGCACCCGGACCGGCGCGCGGAGCTGGTCGACCTCCGCGGTGATGAGCCGCCACGCCTCGGCGAGATCGAATCCCTCGGGACGCATCACCTTCTCGCCGGTGCGCTCAAGCGAGGCAACCCGGTCGACGCGGAAGGTGCGCAACCCCGCGTCGGTATCAGCGACCAGATACCAGACGCTCCCCTTGGCGGCGAGCCCCAAGGGATGCACCACCCGTGTCGTCGAGGCGCGATCGCGCGCGACATAACCGAGCTCGAGTTGTTCGCCTTCGATCACCGCGTGTTGCAACGCGTCGAGATGTTGAGGCGGCGGTCGGGTCGGGGTCGCGCGGCCCCACTCGTTCGGATCGACGACGACGGCCGTCGACGCAGCCTGCGCGTCGGCGCGGAACGGCTCGGGCAACGCACGCACGAGCTTGCGCAGCGCGGCCTTGAGCTCCGGCGTGGCCGGCGACGGTCCGGCGACGAGGAAAAGGGCGCGGGCCTCGGCCGCGTTCAGCCCGCTGAGGTCGGTGCGCGCGCCGCCGAGGAGCTGCCAACCGCCGTTGCGGCCCGGCTGCGAGTACACCGGCAGCCCGGCAAGAGCCAGCGCGTCGAGGTCGCGGCGTGCGGTGCGCTCGGAGATCTCGAGCTCGGCCGCGACCTCGGCCGCGGTCACCCGACCACGAGTCTGGAGGAGCATCAGGACGGCGACGAGGCGGTCTGCTCGCATCGACGCATCATTTCAGGAGAACCGGTCAGGAGATGGCCACTTTAGGGGCGCATCATCTCGGCATGGACATGACATCGAGCTCATCATCCCCGGCCACCGACGGAAGCCCTTTCCACCTCGACATCGATCCCCGCCCACTCTTTGCGGCCGCGACGACGACCGCGACGGACGTGATCACCGCCGTGCGCGCCGATCAGCTCACGAATCCCACCCCGTGCACCGAGTACGACGTCCGCCAGCTGCTCCGCCACCTCGTCGGCGTGCTTCCCCGGGTCGCGGCGATGGGTCGCGGCGACGACCCGATGCGCGTCACCGCTCCCGAGATCGACGGCATCGCCGACGACGAGGTGACGCCGGCCTGGCTCGCCGCGGTCGCGGAGGCCGAGGCGGCGTGGGCCGACGGGTCCGCGCTCGAGCGCACGATCGTGTTGCCATGGGCGACCGACACCGGTGCCGCCGCGCTCCTCGGTTACGTCAACGAGGTCACCGTGCACACGTGGGACATCGCCCGCGCGACGGGACAGACTCCCGCGTGGAACCAGGAGGCAGTCGAGAACGCGTACGCGCTCATGCGCACCTGGCTGCCGGGCGAAGGCCGCGCCGAGATCTTCGCCGAGGTGCGCAAGAACATGGGGCCGGCTGCGGCGTCCGCGCCTGACGCGTTCGCCGAGGTCGTCCCCGTGCGCGACGACGCGCCGCTCATCGACCTGCTTGTCGCGTGGAACGGCCGCCGCCCCTGACACCGAATCGCACCGCAGGTAGCGTGACCGACATGCTCGACCACCTTTCCATTCAATGCGACGACGCCGCCGAGAGCGCGCGGTTCTACGACGCGGTGCTCGCGCCGCTCGGCGGCAAGCGCATCTTGGACTTCGGCAGCGTCATCGGCTACGGAACCACCCGGCCGAGGTTCTGGATCGGGGCCCGCGCCGACGAGATCCCGAACCGGCAATCGCACATCGCCTTTGTTGCGCTCGAGCGATCAGCGGTCGACGCATTCGTCGCGGCCGCGGTCGCGCAGGGTGCCGAGGTGCTACACGAGCCGCGCGTCTGGCCCGAGTACCACCCGGATTATTACGGCGGCTTCGTACGCGACCCCGACGGCAACAATGTCGAGGCCGTCTGTCACGCGGCCTCGAACGAGCGCTGACTCCGAGTTACGCCGCGAGCGTCGCCCTGAGCTCCCACAACAGCTCGGCGTCGTCGTGCCAAAGCCGACCGTTGGTCTCGAGGAACGTGCGCCGCGCGACGAACGCGCAGTCGAACAGGTAGCCGAGGCGAGCTGTGTTGTCGACGATCTACGTCACCACAGTTCGTCGGCGTACTTGTCGGTGCCGACGACCGTCCGGAAGAAGGGCGCGACGAGGCGCACGGTCGCGAGGTCGCCGGCGTCGATGCTGTCGGTGTACGCGCGCACTGCGGGCAGCGCCTCCCGCACGTCGCCCGACACGAGGAAGAGCTGGCACAAGCGTTCCGGGCCGCCGGCCTTGCTCCCGAGGTCCATCGGGACGTCGCGCGGGTCGTTCTCACCGGCCGACGGAGTCCACGAGTTCGCGATCTCGATCGGCGACTGCGCGAGCAGCTGCGGCGCGCGGGAGCCCGCCAGCTCATCGTGCAGCGCGCGGGCATCTCGCCCACCGCGCGCGTCGAACCATGCGATGACGAGGCCGTCGTAGCCGTGGTCGAGCGCGAGCTCGATCGGCACCGGGTCGGCGTCGCGGTACACGGCGCCGAGGTGGTCGAACAAGACGGTGTGCGTGTGCCGTCGCTCGGCGAATCCGCGTCCCTGCGCGTAGAGCTCGCGCACCTGATGCCGCGCCCACACGTCGAAGTGGTCGGTGTGGTGCCCGCGCTCCACGAAGTAGATCGCGACGTACGAACCCGCGTCGGGCGGCGACGCAACAGTCTCGTCGTCGCCGGGCCAGCGCGCGTCCTTCAACGCGCGCGTCGCAACCCAACGACTGCCGGCGAAGAGGAAGGGACCGATCATGCAACCGGCGTAGAAGTGATCGCGCTCGTACCACCGGTTGTACGCGGCCTCGTAGCCGCGGTTCGGATCGACGAGTGTCAGCAGCATGCTGCCGACCTTGACGCGGTAGTCGTCGGCCCCGCCGACCTCGAGCGGATACGGCACGCGCACCTCCACGGCGGCTGGACGAGAGCGACGGCACCATAGGAGACTCGCCCCGTGGATTTCGATCCGATGCTCGAGGCCGCCCGGAAGCTGGTCGACGACGGCATCACGCCCGCGTGCCAGCTCGCGGTGGCGCGCGCCGGCGACATCGTGTGCCTCGAGACCTTCGGCGCGGCGACGAACGACACCCGCTTTTGCGTTTTCTCCGCGACGAAACCGATCGTCGCCTCGGCCGTCTGGCTGTTGATCGGCGAGGGGCTGCTCGACCCGAGCCGGCCGGTCGCGCACTACATCCCCGAGTTCGCGTCGAACGGCAAGGAGACCGTCACCGTCGAGCAGGTCCTGCTCCACACCGCAGGATTCCCGAACGCGCCGATGGACCCGATCGAAGGCGGCGACGCGGTGACACGCGTCAAGCGCTTCACCGAATGGAGCCTCGAGTGGGAGCCGGGCTCACGCTTCGAGTATCACGCGCTCGCCGCGCACTGGGTGCTCGCCGAGCTCATCGAACGCCTGAGCGGGCACGACTTCCGCGACTACATCGAGGAGCGGGTGTGCGCGCCGAACGGTCTTCCGCGCGTGCTCGGACTCGACGACGAGGAACAAGACGACGTCGCCCCCGGCGTCCCGCTCGGCACCACGCCCCCGGACTCGCCGCTCCCCGTCGTCGACACGATGATCCTCAATCGTCCCGACGTACGCGCCGCGGGAGTGCCCGGCGGCGGCGCGATCATGACCGCGGCGACGATGGCGCGCTTCTACCAGGCGCTGCTGCACGACTCGAACCACGTGTGGGACGCCGGCGTGTTGCACGACGCGACGACCAACATTCGCTGCCGGTTTGCCGATCCGCTCATGCACGTCGCGGCGAACCGCTCGATCGGACTCGTCCTCGCCGGCGACGACGGCCTGCATCAGTTCCGCTACGGGATGTTCGGCAAGGACAACTCGCCCGGAAGCTTCGGGCACGCCGGCGCCCATTGCCAGGTCGCGTGGGCCGATCCCGCAACCGGCATCTCGTTCTCGTTCCTGAAGAACGGGCTCCAGGCTGACATGATGGGCGACGCGCTGAACGTGATCCCGATCACCGACGCCGCTGCAGCACTTCGCTAGACGTTTCGTAGGACAGAAGGACCCGATCGTGCGCACACCGATCGCCGAACAGCTCGACATCGAGTTCCCGATCTTCGCGTTCTCGCACTGCCGCGACGTGATCGCCGCGGTAAGCCGCGCCGGCGGCTTCGGCGTGCTCGGCGCGCTCGCGTTCACGCCGGAGGAGCTCGAGATCGAGCTGAACTGGATCGACGAGCACGTCGACGGCAAGCCGTACGGCGTCGACATCGTCATGCCCATGAAGTACATGGGCAAGGGCGGCGGCGACGAGGCGAACTTCGCCAACCTCGACGCGATGATCCCGCAAGGCCATCGCGACTTCGTCGACGAGCTGCTGCGCAAGCACGACGTCCCGCCGCTCCCACCCGAGCTCGACGGCGGGGTCATCAAGGCTGCGGGCCTGAACGTCGACGCGGAGGCGCCCGGCCAGGTCGAGGTCTCGCTTGCGCACCCGGGCGTGAAGATGCTCGTGAACGCGCTCGGACCGCCGCCGCCCGACATCGTGCAGCTCGCGCACGACCACGGCCTGCTCGTGGGCGCGCTCGTCGGGGCCAAACAGCACGCCGAGCGTCAGGTTGCGATCGGCGTCGACGTGATCGTGGCCCAGGGCACCGAGGCGGGCGGCCACTGCGGCGAGATCGCGACGATGGTGCTCATTCCCGAGGTCGTCGACGCGGTGGGTCCCGACGTCCCCGTCCTCGCCGCCGGTGGCATCGCGACCGGTCGGCAGATGACCGCCGCGCTCGCGCTGGGCGCACAAGGCGTGTGGACGGGTTCGATGTGGCTCACCGTCGCGGAAGCGAACACCGATCCGGTCATCACGGAACGGCTGCTCGCGGCAACGTCGCGCGACACCGTGCGCTCGCGCGCGTACACGGGCAAGCCCGCGCGTCAGCTCCGCAGCGCGTGGACCGAGGCGTTCGATGCTCCCGAAGGTCCCGGCACCCTGCCGATGCCACTCCAAGGAATCTTGCACCAGGAAGCCGCGCGTCGCTTCATGCGCGTCGACAACAAGGAGCTCACCGGCTTCCCCGTCGGCCAGATCGTCGGACGGCTCAACGACGTGCGCCCGACGCGCGACGTGATCTTCGACATGGTCGAGGAGTGGATTGCGACGACGGAACGCCTCAACACGTTGATGGGCTAACCCATCGCGGGCAGGCCGAGCTTGCGATGGTCCCAGGTCACCGTCTTGTCGACGTTCAGCTTCACGACCACGCGCTTGTTCAGCATCGCCTCTACGAACGGCTTGAGCTCTTCGGTGTATGGGGCGTTGTAGCGCTCGAAGACGCTGACCCCGAGCTCCCACATCCGGGCGGGGTCGTCGATGATCTCGCCGGTGCCGACGAGTGAGACGCCGCGCAGTTGGTCGTAGGACTCCCCCGCCTCGACGAGACAGGTGAGGCGCGGGTCGCGGCGAAGGTTCGTGACCTTCTGCGCCTTGGTCTTGGTCTCGAACGCGACCGCGCCCTCGAGGAACCCGTACCACATCGCCACCGAATGGATACTGCCGTCGCGCGAGATCGTCGACATCGTCATCGCATGCCGCTCCGCGAGGAAGGCGTCGACCTCTTCGAGCGTCATCTTGATGAGATCACGCTGGTTGACGCCGTGGCCCATGGCGTTGGTCATGCGGCTGCTCCTTGGTCGGCGAACTTCACCTTGGTAGGAATGGCGGCGATCAGCCTAGGTTGAGACCCCTATGGCAGGCACAGTACGGCTCGAGGTCGACGGTGCGATCGCGACGATCGTCAACGACAACCCCGACAAGCACAACGCGTTCGACGACGACATGGACGCGCAACTGTTCGGAATCCTCGACACACTCGCGCCGCGCCGCGACATCCGGGCCGTGATCTGGAAGGGAGTCGGGAAGTCGTTCTCGTCGGGTCGAGACGTCGGCTCGATCGGCGCGATGCAGGTTCCGCTCTCGCACCACGAGCTCATGCGTCGGGGCCACCGCGGCATCCAGCGCGTCTGGGACGTCGACGCGCCGGTCATCGTTGCGTGCAAGGGCTGGGTCATGGGCGGGTCGTTCCAGCGTGCGCTCCTCTGCGACGTGCGGGTCGCGGCCGAGGGCACGCGCTTTCGGTTGCCGGAGGTGACGTACGGAGTGATCCCCGACACCGGTGGCGTCGCGGTGCTCTACGAGATGTGCGGGCACGGCCTGGTGAGCGACATGGTGCTCACCGGACGAGTCCTGTCTGCAGAGGAGGCACTGACCCACGGCATCGTGTCGCGCGTCGTGCCGGAAGAGCAGCTCGACGCGACCGTACGCGAGATGGCCGAGCAGATCGCGGCCGCGCCGGCGGTCACGGTGAAGATGGCGCGCGAGGTGATCAGACACCTTGCGCTGCCGCAGATTCGCAGCTCGATGAACGACGAGATGATCTACCAGACCTTCATCAACCGCAGCGACGACTTCGCCGAGATGCGCGACGCTCGCGACGCGAACCGTCCACCGAACTACTCGGGGAGCTGAGATGGTCGAGCCCACGAATTCCGACGGTTTGATCGGACTCCCGCAACCGCCGCCCCTCGGCGAGTCCGCACTGCCGCCCGGCACCTTCGGCGGCGTCGCCGCCTTCGTCACCGGCGCGGGCACCGGACTGGGCAAGGCCATCGCGGCCGAGTTCGCGCGTGTCGGCGCCTCGATCGTGATCGCGAGCCGAAAGCCGGAGCACCTCGACGCCGGCCGCGAGGCCATCGAGGCGATCGGCGCGCCGGTTCTCGCCGTCGCGTGCGACATCCGGGACGCGGAACAGATCGCCACCGCGTTCGACGCGGCCGAGCAACGGTTCGGACTTCCGGGCGTGCTCGTGAACAACGCAGCGGCCAACTTCCCGGTCCCGGCCGAGGACATGTCGCCGAACGCGTGGCGCACGGTGGTCGACATCACGTTGAACGGCACGTTCTTGTGCTGTCGCGAGTTCGGTCGCCGTCACATCGCGACCGCGACGCCGGGTTCGATCGTCAACGTCGGCGCCTCCTACGCGTGGACGGGTGGCCCGGGATTCGTGCACTCGGCCGCGGCCAAAGCCGGCGTGAAGAACCTGACCGAGTCGCTCGCGGTCGAGTGGGGTCCGTACGGCATCCAGGTCAACTCGCTCGTCCCGGGCCTCTTCCCGCACGAGGACATGACGGCCGACATCCGCGGCAACCTCGATCGCACCTCCGACAAGGACGCGTGCCAACCCGCACTTCGGGTCGGTCAACGCCAGGAGCTCGGCTGGGCGGCCACGTTCCTCGCGTCGCCCTACGCGCGGTTCGTCTCGGGTAACACGCTCGTGGTCGACGGCGCGAACTGGCAGCGCCGCTCGATGACGAACCCCCCGGTCGTCACGATTCGAGAGCAGATGGGCAAGGGAGCGTTCGCGCTCGACCCGTGAGCGCAGCGCTTCGTGGAGCATCCGCTGCGGCCGCGCCTCGGCAAAATACGCTCCGCGTCATGACCGTGCGACGGCGCCGCGTTGCCGACGACGAGCAGCATCGGCTCGCTGCCGTTCGTCGCACCCGGGATCTCGCCGGTCTCCCGGCCCGCGCGTCGATCGGCGCGATAGAGATCGAGCTGCGTACGCTCGGGTGGCAACAGCCCACCACTGCCGCCGCGAACGGCGAGTATCGGAACGCTTCCGCCGGCTGAAGAAAAACGCCTCCGCCGATTCGTTCACGCGACGCTTGATGGCCGGAACGGCCCGGCCAGATATACAGCGCAGGAATCGCCGACATCGCGTCAGCTCACGTTGTGGTGGTTGGCGCCGATGAGCACGACCGCGAGGACGGCGGGCTCGTTGCCGGTGTTCGACCAACGATGACGAGTGCCGTTTTGTATGTAGGTGTCACCGGGGTTCAGTGCGAGCTTCGCTCCGTTGTCGAGTTCGAGAGTGGCTTGTCCCGAGAGCACGATTCCGTAGTCGATGGTGGCGGTGGTGTGCATGCCTGGCTCGGCGGGCTCGAGATGCTCGGCCATGCCCGGCAGCTTCTGCTCGAACTCGGCCAACGCCGCGTTGATGTCGAGACCCGGCGGAGCGCCGACGCCCCCGTCGGGAGGGATGGTGAAGAATCCGAATCGGAACCCACCGACAGGCGGGAAGTAGCGGGGGGCGTCGGGTCTTGATCCGTCGTCGGGGAAATTGAGGGTCGAATCGGCACCCCACATGAGATGGAACTCGCTGCCGGGCAGCAACGCCAACGTCACCGGGGCGACCGGATCGTCACCGACGAAGACTGCGTTTCCGTCTGCGTCATGGCCGGTCACTACTCGCCGCACGTCCACGTCTGATCCCCTCGTTCGGCTCGTCGGGCGAGAGTACGCGAGTCGGCGCGACGTTCGCGATCGTGTCTGTTCGAGTCGAGGTCGCCGTACGACCTTCGGGTGGATCGCGCCGCGCCCCTACCCGCGCAGTCGCCTGACCCCAACTGCGCGGCGAGCGGCCCGCAGAAATCGACGGCGGCGGAGCGTCCCAGAGTGTCAACCGTTCGGATTGATGTTCTGGTTGAGATGGAAGATGTTGTCGGGGTCGTAGCGCCGTTTAGCTGGAGCAATCGCCCCCAGTTGGGTCCGTAGCGCGGGACAGTCGCTCTGCCCCGACCAGGAGGATCCACGGCTCGACGCTGACCGTCACGAGTCGCAGTGCCGCGGCCCAGGGGTCCTCGGCGAGGCGGCGATGGATGTCGGCCTCGCTGGCGGCATCTGCGATCAAAAGGACGCGGATGCGCCCGTGCTCGCTCCCGGTGAGCGGCCCTGCGAACAGGACGACCCCGTCATCTGCCAAGGTGTTCATGAAGGCTGCGTGGTCGTTTGCCGCGGGCTGCCCGAAGGCACCTTTGCCGTTCGTCCAGCCTGGCCCCGCTTCGCGGATGACGGCGTAGAGGCTCATTGGTCGCTCCCTTCGGGTTGGGCCGTCATGCTCGTGTGGCCTGGATGGTCCATGCCGCCGACTGGTAGATGACGCCTCGGTCGGTCTCGTGGGCGGTCATGGTGGAGCGCAATGCGTCCAGCGCGCGGGCGCGGCCGGTGTCCTCGAGTCCGTCGAGCATCCAGCCCAGGAGGCCGAGTACGAATCGGTATGCGTCGTTCGCATCGGTGCCGAACCACATGCCTGCGCTCGTTCCGGCGAGCTCGATGTCGGCGAACCCGGCGGCGTCCAGGATCGTGCGCACACGGTCGGGGTCGGCGAGCGAGAACGGTCCGGGCGCGTCGGGCGGAGGTACCGGAACGTCGCGGCCCGCGGCAAGGGCGCCGGAGAACTCGCGGATCCATTCATTCTGGGGCAGCGGCTGCCACGTCAACAGCGCCAGTCGCCCAGCCGGCCGCAGGGCGCGGGCGATGTTGGTGAAGGCAGCGACGAGATCGCTGAAGAACATCGCGCCAGTTCGGCTGATGGCGACGTCGTACGCCTTGGCCTCGAAGGGGTGGACTTGCGCGTCGACCTGCTCGAAGGAAACATTGCCCACGCCCTCAGCCGCGGCGCGGCGGCGTGCGTGCTCCAGCATCCGGGACGACAGGTCCACACCCAGGGCCGAGCCGGTGGCGGCGGCCCGGGCCGCGTCTCGAGTGGTTTGGCCGGTGCCACAGCCGACGTCGAGCACCCGATCGTCCGGGCCGATGGTCGCGGCGTCGAGCAAAAGGTGGTGGTATGCCGCCACGCTCCGGTCGAGGTGGTCGGCATGCGCGGCCCAATACGCACCCTCCTCGCCGTCCCAAGCCCGGAACTGCTCAGCATTGGAAGGGGCGACGAGCACGGAACGGGTAGCGGCCACACCGACCTCCTTGGGATAATGTCCCTTTGGGAGAAAACTATTGTCCCAAAGGGAGAACCATGTCAAGCCCTCCTGGCATGACCACAACGTCCTACGCGATCCTCGGCCTCCTCGCGGTCAAGCCCTGGACCACCCACGAGCTGGTTCGGCAAGTGGACCGCAGCCTGCGCCGGATGTGGCCCCGCGCGCAGAGCAAGCTCTACGAGGAGCCCAAGAAGCTCGTCGCTCACGGATTCGCCCGAGCGACCGATGACTCGGTCGGCCGCCGGCGCCGCACCCGCTACACGATCACGGCCAAGGGCCGGCGAGCCCTCGCCGCATGGGTGCAGGCGCCGGGCAACGGGCCCGTCCTCGAGTTTGAGCAGCTGGTGAAGATCAGCTTCGCCGACAGCGGCACAAAGGCCGACATCCTCACCAACCTCGAGGCGACGCGTTCGTGGGTGCTGGCGGAGAACGAGGAGAACCTCGCAACCGCCCGCGCGTACCTCGAGGGCCGAAGTGCGTTCCCGCATCGGGCGGCCCTCAATCAGCTGGCCGGAAGGTTCCTCACCGACTTCTACGTCACCGTCGCGTCGTGGCTGGAATGGGCGTCGCAAATCGTGCAGGAGTGGCCCGACGACGTGAACGACGCCCCATTCGATGTTGCCGCCGCCGAGGAAGGCGTCCGGCTGGCGGCGAGCATCCCCGGCGCACTCCGCGCGAACGTCGGGACGCGTTCAGAGAGGCAATGACTACGTCCTTCGGTGGCACGTGACGTCGCTACAGCAGATCGGAGAGCGCGGATCCGTTGTTCGCGAAGTCGATCGGGTCGCCGCGCGAGTTGAGCGGTTCGAACGTCGCGAATCGCTCGTGATCGTCGCCGCGAAGCCATTGCTCACCCGCGCTGGTCCGTTCCCCGCCTGCGAGTAGTGGTCGGTCATGCGGACAGGGAACGTTCCTGGAAATGCGGCCGTGGTCGAGACGCGGTAATTGTTGCTGTAGTCGAACACGTACACGTTGCCACCCTGATCAGTAGCTTCAGACGAGATGACGAAGCTCACTGAAGAGGTGTGACCGACGCCCCGTTCGCCGCGGCCGCGGTCCCGACCGTGGCCATACCGACCAACAACGTGCCGGCGCCAACAAGCGCGACGAACAGTCGGATCCTTCGCATCAGTGCCTCCGATCCGCGACGGTTCCCTCATCACCTCAGCGCCTGTCATGAATCAATTCTCATTCAGCTCGACGACCCTGATCAACGGGGACTTTGCCCGTTCGCTCGGTTCGCCGACACGCGACAACGCCTCCCGGCCGGGCGGGGCGTCGGGAGGCGTCGTCGCTCAAAAGGAGCACTTCCCTGGGCACAGGAGAGTGCGTCCGAGTCGGAGTTCAGCCTCGGCGCCTCCGGCGCGTCAATGGATGATCCGTTGCTATCGGCTCAACGGACGCATTCCTCGGGCGGACGTGTCGACGACGGTTGGGTTACGCCAACGGTGCGTCGGGATCGTGGCGTATTACGCGGGCGAGGCGCGCATCCAAGGTGCGCGCGGCTGAACCGGTGAGTAGAAAGGTCACACCATGACCTCGGAGTCGGCCATCGGATCGGTTCTGTGCCGGCGGCCCGAGACGCGATCTCGCTTCGGGGCGTAGGTACGAACCGTGGGGCGCTTCTTGTTCGTCGGCGGAGATGCCGGCGGCGACGTCCCCCCGGTGTTGGCCGTCGTCGCCGAGCTCGCGAGCCGGGGTCACGATGTCGACTACCTGCCGGTGCCCTGGATGCCCCGTCAGATCGGTGACGCCCGGCTGGCCGACTCGCTCCGGCAGCGAGCGCGGGCGGCTGGTGCTCGCCCGGTGTCGTACGACGCGTGGGAGCCAACGCCTCCGGGCGAGCACTCAACTCCGCCGCTCGCCGAGCTCGCCGCCTTCGACAACGTGTTGGCGTGGAGCTTCTACGCCGCGATGGCACCGTCGATCGCGCAGGCCGTCGAACATCTGCTCGCGATCGAGTCCTACGACGCCGTCGCGATCGACATGGGGGCCACGTTGGCCGCTGCCGCCTGCGAGGCCCACGGCGTGCCGTACGTGATTCTGGTGCACACCATCCCGATCAGTCGGTGGTGGCCGGGGCGGCCATGCCCCGGTACGGGGCGGCGCCTGACGGGCGACCGAGTGGAGGACGAGCGTCTGAGCAATGTCATGGATGGGCTGATCGATGCGACCTGGCTGGAAGGCTTCAATCGCGTGCGCAGCCAACTCGGGCTTCACGCGCTCGGCCGTGTCAGCGAGGTTGAAGACCGTGCTGCGGTCGTGCTCGTGATGACCGAAGCCGAGTTCGATCATGGCAGCCAAGGGGCGCCGGCGAACTACCGCTACGTCGGGTCGTGCGTCCCAGTCGACGAGTCCGACGACACCGCACTGCAGGTTCTCGACGGGCTGGACGATGACCGGCCGGTCGTCGTCATGAGCCCGACGACGACCTCGCTCGCGACCGGGCAGATCCCGTTCATCCGCGCCAGCATCGAGGCGCTCGCCTCCCTGCCCGTATCGGGCGTCATCACCGTCGGGCGCTCGCTCGACCCGTCCCGATTCGCCGGCGCCGACAACGTCACGATCGCGGGGCACGTCCCTCACGGAGCCCTCCTTCGTCGAGCGTCGGTGATGATCACGCACTGCGGGCATGGCACCGTCATGACCGCCCTGCGGTTCGGCGTACCACTCATCGGTCTGCCCGACTTCGCCGACCAACGCGACATCGCGGCACGGATCGCTGATCACGGCGTCGGAATCGTGTTGGAGAAACCGGCATCGACGCGCGACATTCGGCGCGCCGTCGAAACCATCCTCACGGACTCGACGTTTGCCGCCGCCGCGAGCCGGTTCGCGCTACTGCTCGCACAACACAACGGCCCACGACACGGCGCAGCCGAGCTCGAACGGGCGAGCGCTCGCTGACGACTCGTACAGCGGTTCCTTCTCGAGGACGGCTCGTCAGCGGCTGGCGCGGGGCTTACGGTTGAGGGGTGCGGCCGGGGGTAGCGGGTCGGTGACGACCGAGCACGTGGCGGTGTTGTTCACCGACATGGTGGGTTCGACGGCGTTGGCGTCGGGTCTGGCACCCGACGCCGCGGACGAGTTGCGGCGCGGTCACTTCTCGATCTTGCGCCAGGCGGTCGCCGAGACGGGCGGCACCGAGGTCAAGAACCTCGGTGACGGGGTCATGGTGGTCTTCACCTCGACGTCGGCAGCGTTGTCGTGCGCGGTCGGAATGCAACAGGGCATCGAACGCGACAACCGTAGCCGTGAATACGCAGTCGGTTTACGGGTCGGGTTGAGCGTGGGTGAAGTCAGCCACGAGGACGACGACTACTTCGGCGACCCGGTGATCGAGGCCGCTCGACTGTGCGCGTCGTGCGAGGGCGGGCAGATCTTGGCGGCGGATGTGGTGCGGTTGATGGCCGGTCGGCGCACCCGACACGAGTGCCGCCCGGTGGGGCCGTTGGTGTTGAAGGGACTGCCCGATCCGGTGGAGACCGTCGAGGTGCGCTGGGAACCACTCAGTGGGACGGCCACGAACGCGGTGCCGTTGCCCGGCCGACTGACCTTGCGTCCCCCGGCGGGTGTGGTCGGCCGCGAAGCCGGGATGGCAACGATCGCGTACGCGTTCAAGCGCGTCGCCGGTGGCGAAGGACGCGAGATCCTGCTCATCTCGGGTGAGGCCGGTCTGGGCAAGACCACCCTCGCCGCCGAAGCGGCCCGGGCTGCGTTCGACGCCGGGGCGTGTGTGTTGTTCGGTCATTGCGAAGAGGAACTCGCCACTCCGTACCAACTCTTCGCCGAAGCGCTTGGCCACTACGTCACTCACGCGACCGAAGACCAGCTCGTCGCGCATGTGAATGCCCACGGGTCTGAGCTGGTCGGGTTGGTGCCGGCATTGGCGAGCAGGATGCCGGGTCTTGCGCCGTCGAAAGCGACCGATGCTGACACGGAGCGTTACCTGCTGTTCGCGGCGGTGGTGGGTTTGTTGGCGATGGTGTCGCAACACCAACCGGTCCTGCTCGTATTGGACGACTTGCAGTGGGCCGACAAGGCGAGCTTGCAGCTGTTGCGTCACTTGATCGCTGCCGATGTACCGATGCGCGTCCTCGTATTGGGGACCTACCGCGACAACGAGCTCTCACACGCGCATCCGCTGCTCGAAACCTTGGCTGCGCTGCATCGACAGCACCGCGTCGCGCGCATCGACCTGACCGGGCTCGACGACACGGGTGTGATCGCGCTGATGGAAGCCGGCGCCGGTCACACACTCAGTGACGCGGCTGTGGGCCTCGCCCGTGCCGTGTATCGCGAGACCGACGGCAACCCGTTCTTTGTGAGCGAGGTGCTGCGTCACCTCTCGGAAACGGGGGCGATCTACCAGGACGCGAACGGCCGGTGGGTCGCAGAAGACTTCCTCGAACAGATGGCCCTCCCCGACAGCGTGCGCGAGGTCATCGGCGCCCGAGTTGGGCGACTGGGACAAAACGCCGAGCGAGTGCTCTCCATCGCGGCGGTCATCGGTAGGGACTTCGACCTCGATCTCTTGGCCCGCGCGACCAACACCTCACAAGACGACATCCTCGACATCCTCGAAGCCTCGGCGGCAGTGGCCCTGGTGCGCGAGATGGCCGATGCACAAGGGCGCTACAACTTCGCGCACGCGCTCATCCAACACACCTTGTATGAAGACCTTGGTCCCAACCGTCGGGCAAGGGCACATCGAGTCGTGGCCGAGGCGTTGGAGGACCTGTGCGGCGACCGGCCTGGGTCCCGAGTGGGCGAACTGGCCCGCCACTGGTTCAGTGCCACCCAACCGATCGACTTCGCCAAGGCGATCAACTACTCCCGCCAGGCCGCCGACGCCGCGCTCGCCGCGCTCGCCCCCGCCGACGCCCTCCGCTACTACGCCCAGGCCCTCGACCTCTCCGTCCGGACCGACAACGCCGACCCGATCGTCGGACTCGATCTGGCCATCGGCCTCGGCACAGCCCAACGCCAAACCGGGGACCCCGCCTTTCGCGGCACCCTCCTCGACGCCGCTCGCCGGGCCGCCGGCCTCGGCGACACGGACCGGCTCGTCGCCGCCGCACTCGCCAACAACCGTGGTTACTTCAGCAACGCCGGCGCCACAGACACCGACAAGGTCGAGATCCTGGAGATGGCCCTTTCACGCCTCCCCGACGGCCACCCCGACCGGGCACTCGTGCTCGCCACCCTCTGTTCGGAACTCACCTGGGGCAGCCCCTTAGACCGCCGCCGCAGCCTGGCCGACGAGGCCCTTGCCATCGCAGAATCCTGCGGTGACGACGCCACCATCGTTCGGGTCATCCACCATGTGCACGACGCACTCCGCGTGCCGGCACTGCTGGAACAGTCGCTGACCCTCTCGACCGAAGCGCTGGCTCGCGCCCAGCGTGTCGGCGATCCGGTCCTGCTGTTCCTCACGGCCCTCCACCGCGTCACGAACGCCGCCCGCGCCGGCAACATCGACGAGGCAGACCGCTGCCTCGAGATCGCCGGGTCCGTCGCCGCACACGTCGACCAGCCGACCCTGAAATGGAATGACAGACTCCTGCGCGCGTCGCGAGCGCTGATCGACGGGGACACGGACCAGGCGGACCAGCTGGCGACCGAGGCGTTCCAGTTCGGCGCCGACAGCGAGCCCGACGCCGTCGGCGTCCTCGGAATGCAGCGCATAGCCGTGAGCTTTCAGCGCGGAACCATGGGTGATCTCGTCTCACTCATCGAGCAGAACGCGGCCGAGAATCCCGGGATCCCCGCCTTCACTGCGGCGCTCGCCGTGGCCCACGCAGAGGCAGACCGCACCGAAGACGCGCGTCATCTGCTGTCCGCGTTCTCGGCAGCGGACTTCGATCTGCCCCTCGACCTGCTCTGGCTCAATGGAACTGTGTTCTACGCCGAGGCTGCCATCCAATGCCGAGACCCCAACTACGCCGCGCCGCTCTTCGAGCGGCTCGTCCCGTGGGCGGATCAGTTGTCGTTTGACGACGTCATGACTGAAGGCCCAGTCAGCCACTACCTTGGTGGCCTCGCCACCGTCCTCGGCCGTTACGACGAAGCAGACGTTTACTTCACGCAAGCCGCCGCGTTCAACGACCGAGCACACGCCAAGTTCTTCGCGGCCCGCACGAACCTCTCGTGGGCGAAGATGCTTGCCGAGCGCGGTGCTCCAGGCGACACCGAAACGGCTCGGGAACTTCTTACCAAAGCGCACACCGCCGCCGCGACCCACGGCTACGCAAACGTCGCACGCCGTGCGGCGAACGCACTGCAATCCCTCGACTGAACCGGCTGTCCGTTACCCTTCGCGGATGCGATTCGGTCGGTTTCTCGAAACTTCGCAGCGCGCCGTGGCGCGGCTCGGGCTCGGCGTGGCGGGGTTGGTGGCCCTGTTGGCTGGTGCCGTCGCGCTCGTCGGTTCGGGCACTGTCTTCGCAATCGCGACCGAAGACGTCACCCAGCACAACGGTCTCGCGCTGCACGACGCCGCGGACCTCCGTTCGTTCACCGATCATCGACCGGCGCTGCTCGTGCACGTGGCGAGGGCGGCCACCGACGCCGGCGCGGTTCCCGTCGTCGCGGTGCTGGGCCTGCTTGCGACGGTGTTGTTGTGGCGACGCGGATTGCGGCTCGTGTTGGCGTTGGCACCCGTCGGTTCACTCGCGGTCGCCGCAGTCGCAGTCTCGGCCACGAAGACCGTCGTCGGTCGAGCTCGGCCCCCGGTGGCGCTGCACCTCGTCTCCGAAGGTGACGCCTCCTTCCCGTCGGGACACGCCGCCGACAGCGCGGCGGTACTGCTCACTATCGCGTTCGTGGTCGCGGTGTTCGTGTTGCGACGACCGATCGCGCGGGCGCTCGTGGTGCTCGTCGCAGCTGCGATGACAGCATCGATCGGCGTGAGCCGACTCGTGCTCGGGGTGCACTGGCCGAGCGACGTACTCGCCGGTTGGGCGCTCGGCGTCACCGTGGCGTTAGCGGTCACGATCACGGCCGCAGTCGTCGCCCGTATCGCACGCCCGTCGGCGGACGCGCCGGACGGCCGCGTTCGCCGGCTGGTGTGGCGGTCCCGCGAGTGGCTGGCGCTCGAGCGGCGGCCGCATAGTGACCTACGCGCCGCGTAGCGCAAACCGTAAGGCACACTGTCGGCGATGTCACCGACGATCCGAGCACCGCGTTTGAAGGAGCTCGAACGGTTGCGCGAGATCGAACGCGCGGCGGGAGCGCTCTTCGCCGAGATCGGTTTCGCAGAGGTCGCGGGCGACGAGCCGGCGAGCGTCGAGGAGCTGGCCGAGTACGTGTTCGACGGACGGGCTTGGGTCGTCGCCGAGCACGACGCGCCCGTCGGCTACGCGGTCGTCGATATCGTCGACGGGCTCGCGCACCTCGAACAGCTCAGTGTCCTACCGACCCACGGACGAAAGGGCCTCGGCTCCGCGCTTCTCGCGCATATCTGCAGCTGGGCCGCCCAACGTCGGTTCGAAGCCGTGACCCTCACCACGTTCAGCGCCGTCCCTTGGAACGCGCCCTACTACGAGAAGAACGGCTTCCGCGTGATCGACGACGCCGAGATCGGCCCCGAATTGCGCGACCTTCGCGCGCACGAAGCCGAACACGGGCTCGACCCGAGCCAGCGCGTCTGCATGCGCCGCGACGTCGAAGTCTGAAAGCGAACGGCCTGAAACGAACGGCTCGCGCGACGGCGCTCACGCTTCCGCGTCGAAGCGTGAGCGCCGTGCGCGCGGTCAAGCGGGGATCAGAGCGCGTCCTCTCCCGTCTCCCCGGTACGGATACGGACGGTTCGAGCGACTTCGGTGACCCAGATCTTCCCGTCACCGATCTTTCCGGTACGGGCCGCGTCGGCGATGACGTCGGTGATCTTTTCCGCCTGGCCGGCGTCGCACAGCACGTCGACCCTTACTTTCGGCAGGAAGTCGACGTTGTATTCCGAGCCTCGGTAGACCTCAGTGTGCCCGCGCTGGCGACCGAAGCCCTGCACGTCGGCAATTGTCATACCGGTGACGCCCGCGTCCTTCAGTGCCTCCGTCACTGCTTCGACGCGGTGCGCTTTGATGATGGCGGTGACGAGATGCATGTGATCGCCCTCCTATTCGCCGACGCTGATCGACGGAGCACCCGAACCGGTCGGAATCGAAATTCCGGGCGACTTCCCGCTCGGGATCGGCGAGTATCCCATGTAGGCGCAGAACGCCTTTTGACGCTCCGGATCTTTGATATGCATCCGCAAGGTAGTGATCATGTAGGCGAACGTAAGGGCCTCTTGTTGCCAATCCGTACACTCTGCATGACGCGTCCTGGTCGCGCGTATGTCGGCTGTGCTACATGAACCTGACGTGATCCTGACAGGCGTCCGGGCGTCGGTCAGCGCGCAACGCGGGCCTCATTCGTCATAGTGACGAATCTCGATGAGACGTTCGTTCGGATCGAAGAAGTAGAGCGACGCGGCCGACCCTCGCGCGCCGTTGACGCGGATGACCGTGAAAGGGTCCGACGTTCCTTCGCAGCCGAGCCCGAGGACGTCGGTGAAGAACCCCACCGATGCGTCGACGTCGTTGACGGCAAGGATGAGGTGGTCGAGCTCCATCGTGCATCAACCGAGAGCGTGACGGCTTACGCGTCCACGACAACCCAGCCGCGCATGCCGAACGCGAGGTGACCGCGCAGATGGCACGCGAAGAGGAACCGACCGGGCCGGTCGAAACGGTAGAACGTCTCGCCCACGTCGCTCGGTGCGACGGAGACCTCACCGGGCACGGGCGGATGCGTTGCCTCGCTGCCATGCTCGTGGCGCGCGTGCACGCTCGCGTCGCCGACGACGAACTCGTGATGGATCGGGTCGTCGTTGTGGACCAGGAACCGCACCACCGTTCCCGTTCGCACGCGCAACGTCGAGAACGAGAACTTGCTGTAGTGGATGCCGACGTCGACGGTGACGAGACCGGGCCCCAGCTCCGCCGGCACGTCCTGGGCATGCGCGCCCGAGTTCATCGCATATCCGCCGAGGGCGGTCGCGACCGCGACGAGGAGCGCGAACGCCCCCCTGACCAACCACCTCACGACAGAATTCCCCGCGTGGCGACTCCCGCGTGCCGGCGCCGGCGCCCGACGAGCGCGGCCACACCGAAGGTGAACGTGCCGGTGATCGCCGCGGCGACCAGCGGCCATGTCGCCCACCCGCGCTCGGGCGGGGCCACCGGGCGCGCCACCGACGCGAGGACGCCGGTATCGGCGAGCAGCGGTACCGCGTTCGTGTGATCGGAGACCGCGAGGTCGTAACCGAGCTGCCCCGCAGGCACGTCGAGCTTCAAGAACGTGAACCACATGTGCGCCGGTACCCAGCTCATGCCCTTGTCGGTCCGAAGATCGGCGAGCAGCTCGCTCGACGCGGCTTCGTTCCGCTGCAGGCTCAGGCCGGGACCGCCCGCGAGGAGCTTCGGCTGCTCGTCGGTCAGCAGGAACACGTCGGCGGCGACCACCGTCGCCTTGTCGAGACCGAGGCTCAGGATGTGGAGCGGAACCCACGGTTCTCTGACCGGGATCGTCAGCATGATCGGCGTTCCGTCGCCCGAGCTCTGTCCCAGCCGCTGGGCGCGCGTCGCGTCGAACCGAGCCGCCATGAAGATCGGGCTGCGCCGGCCGTAGAAGTCGAGCATCGCCGGTGCGTCGGGCGTCAACAGGAACCCGTGGTCGACGGCCCATTTCCCGACCTCACCGCCGCCGCCCTTGAGGATCGTGATGTCGAGCGCATCGATCTTGGTCTGGTACAGCACCTGCGCGCTCTTCTGGGACGTACCCGCCGCGTTATCGAGGGCGAAGGCGGACCTCTCGGGTGGCGAGACCTCGCGCTCGAGACGCTGCAGCGTCCAACTCCCACCGCGTTCGACCTTCGCGGGCACGCCCGGCAGCGGAACGATGGACCCCACCGACTTGCCCTGCCCGCTGAACTCGAACGAGGTGACGTAGCGCTCGACGCCGTTGTGATACGCGGCAAGCGTCGTCGTGCGCGTGAGCTTGATGCTGCCGTTCTCGCCGACCAAGCCACCGCAGGCGCCGGCCGGTGCGGCCATCGCGACCACAACGGCGGGCACCGCGACGGCCAAGACCATCCGCGACACGACGCGACCCAATCCTTGCGACATGAGACCTCCAGGGAGCTTCGGAACCACAGAGTCCGACGAAGCGCGAGCGCATCCGGTTCCGAGAAATTCGAAGATCCTTCGAGGGCGCTATTCCTCTGTGATTCCGTAATGCGCGACGTAGGGCGCGAAGGTCGCGCGCACGTGCCCCTCGTCGAGGCCGAGATCGGCGAACGCGTACGTGTGCATCCCGTGCTTGGCCTTGGGCTTGGCATCGAGATACGCGGCGATCGCTCGATCGTGACCCTTCGGCCAGCGGTATCCGAGCTGCTCGTAGACCCGGTGCAGCATCGCGACGGGATCCGACATCAACTCCAGGAAATGCGTATCGACGATCTGATCGTTCGGCACTGCGCCACCGGTGCGCTGCGCGATCACCTGCTCGAGAAAGAGTTGATACGTCATCTCCATCGTCGGGCCCAGGGTCAGTCGTTCGTCGCGGTCGCTGCGCATGAATCGCAAGACCGCGAGCAGACTGACCAGGGAGGCGATGAACCGGCGCGGGTCGCGATGCGTGTGGATGACGCGCGCGTCGGGATACTCGCCGAAGAGCGCAGCCAGCGTCGAGAGATGTCCGGGCGACTTGAGCAACCACCGGCGCGGCTCCGAGCCGTCGCGGTCGCGGTCGCCGGAATCGTGCTGAAACGTTTGCAGCATCCGCCGATGAAGGCGGTACACGCGGCCGAGGGTGTCGAGGTTCTCGAGCTGCCATCCGGTGAAGCTCGGCGTGTCGTAGAGCATGCTCCAGTAGGGGCCGGCGAAGTCGTACATCAAGAAGTGCACGCACTCACACGGCAGGTCGCTCGCGAGCTCGTGCATCGTCATGAATTCGGGATGGATGTCGGCCCAGAGCTCCTGTTCGCATTCCGACAGCTCGCGCCGGCGCTCGGCGTCGCCCTCGTCGCGCAGCGGATGCAACGCCTCCCACGCGATCGGCGCACGCAGCTGCGGGTCGAGCGCGAGCAGCTCGAGGAGGATCGTCGTCCCGGTGCGGGGCGGACCCACCACGAACAACGGCGCCTCGACCGGCTCGTTTCGGATCGCCGGGCGAGTCGTCCATACGCGTTGAAGACGGAGCCAGGTTTGTAGCACCTTCAAGATCTCCGCACGGCTCACGACGCGACCCAACGCGTGCAGCCGTGATTCGTGGTCGATCGCCGTCACCATCCGGCGGTAGGTCTCGGTCCAGCCCGGCCAGTCGTCCTCGCCCAGATCGTCGAGACCGGTCGACGCCCGCGCGGTAGCCAACAGCTCCTCGGAGTCGAGGCCCGCGAGCAGTCGCGGATCGCCCACGACGTCGCCGTTCGACGACCTCCTACTCCACGTCCAACGTCCGACTGCCGAGTACCCGCCGTTGTTTCCCGCACTGCTGTCGTTGCCCGCACGCCTGGGTGCGCACTCCGTGGAACAGCAGCGGATCGCCCTCGCGTTCGTCGGCGCGGGCACGGTCGCGCTCGTCGGGCTGCTCGGCCGCCGGGTCGCGTCCCGCTCCGTCGGGCTGGGCGCGGCCGCCCTCGCGGCTGTATACCCGATGCTCTTCCTCAGCGAGGCGACGTTGATGGCCGACGCGCTCTACGTGGCGCTCGTGACGCTGACGCTGATCTGCGCCTACCGCGCGTACGACGATCCGAAGCCGGCGCGCTTCGTCGCCCTCGGTGCGGCGATCGGCGTCGCGACGCTGACCCGCGCCGAGGGAGCCCTTCTCGGTGTCGTCGTGGCCGTTCCCTTGGGCATTGTGTTGCGCGACCTCGTCGCACGCGCCCGGGTCGAGCGGGTCGCGATCGCGCTCGGCGTCGCCGTCGTCATCGTGGCCCCGTGGACGATCCGCAACGCGGTGCGCTTTCACGCCTTCGTAGGGGTCTCGAACAACGTCGCGACGCTCGTCGACGGTGCGAACTGCGACGCGACCTACGGCGGCGGCCAGCTCGGTCTTTGGCGTGAGACGTTTTCCCAGACCGGCGCCGCCGCCCGCACGCTCCTGCAGGCCGACGCCTGCTTCGAGGGTTTCGACATCGCCGATCCGCACTTCGACGAGGCCAAGGCCGCGAGCATGCATACGCGCGCCGGCGCGAGCTACGCGCGTCATCACCTTGGCTCGCTCCCGAAAGTGACGGTGGTACGCGTGCTGCGCACCTGGGGCGGGTACACGCCGAGACAGCAGGTCGACTTCGAGTCTCTCGAGGGCCGTCCGCGCGCGTGGCAGATGCGCGGCACGTTGATGTACTGGGTGCTGGCGCCGCTCGCGGTCGCCGGTGCCGTGATGCTGCGACGTCGCCGCCGCCTGCTCTGGCCGCTCGTCGCGACTGCGGTGGCCGTGACGATCGTCGCGGCGTCGACCTACGGCCAGCAGCGGTTCCGGATCGCGGCGGAACCCGCGATCGTCGTCCTCGCCGCGGTGACCCTGGTCGAGCTCGGGCGCGTGGCGCGCACTCGATGGGCGGCACGGTGAGACGGGGCCACTGGGTAGGCTCCGGCCCGTGCTTTGGTTCGAGCGGCAGGTCGTCCGCACGCTCATGAGCCCGACACTCGGCGACGCCGCGCGCTCGGCCATCGAGTCGTACGTCGCCGCGACGTTGCACTCGATGCCCGAACATCTACGCGCCGGCGTTGCCGCGGAATCGGTCGTCCTGGGGGGCAGGTCGTGGCTCGAGGCCCGCCTCGGCCGCCTCGACGAGCGCCGCGTCGAAACTCGTGTCGCGCGCTGGAAGAACAGCAAGCTCGACCCGGTGCGCCAGTACGTGCGGCTCCTCGAGTCACTCGTGCTGTTCGCCGAGAACGAGCTCGCGGCGGACGGAACCTGAAAATGAAAATGAAGATGAAGATGAAGATGACGACACCCGACGAGACCGTCGACACCGATGTCCTCGTCATCGGGTCGGGCGCCGGTGGCGCGGTCACGGCGTCCACGCTCGCACGCGCCGGGCGCATGGTCACCGTCCTCGAGGAGGGACCGTGGGTCGACCCGGACGCGCTGGAGCCGTTCTCGCTGCACGAGATGGTGGCGAAGTACCGTCACGGCGGTTCGTGCGCCGCGCTCGGGCGGCCGGCCATCGCGTACGCCGAGGGCCGCTGCGTCGGCGGAAGCACCGAGATCAACAGTGGCCTCTACCACCGGCTGCCGCCCGAGCTCGCCGAGGAATGGCAGCGCGATTACCGGATCGACGAGTTCGGATTGGACACGCTCGACCGCTATGCCGACCGCATCGAGCAGGAGCTGGGCGTCTCGCTCCTGCCCGGCGCGCCGCCGGCGTCGTCGGTCGTGCTCGAGCGAGGCGCGACGAAGCTCGGCTGGCGTTCGGTCGAGTTCTCGCGCGTGTTCCGGTACGAGTCGAACGGCCGGGCCGTGAAGCAGACGATGGCGCGGACACTGGTCCCGACCGCGATCGAAGCCGGCGCGCGCGTCGTTGCCGATTGCCGGGTCGCGCGGCTCGCGCGCCGCGGACACCGGATCGTCGGCGCGATCTGCGATCAGACGCGGCCCGACGGCACGTCGCGCCGGCTGTTCGTGCGCGCCGACCACGTGTTCGTGTGCGCGGGCGCGACCCAGACGCCCGCGTTGTTGCAACGCAGCGGCATCCGTTCGAATATCGGCCGGGGTCTGAAGATGCACCCGACGGTCAAGGTCGCGGCCCGTTTCGATTCGCCGATCGATCACGGCGACGTACCGATGCACCGCGTCACCGAGTTCGCTCCCGGTCTGACGATCGGCGGGTCGGCGAGTCGCCGCGGTCACGTCGCGCTCGCGCTTGCCGATTCCGACGCCGACTACGCCGACGCGCTGGCCCATTGGGAGCACGTCGCCGTGTACTACGCGGCAATCCGGAGCGAGGGCTCGGGTCGAGTGATGGCGCTGCCGGGATTGCGCTCGCCGCTCGTGACGTACCAGCTCACCGAAGGCGACATGAGCCGGCTCGCGCGGGCGCTCGTGCATCTCGGTGAGGTGCTACTCGCCGCGGGCGC
The DNA here is from genome assembly GCA_038213435.1 of Acidimicrobiia bacterium. Lineage (GTDB taxonomy): Bacteria > Actinomycetota > Acidimicrobiia > IMCC26256 > PALSA-610 > PALSA-610. Next base: position 118,426 of record JBBQTI010000003.1, read on the forward strand.
GATCGAGCTGTACCCGTCGGTGACCGGCGCGGTCGTCGCCCGCTGCCCCGACGACCTCGTGCACTGGTGGGACGCGCTGACGCGCAACCGGGCAAACCTGATGACGGTGCACCTCACGTCGACCGTGCGCATCGGCGAGGACCGGTCGCGGACGGGCGCCGATAGCTTCGGGCGGGTCTGGGGCTTCGACAACCTGCGCGTGAACGACGCGTCACTGCTGCCGGAGGCGCCGGGTGTCAATCCGCAGGGTCCGATCATGGCGGTCGTGGCCAGGAACAGCGATCACTTCTTGGCACAGTTCTAGCTGCGCGAATACCGTCACTATTGGTCGCTCGCGCTCCGCCTCCCTCCGGTCGGTTCCGCTGTCGCTCCCGCCGGTCGGCTTCGCTGTCGCTCCCGCGCGGTGACGACGGCCACCGCGGCGAGCACCGCGAGCGACGGTTCCGCAGTCGTGCGGAAGCGGGTGCTCGCGTAGGTGACGAGAACGGTGACGAGCACCACGAGGATCGGCGCGATCAACGGATACAACGGAGCGCGGTCGTCGGGCGCTCGGGCCGCCGCGCGCCGCAACCCGATCACACCCCCGATCGACAGTAACGCCACGGCCCAGAAGCTGTAGAGCGCAGCCCACGAGATCCAGATGGGATCGCGACCCTCGACGTACCAATCGGCGCGGACGTACAGCGAGGGCTTGTAGAGACCGACGATGCGCAACAGCCGTACGCCCTCCACCACGGGCAGCCGGCTCAGGTGTCCGCGCACGTAGGCGAGCGCCTCGCGGCGGTAGACGACGTCTTCCTGCGACTCGTCGTCTCGAAGCGACAGACCCTCCTTCTCGGCGATCGCGACTGCGCACTGGATGTCGAAATAGCCCTGGAAGTCGCCGTAATACACGGAGTCGCAGTTCGCCGACGCGAGGAGTGGGTCGACCTGTGCGCTGAGAAGAATCGGATGCACGAAGCGCGTCGTGTTGTAGATCGTCCACGGCGCGATCACGATCGCCGCCGCGACGACTGATACGCCGAGCCAACGCAATCGCTCCCTCCACGCGCGATCGCGCGTCGTCCACACGAGCGGGACGACGAGGAAAGGGATGAGCAATATCAGCTCGGAACGGGCGAGGGCACCCGCACCACATCCGAGACCGACGAGCACGAGGCGACGCCAGCTCGGCCGCCGCCAGTAGCGGTACGCGAGCAACAACGTCGCCGTCGCCGCGAACATCGAGAGGGTCTCGGCCTGGAGCATGCCGTCGGGCGCCCACATATTCGGGTAGCCGGCCGCGATCACCGCGGCGACGATCCCCACTCTCGCGCCTCCAACCGCGCGCCCGAGCAGCGCCACGAGCCACACCGTGCCCGAGCCGAGCAGGCACGACCAGAGCAGGTGAACGAGCACGCTCTTCATCCCGAACAGCGACGGGATCGCGAGGAAGACGATGTACATGGGTGGGTGCTCGGCTGCGGCGCGGTGCAACCCGGACCCGACGAAGTACGGCGAGATGAAGCCCTTGCCCTCGGCGAGCAGGTTCGCCGCGCCGTGGTAGAAGAACGCGTCGCCGTGCGGGTCGAAGTTGCGGCGCGAGATGAGCACGTACGCGACGCGCAGCGCGAGCGCGGCGAAAACGACCAGCGCGAGCGCGGGCCGGAACCAACGTGGGTCGCGCTCCGCCGGATGGGCTCGTTCCATCGTCGCGCCCGGATCAGCCGATTCCGGGGGGACCGATGAACACCGCCATGGGCATGCCGAGGTCGAGCATGTGCGAGATCAAGGTCCGTGTGCTCGCGGGCACGCGCGGCGCGAGCGCGAGCATGAACAGATTGTCGTCGATCTGGGCCACGAGAACGCCGAGCCCCGCCCGGCGGAGGTCGCCGGCCACGTCCGCGTGCAACCGGTCGAACGCCGCGCGGTCGGCGTCGGATCGTGGGTCGATCGAGGCCACCTGCGTGAAGCGCGAATCGCGACGCCAGTTGGCGATGTCGGGTCCGGTCGCGAGATGCACTTCGAGGGTGGGAGTGCGAGCGTCGATCACGTGATAGCGGGTCGCGCCCGGCCGGAACGCCTCCTCCGCGCGCACGTCGAAGCCGCGGCGGTCGAGCTCGTTCAGCAATCCGAAGCCCGCCGAACCGATCGCCTGCGCGTCGGGCAGCCAGGTGACCAGATAAGGGCCGCGGCCCGCGCCGCCTTCGCGACGCTCGACCTGCGCGAGCGCGTCGGCCGTCGGCGCGACCAGCGCGCCGAGCGACTGGTTGATGCGCGGCGTCTGCACGGTGACATTCGACGCCTGGAACGCGAACACGACGCTCACGACCAGCGTCGCCGTCACGAGCACGGCCGCACCCGCCCGGGCGAGGTCGTGGATCGTGCGATCGTCGAGGCCGCTCCGGGCGCGGACGAGCTCGACCGCGGTCCAGGCGATCGCGAACAGCATGAGCGCAACGAGTCCCCACGCCCAGAGCATCAGATAGAACCAGACCGTGCCGAAGATCCGCGCCGACGACACCAATCCGAGCACGAGCGCGGCGACGACCACCGCGTCGAGCATCAGGAGGATGCGCCGACGGAGCCGCCACGCGACGATCGCCGAGGCGCCGAACACGATGAGCAGGAGGGCGCCGGGAACACGAGAACCGGTGACCTCGAGCGCGCCGCTGTCGCGCACCAGAGTGTGGCTGAGCAACCTCCACGGATCGAGCTGCGCCAGCAGGACGTCGACACCGCGACGGAGGCCGATGGGCGAAGCGGGCGGATGGCTGAAGTAGTCGCGGATGATGCCGAGATTTCCGGGCGAGTGCGCGAATTGGTCGATGACCGGCGGGATCCAGAGGACGATGCCGGTCGCGACGCTGATTCCGCCCCAACGCCAGAGTTCGCGGCGCGCGTCGGCATCGCCTCGGCGCTCGAACGCGGTGCGCCCCACCACGAACGCGGCGACGAGCACCAGCCCGCCGATCAAGCCGAGGTACGAGATGTGTGTCTGCATGCAGAGTGACCCGGCGAAGATGACGATCGGAAGCATCGCCAGGTCGTCCGCGAGCACGGACCACACCGCGAGCACGAACACGAACCACCAAAGGACGGGTAGGTACGGGTTCCAGGGAAGGGTCAGGAGGAACGCTCCGTAGGCGCGCGTCAACAGCGCCAGCACCGTGGCGAGTCCGAGCAGGAGCGAACGACCGCCGCGTCGCAGAGCCAACCAGAGCGCAAGCCCGATCGCGACGATGTCGAGCGCGACGTTGGCCGCGAACAATCCGTACGACGAGCCGCCGAACAGTCTCCACACCGGCCACAGCGCGTAGAAGCTCAGTGGTCCGGGGTGACTCCCTCCGTTCGGCCCGAACGGTCCGATACGACCGGCCAGACCGATGAGCGGCGGGTGGGACGTGACGTCGCGTACGCGCAGCTCGGTCTGCGCCATGTCGAGCAGCGGATACCAGTGCGGACGCCGTAGCTCGACGAGCGCGACCACGAGCGGGAGGGCGAGGACGACGATCAGCGCCGCAAGGAGCAGAGCCGTGGCACCGCGGAGCCGGCGCTCCGGCGGCAGACGTCGCACGTCGAGCGGCGAGTGCAGCGCGACGTCATCGATCACGGCAGCGCCTTCAAGGCGCGCAGCAATCCCGGCCGGACCGGTGACTGATGATGCGATCGGGCTGCGTCGTCGGATTCGCGACGATGCGCGAGGAACCATTCGTAAGACTCGATCACCATCGAGGGGTTCGAGTGTTGCGGCTCCCAACCCAGGTCGGTCCGCGCCAACGTCGAGTCGAAGTACAGCGACTCGCTGTAGAGCAGCCAGTGGTACGGCGCGAACGGCGCGAGACCGAGCGATGCGAGCGACCGCATCGCGACGCGCGCCGGCGCGACGGGCAACGATCGCAGGCGCGAACCCGTCTGCGCGTGGTCGACGAGCGCTTGCAGCGTTTCTCGCATCGTGCCGAACTCGCGGGCGCCGATGTTGTACACCGACGGTGCGGCGCGATCTCCCGCGCGCAGACAGGCATCGGCGAGGTCGGCCGCGTGCACGAGCTGATACCGATTGTTCCCGCCGCCCAGAACGAACACGGGCGCACCGTCGGCCACGAACTCGAACAAGAGCGCCATCACTCCGAGGCGACCGTGACCGAGAACCGTGCGGGGCCGCACGATCGTGACGTCGAGCCCGGACGCGATCGCGTCGTGACACACGAGCTCGGCCCGCAGCTTGGCCCGGCCGTACGCCTCCAGCGGACGACACGGCGCGTCCTCGTTCACGGGATTCCGCTCGGGGATGCCGAACACGGCACTCGACGACGTGTGGACGACTTTGGCGACGCGCGCGTCGCGCGCCGCGACCAGCACGTTCGCGGTTCCGCCCACGTTCACCTCGTCGAACAGCGCCCGGTCCTTGGCGAGCGGGACCTGGGCGACGTTGTGGAACACCACGTTGACGCCTTCGCACGCGCCGCGCACCGCGGCCCGGTCGCGCACGTCGCCGGCGACGAAATCGGCTCCGGCGAGGGTCGGGCCGGGCGGGTTCACGTCGAAGATCCGCACGGCATCACCGCGGGCCAGGGCCTGCTCGGCCAGCACGGTGCCGAAGTAGCCGCTGCCGCCGGTGACCAGGAGCAAACGAGCCATCAGAGTTGGTCACCGCGCGCCAGACACCAGCGCACGCTCGCCCGCATGCCGTCGAACAAGTCCACGGTCGGCTCGTATCCGAGCTCGTTGCGCGCCCGTGAGATGTCGCACGCGATCGTGTCCTTCAGCTCTCCGAGCACGTGCAAGACCTGCACGTAGCGTCCACTCGCCTGCGTGACGGCGTCGAGCTTTTCGGCAACGACACCGGCGATCCGCGGCACGGGCAACGGGCGCCGGTTCGAAACACTCAGTCCTTCGGCCTCGAGCGCGCCGCGTACCGTTTGCAGCACATCGCGCAACGCGTAGGGTTCGGCGTCGGCGATCCAATAGGCGTTCCCGGGCGCGGCGTCGACGCGCTCTGCGAGCAGCACGCCCTGCACCAGATTCCCCGTGTAGACCATCGATCGGCGCTGAGTGCCGGGCCCGACGAGCGGGAAGCGTCCGCGCCGAACCGCCGAGAGGAACTGCGTCTGGCGTTCGGGCTGAAACGGGCCGTAGAACCACGGCGGCCGCACGATCACGGTCGCGAGGTCACCGCGGTCGTAGCTGCGCTGCACGAGTTGCTCCGCCTCGAGTTTCGCGCGGCCGTACGCCATGTACGGTGCGAACGGCGAATCCTCGTCGAAGCGGTCGGCGCTCGAACGGTTCGCGCCGAACGGAGAATTCGACGAGACGTGCACGAACCGCGACGCGCCGACCCGCCGCGCCCGGTCGAGCACGAGCTGGGTCCCGCCGACATTCACGTCGAACAGCTCGCGCACGTGGCGCGCCGGATGGATGACCGCCGCGGCGTGCATCACCGACGCGCCGCCGACGCCCTCGAAGAGCGCGTCGATCACCGTGGGGTCGCGCACGTCGCCGACGATCACCTCGATCCGCGGGTCGACGACCTCGAGCCGGGACGCGTCACCGAAATCGCGTACCAGACAACGGATTCGTTGTCGCGTCGGTTGGCCGGCAAGCGTCCGCACGAGGTTCTGGCCCAGCCAGCCCGCGGCGCCGGTGACGACAACCGTCGGCGCCGGTTGATCCGACCCCGGCGTCTCACCCAACTCTTGCTCGCCGTCGCGCACGGTCGTCGACGCTACCGCCTCCTCGCGTCGGCGCACTCACCACTCCCGACCGTCCGAGGAGGAATCACTCGGCGCGCCTAGCTTTCCCGTGTGCCCCGAGCCGAGCCCGTCGCCGACGCTGCCGCGCGCGACAGCCCGCGCAACAGCGGCGCCGAACGGTGGGGCAACGCCTTGGCGCTGGCAATCGTCGCGCTCGTATTCGCGCTGCCGTTGCGCGGGCTGTTGCGAGCGCCGGGCCCGCCCATGGAAGAGGGCTTCATGCTCGTGTTCCCGGAGCAGGTCTTGAAGGGCGCGATTCCCAACCGCGACTTCCTGCACCTGTACGGACCGGGAAGCTTGTGGGCGCTCGCCGGCGTGTTCAAGGTGTTCGGCGTCTCGCTGCTCAGCGAGCGCGTGTTCGGCCTCGTGCAACAGGTCGCGATCGTGTTCGGCGTCTACGCGCTCGCGCGCCGATGGGGTCGAACCCTGGCCGTCATCGCGGCGGTGACGTCGGGGCTCATCATCATCCCGTTCGCCCTGACCGCACTGGCGTGGGTCGGCGGCGTCGGCCTCGCCATTTGCGGCATGGCGGCGGGCGTCCGGGCGCTCGCCGACCGTGACGATCGCAGCGCGCGGCGTTGGGCCGTGGTCGCGGGGCTGCTGCTCGGTCTCGCCGTCCTGTTCCGGCTCGACCTCGTGCTCGGCGTCGGCCTCGCGACGGTCGCACTTGTGCGCGGCATGGAACGATCGCGCATCTCCCGCCTCTTCGCCGGCTTCGTCATCGGGGTCGTGCCGTATTCCATTCACATCGCGACGGCCGGACCCGGACACGTGTTCCAAGGCATGGTGATCGATCCGATCTTCCGGCTCCGCGGCGGGCGGAGCCTGCCGATCCCACCGTCGTGGGGACACCTCGACGGTTTCCTCCAGCGAGCGGGCGCGCTGGCACAGCTCTCGTGGCCGTTCCCGGCTCCCGCGCGTCCGCACCAACTCTTCTTGTGGTTCTTCCTGTTGCTCGGTGCGATCGCGTTCGTGCTGTGGCAGGGGTGGCGCGCGACCCGCGCGGATCCCGGGTCGATCACGGCCCGGACGCTCCTCGTCGTCGGGCTCTTCGGCGTCGGGATCCTTCCGCAAGCGCTGCAACGCGTCGACTCCGGCCACTTCTCGTGGGTGGGCTGCGTCGTCTTCGCGTTTGTTCCGATCGCGGGCTACGAGCTCGTCCGAAAACGCGCACCGAAGATCCCGTCCAGGCGAATCGCGATCGTCTCGGGCGCAATGATGCTCGCTCTGCTCGCGTTCGTCATACCCGCATTCACGATCCGTACCTATGTCGACTACTCGCTGCAGACCTTCGGCATCCATCGCGCGTCGTACAAGATCGAACACGACGGCCGCGTCTTCTACTACGGCAAGCCCGACCGGGCCGCCGCGGCGAACCTGGTGATCGCCGCGGCGGCCCGGATCTCGAAGCCGGGACAGCGGCTGTTCGTCGGGCCCGTGAACCTCCGCAAGACGCCGTACAGCGACGCGTACCTCTACTACATGCTCGGCGACCTGGTTCCGGCGACGTACTACATCGAGATGGACCCCGGCGTCGCCAATGCAAACGGGTCGCGCCTCCCCACGGACCTGGAGTCGGCCGACGTCGTGATCCTCTCCGCGATCTGGCAGGACTGGTCGGAGCCGAACGACTCCCGAAAGGTCGGCTCCGACGCGGCCGAAAAGGTCCTGGCCCGCGACTTCTGCCACGTCGGCACCTATCTCGACCTCTACCAGCTGTACAGGAAGTGCCACTGACGGTCGGGCTCAAGATACATTTCCCCTTCTGTGCGCGCGCTCGTCGTGACTCCGACGTATCAGGAGTCGGAGAACATCGTGGAGTTCCTCAACCGTGCCCGCGAGGCCGCGCCCGACGCCGACATCCTCGTCGTCGACGACAACAGTCCCGACGGCACGGCCGATCTCGTCGACGAGGTCGGCGCGCGGCTCGGGCACATCGAGGTGTTGCGCCGGCCCCGCAAGATCGGCATCGGCGACGCCGTCCGCGCGGGATTCGCGGTCGGCCTCGACCGGGGCTACGACGTCGTCGTTCAGATCGACGCCGACCTATCGCACGATCCGGCCGCGCTGCCCGAGCTCCTCGCCGCGATCGAAGGCGGCGCCGATGCCGCGATCGGCTCCCGGTACGTTCTCGGCGGATCGATCCCCCACTGGCCGTGGTACCGGCGGGCCGTCTCGAAATGGGGCAACCGTTACGCCACACTCGTGCTCGGCATACCGGTTCGCGATGCAACATCCGGGTTCCGAGCGTTTCGCGCCGACACGCTCAAGATGGCCGACTACGCGCACACGCGCTCCAAGGGCTACGGCTTCCAGATCGAGCTCTGCTACCGCGTCTGGAAACACGGTGGCCACATCGCGCAGGTGCCCATCACATTCACCGACCGAGTGCGCGGCCACTCCAAGATGTCGTTGGGCGTCGGCGCGGAGGAGCTCGGACTCGTCACGTGGTGGGCAGTCCAAGACCGCGTGTTCAAGCGCGGCGGGCATCGCTGACGCCGCCGGCGACCGATCAGGGCGTCGAACGCAGCTGCGGCAGCCACCACCTCCAGACCACCACGGCTCCGGTGTACGTGAGGTGCTGGTCGTCCGGTTGCCAGAGATGCACGCCCCCGACACTCTCGACGCGATGGCCGTCGAGGCAGACGAGCGTTCGCCAGTCGACGATCCGGACCTTGCGCATCGAACGCGCGACGTTCGCGAAGATCTCGTTGAGCGCGGCGATGCGTCGTGGGTCGCTGCGCTCGGGCATCCGGTCGTTGGCGTTCCCGGCTCCGTAGCACGGCACGTCGAACAGGTACACAGTCCGCCCGTCGGCCGTCAGCGTTTCGAGCGCGGTCCGCAACGACAGCGCGATGAGATCTGTCCACGCGGTGGTGCCGAAGCGAACGACGCCGAATGTCGTCTGCTGATCGAGCGCCTCCCACGCGCCCGCCATGATCGCGAGGCGCGCGTCGGGGTCGTTGCGCATCGATGCGCGCCAGCGCGCCTGCCAGCCCTCGCATTCCTTCACGTGAGGGAGGACGCGGCCGCCGGTCACATGGTCGGTCTGCACGATGCCGCACCCCAACTGGGCATCGCCACCGACCGAGATGCCCAGCTCGCGCGCTCGGAGGGCGCCGCCGTATCCGAACACCAACGCCGTGGAGTCGCCGAACAGGTCGACGCGCAATGCCTTCGGGATGTTGTTTCCGCTGAGCGATTTCAGCTTCGTGAGATCGTTCGGCGGGAGCGACTTGGGTGCAGCGACGGTCGTGACGAGCGCGGCGACGAGGGCCGTGAGCGCCACGAAGTAGGCGATCGCGCCGCGGCTTCCGGTACGTCGGGCGACCTTCCCGACGCGGAGGGGCTGCTCGACGAGACGGAACGACAGCTCCGCGAGCGCGACCGAAAAGGCGAGCCGGACGGCGAAGAGCATCACCCCGTCGAGTCCCGCGCGGGGCGTGACGAACACGCGCACGGGCCAGTGCCACAGATACAGGGAATAGGAACGGAGGCCGATCGCGACGAGCCAGGGCGCGCGCAACAACCTCGCGATCGGCGCGGTCGGCATTGTCACGACGACCGCGATGATCACCGCGCACAGCACCGCGAACACGAGGAAGCCGCCACGGTAGAGCGCAAGCGTGCGATCCCGGGTGACGCGCATCGTCACAAGGATCGCGACGAGCGACCCGGCAGCTATCAGGGGCACGACGCGTGCCGCGGACGCGTTCGATCGCGTCCACCGGGCGAGCACTTCCCAGGGCCGGCCGGATCCCGCGAGTACACCGAGCGCTACTCCCACGAGCAGGCCCATGGCGTGTGAATCGCTTCCGAGATACGCGCGGGTCGGGTCACCGGTCGGCGACACCAGCACACCCATCCACACCGTCGACGCGACGGCCCCGACCAACGCGATCGTCGCCGTCCGGAACGGATGCCGGACGACCACGCGCCGCGCTGCGAACAGCACGAGCGGCAGCACGAGATAGAACTGCTCCTCGACGGCCAGCGTCCACATGTGCAGAAAGGGTGACGGCCGCCCGAGACCGCTGAAGTAATTGCCCTTGGCGAAGATGATCACCCAGTTCGCGCAGTAGAACAGCGTGCCGAGGGCCTGGGCGCGCAGGTCGTGGATCTCGCTGTTCGAGAAGCTGATCGCCGCCGCGCACAAAACGACGACCGTGACCGTTGCCAGCGCGGGAAGCAGCCGGCGCGCGCGGCGTGCCCAGAAGTTGCCGAGCGACACCGCGCCCGATCGCTCGATCTCGCGCGTGACGAGTCGGGAGATGAGGAAGCCCGAGACCACGAAGAACACGTCGACGCCGAGGAAACCTGCGGGCAGGACGGACGGCGCGAAGTGAAAGACGACGACAGCCGCGACCGCGATCGCCCGAAGGCCGTCGAGCCCAGCGACGTAGGTGTCCTCACCGGACTGCGGAACTCGTTGCTCGGTAACCGTCATGTCGTCATTGGGTTGGTACCATCACCGCTTCCGACGTGTGGTCGATCAGCCGAAGACAGCTCCGGGGGAACTGACGATGAGCATGGTCAGCTCCGACACGCTCGGCCCGAGCGGTGTCGACGCACCTCGCGTACCGCGCTGGCTCATCATCCTCCTCGTCAGCCTCGCGGGGCTCCTGCTCGAAGTCGGCTACACCCGGATCGTCTCGTTCAAGCTCTGGTACTACTACACCTACCTGGTCATCGGGCTCGCGCTCTTGGGCATCGGCTCGGGCAGCGTGTTCGTCGCGGTGTTCTCGCCGGTGCGTCGCTGGACGACCGAGCGCATCATCGCGGTGTGCTCGGTCTGGGGCGCCGTGAGCATCGCGCTCGGATATCTCGTGGTCGCGAAAATGCGCGTCAACACCATTGCGATCTGGGACTACGGGACGCGATCGTCGTTCACCAACCTGTTCCGGCTCGGCGTCATCTGTCTCGCAGTCTTCGCCACGTTCATCGCGTTCGGGATCATCGTCGCGGTGCTCCTCGGGCGGGCCGGCGACGGCATCGGTCGCATGTACTTCTCCGATCTCGTCGGCGCCGGGCTCGGCTGCCTCTTGGCGATCCCGTTGATCACGCGCCTGGGGCCACCGCGCGTCATCATGCTCTCGGCCCTCATCTTCGCGGTCGTCGGGCTGGCGTCGTGCGCGCCGAAGTCGCTGCTCTTCGGCTTCGCGGCCATCACGAGCGTGGTGCTCGTGGTCACGGTAGTCGCCGCGAACGCCCTGCCCGACGTGCGGACCGAGGACGGAAAGCTCTACACCCCGATCACGCTCTACTCCGCGTGGGGCCCGGTATTTCGCGTCGACGTCGTACAGTTCGGACCCGACACCTCCAACTACCTCTTGGTGCACGACGGCACCTTCGGCTCCGGTATCCGGCGGTTCGACGGCAACCCCGCGTCGCTCGGGTTCTACGCGAAGGATCCTCGCGCGATCCCCTTCGACGTCCTCGGTCGACCCCCCGGACGCGAGCTGATTATCGGTTCGGCCGGCGGAAACGAGATCCTCGCCTCGCTCTACAACCACGCCCCGAACATCGAAGCCGTCGAGCTGAATCCCGTAACGGTGTCGCTGCTCACAAGGCGTTTCGCCGACTACACCGGCCACCTGCCGCAGCAACCCGCGGTGCATCTGCACCAGGGTGATGGTCGTTCGTATCTCGCGCGCACCGACGCGCAGTACGACCTCACCTGGTATGTCGCGCCCGACAGCTACGCGGCGACGAACGCGGCCTCCTCCGGCGCATTCGTGCTCTCGGAGAGCTACCTCTACACCACGCAGATGATCAAGACGACACTCCGGCATCTGACCGACAACGGCATCATGGTGGTGCAGTTCGGCGAGCTGAACTTCGACACTCCGAACCGGACGAGTCGGTATATCGTCACCGCGCGTAAGGCGCTCGAGCAGCTGGGTGTCCGCGACCCCAACAATCACCTGCTCGTCGCGGCCCAGCTCACCTCGTCGGGCGCGCTCTCGACCATCGTCGTCAAACGCACCGCGTTCACGAAGGCCGAGACCGATCGGTTCCTCGGCGGTATCGCGCATCTGCCCGAGCAACACCCCTACGCGGCGCCGGGGCACGTCATCGGCACCAGCGTCGTGAGCCGATTGGCGTCGGGGACGAACGCGCAGGTCGCGGCGATCGTGTCGCGCTCGCCCAAGAACATCACCCCGGTCTACGACGACGCGCCCTACTTCTGGCACTTCGCTCGCTTCCGCGACGTGCTCTCGCACATCGCGCAACCGCTCAAGAGCACCGACCCGGAAGACGCAATCGGTGAACGCGTCCTGCTCCTGCTCCTCGCGATCTCGGCGTTGTACGCGGCCGTGTTCCTCCTGGCACCCTTTCTCGCGGTGCGCCGGAAGTGGCGCGCGCTTCCGGCCAAGGGCACGTCGGCCGTGTATTTCGCCGCGCTCGGGCTCGGGTTCATGTTCTTCGAGATCACGATGATCCAGCGGTTGGTGCAGTTCCTCGGGTACCCCACCTATTCGCTCACCGTGACGCTCGCCGCGATCCTGTTGTCGACCGGCGTCGGTGCGCTCCTCAGCCGGAGGTTCGCTGATCGGGCCCGCACCGCGGTGCCGGTCCTCCTCGCGGTGCTCGCCGCGCTCACGCTGTTCTACGAGCTGGCGCTCCCGTCGATCCTCGACGGCCGGCTGCTCTCGACCGGCCTTGCGGCACGGGTCGTCTTCGCGGGCGCGATCCTCACGCCGCTCGGACTCTGCCTCGGCATGTTCATGCCGCTCGGCCTCGGCCGGGTCGCGTCGCTCACGGAACACGGTGAGGAGTACGTGGCGTGGGGTTGGGCCGTGAACGGCTTCTTCTCGGTCATCGGCTCGGTGCTCACCACGATCCTCTCGATGGCCGTCGGCTTCCGCGCGGTACAGCTCGCGGCGCTCGGTGCCTACGCGATCGCGGTCGTGGCCTTCATGAGGCTGCCGGGAGCAACTCGCCGCTCGAGCGTCTCGCTCGACGACGAACCGAGCCTCGCAACCGTCACGGTGTGACCACGGGCGCCACTCGAGCGTCTCGCCGGGATCGCAACCACCGGCCGAGCGCGACGATCCCGACCGCGGCGAGCAGCGCGAGCGAATGTTCGGCACCGGCGCGAAAGCGCGTCTGCCCGTAGGTAGCCATGGTGTCGAGCGTGACGATGATCGCCGGTACGAGCAGAACCCACAACACGTCGCGTGCTACCCGGCGTCGCCACATCACCACTGCGCCCGCGACCGCGAGCAGCAACGTCGGGTAGTACGCGACGAGACCGAGGCGCGTCACCCACTCCTCGCGGTCTTCTCCCGTGTTGAGGGTCACCATGTCGAGGGGACGAAAGAGGCTCCAGGTGCGGCCCAGGCGCGCCAGGACCACGAAGGGAGCGCGCGACGCGTGTTCCTTCATGTAGTCGAGGCCTCGGCGGCGAAACGCGCCGGCGACCTGCGACTGGTCACCGGGCGGAGGGTTGTCGGCGCACGACCGGAGTGTCCAGAAGCCCGTGGCGGCGCCGTGGTACATCGCATCGCAGTTCGCGCCGGCCAGGGTGAGACCGTCGTTCGTCGAGACGAACGTGGGGTCGTGGAACCGCGCGAGATTGAAGCCCACCCACGGCGCCACGACGACGAGCGCGGTGGCGAGCGCCACGAGCGCCTGTTTCCACCGCAGGCTCCAGGGCTGCGGCAATGAACAGGCGACGACGATCGCGAGCAACGGCACGAGCAGGAGGAACTCCACCCGCGCGAGCGCGGCGAGCCCGCACACTCCTCCGAGAGCCGCCGCCCGCCGCAAGCTCGGTCGATCGCGCCACCACAGCGCGGCCCACATCGCGCCCACGACGGTCAGCGCGGTGAGCGTTTCCGACATCACGAGACCGTCGTTGACCCAGATGTTCGGGCTCAACGCCGCGATCGCGGCCGCGACGAGCCCGACCGCGTCACCGCCCACGCGGCGGCCGAGCAAGCCCACCAGCGCGACGAGAAGGGTTCCGAGCACCGCCATCGTGTAGCGGTGCTCACGCACGTGATCGTGGAGCGGCTCCTTGATCATCCACGAGAGCGGCGCGTGCTCGACGAACCACGACACCGGCGCCAGGACGACGACTGTGAGGGGTGGGTGATCTGCGGCCGGCGGCGGCTTGACGCCGGGGTGGATGAACGCCGAAAGCGGCTCGTTGAAGCCGTGGCCGGCCGCCAGGTAGTTCGCCTCCGCGTTGTAGAAGAGCTCGTCGCCCCGCAGGCATTTGCTCGGTGCGCTCCCGATGCGCGTGCCGTCAGCCAGGACGAGCGGGCACGGGCCCGCCTTCGCGATCGCGACGTACGCGACGCGAATCCCGAACGCGACCGCGACGATCACGAGCAGCACACGCCCGAATCGGGACACGGCGGGCAACCTAGTGCCGCGCGCGTGGAAGCTCGCCAAGGTTCGACTCCCGTAACCTCTGCCCCGTGACCCCGGGGACCGAGACGGTGGGCCGTACGGCGCCCGACCCGCTGCGCCAGCCGATCGCCGCGGGAGGATTCGAAGCCGGCACGACGGCACCTCGGTTCGGCTATCACGCGGCGCTCGACGGTCTCCGCGCAATCGCCGTCCTGTCGGTCATCGCATACCACTACGACTACGCGTGGGCGAAAGGTGGGTTCCTCGGCGTCGACACCTTCTTCGTGCTCTCCGGCTTCTTGATCACGACGCTTCTCGTGCTCGAGTTCCGGCGCGCGTCGAAGCTCCGGTTCGCCGCGTTCTGGGCGCGCCGGGCACGCCGGCTGCTCCCGGCCCTCTTGTTGGTGTTGGTCTTCGTCGCCGGGTACTCGCATCTCGCCGTCGTGCCCTGGGAGCGCAACGGCGTGCGCGACGACATGTTCGCGAGCTTGTTCTACATCGCGAACTGGCGCTTCATCTTCGACCAACAGGGCTACTTCCAGGTGTTCTCCGCCGCGTCCCCGCTGCGGCACATGTGGTCGCTCGCGATCGAGGAGCAGTACTACCTCGTGTGGCCGCTGGTGGTGCTCGCGTGCCTGCGCCTCGGCCGCGGATCGACACGCGTGCTCGGCTGCGTGTGTGTCGTCGGTGCCGCGGGATCGATCCTCTCCATGGCGCTGCGGTTCCACCCCGGCGATCCGTCCGGTGCGTACTACGCGACCGACGCCCGCGCGCACACACTGCTCATCGGTGCGTTGCTCGCGCTGCTGCTGCTCGCGTGGAAACCGGGGGCGCGTGCACGACGCGTGCTCGCGGTCGCGGCGATCCCGGCGATCGTCGCGGTGCTCGTCGCCACACACGGCGCGTCGGGGACCGGCGCGAGCTACTACCGCGGCGGCTCGGCGCTGTTTGCCGGAGTCGTCGCCGTGCTCATCGGGGGCGTGGTGCAGCCCGGCCCGGTGTCGTCCCTGTTGTCGATGCGACCGCTCGCGTGGATCGGACGGATCTCCTACGGCTTGTACTTGTGGCACTGGCCGATCGACGTCTGGCTGGTGCCGTCACGGGTGCACGTCGGAACCACCGCGCTCAACGCGCTACGCCTCGGCGCGACCTTTGCCGCCGCGATCGCGTCGTACTACCTCGTCGAGCGTCCGATCCGCGAACGCACGTGGAGCCTGCGCGTGTCGGCCGCCGCCTTCGCGCCCGCGGTCGCCGTCCTCGCGGGCATCATCACAGCCTCCGCCGTGGGTGCAACCGCACCGCCCGGGTTCATCTGGGGCTACGGCGACCCGCTGCTGTGCGGCACGCCCCGAGCGAGTGAGACGAGCGAGGCGAACGCCGCGGCCGCGAAGACGGGGCCGCTCTCCCTGCCCGCGTCCGCACGCGACCAACGCATCCTGCTCGTCGGCGACTCGACGGCGTGCAGCCTGTGGCCGGGTCTGAACGCCGCCGGCGATGCGGCCGGGATCGCGACCTCCCAGGGCTCCGTCTTCGGGTGCGGTGTCGCGAGCGGACAGATCACGACGACCCGCACCGAAGCGATCACACCGAACTCGTCGCGCTGTCCGGCGCTCGTCGACTCCGACGTGAGCAAGGCACTCGCCCGCGGTCGACCGACCATCGTCCTGTGGATGAGCATCTGGGAGAAGTCCGACCTCGTCGTCGACGGCCGCACAATCGTCGCGGGAACACCCGCCGGAGAAAAGGAGATCATGGCGCGCATGGACGCGGCACTCGCGCGCCTCACCGCCGGAGGCGCGCACGTCGTGATGATCACAGAGGCCGGACCCGCCCCGAACCCCGCCCAGGGAACGCAGACCACCAGCCTGAAGGCCGACAACGACGGGTACGTGCGCCTGAACGCGCTGCTGCGACGCTTCCAAGCGCGCCACCGCGGCCAGGTCTCCCTCGTCGACCTCGCGACCAAGCTGTGCCCGAGCGGACCTCCGTGCCCCGAACGCGTCGAGGGGCTGCACGCCCGCCCCGACGGCCGTCATTTCACGCCAACCGCCGCGACGTGGGCCGCCCGCTGGATCCTGACCGAAATCCTGGGAACCAGGCGATGACGACGCTGCTCGCCTCCGACCAGAACCACGATCCCGACGTGCGGCGGCGGTCGTCGCGCTGGGCACGGCTCGGCGCGGCCGCGCCGGCATACCTTCCCGCACTCATGATCGCGGTCGGCGGTTGGCAGCACCGCTGGATGGACGAGGACGCGTTCATCAACCTGCGCATCGTCGACCAGATCTTCGCCGGCCACGGTCCGGTGTTCAACGCCGGCGAACGCGTCGAAGCCTCGACGAGCACGTTGTGGATCGTGGTGCTCGTCAGCGGCCGCGCCCTGTTCGGCGCATTCACGAGCATGGAATGGATCGCGCTGCTCGCAAGCCTGGGCGCGGCGGTCGCCGCCTTCGCGCTCGCGGGCAAGGCAGCTCGGCTCTTACACCACGACGAGGGCGGCATCGTCGTCCCGGTCGGGCTGATCCTCGTCGCGGCAGTCAAGGTCGTGTGGGACTTCTCGACATCGGGACTGGAAATGGGCCTCGTGTGGTTGTGGATCGCCGCGGCGTGGTTCGTGCTCGTGTCGGCCGCGCGGTCGGCGGAGATCAACGGGCGTAGGCGGCTCGGTTTCGGCGTGGTGCTCGGCCTCGCGCCGCTCGTGCGTCCGGATCTCGGTTTGATGATGATCTGCGTGCTCGTCGCGTGGTTCGTCGTGGTGCGGCCGCGGCGAATCGTGTTCGACGTCGTCGCGATCTTCGCGCTGCCACTCGCCTACCAGATTTTCCGCATGGGTTACTACGCCATGCTCGTACCCACCACTGCACTCGCCAAGGACGCGGGGGGATTGCACCTCGGTCAGGGTTGGGAGTACGCGAGGAATTTCATCGGTCCGTACCGGTTGTGGCTGACCGCCATATTGATCGCGGCGACCGTCGTCTACCGTTCTCTGGCCGTCCGCGACCGCCGGCTCGCTTTTGTCACCGCCGCCATGCTGGCCGCCGCGCTCCTCCACGCGCTCTACATCACCGCCATCGGGGGTGACTACATGCACGGGCGGTTGCTGCTGCCCGCATTCTTCGCGCTGGCGCTGCCGGCATCGATCTCGGTCAAAACCGTCGCGGTCACCCGTCGGATGCTGGTGGTCATCGGCATCAACGCGTTCGCGGCCGCATGGGCGATCGTCAGCGTCGTCGCGTTCCGACCGCCGCCGAACCCCAAGTCGTATCTCCTCAGCCCCATCAGCGACTTTCGCGCCGCGTCGCACGCGAAGCTCCACCCGACCGACATCCAGTTCGGCCTGAACGGATACGAGGCCGCCGCCGCATACGACCGGGGCGTAAGGGGCTACTTCAATCTCACCGACAAGGATCCCCGCCCGGGGCTCGATCCTCGAAGGTTCGTGCTGACCCTCGGCTCTATCGGTGTGCCCGCGTACGACGCGGGCCGGCGGATCTGGGTCGTCGACATCGGCGGGCTCGCAGAACCGCTTGCGGCGCGCACGGAACCCGTCCCGGGGCGCGCCGCCGGCCATCGCAAGCAGATCGACGCCGCGTGGTACGACGCGCGCTTCGGCGCGCCGACGGCTACGAGCAACCCGACGGATGACGCCGCCCGGCGCGCGCTCGGCTGCGGCCCGATCCCCGGGCTGTTGGAGGCGGTGGACGCGAAGTTGACTCCGGGCCGCTTCTTCTCGAACGTCTGGCACAGTGCCGCATACACGACGCTGCGCATACCGACCGATCCCGAAGTCGCCGAGCAAGAATGGTGCTGATCACGCGAGTGAATCGAGGATGGTCCGCGTCACCACGCCCACCTCTTCGGACGCGTCGACCGTCATGAGAATGCCCCGCTCCTCGTAGAAGTCGAGGATCGGACGGGTGTTGGCGTGGAAGAGTTGCAGCCGGCGCTCGATCACCTCGGCGTCGGCGTCGTCGACCCGTCCGGCGCGGGCGCGGCCCGCCAGCCGGTGGCGTGCGACGTCGTCGGCCAGTGCGAGGTAGACGGCCGACTCCGCCTCGATGCCCAACGGCCGCGCGAGCTCGTAGGCGCGCTCGGCCTGAGCCCGTGTGCGTGGGAAGCCGTCGAGGATGTACCCACCCGACTCGCAGGCGACGGTGACCGCCTCGCAGACGACTGCGAGGACCACGTCGTCCGGTACGAAATCACCGCGCGCGAGGCGTGCGGTGATCTCTACGCCGAGCTCGCTCTCGGCCGCGACGTGCGCGCGCAGCAGCTCTCCGCTCGCAACGTGACGCACGCCGAGACGTGCGGCTAGAAGCTTTCCTTGCGTGCCTTTGCCGGAGCCCGGCGCGCCGAGCAGGACGAGTCGCAAGGGGTCATGATCGCACGGCATCGATGGGCGCGTTCGCATCCAGCCGCGGGGCGGCATTCTCGCGGAATCGCCGCATCACCTGCTCGTACGGAGCGGGGCGAGCGAACAGGAATCCCTGCCCGAAATGGCATCCGAGCTGTTGGATCCGCCGCAGCTTCCGGTCGGTGTCGATCCCCTCGGCGACGACCTTCAGGTCGAATGCGCGTCCGAGCTGGACCATGATCTGCAGCAGCACCAGGTCGGAGCCCTCCTCTTCGAGCACGGCGACGAACGACCGGTCGATCTTGAGCTCGTCGATCGGAAGCCGGTGCAGGTAGGTGAGCGAGCTGTACCCCGTCCCGAAGTCGTCGAGCGCGATGCGCACGCCGAGGGACTTCAGCTCCTCGAGCAGGGCGATGGTCTCGTCGGCGTCGTCGACGAGCACGGACTCGGTGATCTCGAGCCCGAGCAGCTCCGGCGCGAGCCCCGTCTCGCGCAGCGCGCCCGCGACCGCGTCTACGACCGAATGACTGTCGAACTGCCTCGGCGACACGTTCACCGAGACACCGACGCCCGGCGCGACATCTTGCCATTCGGCGCAGTCATGCGCCGCGCGCCGGAGCATCCATTCACCGATCGGGTGGATGAGGCCGGTCTCCTCCGCGATCGCGATGAACTGGTCCGGCGGAACCAGTTGCTCACCGGGACGCTTCCATCGGACGAGTGCTTCCAGGTGGGCGGGCCGCCCGGACGCGAATGCGACGATGGGCTGGTAGTACGCGACGAGCTCGTCGCGATCGATGGCGCGGCGAAGCGCGGACTCGAGGTCGAGCCGGGCGGAGACGAGCGTCTGCATCCGTTCGTCGAAGAGCTCGATACGCCCCCGACCCCGGTCCTTCGCGCGGTACATCGCCGCGTCGGCGTGGCGGACGAGCTCGTCGGCAGGATCGTCGCCACCGGTCCAGACCGCGATGCCAATCGAGGCGGTGAGCATCACCTCGTCGGCACCGAGGACGAACGGTGCGCGCAGCACCTCGTCGAGCCTGCCCGCAAGGTCGGTGATCTCGTCGATGTCGCGCACCTCGTCGCAGAGCACGACGAACTCGTCGCCGCCGAGCCGGGCGACGGTGTTGCCTTGACCGGCTCCCGACCAGAGCCGCTCGGCAACGTCGACGAGCAACGCGTCACCGACGTCATGGCCGAGGCTGTCGTTGACATGCTTGAACCGGTCCAAGTCGAGCAGCACCACGCCGACAACCGTGCGGTGGCGCTGCGCTCGACGGATCGCCTCGTCGAGCCGGTCGATGAGAAGTTTGCGGCTCGCAAGGCCGGTCAGCTCGTCGTACAACCCGCGCTGCTCGAGCGCCCGCGACGCCTCCTTTTCCTTCGTGACGTCACGCACGATCGCGGTCGTGAGCGTGCGCCCCTCGATCGTCGTCTCGGAGATCGAGATACGCGCCTCGAACTCCTCGCCGTCGGCCCGGGCGGTCACGATCTCGAGCGGAACTTCGGTACGCGTCGCGCCGAGCGATTTCCGCAGCCATATTCGGTACTCGGCGGATTCCGGGAGCAGATCTGTGTACTGACCGCCGACGACGTCGGAGGCCGACACCCGAAAGATACGTTCCGCCGCCTTGTTGAACTCGAGGATCGCGCCGGTGTCGTCGCTTGTGATGATCGCGTCCGCGGCCGTCTCCAAGATGCTCCGCATCCGCAGCTCCGACATACGCAGTGCGTCCTCCGACCGGCGGTGGGCGTCGATGTCGTGCATGCTGAGCACAACACCGCGGATATCCGGGTCGTCGAGGCGGTTCGCGATCGAGCATTGGAACCATTGGTACTCGCCGTCGGAACGGCGCAGTCGCAGCTCGACGATCGGCACATCCGACGCGTCGTCGGCGACGGCGAGGAAACGCTCGACGATGCACCCGACGTCGTCGGGATGCACGAGGTCGACTGCGCAACCCCCGATCATCTCCTCCGCCGGGTACCCGAGCGTCGCTTCCACAGACGGTGACACCCACGAGAGCCCGCTGTCGGGACTGGTGATCGCGACGACGTCGGAGCTGTCTTGCGAGAGCGCGGCGGCGCGGCCGCGCGCGCCGACGAGCTCGCCGATGTCGTACGTCATGGTCGCGACCACGTCGTCGTCGACCGGGACGGCGATCACGCGTCTCCACGCCGGCGCGCCGGATGGCAGGCGGACCTCGTGGTCGGTCTCGACCCGTTCTCCGGAGGTGAGCGCCGCCTCGAGGATCGGACCGATCTGCTCGCGGGCGACCGCGCCGGTGTTCGCGTCGAGGGGCTCCCAATCGATCCCGCCGGCGTGGCGAACCGCACGGAACACGACGAACCCGACACCTGCGCGCTCCAGCGCGGAACGGGCGAAGTCTCGTACATCGGTTTCACGCCGCACACCAGGTCTATCGGCGGTGCCCCGAGCACTGCTGAGCAATACGTCCGGCGTAGCAAACAGCACTCCGGGCCGGCACGATTCGCCCGATTTCTTCGGTCTAGGCGCCTCGGGCGGGGGGTCGATCGGTGGGCCCGGCCGGTCTCGAACCGACGACCTCTGCTTTGTAAGAGCGTTCCGCGCGATGCTCCGACCTGCGCCCGTCCGCGAAACACCAGGTTGGGCGATACGCCTCGCGTCACGTCGCGACACCTCGCGCCGCCTAAATCCACGACGACCGCGCGAGGAACGCGCGACGGCATCACGCTCGGCGACTGCGCGCGGTGTGCGGAATCAATCCGGCCTTGCGTCCCGCGCGCAGATGCCTCTGCGCCGCGGACTTGCTGTAACCCAGCGCCATCACGGCTCGAACACGGCCGCGCTGTTCCGCACCCTCGACGGCTGCCTTGATCCTTGCCATCTCGGCGGGTGTAGTTCGCGATCCGGTCGGACCGCGTAACCGCCTGACGGCGGCTTTCACCTCGTCGGAGTCAGGTCGCCGGCGCGGTGGAAAGCGAGTCTGCCGGCTCCCGTCCGGCGCGTACTCGAACACCTGCGCCGCGTGTCGCGCCGCAAGATCGGCAAGCTTGCCGAAGGGGATCGTGCGAAGTGCCTGGGCGGTCACCACAGGCCCGCCCTCGCGTGCTCGCACCTCGAGCCGCGTGATGCCCAGCCGTTCGTCCGGATCGACGGCATCGAGCTCGAGCGTGACGTCGAAGTCACAACCGTCGAGATCCGCGACCGTCACTACCGTCGGAAGCCCGAACGCGATGCCACCTCGTGGGCTCGAATCCACGACCAGCTCCGTGCTCATCTGCGCCCGCACCTGTATGCGAGGGCGTCGCGTTTCGCCGCTAGGTGTCATGTTTCGCCCGCACTCTTGTATCGCACCTGCATGTGCGACACCTTACGGCATCCGCCAGGCCACGAACGCCATCGCCACCCTCGAAACGATGCGCCGACTCGTCGACGCCATCGCCGGTCTCGGTGGACTCGACGCCGGTGCCCGCGTCTGCCTGTTCTGCGACGTGTCCGGCCCTGACGCCCTCGACGCAGCCCGAGACGCCTACCGCTCGAGGAACGGCCGATGGCCTGGCCTGTTCTCCGTGGAAGGCGTCACGCCCCAGCTCCACACTCCAGACGAGGCCCAACAGGCGACGAAGGCGACCCGCGCCGTCACCGCCGAACGAGACGCCGCGTCCAAGGCTGAGCACGACGCCGGCGTCGAGGAGCACAAGGCCCGGCTCCGTCGAGCTCGAGGATTCCCCGAACGGACCAGCGCATGACAACAACCTCGTCGCTCGCGGTTGGGCGCACGCTTGGTGATCGCCCGCCCAGCTCGAGCACGACACCGACCGCGCGCACCTGGCACCGCTCACCGGTGCGCGCGGTTCGGTGCAACCCACAAGGCCAAAGGGCAGGGGGGCGAGGCCCTAGGGGGCCCGGATATAGACCGACAGGTACTGCGGCTGCGGGTGCGTGCAATGCGCCCTAGGCGTTTTTCGAGCTCTCTGAGGTGCGATGACGACTTCTAGACCGAGGCTTCCGGTGAAGCTGGGCGTGGCGGGGAAGAGCGTGTGGCGTGCGCTGGTCGCCGATTACGACTTCGATAGTCGAGAGTTGGCGATCCTGGAGCGCGCGTGTCGTCAGTTGGATGACGTGGCGATGTTGGAACGGCTGCTGGCGCGTGATGGGCCGATCGTGGAGGGCTCGATGGGTCAGCCGCGGTTGAGTCCGATCGTGGGCGAGTTGCGGCTCGGTCGCCTCGCGGCGGCGAAGTTGCTCGGTGATCTCGTGCTACCTGACGAGGACGCGAAGCCGATGACGGCGCGGTCGGAGCGGGCGCGGCGCGCGGCGAACTCGCGATGGACTCGTGTCACCCGATTGCAGGAGAAGCGTGGCGCGGCGTTGGCGTGATCCGGCGCCGGCATTGCGCGCCCAGCTCGCCGCCGGATTACGCGAGGGCGCGGCGCACTACAAGGCGCACTACCTGAGGGCGATTGGCACGTATCCGGAGCCGAACCCGATGGGGTGCGAGAAGGTCGCCGACGCGCTCGATCGGGGCGAAGCCGTCGAGGTCGCCGGCTGGGAAATCGCCACGCACTGCGACGACCATCCCCGATGGATCGCGCTCGTCAGTCGCGTCCGGGTTGAACGCGACGGGACGCTCGTCGCGGTCGAACGGCGGCCCGACTGACGAAGCGTCTGACGGCCTGCTCGTCACTCGCATAATCACTCCAGAGGAGGCTGTCGCACGAATCTTGACTATCGCGCCTGGCTTTGGCGCGCGATGTGATCATGGATCATGGCCTACAACTTCGTGGCGGGCGATCGCGATCAGTTGTTGTTGATGCCGCCGTCGTTGGCGGAATGGCTTCCTT
>JBBQTI010000004.1:0-129464 GCA_038213435.1 Acidimicrobiia bacterium
CATCACCGGCTCCGGCGACAAGGCGGAGGCGCGGGTGCGGTTCCGCGACGTTGGTGAGAAGACACTGTTGTTGTCGTGGGCGCCGCTGGCGCGCGTCTAACCCGTCGTCTCTCCGGTCGTCGATGACGGCGTGAGATCGACGAAGACCGAGTCGGTCTGGCCGACGCTCCGGATGCTCACGGGGTATTGCGCCAAGTCGGTGTCGTCGGGTGTTCGTGAGCCGCACTTCCAGTGGTCGCGCTTGCGCTGCAGCGGACAGTTCTCCGGTTGATCGACCTTGTAGGCGACGATGTTGCCGTTGGCGATCGCGAGCCAGTAGCCGCAGTTGATGGCGCCGGGCTGGAAGAACGGACCCTGTTCCAGCCGGTGGCGGATGTCGGTCGCACTGCCGATGTTGAGCGGGCCGCACGCGACGGTGCGGCCACCCCGTGTGCCGACCAGAATGGCGCCGGCGATGAAGAGGCCCGCCAGCACGACCGCGAGGGTTGCCGAGACGATCAGCTTGATGTCTGAACTGCGGGCGCGAGAGGAGGCCACTGCGGGTCCTTGGCTATGGTGAGCCGATGCTGCGACGCTACCGCGTCGTCATCGCCAAGCCCGGGCTGGATGGACACGATCGGGGGGCCAAAGTGATCGCACGGGCCCTGCGCGACGCGGGGTTCGAGGTCGTGTACACCGGTCTGTTCCAGACGGCGGAGCTCGTGGCGGAGGCGGCATTGCAAGAAGACGCCGACGCGGTCGGCTTGTCGGTGTTGTCGGGCGCGCACATGACGCTCATCCCCAAGATCGTCGACGAGCTGCGCGCCCGCGACCTCGCCGACGTGCTGGTGTTCGCGGGCGGGATCATCCCCGAGGAAGACCGCCCCGCATTGGCCGCGGCCGGTGTTGCGGCAGTGTTCACGCCCGGCGCTCCATTCGGCGAGATCGTCGACTGGCTCGAGACCACACTCGATTCGCACACTTCACTCGAACGCAATCAGGAGTAGTTCGTGGATCTCTTCGAGTATCAAGGGAAGCAGCTGTTCGCGCGCTACGGCATCCCCGTATCCCCGGGCGGCGTCGCCGACACCGTCGACGAGGCGGTGCGGGCGGCCGACGCGGCCGGCTATCCGGTCGTGGTCAAGGCGCAGGTGCAGGTCGGCGGCCGGGGTAAGGCCGGCGGGATCAAGCTGGCGGAGAACGCCGACGAGGTTCGCACCCACGCCGGCAACATCCTGGGGATGGACATCAAGGGTCACGTCGTGCATCGGGTCTGGATCGAGCACGCGTCCGACATCGCGGAGGAGTACTACGCGTCCTTCACACTCGATCGTGGCGCGAAGAAGTACCTCGGGATGTTGAGCGCGCAAGGCGGCGTCGAGATCGAGACGGTTGCGGAGGAGAACCCGGATGCCATCGCTCGGCTGTCGATCGATCCGGTCGACGGGTTGAGCGACGCGACGTGCCGGGCATGGGTCGAAGAGGCGAGGCTCAGTCCGGCCGCAACCGATGGCGCGGTCGACATCCTCGTGAAGCTCTTCCACGCGTACGTCGACGGTGATGCCGATCTCGTCGAGATAAATCCGTTGGTCCTCACGCCGGACGGGAAGGTCCACGCGCTCGACGCCAAGGTGTCGCTCGACGAAAACGCGCGGTTTCGTCATCCGGAGTGGGACGAGCTGGTCGGCCTCGAGAAGACGGACGCGCGCGAGTTCGAGGCGGCCGAGAAGGGGTTGCAGTACGTGGGTCTGGACGGCAACGTCGGCGTCATCGCGAACGGTGCGGGCCTCGCGATGGCGACCTGCGACATCGTGCACGAGGTCGGCGGACGCCCGGCGAACTTCCTCGACATCGGCGGCGGCGCCAGCGCGCAAGTGATGGCCAACGCGCTCGAGGTGATCAACAACGATCCGTCGGTGCAGTCGATCTTCATCAACATCTTCGGGGGCATTACCAAGGGTGAGGAGGTCGCGAACGGCATCGTGCAAGCACTGGAGCAGGTTGCGATCGCATCACCGATCGTTATCCGCCTCGACGGAACGAACGCCGACCAAGGCCGTGCGATCCTCTCCGGCTACGAATCGGACCGGCTGGTGAGCAAACCGACGATGGTGGACGCGGCGCGTACGGCCGTGGCGATGGCGGAGGCGCGATCGTGAGCATCTTGGTGAACGCCGACACGCGGGTGATCGTGCAGGGCATCACCGGCGGCCAAGGCCGGTTCTACGGCCTGCGCAACCGCGCGTACGGAACGTCGGTCGTCGGCGGGGTGAGCCCGAAGAAGGCCGGTACCGATGTCGAAGGCATTCCCGTGTTCGCGTCGGTGGCCGACGCGGTGCGCGAAACCGGTGCGACCGTGACGATGGTGATCGTGCCCGCGGCCGGGGCTGCGAGCGCGGTGCTCGAAGCCGCCGAAGCGGGCCTGCAGCTCATCGTTGTGGTTACCGAGGGCATTCCTGTACACGACGAGGCCCGCTTCTACAACGAGGTGCAGCGCGACTTCCCGTCGTCGCGCATCCTCGGACCGAACTGTCCGGGGCTCCTCACCGTCGGCGAGTGCAACATCGGTTTCATCCCGGCCGAGGTCGCGCGGCCCGGCGGGCCGGTTGGCATCGTGTCGCGGTCCGGCACGCTCACCTATCAAGCGCTGAACGACCTCGCCCAGAAGGGCATTGGCGTTACGACGTGCGTCGGCATCGGCGGTGATCCCGTACCGGGGACGAGCTTCATCGACTGCTTGTCGTTGTTCGAAGCTGATCCCGATACGAAAGCCGTGGTCATGTTCGGAGAGATCGGGGGCTCGGCGGAGGAGGAAGCCGCCGACTTCATCCGCGCCAAGATGTCGAAGCCCGTTGTCAGCTACATCGCAGGCGTCACGGCCCCTCCGGGTAAGAAGATGGGGCACGCGGGGGCGATCGTCTCCGGATCGAAGGGCACCGCGCAGGCGAAGATGGAAGCTCTCGAGGCGGCCGGAGTTCGTGTCGCGACGAATCCCACCGCCGCGGGAGAGCTGATGGCCGAGGTCGTGCGCGGGCTCTAGCGCGATGCGCGAGATACGACGGCGTGCGCCGGGGTTCAGCTCGTTGAGCATGTACACGCGTCGCGGTTTATCTCGACGAGGGTCATCGGCCGGTCGTTGCGAGCGAGGACGGCCAGCGTGGTCGGGCGGCGGACCGCCCCGATGCGATGCGAGCGAGCGAGCCGACCGTACCTCTTCCCTGCGACATCTACCGGTACCACCCCGCGAACCTGTGTTGAAGATTCTTCGCGAGAATCTCCAACACAGGTTTACGGGGCTGTCACGGCGCGATGGGGTTCGGCTCGGCGAGGCGGGTCAGACGACCGGAGGCGCGGAACCGCTCGCCGGTTCCTGCATCCGTAGTACGGCGGCGACGAGCAACGCGATCGCCGCCAGCAGCATCAAGAACAGCCCGATCCCCTTGTCCAAGGGGCTCGTGCTCTGAATCAGGAAGGCCAGCATCATGATCGTGGCTTGAAGCCCGAGCACGAGATGGATCTGGTTCCAGTCCAGCCCCAGCACCTTCTCCGGAGGCTTCACTCCCGAGGCGAACGCGTCGACCGCCACGTGCGCGGCCATGACGATACCGAGCAGCGCGGGGATCGTCGCGACGAGGAAGCGCCCGCTGCTCCACGCGTTCCCGCCACCGGTGGAAACGTGGATCGTGATGTCGCCGAACGTGACGGTGGCCTTCGCTTTGGTGAAGTCCAGGAATGAGGCGATCAACATCACCGCGCCCGCGATCAGGATGACGAGGTTGGCGGTCGAAAGCTTGAGCTGGTTCATCTCTGCTCCTAGCCGATCGCGCCGGTATTGCGTTCACGTTGGAGCAGCACGGCGCCGACCAAGAGCGCGATCCCGCCGAGAATCTCGAACCATTGACCGATCTGCTTGTCGCCGGTGTCGGTGAGGAGCCACCCGATCGCCATCAGTCCGGCCATGGCGCCGATTGCGAGCTGCACCTGCTCCCACGTGAAGCCGACCACGGAGCCGGGAAGCTCGACACCGCCGAACTTCGTCAGCGCGATCTGAAGCGCCATCACCACGCCGTAGATCGGCAGAAGGGTGGCAATGGGGAACAGGTGGCTACCCCATGCGCTCCTGTCGCCGTAGAAGTGCAGGAACGAGAAGACGAGCATGGCGCCGCCGGCGGCCATGATCACGATCTCGCCGGGCGTGAGCGAGTGCCGATCAGCCATGGATTGTTCTCCTCGTGTTACCGGGAAGTGAAACATCTTTCCGGTCGGGTCCCGGGGATTTCCGGCCGAGGACGTCCGCGACAGCGGGAGATAGGGTGCCGGGCATGCGGGTCGCCGTCCTGGCATCGGGCAGTGGGACCATCCTCGAGGCCCTGCTCGGACGGAGGTTGCCGATCGTCGCGGTGGTCACCGATCGGCCGTGCGGCGCCCTCGAGATCGCTCGGGAGAACGGCGTCCCGGCCGAGCTCGTCGAGCGAGCCGACTTCGGTCCGGGCTTCGACCGCGTCGCGTACACCCACGACATCGTCGACGTGCTGCAGCGCCACGAGGCCGATCTCGTCGCAATAGCCGGATTCGGAACGATCCTGTCGAAGCCGTTCGTCGATGCGTACGGAGGGCACGCGGTCAACACCCATCCCGCGCTGCTTCCTTCGTTCAAGGGCTGGCACGCCGTGCGCGACGCGCTGGAGTTCGGAGTCAAGGTGACCGGTACGACCGTTCATCTCGTCACCGAGGACGTCGACTCCGGTCCGATCCTCGCCCAAGAGGCCGTTACCGTCCGCGACGACGACACGGAGGCGACCCTGCACGAACGCATCAAGCAAGTGGAACGCCGCCTGTACCCCGACGTGATCGAAAGGCTCGTGAGGGCCCGCGCATGAGCACGAGGACGAAGATCAAACGTGCCTTGCTCTCGGTCTACGACAAGACCGGCCTGATCGAGCTCGCGAAAGGTCTGCACGAGCTCGGTGTAGAGCTCGTGTCCTCGGGCAACACCTCGGCCGCACTCGTTGCGGCCGGCATCCCCGTCACGCGAGTCGAACAGGTGACCGGCTCGCCCGAGATGCTCGATGGTCGGGTCAAGACGCTGCACCCGAAGATCCACGGTGGTCTGCTCGCCGATCTCGGCAACGAGAGCCATCGTCGCGACCTCGACCTGCACGGCATCCTGCCTTTCGAGCTCGTCGTGTCGAATCTCTATCCGTTCGAGGAACGCCCGGACATCGAGACCATCGACATCGGCGGTCCGGCGATGACGAGGGCGGCCGCCAAGAACCACGCATGGGTCACCATCGTCACGAGTCCCGACCAGTACGCCCCACTACTGACCGAGCTGCACGCGCACGACGGCACGGTCGGTCGCGAGACCCGCGCCGCTTTCGCGCGCGCGGCCTTCGCGCGCACCGCCGCGTACGACGCCGCGATCGTCACGTGGCTCCAGGCGGGCGAGCTCCTGCCCGAGCACGTCGTCGTCGCGCTCGAACGCACCGACGAGACGCTCCGCTACGGCGAGAATCCGCACCAGCAAGGCGCGCGGTATCGCCGGGCCGGCACCAGGAGCTGGTGGGACGACGTGCGCCGGCACGGCGGGCTCGCGCTTTCCTACCTCAATTACTACGACGCCGACGCGGCCTGGAAGCTCGTGCACGATCTCGGCGACGGTCCGGCGTGCGCCATCATCAAGCATGCCAACCCGTGCGGCGTCTCGGTCGACGACGAGCTCGAGTCGGCCTACCAGCGCGCGCTCGAGGGCGACGAGCGATCGGCGTTCGGCGGGGTCGTCGCGCTGAACCGGCCGATCGACGCGGCGACCGTCGCGCGGATGGTCGCGGGCCCGCAGGCCGACGTCGTCATCGCGCCCGGCTTCGCGCCCGGCACGATCGAGGCTCTGCAAAAGAAGCGCAAGAACACGCGCCTCCTCGAGGCGCCCGCGCCCGGCGCCGACCCGATCGATTTCCGGCAGATCTCGGGCGGATTCCTCGTACAGGACGCGCACCACTTCGCGTCGACCCGCAGCGACTGGCGTGTCGTCACCAAAGTCGCGCCCACACCCGAGCAGTGGCGCGATCTCGAGCTCGCGTGGCGCATCTGCGGGCACGTGAAGTCGAATGCGATCGTGCTCGTCAAGGACGGCCAGGCCGTCGGGATCGGTGCGGGGCAGCAGGACCGAGTCTCCCCGGGCGAGATCGCGGCCAAGAAAGCGGCGGGCCGGGCGCGCGGCGGCGCGGCCGCGAGCGACGCGTTCTACCCGTTCGAGGACGGCGTCGAGGCCGCGGCGGCCGCGGGCGTCGCGGCGGTGATCCAACCGGGAGGCGCGATGCGCGACGAGCAGGTGATCGAACGCGCCGACGAGCTCGGGCTGGCCATGGTGTTCACCGGCGAACGTCATTTCCTCCACTGATGGCGGCGACGCTCCTCGACGGGAACGCGTTGCTCGAGACGGTGAAGGACGACCTGCGTGCGCGCATCGAGAGACTTGCCGAGCGGGGCATCACGCCGGGACTCGGCACCATCCTTGTCGGCGACGATGCGCCGAGCCACGCGTACGTACGCCTGAAGCGCGAGGACTCCGCCGAGGTCGGCGTGCGATCGGTCCACACCGAGCTTCCGGCGACGGTCAGCCAATGGGAGCTGCACGAGGTCATCAACCGCTATAACGGTGATCCCGACGTCGACGCCTACATCCTCCAGGTGCCGCTCCCCGACCATCTCGACGCCGAGGCCGCGCTCCTTGCGATCGATCCGGCCAAGGACGCGGACGGGTTGCACCCGGTCAACCTCGGTCAGCTCGTCATGGGCGTGGCGGATGCCCCCCGTCCCTGCACGCCCCTCGGGATCCAGGCGCTGCTCGTGACGTACAAGGTCCCGATCGAGGGTCAGCACGTCGTCATCATCGGGCGCGGGCTCACCATCGGCCGGCCGCTCGCCAACCTCCTCTCGCTGAAGGAGGCCAATGCCAACGCGACCGTCACCGTGTGTCACACGGGGACCCATTTCCTGCCCGAGTACACGAAGGAGGCCGACATCATCGTGGCGGCCGCCGGTCGGCCGTCGATTCTGACGCCCGACATGGTCCGACCCGGTGCCGCCGTCGTCGGAGCCGGCGCGACGATGCGCGGTCGCACGGTCGTGCCCGACGTGGACGAGTCGTGCGCCGAGGTCGCGGGCTGGATCACACCGCGGCTGGGCGGGGTCGGTCCCACGACGCGGGCGATGCTGCTCCGCCAGACTGTCGAGACCGCGGAACGACGAGCAACTCCGGGAGGGACCCGATGACTGCAGCACCCCAGGCCGCCCCGCACTGCGCCGTCTGCGGTACGCCGGTGTCGTCCGACGCCCAACGGTGCCCATCCTGCGGGTTGTCGCATCCGGCGGCGAGAGGCGGCAGCGTGCTCGGCCGGCACGGCCTGTGGTTGATCGCGGCGGTGTTGCTCGCGGTGTACGTCGTCGTGTTGCTGATCGTCGTTGCCGCCCGCTGAGTCACTGAATTCGTCCCGCGACCGCCCCGGGACCGAAGATCAGGGCGGAGGGATTGCCCGTGCTGCTGGCTGAGCTGAACGTGCGTCACACTCGCCGGCACATGCCGACGCGCCGGGTCGCGCTCGACGGCGCATATCTCCCGGCCTCGGGTCCGGCACACGGCGTCGCGCTGCTCGCCGCGTTGGTGGCGACGAACCTTCCCGCGATCGACCAGGAACAACGCGAGCTGTTGCCGCGGCTGCTCCACGACGCGCGTCGTGGCCTCGCGATCCCGCGGATCGCGCTGCGCCACCGGCTGCAGTACGACGTGCACGGGCTCGACCGTTCGCGGCATCGGATGCTCGGCGAGGACGGTCGCCTAGTCGTAGAGCTCGATATTCACGGTGCGCCGATACCCCAGGTCCTCGGCGCGGTCATGGGTGCCGCGGCCCTGCACCCGAGCGGACGGACGGTGGCGTTGGACGCGATTCGCCGGGTCGTCGAGGGGCGTTGGGGTGGGCTCGAGCCCGACGTCGAGATACGAGTTGTCGCGCACGCTGCATGGAACGGAATCCGCCCGCCGCTCGCGTCTGCGGGCGAATGGAGGCCGGGGGGTCCCCCCGAGGAGTTGTTGTGGAGAGGTGTCGGGCCCGACCGCCGCTGGGCGATGGAGGTGCTGGGTCTGCGCGCCGGCATGGACGTCGAGCGTGACGACGTCAACCGGCGGTTCCGACGCCTGCTGCGCGATGCCCATCCCGACAGTGGCGGGGCGAGCGCGAGCGCGGCGTCGCGCATCGCCGAGCTGACGGAGGCCCGAACGATCCTGATGTCGGTCGCGACCGATTCGGTAGCGGCGGGGGGCTAGCGGGCGGCTAGCTTCGGCTCCGTGAAAAGCCCCGTTCGAGTCGCGGTGACCGGCGCCGCCGGTCAGATCGGTTACAGCCTCGTCTTCCGCATCGCACGGGGCGACCTGCTCGGGCCCGACCAGCCGGTCGTGCTGTCGATGCTCGAGATCACGCCGGCACTCGGCGCGTTGAACGGCGTGGTCATGGAGCTCATGGACTGCGCGTTCCCGCTGTTACACGGCATCGAGACGAGCGACGACGCACCGCGCGCGTTCGAGGGCGTGAACTACGCCCTGCTCGTCGGTTCGCGACCCCGCACCAAGGGCATGGAACGCAAGGATCTGCTCGAGGCCAACGGTGCGATCTTCACGGTGCAGGGCAAGGCGCTGGCCGCGGGTGCGGCCGACGACCTGCGGGTTCTCGTGGTGGGCAACCCCGCGAACACGAACTGCCTCATCGCGATGAACAACGCCGGTTCCGTTCGGCGCGAGCGCTTCACCGCGATGACCCGACTGGACCACAACCGGGCGAAGGCGCAGCTCGCGGCGAAGTGCGGTGTGCAGGTCGCGTCGGTGACGAACATGACGATCTGGGGCAACCACTCCGCCACGCAGTACCCCGATGTGTACAACGCCAAGGTCGACGACAAGCCCGCGAGCGACCTGGTCGATCACGACTGGATCGAGGGGGAGTTCATCCCGACGGTGCAGCAGCGGGGCGCCGCGGTGCTCGAGGCGCGGGGAGCATCGTCGGCGGCGTCGGCCGCGTCGGCCGCGCTCGATCACGTGCGCGACTGGGCGCTCGGTACCCCGGGGGGCGACTGGGTCAGCATGGCCGTGTGCTCGGACGGGTCGTACGACGTGCCCCCGGGCCTGATCTCGGGCTTCCCGTGCACGACCGAGGACGGGGCGTGGAAGATCGTGCCCGGCCTCGACGTCAACGACTTCTCACGTGGCCGTATCGACGCGAGCGTGAGCGAGCTGGGCGAGGAGCGCGACGCGGTCGCCGAGCTCGGGTTCATCTGAGGCGCTCAGGAGGTAACGGGGTGAGCGAGAGAGCGTGGCGGCAGCCGAGCCCCTACGGCGAGCTCACCGTCGTGCTCACCGACTCCGGTGTGCACGAGATCAGCCTTCCCGGCGACGAACAGCCCGAGATCACGGTGACGAAGGCCGACCGTGCCGTCGCCCGTCAGCTCGACGAGTGGTTCGCGGGCCGGCGGCACGAATTCGACCTGCCTCTGGACCTCTCCGAGATCGACGGCTTCCGGCGGAAGGTGTTGGAGACGCTCGCGCAGGAAGTGCCGTGGGGCGAGGTGGTCTCCTACGGTGAGCTCGCGGTGCTCTCGGGGCGGCCGCGCGCCGCGCGGGCCGTCGGCAGCGCGATGCGTAACAACCCCATTCCCTTCGTGATCCCGTGCCATCGCGTCGTCGCGGCCGGCAACCGGATCGGCGGGTATGGCGGCGGCCGGAACGCGGTCGCGCTCAAGCGCGCGTTGCTGGCGCGCGAAGGGGTTTCGACACTTCGCTGAAGAAGTCGTTGCCCTTGTCGTCGACGACGATGAAGGCCGGGAAGTCGCGGACCTCGATCTTCCAGATCGCCTCCATACCGAGCTCGGGATACTCGAGCACGTCGACCTTCGTGATGCAGTCCTGCGCGAGACGCGCCGCGGGGCCGCCGATCGACCCCAGGTAGAAACCCCCGTGCTCCCTGCACGCATCGGTCACCGCGCGCGACCGATTCCCCTTGGCGAGCATGACGAGCGAGCCGCCGTGGCGCTGGAACTGATCGACGTAGGAATCCATGCGCCCGGCGGTCGTGGGTCCGAACGAACCCGACGCGTATCCGGCGGGCGTTTTCGCCGGTCCGGCGTAGTACACGCAGTAGTCGACGAGATACTGCGGCATCCCATCGCCCGCGTCGAGTCGCTCCTTGATCTTCGCGTGCGCGATGTCGCGTGCGACCACCATCGGGCCGTTGAGCATCACCCGGGTCTTCACGGGATAGCGCGACAACGTCCGGCGCATCTGCGCCATCGGTTGCGTCAGGTCGATCTCGACGACCGCGGCCGCTTCGAGGTCGTCGTCGGTGACTTCGGGCAGGTAACGCGCGGGGTCGGGCTCGAGCTCCTCGAGGAACACACCTTCCGCGGTGATCTTGCCGAGGGCCTGGCGGTCGGCCGAGCAGGAGACGGCGAGGGCGACCGGACACGACGCGCCGTGGCGGGGGAGGCGGATCACCCGCACGTCGTGGCAGAAGTACTTGCCGCCGAACTGCGCGCCGATCCCGAATGCCTGCGTGAGCGCGAGCACTTGCGATTCGAGCTCGCGATCGCGAAAGCCGCGTCCGAGCTCGTTGCCGGTCTCGGGCAGCGAGTCGAGATAGCGGGCCGATGCGAGCTTCGCGGTATTCAGCGCGAACTCGGCCGACGTGCCGCCGATCACGAGCGCGAGGTGGTAGGGCGGGCATGCGGCGGTACCCAGAGTGCGGAGCTTGTCGTCGAGCCACGTCATCAACGACGACGGGTTCAGCAATGCCTTCGTCTCCTGGAACAGCAGGCTCTTGTTCGCCGAGCCGCCGCCCTTCGCCATGAACAGCAGCTTGTACGCGTCGCCGTCGACGGCTTCGATCTCGATCTCGGCCGGGAGGTTCGTGCCGGTGTTGCGTTCCTCGTAGACGGTGAGCGGCGCGAGCTGCGAGTAGCGCAGGTTGTCCTCGGTGTAGGTCCGGTAGATGCCGCGCGCGATCGCTTCGCGGTCGCCGCCGCCGGTCACGACGAGCTCGCCCTTCTTCCCTTTGACGATCGCGGTGCCCGTGTCCTGGCACGAGGGGAGAACTCCACCGGCCGCGATGCACGCGTTCTTCAGCAGCTCGAGCGCGACGAAGCGGTCGTTCGGCGACGCCTCGGGGTCGTCGAGGATCGCGCGCAGCTGGGCGAGATGACCGGGCCGCAAGAGGTGCGCGATGTCGAACATCGCCCGGCTCGTCAACAGTGTCAGCGCCTCGGGCTCGACCTGGACGAACCGTCGACCCCCGGCGGAGAAGGTGGAGACGTGGTCGGCGGTGAGCAGCTGGTAGGCCGTGCCGTCGGCGCCGATCGGAAGCAGCTCCTGATACGCGAACTCGGGCATGGCCAGAAAGTACCGTGCAGCGGGGAGGATCTCATGACCGAGTCCGGCTACCGCGTCGAGCACGACTCGATGGGCGAGGTGCGCGTGCCTGCCGACGCCCAGTGGGGCGCACAGACCCAGCGCGCGATCGAGAACTTTCCGATCTCGGGGCGACCGATCGCCGCCGCGCTCGTGCACGCGCTCGCGTTGATCAAAGCCGAGGCCGCGCGTGTCAACCAGCTCGACCGGCCGCGGAAGGACGCGATCGCGGCCGCGGCCGAAGAGGTGGTCAGCGGCGCGCACGACGACCAATTCCCCATCGACGTGTTCCAGACCGGGTCGGGTACCTCGTCGAACATGAACGCGAATGAGGTCATTGCCCGGCTCGCATCGGCCCGGCTCGCCGACGGACACGGGCACGTGCACCCGAACGATCACGTCAACATGTCGCAATCGTCGAACGACGTGTTTCCGTCAGCCGTGCATCTCGCGGCGGCGCTCGCGATCACGGAGGGGCTCGCGCCTGCGACGGAAAAGCTCGCCAAAGCGCTGCGCAAGAAGCAGCGCGAGTTCGCGCACGAGGTGAAGAGCGGCCGCACCCATCTCATGGACGCGACGCCGGTGACGCTCGGGCAGGAGTTCGGCGGCTACGCGGCGCAGATCGAAGAGGGCATCGCGCGTTTGCACGACACGTTGCCGCGGCTCTGCGCACTGCCACTCGGGGGGACCGCGGTCGGCACCGGCATCAACGCGCCGAAGGGGTTCGCCCGCAAGGTGATCGCACGTCTCGCGACGCGCACCGGGCTCCCGCTCACCGAGGCCAGGGACCACTTCGCGGCGCAGGGCGCGCGCGACGCGCTCGTCGAGACGAGCGGCCAGCTTCGGGTCCTCGCGGTGTCGTTGATCAAGATCGCGAACGATCTGCGGTGGATGGCGAGCGGTCCGCGCACGGGGCTCGGCGAGATCCGGCTGCCCGACCTACAGCCCGGTTCGTCGATCATGCCGGGCAAGGTCAACCCCGTGATCCCCGAGGTCGTGACGCAAGTGAGCGCGCAGGTGATCGGCAACGACGCCGCGATCGCGTTCGGCGGATCACAGGGGAACTTCGAGCTGAACGTGTTCGTGCCGATCATCGCCCGCAATCTGCTCGAGTCGATCGATCTGCTCGCGAGCGCCTGTTCGGTGTTCGCCGACAAATGCATCCGCGGGATCGAAGCCAACAGCGCGACACTCGAGAGGAATGCGGAGTCGTCGCCGGTGATCGCCACGGCGCTCGTCCCCCATCTGGGCTACGAGACCACCGCCGCGATCATCAAGGAGTCCAACCGCACCGGGAAGTCGATCCGCCAGGTCGTGCGTTCGCGGAAGCTGATGACCGACGCCGAGCTCGATCGCGCGCTCGACGTCGAGGCGATGACCCGGGGCGGGATCATCGAGTAATGCCGTCCGGACAGCACGATTCGAGGCGGGCGATCGTCGCGGCGCTCGCCGCCAACCTGGGGATCGCCATCCTCAAGTTCGTGGCGTTCCTGGTGACGCAATCGAGCTCGATGCTGTCGGAGTCGATCCACTCCGTTGCGGACACGGGCAATCAGGGGCTGCTGCTGATCGGGCGGGCGCGGGCCCGCCGGCCGGCGGACGAGCAGCATCCGTTCGGATACGGAACGTTGCGCTACTTCTATGCGTTCGTCGTCGCGTTCGTGTTGTTCAGCCTCGGCGGCGTGTTCTCGATATAC
Source organism: Acidimicrobiia bacterium (assembly GCA_038213435.1). Taxonomy (GTDB): domain Bacteria; phylum Actinomycetota; class Acidimicrobiia; order IMCC26256; family PALSA-610; genus PALSA-610. The sequence continues at coordinate 13,126 of JBBQTI010000004.1, forward strand.
GAAGGCGTCGACAAATTGCGCCATCCGCACGAGCTCGAGAGCGCGGTATGGGCGATCGGCGTCCTGCTCGGCTCGATGGTGATGGAAGCGTTGTCGTTTCGCACTGCGATCGGCGAAGCCAACGCGGTTCGTCCCGCGGGCGAGTCGTGGTGGCAGTTCATCCGCCACACCAAGAGCCCCGATCTTCCGGTCGTGCTGCTCGAGGACTCGGCCGCGCTCGTCGGCCTCGTGATCGCGCTCTTGGGTGTCGTCGTCGCCGACGTGACCGGCAACGGCCGTTGGGACGGCGTGGGCAGCCTCGGAATCGGGATCCTGCTCGTCGCAGTCGCGATCGTGCTCGTGATCGAGATGGGAAGCCTGCTCCTGGGCGAAGCCGCGCGGCCGGAGGTCGTGGCGCAGATCCGGCGCACGATCGACGCGTTCCCGAGTGTGCAACGCTGCATCCATCTCCGCACCGAGCATCTCGGTCCCGACGAGATCGTGGTCGCGGCGAAGGTGGAGTTCGACCCCGACCTCACGGTCGCGGAGCTCGCCGCCACGATCGATGCGCTCGAGGTCGAGATCCGCAAGACCGAACCTCGGGCCACACTGATCTTCGTGGAGCCGGACGTCTACCGCCCGCCGGCCGGCTAGAAGCTCGCGAGCGCACGCGGCAGAATCTCGGCGAGGTCGCTCGTATCGCGCGCGTCGAAGTTCCACGCGTCCGTCGCCTGGGCGATCTTGCGCAGCGTCGCTAGATCAGCGTCCTTGCCGTACGCGATCGTGAAGACGGGAATGTTCCGGTTCGTCGCGAGATGCGCGAGCAGCTCGGTTCGGCTGTTGTCGTGATCGTCTTCGTTGTATCCGTCGGTCAGCAGCACCACGCCGTTGATCCGCTGTGGATCGGCGCGGCGCGCAACCCCGTCGAATGCATCGCGCGTCGATGCGTAGAGCGGTGAGCCCTGCTGGGGCGAGAGCGACGGGATCGCTCCCAGCAGGGCACGCCGGCGGGCGGCGAGCGGCCCGAGCGGCACGATGTCGCGCCAGTTCGGGCTGACCGGATTCGCCAGCTTGGTCGTGAAGATGCGCAGGCCGAAGTCGTCGTCGGGCGCGAGCTGGTCGAGCGCACCGGCGAGCGCCGCCTGCGCGAGCGCGATCTTCGTCGGGTCGTCGCGCTTGGTCGGGTCGCGCTTGGCAACATCACCCATCGAGTCGGAGACGTCGAACAGGAACAGCACACGGGCCCGGCGGCGCGTGGTCTGCCAGTGGACGAGCGCCTGCTCGATTGCGCCGGGTGACGCGGGTGCGACCGCACCGGTGCGGGCCGCGGCGTCGACGCCGTTGCCCGGGACGACGAGGTCGGCCCGCACCGCTTCTGCCCTCGCCTGCGCACCCGGGCGAAAGCCCGCGGCCGCGACCTTCGCCTGCGGCGCCGGTCGGAGCGCGAATTTCGTGAACTGCCGAGCGCCGGCGCGTGCCACGGACGACGACCAGGGCGCATCGACGACGATCATCGGATTGTCGCTCTCGATGCCCGCGTCCTTCGGATAGATCGCGACGAGCGGCAGTGCCGGGCGCGAGGCGCGCCCATCGAGTGCGACGTCGTCCTGCGCGTGTCCCGTGTTGTACGCGACGACCGAACGCTCGTCGGTGATCACCGCCGAGAGATACCTCAACGCGCTCAGGGTGGATCTCGCCGCGAGCCGTTGCCAATTTTCGAAGTACGCCTGCGTCGAATCGCCGTAGTACGCGACCGACCGCTCGAGGAGGCTGGTGTCGCTCGCCGGGGACGGCGACGCGTCGAGCGCGATCGTGGCGTCGAGACCGGTCGTCGACCAGTAGGGGTTGCCCTTGCCGAGCCGGAACGTTCCCCATTCGTGATGTCCGTACGCGCCCCAGCCGCGCCGGTTCTGAGCGAGTTGCTCGAGGTCGGTCCAGCCGACGGGTCGGTGCGGGTAGTCGAGCGCCCGAGCCATCGGCGCCGGCATCGCCACGACGAGTGGCGTGCGCGCGAACGGCGTGCCGTTCGGCGCCATCGGCCGGCGGCGCTGATCGGCCAAGCGCGCGTTCAGCAGCTCTCCCCACATCGTCGATCCCGGTACCCACGCGACGGGCGCGGGGCCGAGCCGTTCGGAGTCCGGCCAATTGTCGACGAGCTCGCGCGTCGCAATCGATGAGTCGACGGTCTCTATGCGCACGAACGCGCATCCACCGTCGCGCATCCGCGCGTACGACGATCCGTTGAAATGCGACGCAGTCTCGGCGAGGAGCGCCGCCGTCTCGGGCGCGGCCGCAATGTCGACCGCGACACACTTCCCCGGATCGCCGAGCGGCACGATCGTGGTGCTCTCGTGATACGCGCACGCGTTCGCCAGGAGCGCGATCAGACACACGGCGGTTCGCAAACGCCGCACGTCTACTGCTCGCCGCCGGTTGCGCGGTCGGGTTCTTTTTCTGCTTCTGTCGCGCGGTCGGCGCCGAGTGCGAGCAGGAGATCCTCGTGAAGCTGCATCCAGACGGTGTGGTACGAGTCGAGCCGGGGGGAGGTGAGCCACTCTGTCTCGCCGGCGTCGACGCGGGCCAACGCCTCCCGGAGTCGGGGGCGGTACGCGGCGAAGCGATCGATCGCGCGGCCGAGGCGGGATGCGACGGGTCCGATCCGCTCGTCGAGCGCGTGCAGGCGGTCGAGCACCGACCAGTCGTAGCGCGGGTCGCGGTGATCGTTGGGAATGCCGCCCGGCAGCACCTGCCAGTCGCTGCAGACGCGCAGCAGCTCACGATTCAGGGGAAGGAAACGCTCATAGGCCCGGCGCGCGACGCGCTCCTCCTCTCCGCCCGCGGGCAGGAGGACCCACGACGCGTGCGTCACCCGGCCCTCGGCCGTGATGCGGATCCCGCGCGCGCTGCGAGCGACGAAGCCGTCGTCGATGAGAAGAGTGACGATCTCCGTCTCGTGGAGCTCGACCACACCGCGCAGGCAAACCTCGTGCAGCAACAGGAACGTCGCGTCGTCGGGCGCGGTCACGTCGAGATGGTAACGGTGGCCGCCCGGCTACATTCGGTCACCGTGACCGACATCGGGACGGGAACCCGCGTGTTCGAGGCCGGGCCGGTACACGGCACCTGGCGACGATTGACAAAGCCGGACGACGTCCTCGAGCTGATGGATACGACGGCTGCCGGCGTCGTGGCTTGTGTCGCCGACGCCGGCGCCACGTTTCTCGCACCGATCTTCGACGAGCTCGTGGCAGTGGTGTGTCTGTCGGGCACGCCGCGCTCGCACATCGGCATCGTCAGCCGGGAGTATCAGGTGCCGTGCGTCATGGCCGCCACCCTGGCGAGCGAACCGGCCGACGGCGACGACGTTGAGGTCGATTGCTCGGCCGAGCCCGGCGTCGTGCGGAATCTCTCGTGACGCGGGTTTCCCGAGCCGAGATCGAACGCTGGATCCGCTACCACAGCGAGGTCTCGTACGCGCTGACGACCGAGCGCACGGCACTCGAATCGGCGCTCATCCCCGTGAGCGCGTACATCCTGATCGCGTGCGTCGAGTGCTACCGGCGCTATCCGGAGATCATCGACGAGATCACCCGCGCGGTGCCTGCGGAGGAGCTCGGGCGTGCGGGCCATCGACTCGCGACCCAGATCGACCCGGTGCACATGTGGGCCGTGCCCAACTTTCCCTTGGTCGGGCGCAAGGTTCTCATGGCCGCGGGGCTCGTCGACGCCGCGGACGACGAGCGCCGACTCGGAACGATCTTCGGCTTCTGGGCTCGTGCCGCGGGCGCGTATCGCTCCGACGACGGCACGTATCAGGCATCCGACGTAAACGGCCAGGCCACCCCATATCGCACGCGCGTCGACGAGATCGCGGCCGCGTGCGAGCCGGTCGCCGATCAGGAGCACCGCGACACGATCAGTCGCCTCAACGCGTTGCTCACCTCGTACCTGTTCCTGCTCTGGTTCGATACCCGCTCCGGCTATCAGGACACGGGCCCGTACCCGCTCCGCGACGGTCGGACGCTCCTCTTGCGCGCGTACAACCGTCTCGGCGTGTCGCACTTCCCGTGGAGCGCCGAGGTCTCGGCGAAGATGCCACACCACGAAGTGCTCGGTGCGTTCGTGTTGCGTGACGCGCGGTTGCGCGTGACCGATTTCGGCACGTCGTTGACCGAGCCCGAGGACTATTGGCCCTGCGTCGACGCGTTCGCATTCTTCGACGTGGCCTCGGGGTCGCTCGTCCCGATCGACCGCCGGCAGCGTGATGCGCTCGCAAGCGCCGCGAAGTCGGCTCAGAAACAGCTGTACCGCAAGATCGCAGCCATGGAACGCCGGGCCAAGATCGACGCCGGCGCCTACGTCTACTTCACGTTTCTCCGCCCGTTCGCCGAGATCGCGGGGATCGACGTCGACTGGACCGTGCCGCGCGACAGCACTGACCTCTACCCGTTCCTCGAGCTCGTCGACGGTGCGATCACGCCGCCGCCCGATGCCCCGGTCGAGACTTCCGAGACGTATTACCTACCGCTCTTACCGCCGTCGCGGCCGTGAGCCGCTGGCTGCTCGACTTCGCGACCGCCGACGGGTTCGCCGGCTTCGTCCGGCTCGAGCTGCGCGAGGCCGAACAGGTCGCGTGGTTCTGGACCTACCTCGTCGGCGTGCCCGGCGTCGAGGGGATCATCGTCGTGCGTGATCACGAGGTGTTGCTCCCGCGCCAGGGTCTCGAGATCCGCGCCGAAGGGCTATGGGCCGAACTGTGGTGCGAGGCGCCACGCGAACATTGGACGTTCGGGCTCGAGTCGTTCGGTGTGCGGCTCGACGCACCCGACGACGCGTTGCGCGCCGGCGGCGAGATCGGCGAGCGGATCGCCGTCGGCCTCGACATCGAATGGGAGGTCGGCGACAACGGTCCGCCCGCGGGGATCGTGCACGGTGACGTGCTCGTCGGGCGCGCTCGCCACGAGATCGACGGGCCCGGATGGTTCTACGACGACGCCGCGCCGGAGCCCGGATCCGTCGACGGCGTCGACGGTGTCGACGGTGAGGTGATGTCGACGGTGTACGTCCCGCTCGGCGACGACGGGTACGTCGAGCGGAGCCTGGTGCGCACGGGCGGCGAGCCGCGATGGTCGCTGGACCGGCACGGCTAGGGTTCGCGGATGTTCACGGGTCGTCTCGTCGGCATCTACACTACGGCCGAGGCCGGCGCGCCGCTGGCGCCGAGCACCGATCGGCGCGCCATCCAGGGTGTCGGTCTCGACGGTGATCGCTACGCCACCGAGGTCGGTAAGTACTCCGACCGGGAGGGACCACATCGACAGGTGACGTTCGTGGAGCGCGAGGTGATCGCCGCCGTCAACGACGAAGCGGGCGTCGAGCTGGCCGAGCACGAGACGCGCCGCAATCTCGTCACCGAAGGCGTGCCGCTGCACCACCTCACCGGCCGGACATTCCGGGTCGGCGACGTGGTTTTCCGGGGGATCAAGACGTGTCCACCCTGCGTCTATCTCGAAAAGCTCACGCGGCCCGGCGTACGCGCCGCGCTCGAGAATCGTGGCGGCCTGCGGGCGGAGGTCGTGCACGGCGGCACGCTCCGGATCGGCGACGAGATCACCGCCGTGCCGAGCTGACCCATGGACTTCGACCACCGCCGGGTCGCGCTCGCCATCGCACGGGGGCGCGCCGTCAGCGGCCTCGTGATGCTCGTTCTCCCCGGTGCGGTCGGATGGACCTTGTTCGGCCGCGCCGGTCGCGCGCCGGCGGCGCGTGCGCTCCTGCGTTTCGTAGGCGTGCGCGATCTCGTCCTCGGCATCGGTGCCATCACCACGATCAAAGAACGCACGATGGACGCCGAGTGGGTCGGGATGGGCGCGGTGGCCGATGCGGTCGACGGGGTCGTCAGTCTGGCGACGCCGGGCCTCACGCCGCAGGCTCGGGTCGTGACGCTGATCGGGGGCGGGGCGGCAGTGGTCGGTCTGCTCGCGTCGCGCGCGCTCGCCGACGAGCGCGCACACCCGCTAAAAATCGATTCCTGACAGCTCCGGGATCCAGTTCCGGGCCCGGGCGATCGCTTCCTGCCAGCGATCCCGATCGAGCACGCGCGCCGGTTCGACGCGGACGCGGGGCTTCCACGTCTGCGCGAGGTCGTCGACCGAACCGTGATGCCCGACCGCGAGAGCGGCCATGAGTGCCGCGCCGCGAGAAGTTGCCTCTCGCATCGGCGAGACCTCGACCGGCCTTTGCGCCGCGTCGGCGAGCGCCTGTACGAACGTCGCGTTGTCGGTCATGCCGCCGTCGACCCGCAGCGCGGGAATCGCGATCGCGCTGTCGGCCTCGGCCGCGTCGACGAGATCGGCGCCGCGCTGGGCGACGCCTTCGAGCACCGCGCGCGCGATCTCGGCGCGTCCGGTGCCGCGCGTCAAACCGAAGAACGCGCCCCGTGCGCCGTAGTCCCACGCCGGGGTCCCGAGGCCGAGCAGCGCGGGCACGTACACCACGCCGCCCGTGTCGTCGCAGCTCGACGCCAGCTCATCCGACTCGTCCGAGGTCGAGATCAAGCCGAGGTCGTCGCGCAGCCACTGCACGTTCGTGCCCGCCGCGAGCATCACGGCTTCGATGCCCCAGGTGATACGCCCTTGATGGCGCCACGCCACGATCGGGAACGTACCGGCCGGACCGCGCTGATCGAAGACCGGTGGCTCCTCGCCGAGCACGAGGTCGAGCATCCCACCGGTGCCGAACGTGATCTTGGCATCCCCCGCGTGCACGCAGCCTTGGCCGACGAGCGACGCTTGCTGGTCACCGAGGAGCGCGGCGATCGGCGGCGCGCCGGGCAGCGCAGCCGCTTCGCCGAGCCCGCCGCTCGAGTCGACGATCGCCGGCATCATCTCGGGCGGGATCCCGAGCGCAGTCAGGATTTCCGTGTCCCACGCGGAAGGATTGCGCGAGACCTGGAGTCCGGTGATCGCCGCGTTCGTCCCGTCGGTGACGTGCACCGCGCCCTGCGAGAGCGTCCAGGCCACCCAGGTGTCGACGGTCCCGAAGCACAGATCGCGCGCCCGCCCGCGATCGTCGAGCTGTTCGAGGAGCCACTGCAGCTTGGTCGCAGACTGATTGGGGCCGGTGCGCACGCCCCGCGCGCGCAGGCCCAGGCACGCGCCGATCGTCCGGAGGTCTTGCCAGCCGATGCCCGGTCCGACGGGTTCGCCGGTCGCGCGATCCCACACGATGGTGGAACCGCGTTGGTTCGTGATGCCGACCGCGTCGACCGGGCCCGCGTACGCGATCTCCGAGACTGCGAGCTCGAGACACGTTTCGGCCATCGCGCGGGCGTCGAACTGGACGATCCCATCGGAAGGAGTGTCGGGCAGCAACTCGCGTTCGACGTTGTGCAGGGCGGCCCCTGAGGCGTCGAACACGCCGACGCGGACGCTGCTCGTGCCGACGTCGACGACGAGCACCCGCCCGCTGCTCATGGCCAGACGAGCTCGCCGAACGGGTTGCGCAGGCCGAGCTTGCCGGGGTTCAGGATGCCGCTCGGATCGAGGGCGTCTTTCACCGATTGCAGCACGCCGAATCCTTCGCCCAGCGCCTCGGAGACGAAGCGGGCCCGGTTCAGCCCGACGCCGTGGTGGTGCGAGAGCGCACCCCCCGCGGCGAGAACCGCGCGCTGACCCGCGTCCCAGACGTCGCGGTAATAGGTCTCGCGCGCCTCCGCCGGCGGGCGACCCGCGAACGTGAAGTACAGGCATCCGCCATCGAGGTAGGAATGGCTCTGATGCGCGGATGCCGCCATGGTGTGCTCGACCGAACGGATCGCGTCGACGGTGCGGGCGTAGATCTCCGGCAGCGCTCGCCACGATCCGGCGATCTCCATCGTGTCGACGACGAGGCCGTGCGAGATCAATGCCTCCAGTGCTGAGACGTCGTTGCGGTGGCCGAGCCATTGCTCGACGAACGCGACGTCGGCAGTGTCGGCCCGCGCCGCCGCGCATTCCTCGTCGACGATCCGACGCGTCGCCTCGGTGAGGTGCGCGTCGCCTTCGTCGAGCATCAGCAACAGGTGCACGTCGCCAGTGTGGTAGGTGCGATCCGCCTCGACCGCGTCGTACAGGCGTAGAACCGCGGGCGTCGCCCCCCGCTGCACGATGCGGCGCATCGCGTCGAGTCCGGCTGCGAACGCGGCGAATGTGTACGCACCGCGCACCTCCGAGGTCGGGAGGTGATGGGCGCGTAGCCGCGCGCCGACGACGACACCGAGCGTGCCTTCGGAGCCGAGGAACACCTGGGTGAGGTCGGGGCCGACCGCGGCGCGGGGCGCGCCGCCGGTGCTGACCAACGTCCCGTCTGCGAGCACCACGTCGAGCCCCTCGACAATGTCCTCGATCTTCCCGTATCGGGTGGACATCTGGCCCGCGCCGCGGCACGCGACCCAACCACCCACCGTCGAGAGCGCCATCGACTGGGGCCAGTGCCCGCACGTGATGCCGTGTCGCTCTCTCAGGTCGTCCTCGAACACGTCGCCGAACGTGCCCGCGCGCACGTCGACCAGCAGAGAGGTCGGGTCGACCGCGACGATGCCGGTGAGCGCGGTGACGTCGAGGAGCACGCCGCCGAAGACGGGCACGCTCGCGCCGCACACGCCGCTGCGACCCGCCGCCGCGGTGACGGGTATCCGGGCCTCGTTGCAGAGCCGCAGCACGGCTTGTACCTGCGCGATGTCGTGCGGCCGTACGACGACCGACGCCTGTACCGCGACCTGCGCGTCGAGTGCCCAGATCATCGCGAGGGGCCACCAATCGCGGCTCGCGGCCGCGACCGCGGTGCCGTCGTCGATCATCTCGGCCCCCGTCGCGCGCACGCGCTCGCGTGTCGCGTCGTCGACCTCGACTCGTCGGGTCTGCAGGTGATCGCGAATGTCGCCGTCGCCGAAGGCGATAGGAGGCGTGGGAGCCCCCCGGTTCGTCTGCACGCGGGGAGACTACGGAATCACGACGGCGGGTGCGACAGTGCGTCGAGGGCGGTCTCGGGAAGCCCGCCCGCGAGCCGTTCCTCCGCCACCAACGCCCGGTACCGCGCGACCTGGCGTTCGCGTTCGTCGTCCGACCATCCGAGCTCGCCGCCCATCAGCGTGGCGACGTCATCGGCGGCCGCGGCCGAGGCGTCGCGCGCCAACAATCGCGCGCGTGTTCGGCGCGAGAGCACGTCGTCGACCGTGCGGGCCATCTCGGCCCGCACCGCGTACACGACCTCGGCACGCGAGTAGGGAAGCTGCTCGATCAACGCGCGTGCGAGTTGCGGGTCGGACCGCTCGAGCGCGGCCACGTCGCGTCCGTCGGCGCCGTACCGCTCGCTCAGGTGCTTCGGGATGTCGGCCGCATCCCAGCCTTCCGCTCCCTGCAGCACGATCCGTTTCGTGCGGCTGTGGCCGCCGTGGCCGAGCACCTTGACCACCTCGTCGACCGCGTCGGCCGCCATCCGGCGGTACGTCGTGAGCTTGCCGCCCGTGACGGTGACCACGCCGCCGGCTGACGTGTGCACCGAGTGACGGCGGGAGAGATCAGCAGTGCGCTCGCTCTTGGCCGCGGCGACGAGCGGGCGCAGTCCGGCCCACGTGCCGAGGATGTCGGCTTCGCTGATCTTCGTGGTCGAGGCGCCGTTGATCGCGCGCAGGAGGTACGCGACATCGTCGGCGGTGATCTGTGGGTCCTCGAGAGGTCCGTTGTAGTCGGTGTCGGTCGTGCCGATATACGTGAAGCGGTGCGGACCGCCGTCGCCCCCCCACGGAACCACGAACACCGACCGGCGGTCTTTCGGGACCGGGATGACGACCGCGATCTCGTTTTGCACCAGCGACCACGGCACCGTGATGTGGATGCCCTTCGCCGGGCGGATGGTGGTGGTATGTGCGACGTCGTCGAGCGCGCGTATCTCGTCCGACCACACGCCGGTCGCATTGACGATGGTGCGGGCCCGGGCCTCGATCTCGTCGCCGTCGACCCTCACGCGCGCGCCGCTGACGTTGCCGGCGGAATCCTTCGAGAGACCGACGAGGGTCGCGTAGTTGACGACTGCGGCACCCAGCGTGGCCGCGGTCTTCGCCACGGTGAGCGTGAGCCGCGCGTCGTCGGCCTGGGCGTCGTAGTAGATGTACGAAGCGGCGATGTTGTCGGCCGGCAGCGTCGGCATGTAGCGCAGCGCCTCTTCCTTGCTGACTCGTTTGTGCAGCCTGCCGATCCGTAGTCCGCCCGTCAGGTCGTACGCCCACATCGTCGCGCCGAGGAGTCGCGCGATCCGGCGGGGGAGTAGGCCGTCCTTGGTGAACACCGGGAGCAGGAACGGGAGCACGCGCACGAGATGCGGCGCGGTATTGCGCAGGATCTGTCGTTCGGCGAGGGCTTCGTAGACGAGCCCGATCTCCTTTTGTTGCAGATAGCGGATCCCGCCGTGTACCAGCTTCGACGACTTGGACGACGTACCCGACGCGAGATCGCCTTTGTCGACGAGCGCGGTACGCAGACCGCGGGATGCGGCGTCGAGTGCGACGCCGGCACCGGTGATCCCGCCGCCGACGACGAGTACGTCGAACGCGTCGTCGTCAAGACGCCGAATGCTCTCCGCCCGGTCGAACGTCACCGGGTCAGGGTAGTTCGCCACTCCGTCGGATCACCTGGCCGGTCAGATCACTTGGCCGGCCGAGTCGTCGTCGCGCACGACGGGAAGACCTTGCGCCGTCCAGGCCTTCATGCCACCGGCCATGTTGGCCGCGTCGAAGCCCCACTGGACGAGCTGCGCTGTCGCCTTGGCCGATCGGCCGCCCGAGCGGCACACGCAGACGATGCGACGGTTGATCGGGATCTGGAACCGAGCTGACTCGAGTTCTCCCAGCGGCACCCACTGCGCGCCGGGCGCGTGCCCCGCCTCCCATTCGTCCGCCTCGCGTACGTCGAGGAGCACCGTGTGCTCGCGGCCCGCGCTTGCATCCGTGGCGTCGACCTCCGGAATGCGCTGTCCCTGCCACATGCTCACGAGATTGCCTCCTCGGCGAGGTTGCGCAACAGCTTGTAGTCGGGCTTGCCCGCGGGTGAACGCTGCAGCGAATCGACGCTCACGAAATGTTTCGGCACCTTGTATCCGGCGAGCGTCGCGCGGCAGTGGGCGGCCAGATCCAAGTCGTCGACAGAGCTTGTGTCCGCCGGTTGCACGAGCGCGACGACCATCTCGCCCCAGCGATTGTCGGGTACGCCCACGACGACGCAATCGAAGACGTCCGGATGCGCTCGCAGCGCGAGCTCGACTTCTTCGGGATACACCTTTTCTCCGCCGGTGTTGATGCACGCCGAGCCGCGGCCCAGGAGCCGGATCGTTCCGTCGGGGTCGACGGTCGTGTAGTCGCCCGGTATCGAGTACCGGCGGCCGTCGACTCTGCGGAACGTCTCCGCGGTCTTCTCCGCGTCCTTGTAATAGCCGAGCGGGATCGGGCCGCCGACGCCGAGCATGCCGACCCGTTCGTCGCCGGGCCGCACCACGTCGCCGTCGTCGGTGACGACCACCAGGCGGTCGCCCGCCTTGAACCGAGCGGGTGCGATGTCGTCGGAGGCGCGCGTCTCGGTGCGGGTCATGATTCCCTCGGAGGCCCCGAGCGAGTCGATGAGCGTGACCGTCGGCAACTGTGCGAGTAGGCCGCGCTTCGTTTCGGGACTCCACGTGACGCCCGACGACGTGATCGCCCGCAGCCGGGAAAGGTCCCATCGAGAGGGTTCGGCAACGAGGGCGGCGAGCAGGGGCCGCGCGAACGCGTCGCCCACGATCGTGCAGACCTGCACCTGCTCACGTTCTATCGCCGTCCACACCGCCTCCGGGTCGAGGCGCGGCGTATCGAGCAACACCACGGTCCCGCCGCCCGACAACGTCGACAGCGCGATGAACAGCCCCGTGCCGTGCATGAGCGGACACGCGGGCAGCAAAGTCGCGGCCTGCTTGCCGGCGTTGATCGAGGTCGCGACGTCGGGCGGCTCGGTACCCGGGCGCGCCATCTGCCACAACGACACGTAGAGGTCGTCGCTGCGCCACATCACCGCCTTCGGGTAGCCGGTGGTTCCGCCGGTGTAGAGGAAAATCAGGTCGTTGCCCGAGGGCGCTCGCGTCGTCGCCGGGCGGCGCGGGTCGACGGCTGGCCCGTCCGACCTCAGCGACAATGCGTCCTCGTAGTCGCGCGCGCCGTCGAGCAGGGCGTCGTTCGGAGGAGGGTCACCGCCGTCGGCGTCGTGCGCGACCTGGAGGAGCACGCGGGGACGGCGGTCGGGCGGGAGCTCGTCGAGCGCGTGACCGACGGTGGGTGCGAATTCGCCGTGGTACACGAGCGCGACGGAATCCGAGTTGTCGAGCAGGAACGTGAGCTCGGAGCCGACGTAGCGATAGTTGACGTTGACCGGAACGCAACCGAGCTTCTGGGCGCCGAAGAACGCCTCCATGTATTCGGGCGCGTTGACGCACATGATCGCGACCTTGTCGCCGGGTTCGAGTCCCGCGGCGCGCAGCACGTGGGCAAGTCGCTCGGCCCGGTCGTCGAACTGCGCGAACGTCAGACGCCGGTCGCGACAGACGAGGGCAACGCGGTCGGGCGCGAGCGCGGCCACGGTCTGCCAGGCGCGCGCGAACGAGTGGTCGGACACATTCCGCAGGCTAGGTGCCGCGCGGTGATTCCGTCGTCTCCGGCTCGGCGCTCGGATCCAGCTCATCGGCCGTCGCGCCATCGGCCTCCGGCGACGAGCCGACAGCCGGTCAGGGGCGCGATCCAGACGTAGGTAGCGGCCTCGAGGCCCGTCTCGGTGCGCACCGAGATGCGCTCGTACTCGTGGCCCTCGTAGCGGTCGAGCGTGTCGAGGGCGACCGACACCCGGGCGGGGTCGAGGGTGACGACGGTCCCGTGCACGAGGCTCCGACTGTCGTTTGGGAACGTCGCGTCGGGGTAGCCGCGCCCGGTGTCGTACAGGCAACCGACGACGGCTTCGGCGAGCGGTTCGCCGACGACCCAGGGTTCGAGCACCGGCCAGGCGTCGTGGCCCGGCGCGAGCGTGCCGTAGACGAAGAGCCGGACCGTCAATTCTCGGCCGCGTGCTCCGTCGTTCCCGCGGACCGAGCGCGCCGCTTCCGGTGCCAGCGCAGTCCGCCTTCGAGCGCGGCGAGGATCGTGTCGTTGTCCCTCGAGAGCCGGCGGTGGACCGTCTTTTCGAGGAGCACGCGCATGATCGGGTTGAACGCCTCGTATTCCTCGATGAACGTGACGCGCGTTCGGCCGTCGCCGAGATCGGTCAGCCGGGTCCAACCGGTCGCCCGAGACCACAACGGCTTGCCGACCGCGTCGTACCGCCACGACTCGAACGGCTTCACTTCGGTGAGCCATTCCCACGACTGCCCGACGCCGTGCGACATGAGCCACTTCGGCACCGGGAAATAGCAGTGCCGAACGAGTCCGTTGCCGGTGTCGTCGCCCGGATGAAGGATCTCGATGCGCGTTGTGACGTCCTTCGGTTGCGGACGGTCGGGGGCGCGATACCAGAACACCTCCCATACCTCTTCGGGAGGCGCGTTCAGCTCGATCGAGTATTCGTGGCGTTGCACCATCACGATCCTTCTATGTGCTTCGTCCGCGGAGCGCAAATGGTGTTCTCGGGGTAGCGTCGGTGAATGGCCGAAGCGCTGCCGCCGATCGACGCGGCCGATTCGATTCTCGATCTCGTCGGCCGCACGCCACTGACGCGGCTACCGCGCGTGAGTGGTGCGGAAGGCGTTCAGTGCACGCTTGTCGCCAAGGTCGAGACCACGAATCCGGGCGGCAGTGTCAAGGATCGCGTTGCGGTCGCCATGATCGACGCGGCGGAGCGCGACGGGTTGCTGAAGCCGGGCGGGACGATCGTCGAGCCGACCTCGGGCAACACGGGCTCGGGCCTGGCGATCGTCGCCGCCCAACGCGGGTACCGCTGCATTTTCGTGATGAGCGACAAGATGAGCGACGAGAAGGTCGCGCTGCTGCGTGCCTACGGGGCCGAAGTCGTCGTGTGCCCGACGGCGGTGCCTCCCGAGGACCCGCGCTCGTATTACTCGACGGCCGAGCGACTGGTGCGCGAGACGCCGGGTGCGTTCCGGCCCGACCAGTACTCGAACGCCGCCAACCCGCTCGCGCACGAGCACACCACCGGCCCCGAGATCTGGGAACAGACGCGCGGCCGCGTCACGCATTTCGTCGCGGGTATCGGCACGGGCGGGACGATCACGGGCGTCGGACGGTTCCTGAAGGCTCGCAGTTCGACCGTGCAGGTTGTCGGCGCCGATCCGTCGGGCTCGGTGTATTCCGGCGGCACCGGTCGCCCGTATCTGACCGAGGGGGTGGGCGAGGACTTTTGGCCGACCACGTTCGACCGGGCGATCGTCGATCGGGTCATCGAGGTGAGCGACGCCGACGCGTTCCTCACGGCGCGGCGGGTCACGCGCGACGAGGGCTTGCTGATCGGTGGTTCGGGCGGCACTGCAGTGCACGCGGCGCTGACGGTCGCACGCGACTGCGACCCCGACGATGTCGTGGTTGTGCTGATCCCCGATTCCGGACGCGGCTATCTCTCGAAGATCTACTCCGACGACTGGATGTTCCACATGGGCTTCCTGCAGGTCGACGGCCCCGTCGCGGGCGACGTGCTCGCGGCGAAGGGCCACGCGATGCCCGAGCTCGTGCTCATCACGCCCGACCGGCCCGTGCGCGACGCGATCACGCTGATGCACCGGACCGGCGTATCGCAGCTCGTCGTCTCGGTCACGACGGAGCTGCCGCTCGCGGCGAAGGAGGTCACCGGCACGCTGCGCGAGCTCGAGCTGATGGACCTCGCGTTCCGCGATCCCGTCGTGCTCGACCACCCCATCGCCGAGATCATGGATCCACCGATGCCGATGATCGGTATCGGTGAAGGGGTGGCGCGCGTCGTCGAATGCCTCGACGCCGGACCATCGGTACTCGTGCTCGACGGGGGCCATCCGATCGGCGTGCTGACCCGTTCCGACGTGCTCGGCTTCCTCGCGGTGCGTTCACCCGCATGAGCGCTTCGCCGTGAGCGAGACCGCCGGCGACGGCTTCGAGACGCGCGCGATCCACGCCGGCCATGAGCCCGACCCGAGCACGGGTGCGATCGTGCCGCCGATCAGCCTGGCGACGACGTTCGCCCAGGACGCGGTCGGAAAGCATCGCGGCTACGAATATTCGCGCAGCGGCAACCCGACTCGTAGCGCGATGGAGACGTGCGTCGCCTCGCTCGAGGACGCGCGGCACGGCCTCGCTTTCGCGAGCGGTCTTGCGGCCGAGGATGCCGTCCTGCGCACGCTCGATCCGGGCGACCATCTGATCATCCCGAACGACGCGTACGGCGGCACGTACCGGCTTGTCGCACGTGTATACGAACGTCATGGGATCGCGTGGTCGGCCTGTGACTTGCGCGATCTGCGCGCGCTCGAAGCGGCGTGGCAGCCCGAGACCCGCATGGTCTGGATCGAGACGCCGACCAACCCGCTGCTCTCGATCGTCGACATCGCAGCCGTTGCGCGCGCGGCGCACGAGCAGAACGCGCGGGTGATCGTCGACAACACTTTCGCCACGCCCTACCTGCAAAAACCGCTCGCGCTCGGGGCCGACGCCTCGGTGCACTCCTCGACGAAGTACCTCGGTGGCCATTCCGATGTCGTGGGAGGATTCATCGCGGTGAACGACGCGGAATTGGCCGACGAATTGCGGTTTCTTCAGAACGCGATGGGCGCGGTGCCTTCGCCTTTCGACTGCTATCTCGTGTCGCGGGGAGTGAAGACGCTCGCGGTGAGAATGCGCGAGCACTGCACCAACGCGCAGGCGATCGTCCGGATGCTCCGCGAGCACGATGCCGTCGCGAGAGTGCTCTATCCCGACGAGTCCGACGTCGCGCGCCGTCAGATGCGCGACTTCGGCGGCATGGTGTCGTTCCTCGCGACCGACGAGGATGCGGCGCTCGAGCTCGTCACCCGCACGCGTCTCTTCACTCTCGCGGAATCCCTCGGCGCGGTCGAGTCGCTCATCGAGCATCCCGCCCGCATGACCCACGCGTCGGTCGCCGGATCGGCGCTCGAGGTCGATCCCCGCCTCGTGCGCCTGTCGGTGGGCATCGAGTCGCAAGCCGACCTGGTGGCCGACCTGAAGCAAGCGCTCGACGCAGTCGTCGGGTAGACGCCGTCGTGACCTACCTGTTCATCCACGGCGGTGGATCGACCTCGCGGTTCTGGGATCGGTTGTTGCCATTGCTCGACCGGCCGGCGCTCGCCGTCGACCTACCTGGTCGGAACGGCAAGCCGGCCGACTTCGCCACACTGAGCGTGGATGTCGAGGCGGCCTCGGTACTCGCCGACATCGAGGCGGCCGATGTGACGGGGCCGATCATCGTCGTCGCGCACTCATCCGGTGGTCTCGTCGTGCCCGGAGTCGTTGCGGGTCTCGGCGGTCGCGTCGCGCACGTCGTGCTGAGCGCCGCGCTCGTGCCCGCCGAGGGCGGTTGCGGGATCGATTGCATGAAGGCGACGCATCGCGACGGCCTCGTCGCCTCGGTCGAGCAGGCACGACGCGACGGCACGGTGATCACGCTGCCCGGGCCGCCCGACGATCCCGAGCCGTTTCGGTACGCGTACGGCGGCGATCCCCTCGACGACGACACTCTTGCGTTCATGGTCGACCCGGCTCGGTGCGTGGCCGACACGGTGCACCACTACTTCCAGCCCGTCCGTTGGTCGATCGCCGCGCCCGTGCCGGTCACCTATCTGCTCAACACGCGCGATCGACCCGTGCAATCAGAGATGCAGGAGCGCATGGTGACGCACTTGCCGCATACCCCTGACGTGATACGTCTCGATTCCGGGCACATTCCGGCCGTGACCGACCCCGATGGCTTTGCAAGGCTGCTCGAATCAGCGCTCTGAGACCTCGTCGAAGGCCGGCGGGTAGACGACGTGTCCTCGGATCGACGAGTCGTAGTTGCGCAGGCGCAGGATCTGGGCGGCCCCCGGCGGCGCCCATGCCGGAAGACGGATGTGGATGCCGTACGGGACGGAATGCTCGAAGCCGAGGCGTCCGTAGTAGACGGGACTTCCCTCCAGGACGATGAGCGGCTCCCCGTCGTCATCGACGCGCGCGCTGACTGCGCGCACGAGCGCAGAGCCGATGCCTTCGCCCTGTAGGTCGGGCGCGACCGCGAGCGGCGACAGGCTGGCGATCCGGCGCTCCGCCGAATCGTCCCGGAGCGCGACGAAGCTGATCACCACGTGGCCCACAACGCGTCCGGGAAGCTCGGCCACCAACGACCAGTGCGGAACGAAGTTCGAAGACGCACGGATCGCCTCGACGAGCCGAGCCTCCGCGGGAGATCCGAACGCCGCCGTGACGACGTCCGCGATGGCCTGGCGGTCGCCGGGCCGCTCGGCGCGGACCGTCACGTCGTCCACTTTTACGGGAACGACTGGCCGACGAGGCGACGCTGTTGGAGCTGCGCCTTCGCGTAGTCCTTGTTCATCAGCGCGATGAAGTCGATCGAGATCGACTTCGGGCACGCGGCCTCGCACTCCCGGTGGTTCGTGCACGAGCCGAAGTAGGTCTCCATGGACTCGACCATGTTGATCGTGCGGTCCCAGCGTTCGGCCTGACCCTGCGGCAACAGGTTGAGGTGTTGCATCTTCGCCGAAGTGAACAGCTGGGCCGCACCGTTCGGGCATGCGGCGACACAGGCTCCGCATCCGATGCATGCGGCGGCATCCATCGCCGCGTCCGCGACCGGCTTGGGGATCGGGATCAGGTTCCCGTCGGGCGCGCCGCCGGTTCCGACGCCCACGTAGCCGCCCGACTCGATGATGCGGTCGAACGCGGTGCGGTCGACGATGAGATCCTTGACGAGCGGGAAGCCGGCGGCGCGCCACGGCTCGATCGTGAGGTGGTCGCCGTCGCGGAATTTGCGCATATGCAGCTGGCAGGTCGCGGTGGCGCGTTCGGGGCCGTGCGCCTGCCCGTTGATCATGAACCCGCACGCACCGCAGATGCCTTCACGACAGTCGTGGTCGAAGGCGATCGGCTCCTTGCCGTCGTGCATCAAACGCTCGTTCACGACGTCGAGCATCTCGAGGAACGACATGTCGGGGCTCACGCCCGGAACGTCGTAGGTCTCGAAAGTCCCGCCGGCGTCGGCCGAAGCCTGGCGCCACACACTGAGCGTGATGCGCATCGATGAGTTGCTCATCTCAACCCTCTACTTGTAGGAACGGGTCGACGGGTGCACGTACTCGAAGTTCAGCTGCTCCTTGTGCAGCTCGGGTTCGTTGTCGACGCCCTTGAACTCCCATGCCGCGACGTACGCGTAGTGCTCGTCGTCGCGCAACGCCTCTCCGTCATTGGTCTGATACTCCTCGCGGAAGTGGCCGCCGCAACTCTCGTTGCGTCGTAGCGCGTCGAGCACCATCAGCTCGCCGAACTCGAGGAAGTCGGCGACGCGGCCCGCCTTTTCGAGGGCCTGGTTGCGACTCTCGTCTTCGCCGAGCACGCAGACGTTCTTCCAGAACTCCTCGCGGATCGCGGGAATCTCGGCGAGCGCCTTCGACAGGCTCTGCTCGCTGCGAGCCATTCCGCAGTTGTCCCACAGCACCCGGCCCAACTCGCGATGGATCTCGTCGACCGTCTGCTTCCCGTTGATCGACAACAACCGGCGCACCTGGTCGTCGATCGCCTGTTCTGCTTCCGCGAACGCCGGGTCGTCGACCGGCAGCGGCTTGGTGCCGAGCAGCGGTGCTAAGTAGTCGCCGATGGTGTACGGAAGGACGAAGTAGCCGTCGGCGAGCCCCTGCATGAGGGCCGACGCGCCGAGCCGGTTCGCGCCGTGGTCGGAGAAGTTGGCCTCGCCGAGCACGAACAGCCCGGGCAGGTTGCTCATCAGGTTGTAGTCGACCCACAGCCCGCCCATCGTGTAGTGGATCGCGGGGTAGATGCGCATCGGCACCTTGTACGGATCCTCGCCGGTGATTCGCTCGTACATCTCGAAGAGGTTGCCGTAGCGCTCCTCGATCACGTCATGTCCGAGCCGCCCGGTCGCTTCGGAGAGGTCGAGATACACGCCATTCTTCAGCGGTCCGATGCCACGCCCCGCGTCGACCTCGTGCTTGATCGCGCGCGACGCGACATCGCGCGGCACGAGGTTCCCGAAGGCGGGATACCGGCGCTCGAGGAAGTAGTCGCGATCGGCTTCGGGAACCTGATCGGGCGCTCGGGTGTCGTCCATCTTCTGCGGAATCCACACGCGGCCGTCGTTGCGCAACGACTCCGACATCAACGTGAGCTTGCTCTGGAACTCGTCGCTCGCGGGGATGCACGTGGGGTGGATCTGCGTGTAACAGGGATTTGCGAAGTAGGCGCCCTTCTTCGCAGCTCGCCACACGGCCGTCACGTTCGAGTTCTTCGCGTTCGTCGACAGATAGAACGCGTTTCCGTAGCCGCCCGTTGCGAGCACGACCGCGTGCCCGGACATCGAGAACACCTCGCCGGTGTTCAGATCACGACACACGATGCCGGCGGTCCGTCCGTCTTTGACGACGACGTCGAGCATCTCGGTGCGGGGGTAGAGCTGGATGCCGTACGAGTGCACCGCACGCATGAGCGCCTGATACGCGCCCAGCAGGAGCTGCTGGCCGGTCTGACCACGTGCATAGAACGTGCGCGACACCTGAGCGCCGCCGAAGGAGCGGTTGTCGAGCAACCCGCCGTACTCGCGTGCGAATGGGACGCCCTGGGCGACGCACTGGTCGATGATGTCGACCGACACCTGCGCGAGCCGGTACACGTTCGCTTCCCGCGAGCGGTAGTCGCCACCCTTGATCGTGTCGTAGAAGAGACGGTAAATGCTGTCGCCATCGTTCTTGTAGTTCTTGGCCGCGTTGATGCCGCCTTGCGCGGCGATCGAGTGGGCGCGCCGAGGTGAGTCGTGAAACGTCACGACTTTCACGTTGTAACCGAGCTCGGCGAGGCTCGCCGCCGCGCTCGCGCCCGCGAGGCCGGTGCCGACCACGATGACGTCGAAGCGGCGCTTGTTCGCCGGGTTGACGAGCTTGATCTCGAATCGGTGGCGGTCCCATTTCTCTTCGAGCGGGCCTTCGGGGATCTTGGGGTCGAGGGCCATGGTCATGCCTTGCACGGTGCGGTCGTGGGTTCGATGTGCGGGCACTCCAGGTCGACCGCGTGGAGCTGGATGAGGATCGGGAAGCTGAGGTTGCCGACGAGGATGAGTCCGGCGAACGCGATCGCGAACGAGCGGCGCAGCTTGTTGATGCGCGGGTTGTTGATGCCCATGCTCTGAAACATCGACCAGGCGCCGTGGTAGAGGTGGAACGCCAGCGCGACGTTCGCAACCGCGTAGGCGAGCGCGACGACGGGTCGCTGCAGGCTGTAGACGAGGTTGTTGTAGGGATCGCCGCGCACCCACTCCGAGTTGGCCGTTCCCCACGTGAGATCCATGAGATGGAACACGAGATAGAGCAGCACGATGATGCCGGTCCACCGCATCGTGCGCGACGCGAAGTCGGCTGCGACGTAGTCGCGTTTCGACTGATATCGCTGCGGCCGCGCCTTGCGATTCGTCATCGTCAGGCTGTACGCGGAATGGAGATGCAGCACGAAGGCGACGAACAGACCCGATCGAAGCGTCCAGAGCAGCACGGTGCGCGGCAGCAGGTGGCCGGGCATGTCGCGCAAGGCTTCGCCGTAAAGGTTGATCTCCTCTTTGGAGAGATAGAGCTTCACGTTGCCGATCAGGTGGAACACGACGAAGCCCATGAGCATCACGCCGGTCACGGCCATGACCCATTTCTTGCCGACTGACGAGCGGTAGAACCGCAGCAGGGGCGGGCCGTTCGGCACGAGCTTGCGAATCGGTCGGGCCGGGCCGACCGGTGGCGTCTTCACCAGCTTGGTCGGCGGGGGTGCGGTGGTCGCCATCGTCTCCAACTCGCTGCAATTCGGACTCGTGAGCTTGTGAATTCGGACTCTAGGCTGCGCCCGGGAAACAGCGACGAATCGTGCGGAGATTCACATGCGAGCGATCGAGACGTTGGGTCCCTGACCGCTACCGGGCGCGTCCGGCTTCGACGATCAGGAGCGGGTATCTGTTCGCGACGCGTCCGATGTCGACGTGAGCGAGCACGACCTCCACGTCGACTGCGTCGTCGAGATCGGCGCATCCGACGAAGACCACCGCGTCCGCGTCGATGTCGCCGCGCCAATGCCGCGCCCGACCGTCGACCGCGACCACGATCTCGGCATCGATGATCGCCCGGTGGGTGTCGTTGGCCACATGCACGTTGCCGGTGCGGGGATCGACCATGGCGAGGACGGGGCGGCATGCGTCGCGCACCGCGCCGTACGCGCGTTTGGGGACGCGGTCGTGGTCGAGCAGCCCGAACCCGACCGCTGGACCGGGGTCGGCCAGGCAGAACACCGCGAAACCGCCGCACGGTGAGCCCTTGCAGCGGCGCAGATCTTCGATCTGCAGCTGGAGGAGGGCGGCCTGGTAGGCCTGCGTGGCGTCGCACCACTCGTCGAACGACTTCGCGTCCTGTACTGGAACATGCGCGTCGAACGCGCGGCGTTCGATCCCGTGGTGCTGCTCGAGTTCGTCCCACGCCAAACGCGGCCAGAGCTCGGGGCGCATCCATTCGGCAGTCTCCGGCACGGACTGCGAGCCGAAGGCCGATACGAAGCGGCCGAGGCGGGGCACGGCCCGGATGGCGGGACCGAGGCCGGCGAGTGTGCCGTGCCGCCATCCGAACCAAAGGTGGGAGTCGTCGCCCGCGCCCGAGCTCCGGATGACCGGCCGGGTGCCGTCCGATCGTGCGATCGCGTGTGCCGTCGACCGATCGAGTATCTGTTTTCCCCAGGTCGGCACAGTGGCGTTGGCGAGGGCCCGCGCCGGTGCGTCGTCGCCGAGCGGCGCGTCGTGCGCGCACCACAGCACGATCGACGGGTGGTTACCGAGCAGGTCGACCATCGCGCGCGCCTGGCGTGCGGCCTGCCGGCGTACACCTCGTGCGTACCCGCCCTCCATAGGGAAGTCCTGCCAGAGAAGGAGTCCCGCCTCGTCCGCCGCGTCGTACAGCGCGGGTGGCGCGACGTGGGTGTGCACGCGTAGGAGGTCGAGATGCGCGTCGAGCGCGCTCGCGACATCCGCGCGGATCAGCTCGTCGTCGGCCTGGCCGAGGAGGGCGCGTGCCGGCGCGTAGCTCGCGCCCTTCAGGAACACGCGCTCGCCGTTGACCGACAACGTCGATCCGCGCCGCTGCACGTCGCGAAACGCCACGACCTCCGAGAATCCGTCGCTCAGGACGCCATCGACCTCCACGTCGAGGTCCAGGCTGCACAGCAGTTGCGCGCCGAGGCCGCGTGGCCACCAGCGCGGCGGGTCGTCGACCGTGAGGGTCCACGCGAGCTCGTTGGTACCTGCTGCGAGCGTGACGGCTCGCCACGCGTCGAGCAACACGTCGCCGGCGGGTCCGCGTACGATCGCGTGCAGGCGAGCGCCGCGGTGCTCGTTGGCCGCGTCGAGCGTCACGTGGCACGCGAGCCGGCCGCGCTCGACGGAAGCGTCGACGCACAGCACGCGTGCGCGATCGATGCGCGCCGGGCCCGATGACGCGAGCCGGACCGGCCGCCAGATCCCGCCCGGATTCAGCGACCGGTCGAACACCGGCGACTGCCAGTAGCCGCCCGTGATCGTTCGCTTCGCGGTTCGATCGCGCTGCGGCGGGCAGGTGACCTCGATCGCGAGCACGTGATCGTCGCGCTCGCCGAGTCCTCGAGTGACCTCGAACGCGTGGCGCGCGAAGTATCCCTCCGTTGCGCCGAGATATTCGCCGTCGAGCCACGCGTCGCCGTAGTAGAAAATGCCGTCGAGCTCGAGGAACCAACGCCGCCCGTCGACCTGTCCGGCGTCGGGGGGATCACTCACCCGGTGGGTGAAGTGGCGGCGGTACAGCACCGGCCCGTCGTGGTGGGCGAACGGGCGCTCCGCGCGCCAGTGGTGCGGAACGGAAACGCGCTCCCACGAGCGGTCGTCGCAATGGGACTCCGCAAAGGTTCTCGCAAGATCCGGTTCGGACACGTGCGCGCGCCACTCACCGGCGAGGCTCACTACCTCCGAAGCGCGCGACTGACGGCTCACCGGACCCCAGCGTATGCTCGCCCCATGAGCCGTCCCGCAACCCTTGGAGACCTGCGCGCCAGCGGCTGGGAGTCTCGTCCCGTCAAGGAAGAGATCCGAGCGAACGCGGTGCGGGCACTTGCGGAGAAACGCCCGTTGGTCGAAGGGGTCATCGGTTTCGAAGACACCGTGCTTCCACAGCTTGCGAACGCGTTGCTGGCCGGGCACGACATGATCTTTCTCGGCGAGCGTGGTCAGGCGAAGACGCGCATGATCCGCGAGCTCGTTTGCCTGCTCGACGAGTGGATGCCCATCGTCGCGGGCAGTGAGATCAACGACGACCCGTACGCGCCTGCCTCCAGCCATGCGCGGCACCTCGTTGCCGATCGAGGCGACGACACCCCGATCGAATGGGTGCACCGCGATCGCCGTTACGGCGAGAAGCTCGCGACCCCCGACACGTCGATCGCCGACCTCATCGGCGAGGTCGACCCGATCAAGGTGGCCGAGGGTCGCTACCTCTCCGACGAGCTGACGATCCATTACGGGTTGGTGCCGCGCACCAATCGCGGCATCTTCGCGATCAACGAGCTCCCCGATCTCGCCGAGCGCATCCAGGTGGGGTTGTTGAACGTGCTCGAGGAGCGCGACGTGCAGATCCGCGGATACAAGATCCGCCTGCCGCTCGACGTGTTGCTCGTCGCGACCGCAAATCCCGAGGACTACACCAACCGGGGCCGCATCATCACGCCGCTCAAAGACCGCTTCGGTTCGCAGATCCGAACCCACTATCCGCTCGAGACCGAGCTCGAGATGGCGATCATCGACCAGGAGGCACGGCCCCTTGTCGGCGCCGGGCTCCAGGTGTCGGTTCCCGATTTCATGACCGAGGTCGTCGCCGAGATCTCGCAACTCGCGCGCCGCTCACCCCACGTGAATCAACGATCCGGCGTCTCGGCGCGCCTGTCGATCTCGAACTACGAGACCCTGGTGGCCAACGCAGCTCGGCGCGCGCTCGCCAGTGGAGAGCGCGAAGTCGTGCCGCGTGTCTCCGATCTCGCCGCACTCGCCGCTTCGACGTCGGGCAAGATCGAGATCGAGACCCTCGACGACGGACGCGAGGGCCAGGTGCTCGAGCGCATCCTGAAGGCGGCGACGCTCGAGGTCTTCCGAGCGCGCGTGCGCCCCGAGCGCCTGGGGCCGATCGTCGCGTCATTCGAGGACGGATCGATCGTGCACACCGGCGAGGACGTTCCCGCGATCGAGTATCGCGAGCTGCTCTCGAAGCTCGAAGGCATGCCGGCCGTACTCTCCGACCTGGGCGTCGGCGAATCGCCCGCGGGTATCGCGAGCGGAATCGAGTTCGTGCTCGAGGGTCTGCACCTGACGAAGCGTCTGAACAAGGACGCGGTCGGGACGCGCGCGTCCTACCGTTCCCGAGGCTGAAACCGAATTCTTCGGTCTTCGCGCGGAGGTTCTTGCATCGAACTCCTCGCACGCGCCGTCATGGCTCCCGGTCACCGGGTTACGACGAATCTTCCGAAGAATCGTTGCGACGGAGAAATCGGCATGGAGTCCCGTGACGGGCGGCCGAAAGCCGACTTCATGGGTCGGGTTTAGCCGGCAGCCCGCGATGCGTGGCAATCCGCCTGCTCTCGTTCCCGAACCCGGGCAACGAGGTGGCCGCGCGACTCGTGGCCGCAGGAGTGATGGCGCTTTCGGTCGTCGAGCTCGCCACGGCTCGGCGATGGCTGCTGATCCCGCTCGCGTACGGCACGGCTTCGTCGCCCGGGTTCTCACCGGGCCCCAGCTGAGCCCGCTCGAGTTCGTGACGCGGATCGCGGTTCCGAGACTGCCGTTAGCCGAACGACCCGTGCCCGGGCCGCCGTAGCGGTTCGCTCAGGGGACCGGCGCGACGCTCACGACCCTCGCCCTCGTCGCGTGGGTCGCGGGCGCACCGACCTTTCTGGGGTGCAAGGCCTTCGCGCTGCTGATGCGCGTCGGCGTCATCCCCGAGAGCGTGTGCCTGGAGTGCGCCGACATCTCGATACGGCTCAGGGCCGCGCGTACGACCTGAGCAACGCCGCGCTCGCGCGGGGCTCACGATCGCGCGTGAAGCAGCCGAACTGCACGTCGAAGCCGTGGTCCCATTCGTAGTTGTCGACGCCGGTCCAGTGGAAGAAACCACGCACGTCGATCCCGTCGGTGATCGCGCGCTCGACGAGCGTGAGCGATTCCCGCAACACGTCGCAACGCCAGTCGTCGTCGTCGGTGCCGATGCCGTGTTCGCAGATCAACAACGGACGATCGGGGAGGTCCTCGTGCAGGCGGTGGAGCACGATCGCGAGCCCTTCACTCCACGGCGCGTAGCCCATCGGACCGACCCGCGCCGAGGTGGGATACGGCACGATCGTGCCCTCGGCGTCGACGCCCGTTGCGCTGTAGTACGAGAAACCGACGAGGTCGCAGGCTTCGCGCAGGTCGGGAACCTCGCGAGAGGGTCGGCCCGGAAGCTCCAGCACGCCGTCGCGATCGGCGCGCATCCAGACGTCCCACATCATGGCATCGAGACGAGCTTGCATCGTGTCCGCGGGGATGGTGTCGGCGACGGTGAAGACGGGCGAGAGGTTGTGAACCGTCGCGACCGGCTTGCCGCCGCCGCGCAGCTCGCGCCAGGCGTCGCGCTGCGCGAGCAGCATCGCGCCGAGCATGTCGAACCGCTTCTTTCCGTGCGGGTAGATGGCCGCGTACGCGGCAGGTTCGTTGATCGGCTTCCAGCCGAACACGAGATCGCCGAACGTCTCCGCGCAGAACGCCACGTGCCGGGCCCAGTAGTAGGAACGGGCACGGTCGTCGACGAAGCCGCCCTCGCCGTACTCGGTGAACCAACCCGGAAGTGTGAAGTGGTGCAGGCAGGCCCACAGCGCGACGCCGGCATCGCGCGCCGCGGTGAGCACCTCGATCGTGTGCTCGATCGCAGCGTCGTTGCGCCGGCCTTCCTCGGGTTCGATGCGCGCCCACTCGATCGAGAGACGATGATGAGCGAGCCCGTGCTGCGCGTAGAGCGCGAAGTCGTCTGCGAAGCGTTCGGCGAAGCCGTTGCCGTCGCGGCTCGGCGGCATCGCGCCGGAGCGCTCCAGCGCGAACCAGTCGGATGCCGGAGCGGCGCCCTCGGCCTGGGTCGACGAAGCCGCGGTGCCCCACCAGAAGTCCTCGCCGATCGTCACGGGGGTACGGTAACGGCATGTCGACCCGTGCTCGATACTCCCGCTGGGACGGCACCCAGGTCGGGTTCGACCTCGACGCCGACGCGTTGCTCGAGGAGATGACCGACGATCTCCTCTACCACGGGGATCTCAACGCCGCGCTCCGCCGGATGATGCAGCAGGGGTTCCAGGATCGCCAGGGCCGTGATGTCCAGGGGGTGCGGGAGATGCTCGAAAAATTGCGGGAACGTCGGCGCGAGCAACTCGACCGCTACGACCTCGGGGGCGTGTACGAGGACATCGCGAACCGCCTCGACGAGATCGTCGCCGAAGAGCGCACCGGCATCGATCGCCGCGTCGACGAGGCCCAACAGTCGGGCGACAAGCGCCGCGAGGAGCTGCTCGACGAGCTCGCGCGGCAACGCCGCGAGCAGCTGGAGCAGCTGCCGCCCGACCTCGCCGGGCGCGTGAGCGACCTTCAGCAATACGACTGGATGGACGACGACGCGCGTCAGCACTTCGAGGAGCTGATGGAAGAGCTCAAGAAGCAGCTCCTCGACTCGATGTTCAATCAGCTCAACCAGGGCATGTCACAGATGTCGCCCGAGCAGTTGCAACGCATGAAGGACATGCTCGGCGAGCTCAACCACATGCTCGAGCAGCGCGAAGCCGGTGAGGAGCCCGACTTCGCCGGGTTCATGGATCGCTACGGCGACTTCTTCCCCGACAACCCGCAAACGCTCGACGAGCTGCTCGAGCAGATGGCGCGCTCCATGGCCCAGATGCAGCAGCTGCTCAACTCGATGACGCCCGAGCAGCGGGCGCAACTGCAGGAGATGGCGAACGCGCTGCTCGATGACATGGATCTGCGGTGGCAGGTCGACCAGCTCGGCCAAAACCTCCGGAACGCGTTCCCGCAGGCGGGTTGGGGGCAAGGCATGCGTTTCCGCGGCGACGAGCCACTGCCGCTCGACGGCATGAGCGGTCTGCTCGACCAGCTCGGCGACATCGACGCACTCGAGAACCTCCTGCGCAACGCGACCAGTCCCGGACCGTTGGCGGAGGTCGACCTCGACAAGGTGCGCGAACTGCTCGGCGACGACGCGGCGCGCTCGCTCCGGCAGCTCGCGAACCTCGCGAAGGAGCTCGAGGAGGCAGGGCTCATCGAACAACGCGAGGGACGCATGGAGCTCACGCCGAAGGGCATCCGGCGGATCGGTCAGCGCGCGCTCGGCGACCTCTTCCGGCGTCTCCTGCAGGACCGTGCGGGACGACACGAGATCGAGCGCGCGGGCTTCGGGCACGAGCGCTCCGACGAGCACAAGCAATACGAATACGGCGACCCGTTCCACCTCGACGTCGGCCGGACGTTGAAGAATGCGATCACGCGTCAGGGTGCGGGCACGCCGGTGCACATGCTGCCCGACGACTTCGAGATCGAACGCACGGAGCAGCTCTCGCGCAGCGCCACTGTTCTCATGCTCGACGTGTCGCTCTCGATGGAGATGCGCGGCAGGTTCCTCGCGGCGAAGAAAGTCGCGATGGCGCTGCATGCGCTCATCAGCTCGCAGTTCCCGCGTGATTACCTCGGGATGGTGAGCTTTGGACGCGTCGCCCGCGAGGTGAAGCCCGAGCGTCTCCCGGAAGCGACGTGGGACTTCGAGTGGGGCACCAATATGCAGCACGCGTTGCTGCTGGCCCGCCAGCTGCTGGCCCGCCAGACCGGTCGCAAGCAGATCGTCATGATCACCGACGGCGAGCCCACCGCCCACATTCTCGAGAACGGCGAACCCTTCTTCGACTACCCCCCCGACCCGCGCACGATCGAGATGACGCTGCGCGAGGTGCAGCGCTGCACGAAGGACGGGATCCGCATCAACACGTTCATGCTCGAGGACAATTTCTACCTGCGGGAGTTCGTCGAGCGCATGATGAAGATGAATCGTGGTCGCGCCTTCTATACGACTCCGGAGACCCTCGGCGACTATGTCCTCGTCGACTTCCTCGACCAGAAGCGCTCCGAGCGCCGCGCCGGCTGATTTGTACGTGGCCGCGGGAACGCGGCTGCATGCGCGAGCGTTGGTCCGCTCGACGAAGGAGATCACATGCCCGAGACCCCTCACGACCAACTTCCGAAGAATGAGGAAGACTGGCGTCAGCGCCTGACTCCGGAGCAGTTCGAAGTGACTCGCCGCGCCGGAACTGAGCCGGCGTTCACCGGCGAGTACTGGGATTGCCACGACGACGGCACGTACGCCTGCGTCTGCTGCGAAGCCCCACTCTTTTCTTCGGAGACGAAGTTCGATTCCGGCACCGGCTGGCCGAGCTTCTTCCAGGCGCTCGGGGACGACGCGGTGGAGGAGCAGGTCGACCACAGCCACGGCATGACGCGGACCGAGGCCCGGTGCCGGAACTGCGGCGCCCATCTGGGTCATGTGTTCCCGGATGGTCCGCGTCCGACGGGTTCGCGCTACTGCATGAACTCGGCGTCGCTGCGTCTCGACCCCGAGGCGGGCGCCTGAGCCGACGTTTCGAGAGGATCGCGGCGTATACGCCCTTCGCGGCTTTCCGGACACGTCGCCGATCGAAACTCCCCCTTGCGCCCCGTTCACCGGGTTGACAGAATGACGCCGTTGTAATTCCATCGGCGGTATTCACAGCCCGGCCCCTCCCGGACGCCCAACTGGGAGACGGTCCGATCACGAGCGAGGGGGCAGCCGATGAGAGAGATGTTGATTCAGCTCGACGTCGACGCCGGTGACCGGCATTGGCAGGAGCGAGCCAACTGCCTGGGAGTCGATCCCGATCTGTTCTTCCCCGAGCGCGGCGCTTCCACCAAGGAGGCGAAGGGCGTCTGCGGTGGCTGCGAGGTGCGTACCGAGTGCCTCGAGTACGCCCTACGCCACGGCGAGAAGTTCGGAATCTGGGGCGGCATGTCCGAGCGGGAACGCCGGCGCATCCGCCGTCAGCGGGCGCTCGCCCGTCGCGGTCTCGCCAGCGCCTGACCGCCTCTCGAGCGTCCCGACCGGCCGACCCGCCGCACTCAGGTGGCGACGGGCTTCGGACGAGGGTCGCCGGGCCACCAGCGCGGGCCCTTGCCGACCCGCGCCTCGATGGTCGATTCCGCGTCGAGGCGGCTCCAGCGGAGGAAGTCGTCGGTGCAGCGGTCGAGGTCGCGGCGCGGAATGAGACCGACCAGCTCGACCCGTGCGACGTCGGTCCCGTGCTGACGGGCGAGGACGCGAACATGCAGGCACGCGTCCTGCAGCCCGGTGCACTCGAGCTCGACGAGATTCATCGACACCTGCGCGCGCTGCGCAACGTCCAGGAAGAAGCCGAGCGCTCGGACCCCTCGTAATCCACCCGATCGCTCGCGTGTCTCTCGGGCGATCCGGCGCGCCACGCTGATGTCGGGGCTCGCGAGCACGCAGTTGCAAGCGACGAGCGGCCGACGCGCGCCGACGGCGGTCGCGCCGAGCCGGGGGTGCGGAGCAGCGGGTCCGAAATCGGGCTCTCGGGTGCGAAAGCACGTCGATCGTACGCTCGGGAGGTCGCGTTGCTCGGGGTCGGCATCGTCGTACAGGAATACGGGGACCGAGAATTGGCGCGCCCACCACTCGCCGAACTCGCGCGCTTCTTCGGCCGCATGCGCCCGCTCGATCTTGGACTCGCCGAGGGCGACGAACGGCACGACGTCGAGTGCCCCGAGGCGGGGATGCTCACCGGCGTGATCGACGATCGAGCACTGCTCCGCCACCGCGACCGCGAGCAATCGGGCGCCGCCGACTGCGTCGCGGGGCCCAGGTCCGGCGAGGGTGAAAACTGACCGGTGATGGTCAGGGTCGGCGTGCACGTCGATGAGCGACCGGCCGCACGCGCCGGCGATCGTGCGGAGGCGATGCATGTCGCGTCCTTCGGACACGTTGACGACGCACTCCAGCACCGCGGCAAGCGTAGGGGCACCTCGGCGTGAGTACGCTCGCTCGAATGCGAATCGGGCTGGCGCTGCCGCAGTACGACTACTCGGTGGCGGGGGAGCGACCGCTGCGGTTCGCGACGATCGTCGAGCACGCGCGGCTCGCGGAACAGGGAGGGGCCGACTCGGTGTGGCTCTCGGACCACCTGTTCCTCGATCTCGCGAAGTACGGCGGATCGGACCAGCGCGAGGGGTGCTTCGATCCGATCGTCACGCTGGCGGCGCTCGCGCGTGCCGTTCCGCGCGTGCGGTTGGGAACGCTCGTGCTGCTCGAGGCGTTGCGTCCGGCGGCGGTGTTGGCCAAGGCGTTGGCGACCGTCGATTGCGTGAGTGGTGGCCGGCTCGACGTCGGGCTCGGCGCGGGGTGGTACGCGCCCGAGTACGTCGCCCTTGGCACCGAGATGCCGCGTCCGGGCGAACGGCTCGACCGTCTCGTCGACGCGCTCGAGGTCGTCAAGGGTCTCCTCGGCGGGGGGCCGTTCAGCCACGAAGGTGCGCACCACCGCGCTCGCGGCGCGACCAACCGGCCGCGTGCGGTCCAGCAACCGCGGCCCCGAGTGTTCGTCGGCGGGAAGGGCGACCGGTTGCTCCGTATTGCCGCGGAGCATGCGGACGGTTGGAACACCTGCTGGGTGTGGACCACCGAGGCCTATCGGGAACGCCGGCACGTGGTCGACGATGCCTGCGAGAGGGTCGGCCGCGACCCGGCGACGATGTGGCGGACGCTGGGGCTGTATGCGCTGTGCGGCGAGGACGAGACCGATCTCGAGCGGCGCTTCGACCGTTTGCGCGAGCAGTCACCGAAGGGGGTGCTCGACGGCGTCGACCTCGCGACGTTTCGGGTCGGCCGTCTCGTCGGTACCGTCGACGAGGTTCGTGCCCAACTTCGCGAGTGGGAGGAACTTGGCGTCGACACGCTCGTACTCGGCGTGGGTGCAGTGCCGTTCCAGGTCTCGGCCCGCGACGACATCGAGCTCCTGCTCGACACCTGCACGAACGCCTGAGCGCGCGGGCGGCTCCGGTCAGCTCGGCGGCGAGGGAATCAGCTCGCGTCGTCGGCGCAGGATGCGGCGGCGCTCGCGCTCCGATGCTCCACCCCACACTCCGTGTTCGATGCGGTTGACCAGCGCGTACTCGAGGCATTCGGTCCGCACCGGGCAGCCCTCACAGACGTGCTGGGCCGACTCCACGCCGAGACCGTCGGACGGGAAGAACTCGGTGGGGCTGGCTCCCCGGCAACGGGCATGGAGCATCCACGCGTATTCCTCGGGAGTCTCGTCCACGATCACCTCCC
Organism: Acidimicrobiia bacterium; assembly: GCA_038213435.1. Classification (GTDB taxonomy): domain Bacteria; phylum Actinomycetota; class Acidimicrobiia; order IMCC26256; family PALSA-610; genus PALSA-610. The sequence continues at coordinate 44,809 of JBBQTI010000004.1, forward strand.
CTTCGACGGAGCCTTACGGCTCGCTACGTTCCTTGGTTCGACGCGTACCCGTGGTTTCGTCAGGGGTTTTTCGTCGCTGCGTTCCTCACTGCCCTCACTGCAACTGCCCCGATCCAACCAACGACAAACTCTCAGACGTTCGGGAGAGCCGCTTCGCTCCATGATTCGTGTGGGCATTTCATGAATTTCCGGTGCCGGCGGGCGCGACGGATGGAATTCCACGGGTCGAGCCGTCCTCGGGCAGGACCGGCGCTACCCTGACCCGTCGTCTGACGAGGAGCGCGTGATGGCCATCGACCCCGAAGAGCTCGAGGAGATCCCCCCGCAAGGTCATGTGCGGGTCGTGTACACCGGCCCGGTCGCGCCTCATTGGGAGATCCACCGGGTGTTCGGCGACCAGCGGGCCATCGACGAGTTCCGGCAGCGGGCCATGGCCCGTTTGCAGTTGTTGCCCGTCTACGACCCACAATTCCGCCGAAACCGTGAGCGCGTCGCACGCGACGCGGAACGCGAGCACCTCATCCTCGAGTGGGATCTCGGCGACGAGCCCGAGTAGTCGCGACGTGCTGAGGCTCGAAACTAGCGCCGGGCGGACGCGAAGCGCGACGACACGATCCGCGCGACGACGGTGAACACGAACACGATGACGATGAGGGTCAGGGCCGCCCCCCACGCGCGGTCCTTGGCCGCCGCGAACGGGGTCTGCGCGTTGAACCAGATCTCCTGCGACAAGGTGGTGTTCGTGCCGGAGAAGATGTCGGGATGCACCTTGCTCGTGACTCCGATGGTGAAGAGCAACGGCGCCGTCTCACCGGCGGCGCGGGCCACGGCCAGCATCGCGCCGCTGACGATGCCCGGGAGGGCCGCGGGGATCGCGACCGACACCACGGTGCGCCATCGCCGTGCGCCCAACGCGTCGCTCGCCTGACGAAGGTCGTCGGGAACGAGCTTCAGCATCTCCTCGCACGACCGAATGACGATCGGCAGCATGAGCGCCGCGAGCGCGAGCGAGCCCGCGAAGCCCGAGTAGCCGAAGTGGAGGCCCGCGCTCACCCAGATCGTCGCGACGAACAGGCCCATGACGATCGACGGCACGCCGGTCATCACGTCGGCCATGAACCGGATCGTCTTGGCGATGCGATTCTGGCGCCCGTACTCGTTGAGGTAGACCGCGGCGAGCACGCCGAGCGGGATGGCCATCAACGCGGCGAAGCCGGTGATCACCAGAGTGCCGACGATGGCCGGCGCGATGCCGCCTCCCGCAAACTGCGTGACGATGGGCAGGTTCTTCGTGAGGAAGCTCAAGCTCATCACGCTCGCTCCCCTGCTGGCCACGTAGGTCGCGATGACGACGACGGGGACGAGCGCGAGAAGAAGCGATCCGATCATCCACGTCGTCGCGAACGCGTTGGTGATGCGGCGACGTGGTGAGACTGCACGCTCGAGGATCCACGCGCCCGGATCGTCGCGGTCCGTCGGCGTCGGGGGAGTGACGACAGTCATCGCCGCACTCCCGACATGGCCGATGACCGGTTCGCCACGACGCGGGCGACCATGTTGACGACGATGGTGATCGCGAACAGGACGACGCCCAGCCCGATGAGTGCCGCGCGGTGCAGGTCGGTCGCCTCGGGGAAGTTGTGCGCGATGACTGAAGCCATCGTGTCGCCCTGGCGGAAGAGGTGCGTGGTCACCTTGTGGCTGCTCCCGATGACGAGCGCGACCGCGATCGTCTCGCCCATCGCTCGACCGAGGCCGAGCATGGCGGCGCCGATCAGACCGCTGCGCACGCGGGGGAACACCGCGACGCGCAGCATCTCCCAGCGGGTCGCGCCCATCGCGAGCGCGCCGTTCTTGTCGTCCTGCGCGACGGTAGCCAATGCCTCGCGACTGAGCGAGGTGACGATGGGGATGATCATCACCGCGAGGATCACGCCGGCGGTCATGAAGCTCGCCCCGGATGCGGGGCCGCCGAAGAAACTGCTGAGCACCGGCACCCGGCCGAGCGTGTCCGAGATGTGGCCGTAGAAGTCGGCCGCCGGCGAGGTGAGCACGGCGAGGGCCCAGAAGCCGTAGACGACCGAAGGGATCGCGGCGAGCAGGTCGACGACGTAGGTCACCGCGGACCCCAGACGCTTCGGCGCGAGCTCGGTGATGAAGAGCGCGATACCGAGGCTGGCCGGGACGGCGAGCCCGATGGCGATGACGGCGGTGAGCATCGTTCCGTAGATGAAGTCGAGCGCGCCGAACTGGTTCTGGTTGGGGTCCCAGCTCCGGCTGGTCAGGAAGCGCAGTCCCTGGTGCGTGAACGCGGGCCAGGCATTCCTGGTCGTCGTGTACGCGATGAGGGCGAGGATCGCGAGCACGAGCAGGCCGGCGGCGAAGGCGATCGCGCGAAACGTGCGATCGACCTGGACGCCGCCGGCCGTGCTCGGGAGCGGATCGCTTGCGCCGTGCTCGGGCGACGGGGCCAGCGAGGTCATGGAACGGACGTTACGACGGCCAGTTGACCGTGTCGCCGGTCCCGAGCGTCCAGTCCGGGCCGCCGGCGGCAACGACGTACTTCGTGAAGTTGCTCGTCGTGCCGGAGGCGTCGGCGCGGTGCACCACGGTGATGCCGGTGTCCGGCAGGGTGGCGCCCGCGTTGTCGCTGGCGATCGCGGGATCGTTCCACTTCGTGATCTTCCCGCTGAAGATCTTCGCGATCGTCGGCCCGCTGAGCTGGAGCGAGTCGACGCCGCTCAGGTTGAACGACACGGTGATCGGTGCGGCAACCGTCGGGAAGTAGAGGATCGCGCCGCCCTGGTACTTCGGGAGGTCTGCATCCTTCACGAGGCTGTCGGTTCCGGCGAAGTCGACGGTCTTGGTCTGCAGGTCGGTCTTGCCTTTGCCGGATCCCCCACCCGCGTAGTTCACGGTGATGCCCGAGTTCTTCTGCTGGAACGCCTGGATCGCGACCTGGTCGAACGCCTTTTGGAACGTCGACCCGGAGCCGTTCAGAGTCGTGCTCCCGGACCCTCCCGCGGGGATCTGGAGCTTCGACAGCTGATCGAGCGCCTTTTGCCGCAAGGAGTCCGGCAGCTTGGCGAACTTCGCGCCTTCCGCGAGACCCTGACCGTCATTGAGGGCGAAGGTGAGGAAGGTCTTGAGCGCCTGTCCCTTCGTTGCATCCGTCTGCTGGGCGTAGACGATGATCCAGGTGGGGGCCGTAATCGGGTACGCGTCGGCGCCCGATGCGTTCAACGGGCTGTACGTCAGGTTGTCGGCGATCTTCGCGGCGCCCACGGCCGCCGACGCGCCGGCCAGGCTCGCGGCGATGTACGAGCCCGCCGCGTTCTTGATCGACGCGAACTTCAGGTTGGCGGCCTCGGCGTCACTGAAGTCGACGTACCCGATCGCGCCGTTCGTGCTCGAGACGATCTGCGCGACGCCGGCGTTGCCCTGCCCGGCTTGAAAGCTCGCGGTCTGCGAGCCTCCGGAGCTCTTCGAGCCGCTGCCGCAGGCGGCGAGGAGGAGGGCGGGCACGGCGAGCGCGACGATGGTGCGCCGGACGCGGGAAGACGGCGTGGTCGCAGTCAAGGGTGTCCCCTTTCGGAGGTGGGCATCGACGTCGACACTAAGAACGAAGGATGGATACGCGGGCGCGTCGACGTGAACGACACGTGAACCACCTCGGAACAATCGGTGCCGTCACGCCGGACGCGCGCGCTACGCGGGTTCGGTGTCGCCGGGGAGCTGTCCGGTGATCATGAACGCGACCCAGCGCCCGATCATCACGGCGTGGTCGGCGGCCCGTTCGTAGTCGCGGCCGACGAACGCGAGCTGCACCGCCATCTGCAGTGCCGCCTCGTCGGTCGACCCGCCCGAGAAGCCGGAGAAGATGGCCCGGAACAGCTCCTTTTGGAGGTCGTCCATCACGTCGTCCATGTCGGGCAGCGCCGATGCGATCGCCTCGTCGCTGTCGGCGAACGCATCGACGGCAAGGTGGGTCTGCACGCTCGCCTGCGCGCCCATCCGCTCGATGATTCCCCGGATGCGAGGCGGGAGCTCGCGGGGATACAAACGCCGGGTGGCCCGGGCCACGTTGCGCATCAGGCCGCCGGTCAGCTCGATCTCGTGGAGGATCCGCAACACCGCGAGCAGCGCCCGGAGGTCGGAGGCCATCGGCTGCTGGAGGGCGAACAGCTGGTACACGCGGTGCTCGATCTGCAGCACCCGCTCCTTGATCTCGCGATGCGCGTCGTAGATCTCTTCGACGACGGTGAGATCGGCGTCGAGCAGCGCCTGGGTGGCGGCGCCGATCTGCTCGCAGCTCTTGACGGCCAGCTTCACGACCTCGGCGCGGACTTCGTGGACCTGCTCGTCGAACGTCCGCCGGGTCTCGACCACTATGTCCTCCGAATTTCATTCCGAACAGCGTGAGTCTGCCCGCGGAAACGCCCGGGCCGCGGGCACCGGTATCCGACTCGCCTTCTGTTCACTCCTGGTTCACCTTCAGGTCATCCGTACCATACGGTCCGGTCAGCCGGCGTCCCTACCATGGCCATGTTGGCGGGCGCTTGGCGAGCCTGCGACCCAGCCGCGATGCTGGGCCGACGCTGATCGCTTGCGGAAGGTCGAACGTGTCCTCAGCCGAACCGGGTGAAGCCATGACAATGCCGATGGTGAGTGTCCGCGCGAAGGACACGGGGTCGAAGGACGGCGAGTTCGCGGCGCGCCCTTCGCGCGCGGAGGTCGTCTTCGAGCTTCGAGACGTCAGTGTCAGCTATTTCGACGCGGTGGCGGTCGCGGGTGTGTCGCTCGATGTCCACTGCAACCAGATCACCGCGTTGATCGGACCGTCGGGTTGTGGGAAGAGCACGTTGTTGCGTTCCTTCAATCGGATGAACGACCTGGTGGCCGGGGCCCGGGTCTCGGGCCGGATCTCGTACCACGGTCACGACCTGTACGCGCCGGATGTCGACCCGGTCGAGGTGCGCCGGCGCATCGGCATGGTGTTCCAGCGACCGAACCCTTTCCCGAAGTCGATCTACGACAACGTGGCGTTCGGGCCGCGCATCACCGGCCGGCGCAAGGGCCTCGACGACATCGTCGAGGAGGCGCTCGTGAACGCGGCACTCTGGGACGAGGTGAAGGGCAAGCTGAAGCAGTCGGCGTTCGCGCTGTCGGGTGGACAGCAGCAGCGGCTGTGCATCGCGCGCTGTCTCGCTGTGCAACCGGATGTGATCCTCATGGACGAGCCCTGCTCGGCACTCGACCCGATCGCGACGTCTCGCATCGAGGACCTCATGGCCGATCTCAAGCGCAACTACACGATCGTGATCGTGACGCACAACATGCAGCAGGCCGCTCGGGTGTCCGACATGACGGCGTTCGTGACGGCCGATGTCGACGAACACGAACACCGGGTCGGTCGGCTCGTCGAGTACGACGCCACCGACAAGATCTTCACCAATCCCTCCGACGCGCGCACCGAGGGTTACATCACGGGTCGATTCGGATGAACCGGCTCGCCTCACTGCGATCGTGACGGCATTCTTCGTCGTCATCGGTCTGGTCGGGTGGGCAGTCGTCGTCTTCATCGCGCGTGAGTTGGTCTTCGCCCGACGCGAGCTGGACCGCGTCGGGCGCGCGGTCGACGTTCCCGAGAATCTTTCGTTGGTCGACGCGATTGCCGAAACGCAGCGCGAGGCGGAGGATCGGGTGTTGCATTCGGAGGCGGTGCAACATTGGTTGCTCGCGGCCCTCGACGAGTCGAGCGACGCGATCATCGTTGTCGATCGGATCGGCCGGGAGGTCGTGCGCAACTCGGTGGCGCGACGCTTCGCGGGCGCGCGTACCGGGGAAGTCCTCGCCGAGGAGGCGATCACAGAGCTCGTCCAGGACGCCCTCACGGGTCACAGCTCCGAACGTGAGCTCCAGCTCTATGGCCCCCCGCGTCAAGTGCTGCAGCTGCGCGCGTTCCCGCTGCGCAGAAACGGCGAGATCGTGGGGGCGGTCGCTTTCACCCGAGATATCTCGGAGTCGCGGCGGGTCGAAAGTGTTCGGCGTGACTTCGTCGCAAACGTCAGCCACGAGCTCAAGACCCCGATCGGCGCGCTCGGTCTGCTCGCGGAGACCATGGCCGCGACCGACGATGTCGCCGTGGTTCAACGGCTCGCAGACCGCGTCGTGCGCGAGGCCGACCGGCTTGCTCGGATCGTCGACGACCTGCTCGATCTCAGCACGATCGAGGCCCAGGAGGCGCCGACCCGCGCGCCGATGCCGATCCGATTGCTCCTGTCGGAGTGTGTCGACCTCGTCCAGGCTGCGGCCGCCGCGGCCGAGGTTCCGCTGCTCGTCGGTCCGGAGCCGCCCGATCTCGAGATCGTCTGCGATCCCCGCCAGATGCGCAGCGCGCTGGTGAACCTGGTCGACAACGCGATCAAGTACTCGGGCCCGAACCAGCCGGTCGAGATCGGGGCGTGTGTCGTCGACGACCGGATCGCCTTTGTCGTGCGCGATCACGGCATCGGGATTCCGACGCGTGATCTCGAGCGCATCTTCGAGCGGTTCTACCGGGTCGACCGCGCGCGCAGCCGCGACACAGGCGGCACCGGGCTCGGGCTCGCGATCGTGCGGCACGTCGCCCAGGCGCACGGCGGCGAAGTGAGCGTGCATTCGCGCGAGGGCGAAGGATCGACGTTCACGCTCTACATGCCGCTCGCCAACGGCTCGGCGCGCGGCATCGCCGAAGGACCACCAACGTCGGAGGACCGATGCCCGACCCGCCCCTGATACTCGTGGTCGACGACGAGCAGTCGTACCGCGACGCGCTCGCCGTAGCGCTGCAACGTGAGGGCTTTCTCGTGGAGACCGCGGCCGACGGCCCGGAGGCGATCGAGCGTTTCGATGCGGCGCGGCCCGCGCTCGTGTTGCTCGACGTGATGCTTCCCAAGATCTCCGGCATCGACGTGTGCCGTGAGCTGCGGGCGCGATCGCGTGTCCCGATCATCATGGTCACCGCCCGCAACGCCGAGATCGACGCCGTGGTCGGGTTGGAGGTCGGCGCCGACGATTATGTGACCAAACCGTTCCGGCTGCGGGAGCTGATCGCGCGGGTGCGGGCCGCGCTCCGCCGAATCCCCGTTTCCGAGCAGGAGACCGATCCGGCCGACGTGATCGAGATCGGCGACGTCCGGCTCGACACGGGGCGCCACGAGGTGTTCGTCCGGGGAATGTCGATGGCGTTCCCGCTCAAGGAATTCGAGCTGCTCGAGCTCCTGCTCACGAACGCCGGGCGCGTCCTCACCCGAGACGTGCTCATCGACCGGATCTGGGGCCCCAACTACTTCGGCGATACCAAGACGCTCGACGTGCATGTGAAGCGTCTGCGGTCGAAGGTCGAGATCGATCCCGCGAATCCGAAGCGCATCGTGACGGTGCGCGGTGTCGGCTATCGGTACGAGCGGGCGACCGCCGCGGCTTCGTAGTAGTTCCGGAACGACTCATGGTTCGTGGGCCACCACCAGGTCGGCGGCCGGGATGTTCGGATTCCAGAAGCGGGCGAGCAGCATGGCGCTGATCGCGCCCGCGACCTGGAAGACGATGAACGCCGGGGCGCTCGTCGGCTTGATGCCCGCGAACGTGTCGGTCAGCGTGCGCCCGACGGTGACGGCGGGGTTGGCGAAGCTCGTCGACGACGTGAACCAATACGCGGCCGCGATGTAGCCGCCGACCGCGTACGCGGCGGCAGACGATCGTCTGGAGCGCACCACCCCCAAGATGACGAGCAGCAGTCCGAACGTGGCGAGGAACTCTCCGAGCCACAGACCACCGGCCGAGCGGGCGCGGGTCGACAGTGTCACCACCGGCAGCGAGAACATGAGATTGGCCGCCACCGCGCCGACGCAGGCCCCGCCGATCTGTGCCGATACGTACACGATCGCCTCGCGCGTGGTGTTCCCGCCGAGGAGTCGATCGGCGAGCGTGACGACGGGATTGAAATGCGCGCCCGAGACCGGCCCGATCGCGAGGATCAGCGCGGCGAGCCCGGCGCCGGTCGCGATCGAATTCTCCAGCAGCTGCAGCCCGATGTCTTCGGGAGACAGGCGCTGCGCGGCAATTCCCGACCCGACGACGATCGCGACGAGCAGCGCGGTACCGACGAGCTCGGCGCTCGCGCGCCGAGCCAGATCGCGATCCACGAACTCGGTCAGCCGCAGCGGGCGGCCGACTCGGGCGCCGCCTCGCAGCACCTGTCGCTGTCGGCCACGTCGCCGAGCACCGTATAGATCTCCCAGGGACGATCGTCGGGGCCGTCGACCCACACCTTGTCCTGCACCGCGAAGCAACATGCCACGCCGTCTTCAACGGTCGTGTCGAGATCGTCTGCCGACAGGCGCGCCTGCGCGGCGCGCACCTCGTCGGTCGTCGCGACCTCGATCCCGAGGTGGTTCAACGATCCCGGCACTCCGGCGCCCTCGAACAACACCAACTTGAGCGGCGGATCGGTGATCGCGAAGTTCGCGTAGCCGGGTCGGCGCTTCGCGGGAGCGGTCGCAAAGAGCTTCGTGTAGAAGGCGACCGCGGTTTCGAGGTCGGAGACGTTCAGGGCGAGTTGGAGGCGCGTCATAGATCGACTATCATCGATGTATCGACGTCTGTCAATACGACATCCAAGGAAAACAGGGATCACCGGGAGCTCAGATGGCGCGCACGCCCGATCGGACGAGTACCGAGACGGAGTGCTGTCCCCGCCCGCTGCTCGAGCCGCTCGACGAGCAGGAGGCCGACGACCTGGCGAGCGCCTTTGCCGCGCTGGCCGATCCGGTGCGCCTGCGGCTCCTCAGCATCGTCGCCGACGCCGGCGAGTGTTGCGCATGTGATCTGCTCGCGCCGCTCGGCAAGTCGCAACCGACGGTCTCCCACCACACGAAGGTCCTTGCCGACGCCGGTATCCTGCGCGGCGACAAGCGGGGACGATGGGTGTGGTGGAGCGTCGATCGCCGGCGGGTACGCGCGCTGCGCGACGCGTTGCGAGTGACCTAGGAGCGGCAGCGGAGCCGACCGAATGGGAGGCGAAGCGCGAGCGACCAGTCGTTATGAACCTGGTGAGCGCCGGCCCGCGTACGCGCGGCACCGTCGTCAGTCGGGCGGCGGCGGAAGATAACGGGCCGACGTCACCTCGCCGGTCGCATCGGTGTCGAGCGCCCAGGTCGATCCCTTCGGCCACTGGGGGGCGGCGCCGATGTCGACGCCGTGGCTCGCATAGTGCTGGAGCAGCATCGGCACAACATCGCCGTGGGTGCAGAACACGGCGCCGTGTGCGGTGTGCTTGCGGACGAGCGCCAGCGCCTCGTCGAGTGCGGCGCCTTCGGCAAGCGCGTCGACCGGTTCGATCGCGACGCCGCGTTCGCCCGAGAGCGGAACCACGGTTTCCATGCAGCGAACGTACGGGCTCGACAGCAGCCGGTCGAACTGCGCGCCATCCAGGACTTGGAGCAAGCCGCGCGCTTGCAGGTGGCCGCGTACCGACAACGGACGCAACTGATCTTCCCCCTCCCACGCGCTGCGCTCTCCCGCCTTGGCGTGGCGAACGAGATAAACCGTCACGACGGACCTCCACGAGCACTGTCGTCGACCGCCGCGACCAGGCGCCGGTCGTGTTCGTACGACAGTAGTGTCCCCGCCTCCGCGGCCGTTAGCCAACGCGTCTCGTCGACCTCGTCGTTCGGCTCCCACGCCGTTTCACCGACGGGTGTCATCCGCCAGTAATGCACGACCTTGGGTCGGCCGTGCCGGTCGACGTAATCGGTGGTCGGGAGGGCGGCGCCCAGCTCGACCCGGACGCCCGTCTCTTCCTCGATCTCCCGGCGGGCCGCATCCTCGAACGACTCGCCGGGCTCGAGCTTGCCCTTCGGGAGGCTCCAATCGTCGTAGCGCGGCCGGTGCACGACGAGCACCTCCAGCGTTCCGTCCCGCGCATTGCGCGTCACGACTCCGCCCGCGGCCTGAACCAATCCCCGGGCCTTGGTCACAGCCAGCCGCGTACGCGCTCGGTGTCGACGCGCCGCCACACGTCCGGGAACTCGGCCCGGGCGACGGCCGCGGCCTCGCGTTCGAGCTGCGCGAGCATCCCGATCGCGTACGCCTCGGCGGGTGAGCACTCGTGCGCGGTCTTGGCGAGCCACGCGTCCGCGACGACGGCGTCCTGATGCTCGCCCAGCACGTCCTGCACGTTCGCGGTGGCCCGGGCGAGCCGGCGGGCGGGTTTGCCGAACGCCGGCTCGCACGCTTCGGCCGCGTATCTGCACTGCTTGGCACGCACGCGGCACGAGTGGAGTGCCTCGTCCGAGGGGTTGTCGCCCAACCTGCGCACCGCCCGCCGGAGCTTCTTCCATCGGACCCTCACCACGGGCGCCAGCGCGTCGGACGCGCGGGTCAACGCCGTCTCGGTGAGCACGGGACGGGATGCGGCCGACGCGAGGCGGGCGCGCAACTCCGTGTAGCGCGCCAGACTCAGCGTCACGACCAGATCGAATCTCGCCGCCGCTCGGTCGGCGTCGAGCCTCCGCACGACTCGCCGCGCCGCCTCGGCCTCGGCCGTAGGAAGTCGGGCCGCGTGGGTGCGCAGGCGGTCGCGCTGTACCTCGATGTCGCGTACCGCGCCGAGCTCTGAACCCAACCAGCGCAGGTCGGCGCGCAGGTCGGCGGCCCACTGCGCGTCGACGAACTGCTCGAACGTGCGCAGATCGGAACGGAGCCGGCGCGTCGCGACCCGCGCTTGGTGGACCGACTCGGGATCGTCGCCGACCCGGAGGTCCGGCTCGTGGGCGACCAGGCGCTCGTACGACTGCGAGATGGCACGGCAGACGACCTCGGAAACGGTGATATCGCGATCGCTCATGACGTCAGCCGTCGGGGGAGCGGACTTTGGAGCGCGCCACCGCCAGCTCCTGGAACCGCACCTGCGACTCGATGCCCGCCACCGTCTCGACCTTGTGCCACGTGCCGTCGCGCTCGAGCGTCCAGGCCAGCACGTCGTCGGCGAAGTTGATCGACAGGATCTCGTCGAGGCGCGCGCGTATGCGCGCTTCGGTGATGCGCAGCATCGATTCTACCCGCCGGTCGAGGTTGCGGGGCATGAGATCGGCGGAGCCGATGACGTATTCGGTGTCGGGGTGTCCCATCTTGCCGAAGCGGATGATCCGCGAGTGCTCCAGATACCGACCCACGATCGAACGAACGGTGATGTTCGCGGACAGGCCGGGAACGCCGGCGCGCAGGCAGCAAATGCTGCGGACGACGAGATCGATCTGCGCCCCCGCATCGGATGCGGCGTACAGCTCGTCGATCATCTCCGAGTCGACGAGCGCGTTGATCTTCATCGTGATCTCACCGTCGGGACGGGCCTGGCCACGGATGAGGTCCCGCAACTCGTCGCGCAGGTGCATCGGCGCGACCATCAGTCGGCGGTATTCGCCCGGCCGGCTGTAGCCGGTGAGGTGGTTGAACAGCTCCGACAGGTCGGATCCGAGGTCGGAATCGCTGGAAAGCACGCCGAGGTCCTCGTACGACGTGGCGGTCTTCGGGTTGTAGTTGCCGGTGCCGAAGTGGCAGTAGCGGCGGATTCCGTCCGGCTCCTGGCGAACGACCAACAGGACCTTGGCATGGGTCTTGAGCCCGACGAGCCCGTACACAACGTGTGCGCCCGCCTGCTCGAGCATCCGGGCCCGCTCGATGTTCGCCTGCTCGTCGAAGCGGGCCTTCAGCTCGACGAGTGCGACGACCTGCTTTCCCGCCTCGGCCGCCTTGACGAGCGACACGACGATGCCGGCCTCGTCTCCGCCGGTGCGGTACAGCGCCTGCTTGATCGCGAGCACCGCGTCGTCGCCCGCGGCCTGCTCGACGAACGCCTCGACCGAGTTCGCGAACGAGTCGTACGGGTGGTGCAAGAGCACGTCGCCGTTTCGCATCGCCCAGAACACGTCGCTGTCTTTTCCGCCCGCGAGTGGCGGCGGGTTCTGGGGGGTGAACGTGGGGTATTTCAGCTCGGGCCGTCGCAGGCTGTAGAGATCCCACAACCCGCTGAGATCGAGCGGCGCGTCGACCTGATAGACGTCGTTCGCGCCGAGCTCGAGCTCGCGGCACAACAGCGCGAGCACCTCGGGCGTGATCTTCGTGTCGACCTCGAGCCGAACCGCGAGACCGAACTTCGTCCGTTGCCGCAGTGAGATCTCCATCGCCGCGAGAAGATCCTCGGACTCATCGCTGAGTTCGATGTCGGCGTCGCGGGTGACGCGGAACGGATGCTGCGCGAGCACCTCCATGCCCGCGACCAGCGCGTCGAGATGCGCGGCGATCACCTGCTCCAACGGAACGTACCGTGAGCTGTCGGGCACGCTCACGAACCGGGGAAGCAGCGGCGGCACCTTGACCCGGGCGAATCGCTCCTCGCCACTCGCACGATCGCGCACGACGACCGCGAGATTGAGCGACAGGTTCGAGATGTACGGGAACGGGTGCGCGGGGTCGACGGCGAGTGGCGTGAGCACCGGGAAGATCCGGTCGTCGAACACGCGGGTGAGCTGGGCCTGAGCCTCGGCGTCGAGCTCGTGCCAGGCGGTGAAGGCGACCCCGGCTTCCTGCAGAGCCGGTCCGATCTCCTTGGTGAACGCAGTGGCCTGGCGCGTGACCAGCTCCTCGACGCGCACTCGGATCGCGCGGAGCTGCTCGACCTGGTCGAGACCGTCGGGCGACGTCGAGCGCACACCGACGGCCAGCTGTTCCTTGAGGCCCGCGACCCGAACCTGGAAGAACTCGTCGACGTTGCCGCTGAAGATCGCGAGGAACTTGGCGCGCTCGAGCAACGGGACCGAGGGATCCTCGGCGAGAGCGAGCACACGCGCCTGGAATTCGAGCATCGACAGTTCCCGGTTGAGGTAGCGGGAACCGTCCGACGCCGTGCTCGTCTCCGGCAGGCTCATGGGCCAATGGTACGGGCTCGGCCTTGCGTCCGCTTCCGGACCGGCGCGGTGAGCGAGTGCGTTCCGTGACCTTCCCCCGGTGGGGGCGGAACGGCCGTCGTACGATGGCGCCCTACGAATACGCGCGCCCGCCTCGAGTCGACGACGTTCACGCCGTTCGCCCGGCTCGCAGTCGCTCACGCGGTCGGCACGGCCGGCGACGTGTTCGTGACGGTGTCGCTCGCGGGCACACTCTTCTTCGACGTGGGAGTCGGCGCCGCCCGGCCGAAGGTCCTGCTGTACCTGCTTCTGACGATGGCGCCGTTCGCCCTCGTCGCGCCGGTGCTGGGACCGTTCCTCGACCGCACGCGTGGTGGCCGCCGCCTCATGGTGGCGGCATCGATGGGCGGCCGCGCCGTCCTGTGCATGCTGATGGCGAACCAGGTCGACAGCCCGTTGCTCTATCCACTGGCGTTCGGTGCGCTCGTGCTCTCCAAGGGCCAGTCCGTCGCCAAGAGCGCGCTCGTCCCCGCGGTCGTCGATTCGCACGACGAGCTCGTGCTCGCGAACTCGCGCCTCGCGATCATCGCGGTGCTGGGCGCATCGGCTGTCGCTCCGATCGCCGCACTCGTTCTCAAGATCGCGGGTGCGCCGTGGGTGTTGCGCACCGGCTCCCTGGTGTTCCTCTTCGGCGCCGTGTGCGCGTTCGGGATCCCTCGGGCCAAGCGGGTCGGGTCCGGCGAGACCGTCGACGAGCGTGATGCCCTGCACGCGCGGAGCATTGTGATCGCCGGAACCGCGATGGGGTTGTTACGCAGCGTTGTCGGCTTCTTCACGTTCTTCGCCGCGTTCGCCTTGAAGCGCTCACACGAGCCGGCATGGGTCTTCGGTCTGGTGCTCATCGCAAGCGCCGCGGGCAACGGTCTCGGAACACTGATCTCGCCCTTCCTGCGGAAGAAGGTGCGCGAGGAATGGATGCTCGCGGGCGCGCTTCTCGTTCCGGCATTCCCGCTGATCCTCGCCGCCCGGGACTATGGGCGCGTGTCGCTCGTCGCGGCGGCCGCGACGGTGGCCGCCGCGACGGCCTGCGGGCGGGTCGCCTTCGACAGCCTCCTGCAGCGCGACGGCGCGGAAACCGTACGTGGGCGTGCGTTCGCCCGCTTCGAGACCCGTTTCCAGCTGGTTTGGGTCGCCGGAGGAGTCGGCGCAGTCGTCTTCCCGGGCGGCGGCCGCGGTGGCATCTTCGTCGTCGCGGTCGTCCTCCTGTTCGCCGGTCTGTCGTACGTAGGCGCCTTCCGCCGCGCCGCCCCGCGAAATACTCAACCGTCGTTGCCGCCGTCGGGCTAGAACGGGCGAATGCCTTTCGATATCCGCGCGGTCGACCCGGGCGAGATCGACGATCTGCTGACGGCCGACCAGCGCGGCTTCGGTGGCGAACCGCCGCGGCCGGGCGCGGCTCGCAGCTGGACGACGGCGGAGCTCGATCGCACACGGGTCGCCTTCGAGTCCGGCCGGATGGTCGGCGTGTCCCGAACCTACTCGTTCGAGCTCACGATGCCGGGGGGCGCGTTCCTTCCGGTCGCAGCCGTGTCGTGGGTCTCGGTGTTGCCGACCCATCGCAGGCGCGGCGTGCTCACGGAACTGATGGCGGCGATGCACGACGACGCGCGCGAGCGCGACGAACCGGCGGCGATCCTCACCGCGTCCGAAGGCTCGATCTACGGACGCTTCGGATACGGAGTCGCGGCGTGGCGGCTCGGTGTCACTGCCGAGCGGGCTCGCATCGCGTTCGCCCGCCCGGACGACGACGACGGATGTACGCGCCTCGTTTCACGCGAGGAGGCCGAGCTCGCGGTGCCGGCGATATACGAACGCGCCCGCGGCAAGCGCGCCGGAATGGTGACCCGGCCGGACTTCTGGTGGCCGCAGGTGTTCTGGGACTTCATGTTCGGGCGTACGAAGGCGGGCTTCGTCGCCATCCATGCCGATGCGCAAGGTCGCGACGACGGCTACGTCGTCTACGACATCACCGGCGACTGGATGGGCGGGCTTCCCGATCGGCGCCTGTCGGTCGTCGACATGCAGGCCGAATCCCCCGCGACGTGGATCCGCTTGTGGCGTTACGTGTTCGGCGTCGATCTCGTCGGCAGGGTCGCCGCGTCGAACCTTCCGATCGACGATCCGCTGCGGCACATCGTCGTCGACAGCCGGCGAGTGCGCGTCGACTACGTCAACGACCATCTCTGGCTCGCGCCGCTCGATCCGGTCGCAGTGCTGAGCACGCGCAGCTATACGGTGCCGGGAAAGGTCGTCATCGAGACCCACGCGCCCGACGGCGCGCGGTCGACGGTGGCGGTCGAAGCGGCGACCGACGGTGCGAGCTGCGTCGCGACCACAGCCACGCCCGACATTGTCTGCGACTCGAGGGTGCTCGGCATGTGCGCGCTGGGTGGAAACCGTTGGAGTGAGCTCGCCGACGCCGGCCGGCTCGACGTCCGGCGCCCCGAGGTGCTCCCACTCGCCGACGCGATGTTCCTCGCCACGCCTGCGCCCGCGCTGCTATCGCACTTCTGAACCGCTGTTCACCGGGTCCACGACCGGTGAAACAGGACGCGCGTCAGGAGTCGGTCCAGCCGGAGCCCGCCCCCGCCACCATGCCGAACGGCCCACTCGGCCATCGGAAGCAGTCCATCATCAGCTGATCGACGTCGGCGCGGGTGGCGATCTCCTCGTCGACGACGCGTTGCGCCTCTCGCACCATCGCGAAGTACACCCGGTTCGCGACGAATCCCCATTGCATCGGGTTGTCCTTCACCACGATCGGACGCTTGCCGCAGCGCGTTGCGGCATCGACGACGCGGGCGATGGTCGAGTCGCTCGTCTCCGAGGTCACGACGATCTCTGCGAGCTTCATCACCGGAGCCGGTGAAGCCCAGTGCCACCCGATGACGCGGTCGGGCCGGCCGGTCGCCGCCGCGAACGCCGCGATCGGCAGCCCGGAGGTGTTCGACGCGAGGATCGTTTCGGGTGGCGCGAGGCGGTCGAGATCGCGGAACACGCGCACCTTGAGCTCGAGCCGCTCGGGAACAGCTTCGATCACGAGGTCGGTCGCCGCCGCCTCCTCGAACGACGTCGTGAAGGTGATGCGTGCCCACGCGTCGTCGGCCTGCTCGCGAGTCACCTTCCCGCGCGCCACCGCTCCGTCGAGACCGAATCGACCGGTGGTCACGTGCGCCCGGGCTTCGTCGAGCGCGGCCGGAGCGACGTCGCAACACACGACGTCATCGCCCGCCAGCGCGCACACCTGCGCGATCCCGCTACCCATGACGCCCGCGCCGAGCACGCCGATCTTCACGGCAGTTCGGTATTCATGGCGTGTCAGGAAGATCGATTCGGGCCAGCCACAGACCAGGAGCAACGAGCTCGGCCTCGGTCGGCACCATCGACTCGTCCGACCAGATTCGGTTGAGCTGGTCGAGCGTGCCGTCGCTGCGTTCCATCACGCCGCGGCAGAACGCCACGCCGGCCTCGTAGTGGCCGCGATCGAGCTCCAGCCCGAGGAGGCGATCGACGAAGCCGGTTGCGTCACCGCGCTCGAGCCGGTGCCGGCGCAGCGCTTCGTCGAGGCGGCCGTGCGACGTCATCATGCGCTCGCCGACCGATTCGACGACGACGTCGGTGTAACCCTCCAGGACCGACACGAAGCGCTGCAGCTCCGCGAGCAGCGGCTTCTGCCGGTCGCTGCGCATGGCGCCGAGTAGTACGTCGGGATCGGTGAGATTGGCGATCGCCTCCATCGAGGACGGATCCGACGGATCGAAGCCGCCGAGTTGGCTTTCCATCGCATCTGCTTGTACTTCGTAGGCGCCGACGTACGCCGATGCGCAGCGAAGGAGTCGCTCGCGTACCCAAGGCACCGCGCGCTGGGCGCCGTGCACGACCTCGCGGAGCGCGAGCGCGTAGCGCAGCTCGTCGAGCGGCAGGGACCACTCCTGCGCGAACGCGTCGACGTTGTGCGGGATGAACAGCAAGGTCGGTGGCCCGTCGAGCGGGAGTGGCAGATCGAATTGACCGAGCGCCCCGTGCGAGAGGAGGCCGATCATCGAGCCGGCCCACCCGCCGAGGAGCAGCGGCATCATCATCGCGAACAACATGTCGGGAGAAAACGGCGTCGGGGCGCCGCTCGGCCCGATGTTCGCGTCGGGGCCGGTATCCGTGCGCCCGAGCGCGGCGGCGAGCGCGCCGAGGAGGGGTTCGAGCGCGGTCAGGGTCAGGCTCGACCAGGTCGCTCGATCGACGGTGCGCGCCGGCACCGTAAGGGCGGCCGAGATGTCGGTCGCCTCGGAGACCATCAGCTGCACGGCTCGGACGACGTCATCGAGCGCACGGGACGTTTCGGGGTCGAGCGGTGGTTCGAGCCGCTGCTCGCCCGTCGTGATATCGAGCTTCGCGATCGTTTCCGCAGTACGGCGCGCGACCTCCATGTTCACGGGTCCCGGCGACTGCAGCATGCGCATGATCTCGGAGAGATCGAGGTCGAAGGGGTTGAACGGGTTCGGAAAGCCCTCCCCCATTTGGGGAATGTCGCTCACTACGCCAGTCTATGGACCATGGCCGGTGAAATCGTCGTCGCGGTGACCGGCGTCTCGGGCTTCCTCGGACAACGGCTACTGCCGTTGCTCGACGCCAGTCCCCGCGTTGATCGGATCGTCGGTCTCGACATTCGCGACCCGGCCCGTCGTGCGCGCAAACTGGAATTCCACCGGGTCGATGTGCTCGGTACGGATCTCACGCCTTACTTCCGCGACGTATCGTCGATCGTGCACCTCGCGTCGGCGATGGGTCCGCTCCCCGACGACGCGCTCTTCATGCGCGTCAATGTCGACGGCACTCGGCGAGTCCTCGACGCGGCGACGGCGGCGGGTGTGATGAAGATCGTGCGGCCGTCGAGCACCGCGGTCTACGGCGCATGGGCGAACAACCCGGTGCCGATCAGCGAAGACGCGCCGTTGCGACCGAGCCCCGCGTACTTACCTGCGATGGTCGACGGTGAGTGCGAGCGCCTGCTCGCGCAGTGGGCCGGCGCCGCGTCGGGACGCACCGCGACGCGGCTGCGCATCGCGCCGATCGTCGGTGTCGGTGCGCGCTCGCTGTTCACGGCCGTCGCCACCGGTCGCGCGCCCGTACGCGTGCGCGGCGCGACGCCGCCGGTGCAGGTTGTCCACGTCGACGACGCCGCGGCGGCGCTCGAGTTGAGCACCGCGGTCGATCTGGACGGCGCCTACAACGTCGCCGCCGACGGTTGGCTCGCGTTCGAAGACGCCGGAGCGCTGCTGCGAAGCGGTCGCATGCCTGCGCTTCCGCTCGAAGTCGCGACCCGCGTGCTCGCGGTGAGCTGGGCGACCGGGCTGGGCGACGCGCCGCCCGCGATCGTGCCGTACCTGATGCATCCCTGGGTGGTTGCGAACGACCGCCTCAAGCGCGCGGGTTGGAAGCCGCGTCACTCCAACGAGGAGGCGCTCCTTCTCGCGACCGGCGCGCCCGACCGGAGCCTCGTCCCCTGGCTCGCGGGCGCGGGAGCCGTCACGAGTGGCGCCGTGGTCGGCACGTGGTGGTTGACTCGTCGGCACCGGGGGCGCAGCCGGCACTGAAGCCGGCGACGTTCGCCGAGACCGGCGCGATCCGGACTACGCGTGCGTCGAGTGCTCGGCGTACCAGGTGTTCCACTCGGGCGTGAAGTACTCCAGCCGCACCTTTTTGTATTCCTTCACCGACCACAAGAGGCAGTACTCGTCGACACCTGTCTCGGTGCGGATCGCCTCGATCGTCGCTTCGCAGTCGCGCGCGGTGCGGCCGTGCACCATCGTGAAGACGCTGTACGGCCAGTCGTCGTACGTGGGGCGCCGGTAGCAGTGCGACACCGCGGCGAAGCCGGCCATCTGGGGCCCGATCTCGTCGAGCCGGTCCTCGGGCACCGCCCACACGCCCATCGCGTTCGCCTTGAACCCCGCGCTGCGGTGGTTCATGACGGCCGCGAAGCGGCGCATGAGTTTGCGCTCCTTCAGTGATCGGAGGACGGCGAGGACGTCGGTCTCGGTCACGCCGGGACCGATCTGATCCGCGTACACCGCGAACGGTCGCTCGACGTTGGCGAGATCGTGCTGCACGACCCGAATCGTCGCGAGCTCGAGGTCGGAGAGGTCGGGCGCGGGCATCTCGGCCTTGCGCTCGGGGCGCTCGTGCTCGAGCACCGTCACCTTCGCGTCGGCCGCCGTCTTCCCGGTCATGTCGAGCTTGACGCCGATCTTGTACAGCTTGATCGTCGGCAAGGTGCGGGTGACCAGCGAGCCCGACTCGCGGTGCAGCACGTCGACGTGCTCGTCGAGAGAATCGCCGGGCGGAACCGCGACCGTGTACCAGAGGTTGTAGTCGTGGTTGCGCTTGTAGTTGTGACTGACGCCCGGGTGCTCGCTGATCACGGCAGCCGCGTCGTCGATGTGCTCCGGGTCGACCTTGGCGGCGACCAGCGCGGACGAGTAACCGAGTGCGCGCGTGTCGAAGATGGCCGAGAGCTGGCGGAGCACTCCGGCCTCTTTCACCTTCGCGACCCGGGCCCGGACAGTCGGTTCGTCGACTCCGAGGCGGTCGGCCAGCGTGGCGAACGGACGGGCGTCGAGCGGGAAGTCCCACTGGACGGCATTCAGGAGCTCCCGGTCGAGATCGTCCAGCTCGTTTGCTTCCGTCACTCGTGTCGGCTCCCTCGCCGGTGCTCCGTGAGCGCACACGGCTCCCGATCCCGACCGGGGCGGCCGAGGCGTTCTCACATGCTCGCGCGTTCGGGTCGCAACCGGAGACTCAGCCTGACGTTGCGCCGAGCTGGACCCTGACGTCGAGAGCCTTGTTTCCCCGGCGCACTGCCATCACCACGGCGCGGCCGGGGTCGAGCCCGCGCACGAGCGCTGTCAGGTCCCGGATCGACTCGACCGCGCGACCGTTGATCGATTCGACGAGGTCGCGGACGTGCGCACCGGCACGCGCGGCGGGACCTTCGTCCGTCATCTCGACGATCATCGGTCCGAGAGGCGTGTCGGCGCCGCGGACGCCCAACGTCCCGTGCTGGGCAACGCCGGTCGCGTCGAGCTGCCGCGCGACCACCACCGCGACGTTGATGGGAACGGCATACGACGTCGCGCTCCCGCTGATGTGACCGAGGACGATGCCCGCGACCGAACCCGATGCGTCGACGAGGGCACCACCTACTACGGCCGCGGTGGTGGCGGCGTAGGTCTCGAGGAGACCGCCGGTAGCGGGGCCGAGATCGCTCACGACCAACGCGTCGTTCGACGACGCCATCCCGGCGCTCATCCAGGGCGCCGTCGTTCGGGCCGATGGCGCGCCGAGCAGCCAGACGGCCGAGCCGGTCGACGGCGCATGTTCGGCGAGCTGTGCGGCGGGCACATCCGCCTCGTCCTGCAGGTCGAGTAGAACGAGGTCTGTCACCAGATCGCGTCCGGTGACGCGGGCCGGGTGTTCGCGCCCGTCGGCGGTCACGACTTGAACCGTGCTCGCGGTCCCGACGACGCGCGCGCTGGTGAGAAGTTGCCCGCCATGGCGCACACATACGCCGGAGCCGCGGCGCGTGCCCTGTTCGTCGCGCGCGAGCACCGCGACCACCGACGGGCCCAGCCGCACGAGCGTGTCGTTCGCGGTCGGCGTCCGGGTGGTCGATGCATTCTCGGCCGGAGAGGCCGAATCCGCCCCTGAGGACGATCGATCGAACGATCCGATGACGGCGAGGACGGCCACGGTGAGCAGGGCGCCGGCCGCGCCGGCGATCACCGGCGCGAGCCAGGGCGAGGTTCGGTGACGGGCCCCGACGCCGGTCGGCTCGAACTCGCCGCCGAGGATGGAAAGCTCGCTCGGGTGGAGCCACACTCGGTCGAGTGGGTCGGGGAGCGGACCACGGGCACCCGCGCGCTCGTCCTCGGGATCCTCATCGAATCCCTCGGGGTGCTCGTCGGGGGGCTCGTCGTCGCGGCCGTCGCCTTGCCCCATCGCCGTGCGAGTGTACCGACGTCCGTGCCCGGCGCGACCGCGGGCAAGCGTGCGACCAGGGTCGTTCCGTAGACTCGTCGCCGTGCTCCGGCCCATCCCCGACGCGCGCGACTGGGTCGCGCTCACCGACGAACCCTTGCCGGCCGAAGCCGTTGCGCGTTGGGCGACGGTCCCGTCGGCAGGCGCCCTCGTGACCTTCACCGGCGTCGTGCGCGATCACGCCGAGGGTCGCCCAGGTGTCGTTGCGATGTCGTATGAGGCCTACGAGGGTCCGGCGGTGCGGGCGCTGACCGACATCGCTGCGGAGATACGGCGTCGTTGGCCCGACGTCGCGCGCGTCGCGCTCCTTCACCGCGTCGGCGATCTGCGGCTCTCGGAGGCATCCGTCCTCGTCGCGGTGTCGGCGCCGCACCGCGGGGTTGCTTTCGAGGCCGCGGAATTCGCGATCGATTCGTTGAAGAGATCAGCGCCGATCTGGAAGCAGGAACACTGGGCGGGCGGCTCCGACTGGGCAGTCGAGCAACACACGATCCGTTCGGCCACAAGCGCGGCGTCCAGCGCGGCCGGCCCGGCCGCGTCGGAGCGCTGAGTGGGATTCCTGCTGATCGCCGTCGTCGGCAGCGTCGTGGGTATCGCGATCGTGCTGATTCGCAATCGGCGCCCGAACTCCATGGAACACAGCATCGACGAGTTCGAGCGCAACTTGCGAGCGCTCAAGCCCGACGGGCCGTCGCGCCGCCGCCGGTCGGAGTGAGAGGCGAGCTCAGCTGCCGCGCGACCTCGCGATCGATCTCGGCACGGCCAACACCCTGGTCTACGCGCGCGGAAACGGCATCATCCTCAACGAGCCGACGGTCATCGCGCTGAACAGTCGCACGCAGGACGTGCTCGCGATGGGACAAGAGGCGTGGCAGATGATCGGGCGGACGCCGGGCTACATCGTGGCCGTCCGACCGTTGCGTGGGGGCGCCATCACCGACTTCGACATCACCCAACGGATGATCCGCCTGTTGTTCCAGCGCGCCGGGGTCAACCGAATGTCGCGCGCGCGTGTTCTCATCTGCGTGCCCTCGGCGATCACCCACGTGGAGAAGCGCGCCGTGCTGGAGGCCGCGCGCCGCGCCGGTTCGGCCCAGACCCATCTGCTCGAGCAGCCGATGGCGGCGGCGATCGGGGCCGGTCTGCCGATTCACGAGCCCATGGGCAACATGGTGATCGACGTCGGCGGTGGCACAACCGAGATCGCGGTGATATCGCTCGGCGGCATCGTCGCGTTGGAAGCCCTGCGGGTCGGCTCCTTCGACATGGACGCCGCGGTCCAGGGCTACGTGCGGCGGGAGTATGGCATCGCGATCGGTGAGCGCACCGCGGAGGAGATCAAGCTCGCCATCGGTTCGGCGTACCCGATCGACGACGAGTTCAAGGCGGAGGTGCGGGGGCGCGACCTGATGTCGGGCCTCCCCAAGACGATCATGCTCGTGCCCGAGGAGGTGCGCGGCGCGATCGAGGAGCAACTCCGTGCAATCTGCGACGCGGTCATCGCGTGCCTGGCGCGAACCCCACCGGAGCTCGCGCAGGATCTCATCCTGAATGGCGTCCACCTCGTCGGCGGCGGCGGCATGCTGCGTGGTCTCGACCGCCGCATCAGCGAGGAGACCGACCTGCCCGTGCACCTGGTCGACGCGCCTCTCGAGTGCGTCGTGCTCGGAGCCGGCCGGTGTCTCGAGAGCTTCGACAGCCTCCGCGAACTTTTCATGGAGTAGCGCGGGCCGTCATGGGCTGACGGCCAGGAGGTCCTCGGCGGCCTGGCGCACCTGCCAGTCGGGGTCTTCCAACGCGGCCTGCAACCGCGCCTCGACCCCGTCACCTTCGAAGGACGCGAGCGCGAGGACCGCGCGCCGGCGAATGGCGGGCTTGTCGTCGCATGCGGCGAGCACGGCCGGAAGTGTCGCCGGATCGCCCTGCGCGCCCAGCGCGGCGACGGCCGCCTCTCGTACGAGTGGGTCGGGGTGCGTCGTCGCGGCGCGCACCACCGAGATGATCGCGGAGCGCGACGGACGCGGATGCTCACCGATCGCGTACGCGGCTGCCTCGGCAACCCAGACGTCGTCGTCGGCGAGCAACTCGACGAGCACCGCGCACGGACCGGCACGGCCGAGCCTCGGCGCGACCTCGGCCGACCGGCGACGGACGCGAGCGTCGGCGTCGTGGGCTGCGCGCCGCCAGACCGGCACGCTCACGCGGCGCGGCGCCGTGCGCACGAGCGCCGCGATCGCGACCGCGCGCACGCGCGGATCGGGATCGTCGACCGCGCGCGCACCGAGCTCCTGCGCGTCGTGCTCCACCGCGACGGCTGCGGCTCTCGCGTTGGGATCCACGACGCGCACCGTATCGGCGCGATTCCCTTCAGAGGCACTGCTCGGTTGCCGATCCTGACGTGACGGACCTGTCGGCCCGGGCGAACGGTCGCCGGCCGATCGTCGTTCAATGCTCTGGGGCCGGTGTCGAGGACGGGGCGACACCGGCCCTGCAGAAACGGCCGGCACACGCGCGCGACCGCGGCCCGCGTCCGAGCGGCAGGCGCCGGCATGGCACTCTGTTGGGCGATGGACACCGAAAGGACGGCGACCGCGGCCGGCGCCGGCGCGGAACCCGGTTTCGAAGGTCCTGTCGGTGGCCCTCCTCGCAGGCTGATCCCCCTGTCGGCGCGGATCGGGCTCGGCGTGGCGCTCGTCCTCGTCGCCGCGGTGATCGCAGGCTTCGCGATTCGGGTTCCGTACACGACGATCGCGCCCGGCGACGCCTTGTCTCTCCCGCCACTCGTATCCGTTCAGGGCGCGAAGGCATACCCCGCACCACGCGGCGACATCCGCCTCCTCTTCGTGCGTTTGGCCTATCACGTGAATCTGTGGCAGTACGTGCGGGCGCGTCTCGACTCCGACATCGATCTCGCCAAGGACGGAGACATCAACCCGGGCAAGCTTTCCCCGACCCAGCAAAATGAGAGAGACCTGCAGGAGATGGCCGACGCGAAGAACGCGGCGACCGCGGTCGCGCTCCGAGCTGCGGGCCACAAGGTGAGTGTCCTGCCCGGTCTGACGGTGAGCGATCTCACGCCGGGCATGCCGGCGATCACGGTCCTGCACTGGGGCGACGTCGTCGTCTCGGCGGACGGGCGCAAGATCGTTGCGGCGAACGATCTCACCACGGCGATCGCGAAGCACAAGGTCGGAGAGCAGTTGGCGCTCGTTGTCGAGCGCGCAGGAAAACAACTCAGCGTTGCCGTCGAGGTCGGCGTCTTCACGGATGGCCCGGCACAAGGCCGCAAGGGCATCGGCGTCTCTCTGTTGCCTCGCTTCACCTCTCCGGTCAAGGTTGCGGTTGACACGAGGGACATCGGCGGTCCGTCGGCGGGTCTCGCGATGACGCTCGCGATATTCGACGACCTGACGCCCGGCGATATCACAGGTGGCCACCGCGTCGCGGTGACCGGCACGATCGACGCGGCCGGCAACGTCGGAGAGATCGGTGGCATCGAGCAGAAGGCGGTTGCTGCGCGCGCGGCGGGCGTGAAGTTGTTCATCGTCCCGCAATGCTCGCCCGACGACCCGGCCGCCGCGCTCGCGAGCTGCAAGGCCGACTTGGCCCGCGCCGACGAGCGCGCCGGAGGCAAGATCGAAGTGATGCCCGTCTCGACGTTCGAACAAGCACTCGAGGTGCTGCGCGAAGTCGGCGGTGCTGCCGTGACGCCGAACGTCCCCACCAGTTCGGCAACGGTCGCCGCATGAACTGCGCCTGACCCGCGCCGCGAGGGGCGATTTCTTCGCCGCGCGATTAACATGTCCGTGAGGCGGACACACGGCATCCCTCACGTCGGGGGTTTGGGGGTTCCGATGAACGAGTCCGACCGGCGACAACGATTGATCTCGAGCACGCCCCGTCTTTCGGCCGACGAGGTTGCAAGCCGATCGTTCGCGAAAGGTGTGCGCGGCTTCAGCGAGACCGAAGTCCGCGCGTTTCTGAGGCGCGTGTCCGAGGAGCTCGCCGTCGCCCGCTCCCGTGAGGAGGACCTCGAGGCGACGCTCGACGCGCTCGAGGAACAGGTTCGCGCGCCGCGCCCGCTCTCGGAACAGGAGCTACTCGACGCCCTCGGCGAGGAGACCGCCCGGCTGTTGCGCTCCGCGCGCGAAGCGAGCGACGACATCCGCAAGAAGGCCGAGGAGCGGGCCGCACGACTGGTAGACGAATCGGCCGATGACGCAGAGCGGACCCGCGCCGAGGCGGCGGAGCTGCTCGCGTCGCGTATCTCGGAAGCCGAGGCCAAGGCGGCCGAGCTCGTCGCGACGGCCGAGGCTCGCGCGTCGTCGACACTCGACACGGCCACGGCCGAGGCCGAAGCGCTCGTCGAGAGCGCCCGTCGGCAGGGACGCGAGATGCTGGACGAGGCGAAGTCCGCGCGCGAGCGCGTGCTCGGCGATCTCGTGCGTCGGCGAACACTCCTGAGCGCGCAGATCGAGGCATTGCGCGGTGGACGCGACCGTCTCCTCGACGCGTACCGAACCGTCAAGCGCACCTTCCTCGACGCCACCGAAGCCCTCGTGCAGGTCGAGGCGCGTGCCGCAGTCGAGCGAGCGGCGTCGAGCAACGAGACAATCGACATCGCGGCCGAGATCGCGGCCGAGATCGAGAAGCTCGACATTGCAGTCCCGACGGATGCCGGGGACGCGACCGGGATCGGGCCCGAGGCCCTGATGGCCGGCGACGCTCACCCCGAGGGTTCGAGCGAAGGTGGGCGTGCCGAAGACGGCGAGACCGAGGTCGCCACCGCGCTTGCCGATGTCGACACCCTCTTCGCCCGGCTGCGCGCCGGCAATGACGGGCCGGGATCCGGCCCGCAAACCGAAGCGATCGATGTGGAGGCCGCGCCCGGTACGACGTCCGCGCCCGGTACGACGTCCGCGCCCGGCGCGGGAGTGGCAAGTTGTACCGCCGAGGAGTGGCGGACGCGGCGGGCAAAGGCGATCGATCCTTCGCTGCCGGCGTTGCTCAAGCGGGCCAAGCGCCGTGCCCAGGACGACCAGAACACGCTGCTCGACGCGGTTCGACGACACAAAGGCCGCCCCAGCGCGCAGCAGGTGCTGAGCGACCACGACGCGGCGCGAAATGCCTGGGTGGAGGTGCTGCACGACGCGCTCGACCGCGCGTACGGCGCCGGGCGGACCGCGGCGGGCGCGAGCGCCGAGGTCGTGAGCGACGATGTCGCAGGCTGCGCCGCTGCAGCCGTCATCGCGCCCCTGCGCGAGCGGCTGACCGCCG
This sequence comes from Acidimicrobiia bacterium, assembly GCA_038213435.1. Taxonomy (GTDB): domain Bacteria; phylum Actinomycetota; class Acidimicrobiia; order IMCC26256; family PALSA-610; genus PALSA-610. The sequence goes on from JBBQTI010000004.1 coordinate 71,127, forward strand.
CGATCGACTTCGGCGAGGAGGGTGACGCCGGCGGTCTCGTCGAGCGCATCGGTGCTCGCTACCGCGAGTGGAAGAACCAATCGCTCGAGCGAACGCTGGTCGAGATGCTCGCGTCGGCATGGACGCGCGGCGTGTACGACGCGGTTCCCGAGCAAGCCGTGCTGTGGTGGGTACCGTTCGAGGAAGGCAGTTGTCCCGACTGCGACGACAACGCGCTCGAGCCGACGGTGAAGGGCAAGCAGTTCCCAACCGGACAGGCCTTGCCACCTGCACATCCGGGCTGCAGGTGCCTCCTCGCACCCGCCGGTTTGCTCGAAGGTAGGTAGTCACGGCCCGTCGAGCGCGCCGAGAACCCAAGGTCGCGGCAGTCTTCGCTAGGTACTTTCGCGCCCGCCTCGACCGGTACCCGTGACCTAATATCGCCGAGATGCGAGTTGCGCCGGTCGAGGGTCGTCGACGTCCGTTCGGCGTGCGGGGCTGGCTGATCGTCGCGGCCGTCGCACTCGTCGTCGTGTTGTTGAGCCTGCGGGGTCTCGCGCGCTTCTACACCGACTATCTCTGGTTCAAAGACGTCGGATTCTCGCACACCTGGCGCGAGCTGTTGTCGGCGAAGGCCGTGCCCGCGCTGATCTTCTCCTTGGTCTTCTTCGTCGTCATGCTCGTGAACCTCGTCGTCGCCGACCGCATCGCGCCCCGCTATCGCGGGACCGGTCCGGAGGACGAGATCATCGAGCGCTACCGCGGCTACGTCGCGCCGTACGCGGGACGTGTTCGCGTGCTCGTCGCCGCCTTTTTCTCGTTCATCATGGGCTCGGGCGTCTCGGCGCAGTGGCAGAGCTGGATCCTGTTCTCGAACTCGACCTCGTTCGGCATCAAGGATCCTCAGTTCCACAAGGACATCTCGTTCTACGTGTTCCGGCTGCCGTTCTTGCAGTTCGCGGCAGGGTGGACCTTCGCGGCGCTGCTCGTGGTGCTGATCGTTTGCGGGGTCTTTCACTACCTGAACGGCGGAATCCGGCTCCAGAGCCCGTTCCAGCGGGTGACTCCGCAGGTCAAGGTGCATCTTTCGGTGCTGCTCGGGCTGATGGCGCTGACGAAGACCTATCAGTACTACCTGGCGCAGTTCGCCCTCACGAAGTCGAAGAACGGCTTCGTCGACGGTGCGACATACACCGACGTGCACGCGCACCTTCCGGCGCTGCGCCTGCTCATCGTCATCTCGATCGCTGCGGCGGGCCTGTTCATCGTGAACATTTGGCGCCGGGGCTGGGTCTTCCCGATCATCGCGGTCGGGTTGTGGGGGTTCATCTCGATCGTCGTCGGGACGATCTATCCGGCGGTGATCCAGAAGTTCACGGTGCAGCCGAACGAGCTCTCTCGCGAATCTCCCTACATCGCTCGCAACATCGCGGCGACCCGCGAAGCGTTCGGTCTCTCCAAGATCTCGACCCAGCAGTTCACGTACGACTCCAAGCTCGACCAGGCCGCGACGACCGCTGCGAAGCCGACACTCGACAACGCGCGGCTCTACGATCCGCTGCCGGCGCAGGACGCGTTCAAGGTGACGCAGGAGATCACGCCCTTCTACTCGTTCACCGACGTCGACGTCGATCGCTACAAGATCGGCGACGAGAGCTCGAAACCGGTCCTCGCCTCCGTGCGCGAGCTCGATCTCGCCCACCTGCCCGACAACTCGTGGACAAGTCAGCACCTCGTCTACACACACGGGTTCGGCGCGGTTGCCGCCGCGGCCAACGAGGTGAGTGTCGACCAGCCGAGCTACGTGCTCCAGGGCATCCCGCCGACCGGCGAGCTCAAGCTCGACCCGAGGTACACGGGCGTGTATTTCGGCGAGGGGATCGGTGGCTACTCGATCGTCGACACGAAGGTCGCGGAGCAGGAGGCCGCGAGCGCGGGCAGCACGAAGGCCACGAAGTACGAGGGATTGGCCGGCGTGAAGGTATCGAGCTTGCTGCGTAAGACGGCGCTCGCAATACGATTCGGCGACTGGAACCTGTGGGTCTCGGGGCAGGTGACGAACGAATCGCGGGTCATCTACGTCCGGGACGTGAAGCAGCGGGTGCAGACCGTCGCCCCGTTCCTCAAATTCGATTCCGACCCCTATCCGGTCGTGGTCGGCGGCCGGATCGAGTGGGTGCTCGACGCGTACACGACCACGGACGACTATCCGTACGCGCAGTCGATCCGCCCGCAGGAGCCGGCGGGGAGCGGGCTCGACACCGACTTCAACTACGTGCGCAACTCGGTGAAGGCGACCGTCGACGCCTACGACGGAACGGTTCACTTCTACGTCGTCGACTCCACCGATCCGATCATCAAGACGTACCGCAAGGCGTTTCCCGAGCTGTTCCAGGACCTGAGCGCCATGCCGGGCAACCTGCGCGCCCACATGCGGTACCCGGAGGACATCTTCAGCGCCCAGACCGAGCAGTACGCGCTTTACCACATCACCGACCCGGTCCAATACTTCAACAAGCAGGCGATCTGGGACATCGCCCCGAGCCCCGACACGTCGAGCGCCGCACCGGTCGCGTTCGCGGTCGCAAACGCCAACAACGGCGGACGCAACACCACGCTGCTGCCGTCCGGAAGCCCGATCAATCCGCTATATCTCACATTGGCGTTACCGAAGGCATCCAACCAGAAGGCGCCGTCACCGCAGGAGTTCGTGCTCGGGCGGTCGTTCACGCCGCGTCTCAAGGGCGGCATCCTGTCGGCGTTCGTGTTCGCACGATCCGACGGCGCCGACTACGGCAAGCTCGCGGTGTACGAGGTTCCCAATACCTCCGCGCCGTCGCCGAGTCAGGCGGCGACGCTCATCCAATCGGATCAGTTCATCAGCAGCCAGTTCACCCTGCTCGGCAGCCAGGGTTCGCGGGTGATCCAGGGTGATGTGCAGTTGCTCCCGATCGGCGACGCGATCATGTACGTCCGGCCCGTGTGGATTCTCGGTGAAGGAAGCACGACATTTCCGCGCTACGAGTTCGTCGCGGCCGCGGTAGGCCAGCGCGCGGTGCTCGGATACGACATGGCCGACGCGGTCACCGCGCTCTTGAGTGGCGAGGCGACCCGTCTGCAGACGTCGGGAGGGGTGAAGTCCATCACGCAGGGCGGCGGTGGATCGACGACGACGACCACCACGACCACGGTGCCGGGAACGCCGACGACGGTGCCGCCCGCGAACGCCTCGGCCGACCAGCTCTTCCAGCGGGCGCAAAACGAGTTCGACGCCGCGGACGCGGCGTTGAAGGCCGGCAATCTCGGGAGCTACCAGACGCACGAGCGCGCGGGCCGGGCCGACTTCCAAGCGGGGTTGGCCAAGCTGCGAGGCGCCTCGGGAACCCCCTCGACGGTGCCGAGGTCGTCCACCACGGTCCCGGCAGCGGCGACGACCACGACCGGGGCACCCTGACCCCGGGTCCGACCGCACGACCGGGTTGGTCCCGCCCGCCGGGATTGTTACTATGGTCGTAGTGTTAATTGTCCCACCGCCGGGGCCGGCTTCCGCCACGCCCCCGCACCCGGTAGGGACCTGAGGAGGCGTGTGCCGATGGCCGTTTCGGGCATCGATCTGGGCAAGTACAAGCTCGGCTGGCACGACACCGAGAGCTATGCCGTCACGCCGAAGAAGGGCCTCAACGAGCAGGTCGTCCGCGACATCTCGTACCACAAGTCCGAGCCGGAGTGGATGACGAAGTTCCGGCTGAATGCGTTGAAGCGCTTCGAGCGCAAGCCGATGCTCGACTGGTTCGCGAAGAACATGCCGACCATCGACTTCGACGACATCTACTACTACTTGAAGCCCACGCAGGGTGCCGTCTCCGACTGGGACATGCTCCCCGAGGAGATGAAGGCCACGTACGAGAAACTCGGCATTCCGGAAGCCGAGCGCAAGTTCCTCGCGGGCGTTACGAGCCAATACGACTCCGAGGTCGTGTACCACAAGAACCGTGAGGACCTCGAAAGTCGCGGCATCCTTTTCACGAGCATGGACCAGGCGCTCATCGACTACCCCGAGATCGTGCAGAAGTACTTCGGTACGGTCATCCCGCCCGGCGACAACAAGTTCGCCGCGCTCAACTCCGCGGTGTGGTCGGGAGGCTCGTTCATCTACGTGCCGCCGGGCGTGCACGTCGACATGCCGTTGCAGGCGTACTTCCGCATCAACGCCGAGAGCGCAGGCCAGTTCGAGCGCACGTTGATCATCGCCGACGAAGGCGCGTCGGTGCACTACGTCGAGGGCTGCTCGGCTCCCGTATACACAAACGACTCGCTGCACTCGGCCGTGGTGGAGCTCATCGCCAAGCCGGGTGCGCGCATCCGTTACACGACGATCCAGAACTGGTCGCCGAACGTCTACAACCTCGTGACCAAGCGCGCGCGTGCAGAAACCGAGGCGACCGTCGAATGGATCGACGGCAACCTCGGCTCCAAGCTCACGATGAAGTACCCGGCGGTCGTCATGACCGGTCCGAAGGCGCACGGCGAGGTGCTGTCGGTTGCCTACGCGGGAGCGGGACAGCACCAGGACGCCGGCGCGAAGATGACGCACGCCGCGCCCGAGACGACCTCGATCATCGACTCGAAGTCGATCAGCAAGGACGGTGGGCGCACGACCTACCGCGGTCTGGTCAGAGTCGAAGAGGGCGCACACAACGTGAAGAGCCACGTGCGGTGCGACGCCTTGATCCTCGACGAGGAGTCGCGCAGCGACACCTACCCCTACATGGAGATCGAGGAGAAGGACGCGCGCATCGGCCACGAGGCGACGGTCTCGAAGGTCGGCGACGACCAGCTCTTCTACCTCCAGAGTCGAGGGTTGAGCGAACAACAGGCCACGGCGATGATCGTGAACGGTTTCATCGAACCGATCACGAAGACGCTCCCGATGGAGTACGCGGTCGAGTTGTCGCGTCTCATCGAGCTGAACATGGAAGGCGCGGTCGGTTAGGGCATGACCGCCGCGTTCACAGCCGATGCTGCGCGCGCGCTCGGAGGGCCGGAGTGGTTGGTCCGCCGGCGGTCGGCGGCCGTCGAGCGGCTCGCCGAGGTGGTGTGGCCGACGCCGTCGGAAGAGATCTGGCGCTACTCGCGCATCGATCAACTCGACCTCGATCGGTTCCGCCCGTTCTCGGCCGAGGAGCTCGGGGCGCCCGGCGACGAGCGCGCGCCCGGAGGTGGTCCGTGGGCCGCGGAGGCCGGCAAGCACGCGGGGATGATCGTCGTGCGCGACGGTCGCGTCGTGCATCACGAGCTCGATCCCGCACTCGAGGCGAAGGGCGTGCGGGCCTGCGGGATCGCGACGTGTGAGGATGATCTCGTCTCGACGCTCATCGGTCGCGCGTCGGGCGCATCCGAGGACGCCTTCACCGTGTTGCACGACGCTTTCCTCGCGGGCGGCGCGTTCGTGCACGTTCCCGCGGGAGTCGTGGTCGAGGATCCGATTCTCGTCCTGCATTGGTGCGAAGGCGACGCGCGCGCGTCGTTCCCGCACACGCTCGTGGCGCTGGGCGAGGGCGCGGAGGCGACCGTGCTCGATCGGTTCGGTTCTCCGCAGACCGACCACCTCGTCGACGCGGTTACCGAGCTGCTCGTCGACGACAACGCGCACCTGCGCTATCTGACCGTTCAGGAGCACGGCACGCGCACCTGGCATCTCGGCCTGCTGCGCGCGCATGTCGGCCGCGACGCGACCCTGCGCACGTCGGCGGTGGCGCTCGGCGGTGACTACGCGCGCCTGCGCAGCGAGGCTCTGCTGACGGGACAGGGTGCCGAGAGTGATCAGCTCGCGGTCTACTTCGGCGACGGCCGGCAGATGCTCGACTTCCGGACGCTCCAGGACCACGACGCGCCGAACACCCGCAGCGACCTGCTGTTCAAGGGTGCGGTCGAGGATACGGCCCGTTCGGTCTACTCGGGTCTCGTCCACCTCCGTCCCGCGGCGAAGAAGGCCAACGCGTCGCAGACCAACCGAAATCTCGTGCTCACCGAGGGCGCGAGCGCAGAGTCGATCCCGAACCTCGAGATCGAGGCGAACGACGTCCGCTGCTCGCACGCGTCGACCGTCGGACCGATCGACGACGAGCAGCTCTACTACCTCGAGTCGCGCGGAATCCCGCCCGAGGAGGCCGAGCGATTGATCGTGCTCGGGTTCTTCGACGACGTCTTCGAACGACTTCCCGTCGGCGCCCTCACGCGTGGTCTGCGGCGATCGGTCGTCGACAAGCTCGAGCACGCGCACGCGAGGCGATGATGGGCACGCTCGTGCGCCTGTGCGCGCGTGACGACCTCGCGCCGGGGACCGCCCGCCGCTTCGACGTCGACACGCATCGGATCGCGCTCGTGCGCATCGGTGACGACTTCTACGCGCTCGCCGATCGCTGTTCGCACGCCGACTACTCGCTCTCCGAGGGTGACGTGTGGGAGGACGAGCGCGAGATCGAGTGCCCGAAGCACGGCTCGACCTTCTCGTTGGCCACGGGCGAGCCGCAGACACTCCCGGCCACGCAGCCGGTTGCCGTGTACGCCACGCAAGTCGACGGCGACGACGTCTCGGTGGTGCTGCCGTGAGTGCCGAGCACGTGCTGCGCATCGCCGATCTTCACGCGACTGTCGCCCGGCACGAGATTCTTCGGGGCGTCGACCTGGATGTGCGCACCGGCGAGGTGCACGCCTTGATGGGTCCGAACGGCTCCGGGAAGTCGACGCTCGCCCACGCGCTGATGGGTAGCGGCGACTACGAGGTGACGCACGGTTCGGTCTCGATCGATGGCGAGGAGCTCCTGGGCCTTCCCACGTGGCAGCGCGCGCAGCGTGGGCTCTTCCTGGCGATGCAGTATCCCGTCGAGGTCCCCGGCGTCCCGCTCGAAGAGGTTGTCGGCGCCGCGTTGGACGCGCGTGGCACGGCGCGCACCGATCTGCACGCCCGGGTCGTCGCCGAGGCGCGCACGCTCGGGGTGCCCGACGAGCTCCTGGGCCGCGGCGTGAACACCGAGTTCTCCGGCGGCGAGAAGAAGCGCGCCGAGACGGTGCAGCTCGCCGTTATCGAACCGAAGTTCGCGGTGCTCGACGAGATCGATTCCGGCCTCGACGTCGACGCGATGCGCGACGTCGCGCGGCGGGTGTATGCACTCGCTCGTGAACGGCACGTCGGCGTGCTCGCGATCACGCACTACGCCCGACTGCTGGCAGAGCTGCGACCCGATCACGTGCACGTCTTCCTCGCCGGTCGCATCGTCAGGAGCGGTGATCCGGAGCTCGCCGACGAGTTGGAGCGCACCGGTTACGAAGGCATCGCGGCCGAGCTCGGCATCGACGAGCTCACGGTCGTGCGTCCCTTCCCGGAGGCCGACCCGTTCGGCGACCCCACCATCGCCTCGAATCCGTTCGCCGACCCGCTGGCATAGTCGACGCCCTCTACGGCGCCTTCTTCGCGGTCGTCGGTGTCGTCGTCCGCGCGACAGTGGTCGGCGTCGGCTTCGGCTTCTTCGCGGTCGTCGGTGTCGTCCGGGCGGCGGTTGTGGGTGTCGACTTCGCGGTCGTCGGCGTCGTCGTGGTCGGGGCGGGACCCACGTAGCCGTTCCCGGCCCGCTTCGGGGTACCCACGACGAACACCGACTCGCCGTTGTGGACGAGCGTGTAGAAGTAGTTGGCGATGTGCATCGGGATGCGGGCGCATCCGTGCGAGGCCGGATAGGCCGGGACCGACTGGAGGCCGTGCACCGCGTCGCTTCCGTTGAAGTAGTACGGATTCCACATCGTGCCCAGCTTGCCCTTCTGCCAACCCCGGATGAGTTGGTAGAAGCGGAAGTGTCCGGTTGGCGTGATGGCGTATTGGCAGCCGTCGACGCCGCCGCAGAAATGTTCGCCGCTGCCGGTCGAGGTCGTGGTCAGCAACTGTGGCTGCCAGCCCTGGTAGAGCGTCAGCACCTGTTTGTCGAGGTCGATCTCGACGCGGTCGGGTTCGCTCCTCGGCTCGGCGGGTGCGTACACGAAATGCGTGAGCACCAGCTGCACAGCCGCGTTGATCACGCCGGTGCGTTGGAGCCCGAAGTACTTCTGTACCGTCGTGACCGCGTACCGCGTGTCCTGGTCGAAGACGTCGTCGACGGGGCCCGGATCGAAATGCAGCGCCTTCATGCGGGCTTCGTAGATGAAGACGCTCGATCCGCGGTTCCCCTGGAAGAGCCCGCTTCCCGGGGACGGCAGCACTTGGTCCTTCGGCTGCGTGACCGGGGGAATCGTGGTGGTCGTCGTCGGCGCCACGGTGGTCGTGGTCGTGGAGCGCCTCGTGCTCGGCGCCGCGGGCAAGGTGGATCCGGTCGGCCGGGGCGCCGCGCCCGACGCCTGTTGCGAGTTGGCGATGACGGCGTAGGTGCCGGCTGCACCGGCCACGATGACCGCGACCGCCACGCCCGTCACGACCGCGCGCCGCCTCCAGCTTCCGCGTCGGTACGCGAGACGTGCGGCGCGGTCGATGTCGTCCGACACCTCGCCCGTGGGTGTCCCGTCAGCTTCCACCGGCGTCGAATGCTACTGGACGATCCCGTCGGTACAGGGCCGTGTGTCGGCCCGACGAAACCCGTCTCAGTGCGCGGGCTCGGTCTCGGATTCGATCAACGCGGCGAGCGCCGCGTCGGACACGACGGCACTGCGAAGGTCGAGGAGAAAGTCCACGACCTCCGAGGAGCCCATCAGGTCCCGGGACGCGAAGCGCTCGAGCGCCTCGTCGATGATCGTGACGATCCCAGCCTGGTCCACGTCGCTCCTCCTGGTCTTCCCGGTCAGCGTAGCCGCCCCGCACCACGGTCAGTGCAACGCCCAGTACAGCAGTCGCGTTCCCGGGAAACCACCAAATGCGCGGGCAAGTGGGCGGGCAAATGCGGTGGGGGTGTGACCGACGCCACTCCGGACGCCGGGACGGCGTGTCACGCCTGCGCTTGAGCGGTTTCGTCGAGCGCCTGTTGGAGGGTGTTCCACGCCAACGTCGCGCACTTGATCCGGACGGGGAACTTCACGACGCCTTGGAGCGCCTCGAGGTCGCCCAGCCGTACCCCTGCGAGCTCGGCGGCCAGGTCGCTCCCGTCGCCTTCGCCTTCGCCCTCGAGCTTCGACTCGTGGATCGACATCAGCGCCTTGAACGCGCGGATGAGCTTGCGGACCTCGGCGAGCGGCCGGCCCTTCACTGCCGCGCTCATCATCGAGGTGGACGCCTGGCTGATCGAGCAGCCCTGCCCGGCGATCTTGACGTCGCGCACGGCGTCCGACTCCGGATCGACGTCGAGGTACAGCACGACCTCGTCGCCGCACAGGGGATTGAAGCCTTCGACCTTGTGTGCGGGCGGAACCGGGAGCTCACCGCGGTTACGAGGCGAGCGGTAATGATCGAGAATGATCTCGCGGTACAGGTCTTCGATTCCGGCCATCTGCTGCGATCCTAAACCGCGAAGAACTTCTGGGCCTTCGCAAGCGCTTCGATCAGCGCGTCGACGTCGGCTTCGTCGTTGTACACGTAGAACGAGGCGCGCGTTGTGGCCGGGACGCCGAGCTGACGCATCAGCGGCTTCGCGCAATGGTGTCCGGCTCGCACGCACACCGCGTCCTCGTCGAGAACCTGGCTCACGTCGTGCGCGTGGATCCCGTCGAACAGGAACGACACGGCCCCGCCTCGGCGGTCGAGATCGGTCGGACCGTAGATCGTGAGGCTCTCGCCGAAGCGATCGCGGAGCGCCTCCAGCGCGTAGCCGGTGAGCGAGACTTCGTGGGCGCGCACCGCGTCCATCCCGAACGCGGTGACGTAGTCGACCGCGGCGCCGAAGCCGACCGCCTCGACGATCGCCGGCGTTCCTGCCTCGAACTTCCACGGCACGTCGTTGGTGGTAAAGCCGTCGAGCCGGACGTCGCGGATCATCTCGCCGCCCCCGAGGAACGGGGGCATCGCCTCGAGGAGCTCGAGGCGCGACCAGAGCGCGCCGATCCCGGTGGGCCCGCACAGCTTGTGGGAGGAGAATGCGATGAAGTCGGCATCCCACTGCTGCACGTCGGTCGCGACATGAGGCACGTACTGGCACGCGTCGACCAGCACGAGCGCGCCGTGCGTGTGCGCGGCGTCGGCGAGCGGACGGATGTCGTTCAGGGTGCCGAGCACGTTCGACATGGCACTGATGGCGAGTAGCCGTGCGCCGTCGAGAAGCGCATCGAGATTCGAGAGATCCAGGCGAAAGTCGGAGGTCAGCGGGATCCACCGGAGCTCCACGCCTCGTTCGGCCGCGAGCATCTGCCACGGAACGACGTTGGCGTGGTGCTCCATGTGCGAGAGCACGATCGCGTCGCCGGCACGCAGGTTGGCGCGTGCCCACGAGTACGCGACCAGGTTGATCGACTCGGTCGCGTTGCGCGTGAAGACGATCTCCTCCGCGTGGGGGGCGTTGACGAAGCGTGCGACCTTGCGCCGGGCGGCCTCGAACGCGGCGGTCGCCTCCTCCGCGATCGTGTACACGCCGCGGTGGATGTTTGCGTAGTGCCGCCGGTAGCTGTCGTCCATCGCGTCGAGGACGGCGATCGGCTTCTGGGCCGATGACGCGGAATCGAGGTATACGAGGCGCTTGCCGTTCACCTTGCGCTCGAGGATCGGGAAGTCTCGTTTGACGGTGGCGACGTCGAGCGCGGTCATACGGGTGCCTCCTCGTGCGCTCGGAAGGCTTCGAAACCGCGCGCTTCGACTTCGAGTGAGACCTCGGGCCCGCCGGTTGCGACGATGCGGCCGTCGACCAGGACGTGAACCACGTCGGGAACGAGATGCTCGAGGAGCCGTTGATAGTGCGTGATCGCGAGGATTCCGAGGTGCGGGCGCGCCCGGCGGACCTCGCTGATGCCGGCCGCGACCTGGCGGAGCGCATCGATGTCGAGCCCGGAGTCGGTTTCGTCGAGCACCGCCACGTCGGGCTCCATCATCGCCATCTGCAAGACCTCGTTGCGCTTCTTCTCGCCCCCCGAGAAACCCTCGTTGAGGTACCGCTCCTGGAACCGGTTGTCCATGCCCAGCCGCTTCGTCCATTCGATGAGGCTGAGGCGCACCTCCAGCACGGAGAAGTCGTCGATCCCCTTGCGGCGGGCGATCGCCTGGCGCAAGAAGTTCAGCACTGACACGCCGGGGATCTCCTCGGGGTGCTGGAACCCGAGGAACAGGCCTCGCCGGGCCCGCTCGTCGGTCGGCAGATCGGTGATTTCCGCGCCGTCGAGCAGAATGCGCCCCGCCGTCACGACGTACTCGGGGCTGGCCAGAAGGGTGTTGGCGAGGGTCGACTTGCCGGAACCGTTCGGGCCCATGAGGGCGTGCAGCGAACCCGGCTCGACCGCCAGGCTCACGCCTCGGAGGATCTCGCGGTCGTCGACCGAGACGTGGAGGTCGTCGATCTCGAGCGCGGGCACTTCGGCAACGGGATCAAGGGGAGCGGAGGCGGGAGGAGCCACGGCGTCATTGTAATAACACTACGGCCGTAGTGGAAATCCGACCTCCGAATTTTCGGGTTTCTCGTCCCGGGTCGCCCGCTCGTAGACGGCCTCGTAGCCGCGCACCATCGCCTCGGCCGAGAAACGCTCCTCGACGCGCGCCCGGCATGCCGCGGGCGAGAGTGTGCGGACCGCCGCGATCGCCTCGACGAGGTCGTCGGCGTCGTCGCGACAAAAGCCGGTGACGCCGTCGGCGACCAGTTCGGGAGCCGCGCCCCAGTTCGTCGTGACGACAGGCGTTCCGCACGCCATCGCTTCCACCATCACGAGTCCGAACGGCTCGGGCCAGCGGGTCGGGAACACCATCGCGCACGCCCGGCCGAGCATGTCGACCTTCGTTTCCTGTGACACGTTCTCGTAGAGGTCGACATCGCTCGCGAGGAGCGGTTCGATCTCGTACTGGAAGTACGCGCGCTCGGCCGGCTCGCTGCGCTTGAGGATCATCTGCAGCGGCAACCCGGCCCGACGGGCGAGCGTGATCGCTTCCTTCGGTCCCTTGTCCGGGTTCGACCGTCCGATGTAGACGAGAACGTCTTCCTTGTTCTCGCGGTAGGGGTAGGAGTCGAGAGCGATCCCGTTGTGGACGGTGCCGATGTACCCCAGATCGGGATTGTCGGCGCGCTGCGCGTCGCTGATCGCGACGAGATGCACGTGCCGGCCGGCGATGCTGTACAGCAAGCGTGTCTCGGGTGTCCACGGTCCGTGCAGCGTGTGGATCACGGGCGGGCGGCCATGGAGCATCGCCCCGCAGATCGGCCCCACGATCCCGGCGTGGTCGTGCACGACGTCGAATCCGTCGACCTGCAGGTACGACGAGAGCGCGTGGTACGCGTCGTACCATGCGTTGCCAAGCTCGCGCGGGTCGGGCGGTGCCGCCATCGGCGAGATCATCTTGGCCGTCGTCTTCGACCCGCCGCTCGCGAAGAGCGTGACGTCGTGGCCGGCGTCGACGAGCCCGTCCGCGAGCAATGACACGACGAGCTCGATGCCGCCGTATCCCGTCGGGGGCACGGTGAACCACACCGGGGCGACGACTGCGATTCGCATCGGGCGCGGAGGCTAGTCGCCGCGCGCGGGCGATCCTGGCCATGTCGAGGCGCGAGCCATGCGTCAGGGTGAGGCGCGCATTCCGGTAGTAGTTTCTCGACGATGCCGGAGCCCTGGACGACCAGAGCCAGCGCGAGCATCGGGGCCGATGGCATCGTGACGCTCGTCGAGGGCTCCGCGTTTTGCATCTCGAGTCGCTCCGGTGAGATCGATCCCTCGCGACCGCAGGGTCTGTTCTTCCGCGATACGCGCTTCGTCTCCGAGCTGCGGTGCACCCTGAACGGGATGAGTCCCGAGCCGCTCGCCGCGACCGCGCCGGACCCGTTCAGCGGTGTGTTCGTGCTGCGGGGCCACCCGGCGAAGGGCCACGCCGATTCGCACCTGGTGCTCTTCCGGCGCCGCTACGTCGGCCGGGGCATGCGCGAAGACCTCGAGATCGAGAACTACGGCGAGGAGGCGGCGTTCTGCTCGGTCGAGCTGTTGGTCGACGCCGACTTTGCCGACGTCTTCGAGGTCAAGGAAGGGCGTGTCCGCAAGCAGGGCAAGCTCGACGTGATCGGCGAGGGCTCCCGGATCACGTTCCGCTACAAGCGCCATGCGTTCGAGCGCGCCACTCACGTCGACCTCAGCGGGACGCCTCGGATACACGGCAACCACGTCGTGTACGAAACAGTCGTCCCGCCGCACGGGCGATGGTCGGCGTGCATCGTGGTGACACCGGTGATCGGCGATCACGAGGTGACACCGCGCTACCAGTGCGGTCAGCCGGTGGAACGCTCCACGCCTGTCGTGCGGCTCGAGGAATGGCGGGCCCGTATGCCCGTGGTCACGAGCGACGACGACCAGTTCCGCGCCCTGCTCGATCGGTCGACCCAAGACCTCGCGGGCCTGCGAATCTTCGATCCCGAGTTCCCCGACCGGGCGGTGGTCGCCGCCGGCGCGCCGTGGTTCATGACGCTGTTCGGTCGCGACTCGTTGATCACGTCGTGGATGACGATGCTCGTCGACCCCGTTCTCGCCCTCGGCACGCTCCAGACGCTCGCGCGCTTCCAGGGTCAAGAGGTCGACGCGCGCACCGAGGAGGAGCCCGGTCGGATTCTGCACGAGATGCGCTTCGGGGAGACCGCGTCGCTTGCGCTCGGGGGCGGTCGCGTCTACTACGGCACCGTCGACGCGACGCCGCTTTTCGTGATGCTCGTCGGCGAGTTGTCGCGGTGGGGCTTTCGGCGGGAGGAGGTCGACGCGCTCTTGCCCGCGGCCGACGCGGCCCTGCGCTGGATCACCGACTTCGGTGATCGCGACGGCGACGGGTATGTCGAGTACCAACGCACGACCGACCACGGTTTGCAGAACCAGGGTTGGAAGGACTCCTGGGACTCGATGCGCTTCGCCGACGGAGCGCTCGCGACGACACCGATTGCGTTGTGCGAGGTGCAGGGTTACGTCTACGCGGCGCTGATCGCTCGCGGCCACTGCGCGACGGAGGCCGGCGACCACGAGCTGGCCGCGTCGTTGACCGCTCGTGCCGCGGAGCTCAAGCGCCGGTTCAACGAGGACTTCTGGGTCGAGACGGACGACGGCGGCTACTTCGCGCTCGGGCTGGACCGGGACAAGAAGCGGATCGACGGCGTGGGCTCGAACATGGGTCACTGTCTGTGGACGGGCATCGTCGACGAGGAGAAGGCGCCTTCCGTGGCGCGTGTGCTGGTCTCCCAAGGCATGTTCAGCGGGTGGGGCGTGCGCACCTTGTCTGCGACGAACGCGGGTTACAACCCGATCTCGTATCACTGCGGAAGCGTCTGGCCACACGACAACGCGATGTGCGCCGCCGGCTTGATGCGTTACGGCTTCGCGGACGAAGCGCACCGGGTCATGCGCGGGATGGTCGACGCTTCTCGATGGTTCGGCGACCTGCTGCCCGAGCTCTTCGCGGGGATGCCGCGCGACGGCATCACATTCCCCGTGAGCTATCCGACCTCGTGCTCGCCGCAGGCGTGGGCCGCGGCGTCGCCTCTGCTGTTCCTCCGCACGCTCCTGCGGTTCGAGCCCGACATCCGGGCGAACAAATTGCACCTTGCACCCGCGGTACCCGACTGGATCGGGACGTTGCGTCTCGAACGCATCCCGATCATGGGCGGTCACCTCGGCGTCGAGGTGACGGGGGAAGTGGTGAAGGTCCTACAGGTACCCGAGGAGCTGACGATCGTCTCCGAGCCCCGCCGACCGACTATTTCCCCGTAGGCCTATTTCCCAGAAGGCCGCCGCGCGAGCGAGAGGGCGAAGTCGCCGTCGGCATCGGTCCACCACTCGACGAGCTCCATCCCGGCCGCGCGCAGCTCTCGCTCGACGCGACCGCGCGTGAACTTCGCGCTGACCTCGGTCCGCATCTCCTCGCCGGCCGCGAACTCCACCTCCAGCTGGAGCGCGCGGACGCGCACCGTCTGCGCGCGCGTCGACCGCAATCGCATCTCGATCCATTCGCGCTCGGCGTCGAAGACGGCGACGTGCTCGAACGCGTCGACGACGAAGTCGGCGTCGAGCTCGCGATTGATCACGCGGAGAACGTTCTTGTTGAATTCGGCCGTCACCCCCTGCGCGTCGTCGTACGCGGCCTCGAGGCGAGCCACGTCCTTGACGAGGTCGGTGCCGAGCAGGAAGTACTCGTCCCGGCCGAGCATCGCCGCGAGGTCGCGCAGGAACACCGAACGGGCGTCGGGCAGGAGGTTGCCGATAGTCCCACCGAGGAACGCCACGAGCCGGCGGCCGTCCCGCGGGATGCTCTCGAGATCGAGGGTGAAGTCGCCGACGACGGGTTGCACGTCGATGCCGGCATACTCCCGTTCGATCGCGGCCGCGGCGTCGTGCAGCGTCTGCTTGCTCACGTCGAACGGCACGAAGCGCCGGAGCGCTCCGGCATCGCGCATTCCGCCGAGCAGTACCCGGGATTTATCCGAAGTCCCAGAGCCGAGCTCGACGAGCGTGTCGGCATTCGTGCGTCGGGAGATCTCCGGGGCGCGCGCTTCGAGGATCGCTCGCTCACATCGGGTGGGGTAGTACTCCGGGAGCCGGGTGATCTCGTCGAAGAGCGACGAACCGCGGTCGTCGTAGAACCACTTGGGTGGGAGGTCCTTCGGGAGCGCGGTCAAGCCGCGCCGCACGTCGTCTTCGATCGTGCTCACGAAATCATTTCCTGGGCGATGTCCCGGGCGATGCGTACGCCGCCGAACATCCAGCGGCTCGCGGGTGGGAAGAAGTTGCGATACGTGTCGCGCGTGTGATCCGCGGGCGTTTCGTGCGCACTGCCGCGGAGCGTCATCTGACCGCTCATGAACTTTCCGTTGTACTCGCCCACCGCCCCGGCCGCGGTTCGAAAGCGTGGATATGGGAGGTAGGCGCTCGACGTCCACTGCCAGGCGACGGTGTCGAGCTCGCGCAGCATCCCCGGCGGGAAGCACTGGGCCGCGTGCTCCCACTCGAATTCGGTCGGTAGGCGCGCGTCGCGCCAGCGCGCGTACGCGTCGGCTTCGTAGTGGCTGACGTGCACGACCGGTTCGTTCGGGTCGAGCGCGCGCCGTCCGCCGAGCGTGAAGACGCTCCAGCCGTCGGCGCCTTCGTCGCGCCAATAGAGCGGTGCCTCCCAGCCGTTCTCCTGTACCGCGTGCCAGCCGTCGGAGAGCCAGAGCTCGGGACGACGGTATCCGTCGTCGGCGACGAACTCGAGCCATTCGCGGGCGCAGACGAGCCGGTCACCGAGCTCCATCGACTCGAGGTGCACGAGATGTCGGGGCCCTTCGTTGTCGAAAGAGAAGGCCGGGCCCTCGTGACCGATCTCCGTGTTGCCGCCCGGTACCTCGGTGAAGCGCAACGGTGTCGCAACGGCAGGCGTGTACAGCTCGGCCGCGTAGACGGGGTCGGTCGGATTGCAGTGCAGCACGTGCTTGATGTCCATGAGCAACAGCTCTTGGTGCTGCTGCTCGTGGTGCAGACCGAGCACCACGAGCGCGGCGGCGTCGGCATCACATTCGTCGATCAGGTCGTGCATCGCGTCGTCCACGTGAGCGCGGTAGCGGGCGATCTCGGCAACCGACGGACGAGAGAGCAGGCCCCGCTGCGGCCGCGGATGACGGGGGCCGACGGCTTCGTAATACGAGTTGAAGAGATAGGCGTACGCGGGATCGAACGGTGTGTAGCGCTCGACGAGTGGTGTGAGGAGGAACGTCTCGAAGAACCACGTGGTGTGCGCGCGATGCCATTTCGTCGGGCTGACATCGGGAATCGACTGGACGACTTGGTCCTCGTCGGAGAGCGGCGCGGCGAGATCGTCGGTGCGATCTCGAACCCGGCCGTAGTGATCGTGCAAGGCGACGCGGTCGGCCGCGTCGAGGGCGGAGCCGGTTGCGAGCGCGGTCATCGGTCGACCGACCCAAAGCACGCTGCGACCCACGCGGAGTTGCGAACCGGAGCAATCCATTCGACGACGCCGATCATCGGGATCCCCTTTTCAGCCGGCAGGGATGTGTAGGTAACAACATTGTTCCAGGGTTCATGCCGCGAAACGCCCGACTTCGAAACACTCGACCTCGAAACGCGGGCCTCGCGTCGACCCAACCTAGTCACAGCGCGTTGGCGGCGTGTCGCGCCCGCGGGATGGTGCGGCGTGCGCGCCCGACCGCGTAACGCGAGACCGCCGATTCGATACTTCCGGGGCTACCAGCCCCGCTCGACCCACTCGTCGAGGTGCGGGCGCTCGGTGCCGATCGTCGTGTCGAGGCCGTGACCGGGGAGAACGAGCGTCTCGGCCGGCAGCGGCAAGAGGCGCTGATCGACCGACCGGATGATGGTCGGAAAATCGCCGCCTTGAAAGGAGGTGTTCCCCACGCCACCCGGGAACAGCGTGTCGCCGCTGAACAACACCGGATGACCTTCGAGCAGAAAGCACGTCGAGCCCCGCGTGTGGCCGGGCGTGTGGATCGTGCGCAGGCGGAGGTCGCCGACCTCGATCACCTCGTCGTCGGGGATGGTGAAGTCGTAGCCGGGCAGCATCTCGGCGTCCTGCGTCGCGATGCCCACGTCGATCCCGGCGTCGCGCATCTGCGTGACCGCCTGGATGTGGTCGAAATGGCCGTGGGTGGTCAGGACTCGCCGGACGCCGGTCGCGCGTGCGACCTCGAGCAGCAAGTCGTGCTCGTTCGCGGCGTCGACGAGGACCGCGTCGCCCGTTGCCTTGGCGCGCAGTACGAAGACGTTGTTCTCGTACGGGCCGACAACGAGCTTGTCGATGCGGAGGTCGGTCGTCTCGTAGTGCGCGGGCCGAGCCATGGGTTTCGAGGCTACCCCTGCTGTTTTGCATGGGAGGCCGAGCGAGCGTCGGGAGGCGGGTATCCCGCAGATCTGGAAACATGACCGGTCGGTCAAGTAGCGTCGACCCGCCATGGACTTCGTCGATACCCCCGCGGAAGCGGCCTTCCGGGCGGAGGTGCGCGCCTGGCTGGCCGAGCACCTGAAGGGCGAGTTCGCCGCGCTCGGGCCGGGAAACGGGCCGAGCGACGAGACGGGCTGGGACGTCAGGTTCGAATGGGAGAAGCTGCTCGGCGCCGATCGCTGGGTCGGCCTGACGTGGCCGACGGAGTACGGCGGTCGGGCCGCGAACCTCGCGGAGCAGATCATCTTCAGCGAGGAATACACGCGCGCGAACGCGCCGACGCGCATCTCGTTCTTCGGTGAAGGTCTGTTCGCGCCGACGGTGATCCAGTTCGGCACCGAGGCGCAGAAGCAACGCTTCTTGCCGAAGATCCAGCAGGTCGAGGAGTTGTGGTGCCAAGGGTTTTCGGAGCCCGACGCGGGCAGCGACCTCGCGAACATTCAGACCCGCGCCACCCTCGACGGTGACGAGTGGGTGATCACCGGCCAGAAGGTGTGGACGACGCTCGCCCACCGCGCCGATTGGTGTTTCCTCGTGTGTCGCACCGACCCCGACTCGAAGTCGCATCACGGTCTTACCTACCTGCTGTGCCCGATGGACCAACCCGGGATCGAGGTGCGCCCACTGCGCCAGATGACCGGCAGCTCGGAGTTCAACGAGGTGTTCTTCGACGGCGCCCGGACCGCGAAGGAGAACGCGCTCGGACCGGTCGGCGAGGGTTGGAAGGTCGCGATGGCGACCCTCGGCTTCGAGCGGGGCACGGCCTTCATGTCGTCGCAGCTTGCGTTCGAGGGCGAGTACGCAGACCTGCTGGAGACCGCGCACAAGAACGGCGCGGCCGCGCAGCCCGCGCTGCGCGACGAGCTCGCGCAGCGGTACATCGGCTTGCAGGTGATGAAATACAACGGTATGCGGATGCTGACGAATCTCGTAAAGCGGGGCGAAGTCGGCCCCGAAGCGAGCGTCGGCAAGCTGTTCTGGACTACGTGGCACAAGAGTTTCGGCGAGACGGCGATGCGCGTCATCGGCGCGGACGCGCTTACGGTCGAGCGCGCGCAGGGACGTGAGTACGAGATCGACGCACTGCACTACATCTTCATGGCAAGCCGCGCGGAGACCATCTACGCGGGCGCCAGCGAGATCCAACGCAACATCATCGGTGAACGAGTTCTCGGGTTGCCGAGAGAGCCGCGGTAAGGCCCGAGCGGCCTTCCGAGCGGGAGACACAGGAGAGCACAAATGAACTTCGCCTTTTCCGAGGAGCAAGAAGAGCTGCGGCGTACGGTGCGGCAGTTCCTCGAGGCAAAGTCGCCCGAGACGGAAGTGCGCCGCCTCATGGAGACCACCGAGGGCTACGACCCGTCGGTGTGGAAGCAGATGGGCCAGGAACTCGGGCTGCAGGGTCTGGCGATCCCCGAAGAGTTCGGCGGTCAGGGCTACACGTTCATCGAGCTCGGCATCGTGCTCGAGGAGATGGGCCGAGTGCTCCTGTGCGCTCCCTACTTCGCGTCGGCGGTGCTCGCGGCGAACGCCATCCTCAATGCCGGTACCGATGCGCAGAAGTCGGCGCTCCTGCCCGGTATCGCGAGCGGCGACACGATCGCCGCACTGGCGTTCACCGAACCGTCCGGCAAGTGGGACGCGGCGGGCATCACGCTCGAAGCCACCGAGTCCGGCGGGAAGCACACGCTCTCGGGCGAGAAGATGTTCGTGATCGACGGCCACGTCGCCGACCTGATCGTGGTGGTGGCGCGCACCGCCGGCACGACGGGCACCGACGGTATTTCGTTCTTCACGGTTCGGGGTGACGCCGAAGGCCTGACCCGCACGAGCCTGTCCACGATGGACATGACCCGCAAACAGGCCAAGCTGGAGTTCACCAAGGTCGTGGCCGAGCCGCTCGGCTCACCGGGGTCCGGCTGGCCCGCGTTCTCCAAGGCGCTCGATCAGGCCGCCGTCGCGTTGTCGAACGAGATGATGGGCGGCGCGCAGAAGGTGCTCGAGATGTCGGTCGAGTATGCGAAGGTGCGCGTGCAGTTCGGTCGCCCGATCGGATCGTTCCAGGCGATCAAGCACAAGTGCGCCGACATGCTCCTCGAGGTCGAGTCGGGCAAGTCGGCCGCGTACTACGCGTCGTGGGCCGCGGCCGAGGACAACGACGAGCTGCCGGTCGTCGCCGCACTCTCGAAGGCATACTGCTCGGAGGCGTACTTCCACGCGACCGCCGAGAACATCCAGATCCACGGTGGCATCGGGTTCACCTGGGAGCACCCCGCGCACTTGTACTTCAAACGCGCAAAGAGCTCCGAGATCTATCTGGGTGACCCGACGTACCACCGCGAGCTGCTTGCCCAGCGCATCGGTATCTGAGCGCGACTTCACGGTCGCGGCGTTCAACGCACACTGGGGGGTCGGTCGGTTCGGCCGGTTCCACGGCGTTCGTTTCGACGTGGCGCGCGTGGTTCGCAGCTTCGGCGCCGACCTCGTCGTCGTCCCCGAATCCTGGCGCGACGACCGCGGTATCGGCTTGCTCGATGGATTGCGTGACGACGGCTACCACGTCGACTCCGTCACGCTCATGAGCATGGAGGTTCATCGGCGCAAGCGCGGCCATGATCGGGCCGGGGTGCCGCGCGAAGGCGCATGGGAGCTCGCGGTGTGCTCGCGTTTCCCGGTACTCGACCGCAAGTTGATTCCGATGGGTATCGTCCCGAAGGACTCTGCGGGCCTCCGTCACGCGCTCGCGCTCACCGTCGCGATCGACGGCACGCCCGTCGAGGTGATCGGACTGCACGTTTCGTCGAAGCTGTGGCGGCTCGGGCCACTGCGACACCTGCTGGGGCTTCGAAGCGGCATGGTCGAGAATGGACCGCAGATCCTTGCCGGAGACTTCAACTTCTGGGGACCGCCGACCGACGCGGTGTTGCGTGGTTGGGGACGTCCGGTTCGCGGCCGAACCTATCCTTCGCGTCGACCGCACAGTCAGATCGATCACGTTCTCGTACGCGGCGGTATCGAGCTGCTCGGAGGCGAGGTGCTGGCGCGCACACCCTCGGATCACCGCCCGATCCGGGCCCGGCTGCGACTGCCCGGAGGAGTATCGTGAAACACATGTCCGCGCCGCCGAGCCGAGTGCCGCGCGCCTCCGGTGAAGCGACCGTCGTCCGAGCCCGCATGACGGCTCACGAGCGACTCACTCGCATCATCCAGCGCCGTGAGCTCCTCGTCGGGATGGTCCGCAACGAGCTGAAGATCAAGTACAAGAACAGCGTCCTCGGGTTCGCGTGGTCGCTGCTCAACCCACTGCTCTACCTCGTGGTGTTCTACATCGCGTTCACGATCATCCTCGGCTCGGCCATTCCTGCCTTCCCGATCTGGCTGCTTTCGGGTCTGCTCGTGTGGAACCTGTTCTCTACCGGGCTGGGCGCGGCGACCGGCTCCGTCGTCGCGAACTCCGGCTTGGTGAAGAAGGTGTCGTTCCCGCGCGAGATCCTTCCGCTCGCCGCCGTCGGCAGCATGCTCGTCCATTTCTTCTTACAGAGCATGGTGCTCTTCGTCGTGCTCGCGATCGTGCGCTGGGACCTCGCGTGGGCATACGTGCCACTCATACCGCTCGCGCTCGCTGTGCTCCTGCTCCTCACCAGCGCATTGGGAATCCTGCTCTCCGCCATCAACGTCTACCTGCGTGACACCTCGCACTTCCTGGAGCTCGCGCTGCTCGCGTGGTTCTGGGTCACGCCCATCGTCTATCAATTCCAGCTCGTCGGCCTCCGCGAGGGTTGGTCGAAGTGGCCGTGGTACGCCAATCCGGTCACGCCGATCGTGCTCATCTTCCAGCGCGCGATCTACGCTCGCCTCGACAACGTGCACACGGTGAGCGGGATTCGGACGGTCACGCCCTTGTTGCCCCACTGGCCGTACTGGGCATTCCTCGCATACCTCGGATACTCGCTCGCGTTCGCACTCCTGACTCTGACGATCGCAGTGCGGGTGTTCGGCCGTTCGGAGGCGAACTTCGCGGAGGAGCTCTGAGATGGCCGCCGCGATCGAGGTCCGCAGCATCTCGAAGCAGTTCAAGCTCTATCACGAGCACTACACGTCACTGAAGGAACGCGTCATCCACTACGGCCGGATCCCGTACGAGCCGTTCATGGCCCTGGAGAACGTCGATTTCGACGTCGAGGCGGGTTCCACCGTCGGGATCCTCGGGCACAACGGATGCGGCAAGTCGACGTTACTCAAGTGCGTTGCCGGCATCCTGCAACCAACGCGGGGCGAGATCGTCACCCGGGGCCGCGTCGCCGCGTTGCTCGAGCTCGGTGCCGGGTTCAACCACGAGCTGACGGGTCGCGAGAACGTCTTCATGAACGCCTCGATCCTCGGGTTGTCGAAGCACGACACCGCCAAGATCTTCGACGAGATCGTCGCGTTCTCCGAGCTCGAGCGGTTCATCGACATGCAGGTGCGGCACTACTCGTCGGGCATGTACGTGCGCTTGGGTTTCGCGGTCGCGGTGAACGTCGAGCCCGACATCCTTCTCGTCGACGAGGTCTTGTCGGTCGGCGACGAGGCCTTCCAGCGCAAGTGCATCGAGCGGGTCAAGAAGTTCCAGGAAGAGGGCCGGACGATCCTGTTCGTCACCCACGCCGCGGATCTGGTACGGCGCATATGCGACCGTGCGGTCGTGCTCGACCACGGAAAGATGGTCATCGATGCCGCGCCCGGCGAGGCGGTGCGGGTATTTCGCGAATCGCTGCACGGAGGCGAGCTGAACGAGCCCGAGGAGCCGCGGGACGCTGAGGTGTCCGCTGAGGCGTCGGCCGAGGTCGTGTCCTCGAAGCGCGAGGTCACGCACCGGGTGCACATCACCCACGTGGCGATCGACCATCCCGGCCTGCGGCTCAACCGCAATTGGATGTTGCCCGACGAAGCGATGACCATCCGCGTCAGCTACCACGCGAGCGAGCGCACCGACGACATCCTCTTCGGCATCGCGATCCACGACGAGAACGGCAATCATCTCTTCGGAACGAACACTGGCATCCTCGGGCTCGATGTTCCTCCGGCCGACGGTGACGGCGAGATGTCGTTCGAATTCCATCGGGTCCCACTGCTCGACGGCACCTATCTGGTCACGCTCGCGATCCAGTCGAGCGACGAAGGGACCGTGTACGACTGGCGGGAGCAACAGGCCCGTTTCGAGGTGATGAACCCGTCGCGCACGAACGGCCTCGTGTCGTTCCCGATCGATGTGCATTTCGGTGGCACCCGCATGAATCTTGCGGAGGGCACCGGGGCGTGAATGCCCGCCGGACGATCGTCGCGCCGGTGCGGCGCGCGTTGCATGAGGGTGCGGCGCGGTGGCCCTGGTTTCGACGAGTGGTGGAGATCGGCGCGCGCGAGCTGGGACGGGCTCTGCACGACGACGTGTATTCGGAGGGCTACTACGGCGAAGCCGGCGGAGGTGGCTCGGTAGTCGCACTCGACATCGGCACGGTCGAGTACACGCGCACTGCGACCCACGCCGACGAAGGCGCGTATCTCGTGTGGCGCTTCCTGCCCGTGCAACGAACGCTCGATATCGGCTGCGCATTCGGGTTCTTCGTGGAGGCCGAGCGGGAGCTCGGCCTCCACGCGTGCGGAGTCGACGTCAGCCAGTACGCGCTCGACCACGCGGCATTCGGGGCGCATGGGCACGTGCGGTACGGCAACCTGCTGCATCGGCTGCCGTACGGTCGCGGTGGGTTCGACGGGGTCTCGCTCTTCGAGACGCTCGAGCACCTTCCGCCCGAGGTGATACCGCGCGCGTTACGCGAGGTCCGCCGGATGACGACGAAGTACGTGATCGCGACGATTCCTTCGTTCGGGCCGAACCCCAACGGTCCCGGTGGGTGGTTCGACGTGAAGGTGCGGCCCGAGCGCCTCGACCATTACCGGTCGCTCGGCGACGGGTACGACGGTCCGGTCCCGTACGACGATCTCTACCGCGACGACGACGGCGCGCCGATCGAGGGCCATCTCACGATCGCGTCGTTCGCTTGGTGGACCCGCCAGTTCGAGGCGGCCGGGTTCGTCCGCGACGGCGCGCTGGAGCGGCGCATCCATCCGGATCTCGCGCGGTTGGGCCTCACCAAGTTCTGGAATCTGTACGTGTTCCGGGTTGCGGGCGTTCCCGCGGCGAGTGGTGAACAGCGCTCGGCCTCGGAGATCGCCGAGGTCGAGAAGCGATTCGGCTTCGACGATCGGGTGGCCGACCCCGAAGACCTCGCCCGCGTGCAAGCGACGCTGCACCAAGCGGCGTCGGGCCAGTCGGCGTCGGCAACGTGAACCGGCTCGGCCGGCTGCTTCCGCGCCGGGCGCAGGACGCGCTCCACGTCTGGCGGGTGCGTACGCGTGATCGGCTGCTGTTCGGCGGCGACTGGGACATCCGCAACGCGATGCCCGAGCGATTCGTCCGGTCCGCGTTCCAGATCATCTTGCGCCGCGACCCCGACCCGCACGGTTTGAAGAATTACCTCACCGTTCTCGCAGAGCAGAAGCTGTCCCGGGACGGCGTCCTCGACGAGCTCCTGACTTCCATGGAGCTGCGCGTCGGCGTCCCCTACGAGAACATCCTGCGATCGCTGCACCAGTCGCGGTGCGACTTCGTGCGCATGCTGCCGCGTGCGCGGCGGATCCTCGATCTCGGGGGTACCGACCAAGCCGACGACGCGGGCGCGCTCGTATCGATGGGTTACCCGTACCGCTTCGAGCTCCTCACGATCGTCGACCTGCCCGGGGCGGAACGGCACGAGCTGTACGGCTATCTCACGTCGTCGGAGACCGTGCGATCGCGGTGCGGTCCGGTGCAGTACCGGTATCACTCGATGGTCGACCTGTCGCCATATCCCGACGCTTCCTTCGATCTCGTCTTCAGCGGACAGACGATCGAGCACGTCACCGCGGACGAGGCCGAGAAGATGCTCGCCGAGATTCGGCGCGTGCTCGTGCCCGGCGGCTGGTTCTGTCTCGATACGCCCAACCGCCGCGTCACGTCGTTGCAGCTCGGCGCCGACGTGCTCTCGAACCCCGACCACAAGCTCGAGTACACGGACGAGCACCTCTCGGCGCTGCTGCGCGACGCCGGTTTCGACGTCGTCCATTCGTGCGGACTCAACCTCGCCGGCGAGTCGCTCGATCGAGCCCACTTCGACGTGTCGGAGGTCGCCGCCAAGCACGGCGTGTACGCGGAGATCGCCGACTGCTACGTCCTCGCGTACATGTGTCGCACTCCCGCGCGCTGAGCCGGACGGCCGTCTACGAGGCCGGAACGCGACGGGATCGCTCCACAACGAGCCCGAACGAGGTGTGGGTGCAACCGAGCGTCTGGGTTCGGATGTGTGTGTTCGTGAAGGGCGGCGGATCGACGTGAAGATCCTCCGGCCGGGTGCCGGTCCGGAAGGTGATTTTCATCCGATGGCCCTGCTTGCGCATGGCATATACCAGTGCCTCGAGATGTGCGCGTTGGTACAGGACGGTCAGACCATCTGACAGCGTCGGGCCGACGGGGTCGACGTTGTACTCCGTCGTATGAACGCCGATCCCGCCGGGCTTCAGGCAGGCGAGCTGGCGCTCGAAAAACTCCAGTCCGGCATCGAGCGAGCCGAGGTGCTCCATCGCGCACGACGACCAGACGAAATCGAACGATTGAAGGTCGTCGGGGATCTCACGCATGTCG
This sequence comes from Acidimicrobiia bacterium, assembly GCA_038213435.1. Classification (GTDB taxonomy): domain Bacteria; phylum Actinomycetota; class Acidimicrobiia; order IMCC26256; family PALSA-610; genus PALSA-610. The sequence goes on from JBBQTI010000004.1 coordinate 96,845, forward strand.
ACCGGGCGAAAGGAAGCCCTCTTCCTGAACGCGTCGTCGTCGCAGAGTCCGGCCGCATTGAGATCGGCCAACTTGTCGGCGTGTTCCCCTGAATTACGCCACTGCTTGGCGCGAGCGGCGCTCGCGGGCAGGTCCGTCGCCACAATGCTGACCGATGTGCTCGCGGCGTACGCAGCGATGGGTTCGTTCCCCACGCCGAAGCCGAGGCCCCGCCGCCCGGGATGCAGCATTCCGTGATCTTCGAGGACCTGGAGGATGTACACCCACTCCCAGGTCTTCCGGTGATGAAGCGGGCGTATCCGGAGTCGGTCGCACAATGCCTGGTATTCACTCGAGCGGATCTGATCGAAGGTGCACGGCTGAGAGATCGCGTCGCGAAGGGTCGCGGGACGGCGGTACGAAACCCCTCGCGCCCATCGACGCGCGCTCGACGCAACACGACGGGGCATGGCGAGCAGCGACACGTGGACACGCTATCGGCGAGTGCACCGCGGACCCCGGCCTCAGGAGCGTGACGCGCGCGTGCCCACGCCTTGGACGAAGCCCGCGTACCGATCGATCACGTCCTTCCATGTGTGGTGCCGGTCGACGTAGGCCTGTCCCGCACGGCCGAGCGCGGCGCGCAGCGCGGCTGAGCCGTTCAGCCGATCGAGCTCGACCTCGAGCTCGGCGTAGTTGCCGAAGGCGAGCGCACCGCCGGAGCGTCGAGCGTGGTCGAGGGTGACCGCGCAACGACTGTTGACGAGCGCCGGGATCCCGACCGACCACGCCTCCATCAGGACGATCGAGAACGATTCGAACGCGCTCGGCGACACCAGGGCCCACGCGCCGCGAAAGAGGCCCCACTTCACCGCGTCCGTCACGGCTCCCACGGTCACGATGTCGGGATGCGCGGGGGGCTCGTTGATCACAGGACCCGCGAAGACGAGTTGCAGCGGTCCGCCGCGGCGGTCCTTGTAGTGCGCGAAGCATTCCGCGAGCAGTCGCGCGCCCTTCCCGTCGTCGACCCGGCCGAGACACAGGAGGTACGGACGGTCGTCGAGATCGAGCGCGCGGCGCGCCTCCGCGGCGCGTCCTTCGCCGGCGTCGACGCCGAGCCCGACGACGACGGCGGGTTTCGACGCCACCGCGAAGCGTTGTTCGACCAGATGCCGCTCTGGTTCGCTCCAGTACGCGAGCGCGGCCGAGCTGCCGAAGACCGAGCGGTAGAGCGGCAGTCGCAGCATCGGTTCGTCGTGCGCGGCCGGGTGGAGGACCGCTCTGTGCGCGACGCGCGGGACGCCCGCTACGGTCGGGTGGTAGAGGAAGGGATGGAATGCGATCGCGTCGGCGTCGCAGTGCGCGATCGCCTCGATCAACCCGGGAGCGACCGGTCCCTGCTTTTCGATCCATTCCTGCTGGTCCCCTTCGGTCACCCGGCGCCCACGGCGCACGACGAGATCGGTGCACGCGTCGAAGTCGGCCGCCCGGCGCCCCTTGACCGGAAAGCGATGGACCCGCACGCCATCGAGCTCGGCGGCTCCCCCCGGGTAGTGGTCGTCCCAGCTCGTCGCGTCGAGCGCGCAGGTGGTGAGCGCAGTGACGGTGAAGCCGGGCCTCGTCGCGAGCCGCGTCGCAAGCAGACGGGCGGCCGTCTCGGCTCCGCCGGCGACCTCGCGGCCGTAGCGGGGTGTGACGACCGCGAGCTTCACCGTCTGATCTTCATGACGGACGGGCCGCCGATGTCACGGCCTCGACGAACGCGGGCCCGGTACGCGAGACGTCGAAATCGCGGACGCGTCGCGTGCCGGCGTCGACCAGTTGCCGGCGCAGTACGGCGTCGTCGACGACCCGCTCCACCGCAGCGGCGATCGTGCACGGGTCCTTGATGTCGAACAGCAGACCGGCCTCGCCCAGTGTCTCTGGTACCGCGGCCGCCGCGAACGCGACGATCGGAACGCGATGGTGCATGGCCTCGAGCAGTGGTACGCAGAAACCCTCGTGCTCGCTACACACGACGAATACGTCGGCGGCGCGGTAGCACGCGGCGAGCTCGGACGACGACACTCCACCGGCGAGCGTCACCGCGTCGTCGAGACCCAGAGCGTGGATGAAGCGCTGGAGGGTGTGCGCATACTCCTCCTCGCGCCCGCCGCCGACGAGGTGGAGATGCGCTTCGGCATGGTGAAATCGGCGGTAGGCGGCGAACGCCTTGACGATGTCGTGCTGGGCTTTGTTCGGCGCGAGCCTGCCCACGAACAGCCAGGTGACGGCGGCGGTGCGGGCCGGCTTGGGGCCGGGCTCGACGTCGAGCGTCCGCAGATCGAGCAGGACGGGAACGACCGTGGTGCGGGGGAAGCCGGCTTCGATCAGGTCGTGCTCGTTGTAGCTCGAGACGGCCACGCCGAGCCGTGCCCGAGCGGCCAACTCGCGGAGCTGCCCGCGACCCCACGCCACACCGTGCGCGGCAACGGGTTGCCAACCGGCGATGTACCGCATCGGCGTGAGGTTGTGGTGGTTGACCACGATCGGCTCGTCGCGTGCGAGGACGGCGTCGGCGACAACCGAGCCGATGGCCATCTGGTACATGATGACATCGGCGCGACCACGGGCGTCGCGCAGCAGATGGGCCCCCTGGTCGGCCCACACGGGATCGATCTCGGAGGCGAAGATCTCGGAGGTGTGCCCCGCCGCGCGCAGCACGTCGCGCGCGACCAGGGTGTGCGCGCCGACCGCTCCGGGCTCGAGAGTAGGAGTGAACTGATGGACGATCATGACGGTCGGCCGACCACGAGCTCGATCGCGTCGAGAAGCTTGCGGCGCGACTTCGCGATGTCGAACTCGCGCAGCCGCTCGATTCCGGCCTCGATCAGCTGAGACCGCAACTCGTTGTCGGTGACGACGCGATGCACGGCGGTCGCGACCGTGTATGCGTCCTTCGCGTCGAGGAGGAGGCCGGCGTCGCTCACGGTCTCGGGTACGGCGGCGGCCGAGTAGGCGACGATCGGGACGCGGTGGTGCATGGCCTCGAGGAGCGGGACGCAGAAGCCCTCGTGCTCGCTCGCAATGACGTACACGTCGGCAGTCTCGTAGTGCGCGGTCAGCGCCGCCGCGCTGACCGGTCCGGCGATCTGTACCGCGTCACCGAGACCGAGTGCCTCGACGAAATCGGAAAGCGCGGTCTCGTATCGATGTGACGACGACCCGCCGACCAGATGGAGGCGTGCGCGATCGTCATACAGGCGGCGGTACGCCGCGAACGCCTTGACGATGTCGTGTTGCGCCTTGTTGGGCGCCAGCCGGCCGACGAACAGCCAGTCGACACCGCCGCCGGCTCGCGCGTCCGACAGCCGGCCGAGCTCCGCGGGGTCGGGCGGCGTCGCGTCGAGCGCGGCGACATCCAACATGATGGGGACGACGGAGGTTCGCTCGTATCCGAGGTCGGTCAACTCCTGCGCGTTGAACGCGGAATCGGCGATGCCCAGCTCGGCGCGGGCTTCGAGCGCTACGAGCTGGCGTCGCCCCTCCATGAGCGCGCCGGCGACTGCGGGTTCCCACCGCGAGAAAAACGGCGCGGGCGTGATGTTGTGATAGTCGACGATCAGCGGCTCGTCGCGAGCTGCGACGAAGTCGGCCACCGGCGATCCGACCGAGGAGTGGTAGAGCAGCCACGTCGCCTCGCCGTGCCCGTCACCCGAGAACGACATGAAAGGTCGGGCGAGGCGCTTGTACTCGTCCTTGGCTTCGTACGAGTACAGCTCGGAGCGATAGCCGGCGCCGCGCAGCGTCTCCTGCACGGCGAGGTAGTGCCCTCCGACGGCGTCGCGCGGGGCGAGCGTGGGGACGAATTGATGGACCGCGGTCATTCGTCGGCGCGGGTCGCGGTAACGACGTAGGCGTCGGCGCCCGCGCCGTGAATCTGCATGTCGACGAATCCGTGTTCGGGGAGCAGCGCATCCCACGTGTCGGGATGCAGCGGATGGCCCGCGACCAGGTCGGCCTCGGCCGCGGTGGCGTCGCGTCCCCATGCCTCGCGTCGCAAACTGCAGACGACGAGCTGCCCTCCCGGGGCGAGCTTTGCCGCGGCCGAGTCGATCAGCAGCAACAACTCGCCCAGCGGTGCGCGTTCCACGACCCCGCGGAGCACCAAACCGCCCAAGGCGGCCGCGCCGACCCCATGGAGGTGCGCGGCGCCGTCGTCGATACGGACCTCGAGCCCACGAGCGAGCGCCGCGTCGGCAACGGCTGCGCGCGGTTCGACGCCGTACGCGTCGAGGCCGGCGTTCACGAGCGAGCCGAGCAGGGCGCCCTCGCCGCATTCGACGAGGGCGATACGCCCGGCGCAGCCGTGCAACGCGTTCGTCACCGACGTCTGCCATACGCCGTCGTCGCGCCGGGCGGGGATCCGCGCCCCGACGCCGCGCGCTCGCGCGACATCGCCGGTGACGTGCTCGAGGTCGACGACGCGTCCGCCCAGCAGGCGCAGCGCGGTGTTGATCGCGGTCGCGAGCGCGCTGATCTGTTGCGCGAGCCAGACGTGGTACCACCCGAGCAGCTTCGATATCACGCGCTTGACGACGCCCAGGACCGGGCTGCGCGACGCGATCGGGATCACCGGATCGACGATGACGAGATCCTCCGAGCGCTCGAGCGCGGCGTCGAAGTCGTTGCTCACCTCGGCCGGCGCGAACCGATCGAACAGGCGGTCGAGCTCGCGTTCGAAGCCCGGGGGGTACTCGCCCGCGGCCCGGCGCGCGCGCACCTCCGCTTCGATCTCGGCGGCAAGCTTGTGGATGTCGACGTAGTCGTCCGTCAAGACCGGTCCCTCCGAATGCGGGACAGTATCGCCCGTTGATCTTCACGCCGGCTCGGTCCGGCGACGCCGCCTCTTCAAGCACCTTCCTCGTCTCGCCGATATCAAGGGCTGCACCCGCGAACAGAGGCTTCATCCAGTGCGTTCTCGCCTTCTCCTCGTCCTCCTGACCGTCGCGCTCGTCGCGCCGGCGACCGCCCTGACGGCAGCGCAACCCGCGGGCGCATCGACGGTGTCGGCTCACCCCTCGTGGACCGATAACTCGAGCGGCTGGGACCGCACCTCCTCGCCGACGATCGCCGATGTCAACGGTGACGGCCGCCGTGAGATCGTCATCGGGCACGAGAACGGTCTGCTGCACGTCATCAACGGCGCCAACGGTCGCGACCTCCCGGGTTGGCCGCAGCAGGCGGGAACGGCCATCGACAGCACGCCGGCGGTCGGCGATCTCTTCAGCAACGGTAGGCAGGAGATCGTCGTCGGCCTCGGTTCCACGTGGGTGCGCAATCAGCAGGGCGGCGTCGCGGTGTTCAACTCGAACGGCTCACTGCACTGCGTGTTCCGGACGCTCGACTACTTCAACATCTGGACCGGTGCCGGCCGACCCGACGGTTACTCCGACGGCGTGTACTCGTCACCGTCCATCGGCGACATCAACGGCGACGGTTTCGCCGACATCGTCTTCGGCGGCTTCGACCTGCACGTGCACGCGATCGACCGCAACTGCCAAGAGATCATGAGCGACAACGTGGAAGACACCGTCTGGTCGTCGCCCGCGCTGTACGACGTCAACGGCGACGGTCGCCTCGACATCCTCATCGGCGGTGACCAGGCCGCAGGTGGCGCGATCAACTGGTCGGGCGGCGAGTTCCGAGCGATCGAGTACACGTCCGGAAATTCGGTCGGTTGCTCGCATTGCCGCGAGATCTGGAAGCACCAGCTCAACGACACGATGTGGTCGAGCCCGGCCGTCGGGGACATCGACGGCGATGGGCGTCCCGAGGTGATCGTCGGCGGCGGCAACTTCTACAACCGCTCCGACGGGCACAACGTCTTCGCCTGGCACGTCGACGACGGCTCGACTCTGTCCGGTTGGCCGGTCGCGACGAACGGTTCGACCATGCCGTCGCCCGCGCTCGGCGATCTCACCGGGAACGGGATCCCCGAGGTCGTCGCTTCCAGCGCCGACGGATGGGTTCGTGCCTACAACCCCAACGGATCCGTCCGTTGGGCGACGCATCTGTGGGCGTTCAGCGCGCAGCAGGCGGGCGGTCCCGTCGCGTCGCCGATCATCGCCGACATGAACGGCGACGGTCGCAACGACGTCGGTGCGGGCAACAACTTCGGCTACTTCGTTCTGAACGGTGCGAACGGCGCGATCATGGCGACGGTCGACGCTTACCAGTCGCACGACGGTGCGGCCGCGGTCGGCGACTTCGGTTCGGGCGTCGGTTGGCGACTGATCGTCGACGGGTTCGACACGCCGAACCACACGAGCCGTTTGCAGGCGTTCCCGATGCCTGCACCCCGCACCGCGCCTCCATGGTCCATGTTCCGACGCGAGCCTCTTCATCACGCGGGTCCGGTCGCGCTCCACCTGCTGCCGCCGGGCCAGTGCCGGGCCAACACGAATCCCGCATCCCACCCGCTCTCCGCTTCGTCGAGGGGCTACTGGATCGCGGGCGCGGATGGGGGCGTCTACGCGCTGAAGGGTGCACCGTTCTACGGGAGTGCCGTGGGCCGCATTCGGGGTACGGCGGTCGCGATCGCCGCGACACATTCCGGTAGCGGCTACTACGTGCTCGACAACAGCGGCGGCATCTTTCCGTTCGGTGATGCTCGCTCGCTCGGTTCGATGGCGGGTTTCCATCTCAACGCGCCGATCATCGCGCTCGCTCCGACTCCGTCCGGGCGGGGCTACTGGCTCCTGGCGTCGGACGGCGGCGTGTTCAGCTTCGGTGACGCACGTTTCTACGGCTCGATGGGTGGCACTCGCCTGAACGCGCCGGTCATCTCGATGGCCGCGACGCGGACGGGCCGCGGCTATTGGCTGCTGGCGTCGGACGGCGGCGTGTTCAGCTTCGGTGACGCGCGGTTCCACGGTTCCACCGGCAGCATGCGTCTCAACTCGCCCGTCATTTCGATGGCCACTGCTCCGTCCGGCGGGGGCTACTGGCTCGTCGCGGGTGACGGCGGCATCTTCAGCTTCGGTGTTCCGTTCTACGGGAGCATTCCGGGACTCGGACTCTGTCGGCCGGTGCCGGGAGTGCAGATCCGGCCGACGCTCCCCGGCAACGGCTACTTCGTGCTCGCCCGCAACGGCCAGGTTTACGCGTTCGGTGATGCCCTGGCGGGTGCTTCCGCACCGGGCCTCGGCGGTTGGAGCTTCGCGGTCGACTTCGCCGTTCGGTCCTGAGTCGGTCCGGTCCGAGGCGGTTCCCAAGCTACATTCGGCGGCGTGGCCGACAAGCAGCCAACGTCCTCGCCCGATCAAAACCCTCCTGATCTCGAGCGACTGCTCGCGACGCTGCGCGCTCGAGTCGAACAACGTCGGATCGACGGGATGTACCCGCCGGCTCTCGAAGCCGAGCTGGACGGACACTTCGAACGCCTGACCGGCGATCGTCCGCCCTCACCTTCGTTCCTGCTCGCCGAGCTCGAACAGGCGCTCGACCAGCTCGTGAACTTCGAGTATCGCCGCGACGCCATCAGCGACGACAGTCGCCTCCCTGGCGGATCGACGCTTCATCGCGCAATCGCGAAGGGTGTCGGCCGTCAGATCCAAGGCGTGCTCGAACAGACGCAGGACCAATCGCGCCGGGTCGTGCGGGCGATTGCGCTGATGGCGCGCGCGACGAACATGCTCTCCGACGCGTACGACACGCGCGTGATCCAGCAGCTCGACGACCTTCAGCTCGAGCTCGCGCAGGAGCAGCATCGATTGCAACAGCTGATGGTTCGCGTGTCCGACGTCGCGGCGCGCGTCCCGGGTACCGGCGTCGACGCGTGGTACGAGGCCGACGCGTTCAACGCCCACTTCCGGGGGGATCCTGACGACATCGTCGGCCGCTACCGCGACCTCGCGGCGCGCTTCGTAGGCTGCGATCCGGTGCTCGACATCGGCTTCGGGCGCGGCGAGTTCCTCGAACTGTTGCGCGAGCTCGACGTCGACGCACGCGGGATAGAAACGGAACCGCGACTCGTCGAGTGGGCACGGTCCCGAGGCCTGCGGGCCGATGTGGGTCGAGCGGTCGAGTACCTGAGCGAGCTCGACGAGGCGAGCCTCGGCGGTCTGGTGATGATCCAGGTGATCGAGCATCTCTCGCCGCAACATGTGATCGACGTCGTCGGGCTGGCCGCGGAAAAGGTGCGCCCCGGCGGCCGCGTCGTAATCGAGACCGTGAACCCCATGTCGCTGTACACGTACGCCCACGCGTTCTGGGTCGATCCCGATCACGTTCGGCCGGTTCACCCGAACTATCTCGGCTTCTTGTTTGCCGAGGCGGGGTTCGCGACCGTCGAACGTGTCGACCGCTCACCGGTGCCCGCCGACGAGAGCCTCGAGTCGATGCCCGGCGACGATGAGCTCTCCAAGCGCCTGAACGCGAACTTCGATCGCATCAACGGGTTGTTGTTCGGCCCGCAGGACTACGCAATCGTCGCAACGCGGTGAGCACCCGACGATGACCGGGCCGGCCGGAGTCGGTATCCATCAGGTACTGGTCGCGGCGTCGCCGGGCGACGCGATCACGAACCTGGCGCTCGGGATGCGTCGGCTCCTGCGTCGCGCGTGCCCGTCGGAGATCTACGCGCGGCACATCGCGCCTGCGCTCCTGGGCGAGGTGCTGCCCCTGATGACGTACCAGCCGCATCATCCCTCCCGAAGCGTGCTGATCTTCCATGCGTCGATCGGCCAGACGGAGGCGCACGAGTTCCTGACGTCCCGAACGGAGCCGCTCGTGCTCGTGTATCACAACGTCACGCCGGGCCGGTATTTCGAACCGTACGACCCGATGTTCGCGGATTTGCTCGCGCTGGGACGTCGGGAGGTCGAACGCCTGCTTCCGCGGGTCGTGTGTGCGATCGCCGACTCTCGGTACAACGCGCGTGAGCTCGAAGAGATGGGCTACTCGGACGTTCGTGTCGTTCCGCCGATCGTCGACGTTCGCCGCCTCTCGAGAGTCGAGCCCCGGGCGTCGACCATGCATCACCTCGCGACGTTCGATCGGCCGATCCTGCTCTCGGTCGGTCAGCTGATGCCGCACAAGAGGCCCGACTTCCTCGTGCAGATGATGCACATCGCCGCGACCTACGAAGACCTGGACGCATATCTGATGCTCGTCGGGCATCAACGGCTCGAGCGTTACACCCGTGCGATCCGAGAACAGATTCAGGAGCTCAATCTCGCCAGTGTTCACGTCGTCGGGGAGGTCGACGAGCCCGACCTGGCTGCGATGTTCCGGTCGGCCGATGCGATCGTGACCGCGAGCGAGCACGAGGGCTTCTGCCTCCCGCTCCTCGAGGCGATGACCTTCGAGAAGCCGATCGTCGCCCGCGCCTGTGCCGCGATCCCGGAGACGGTCGGCGACGGCGGGCTGCTGCTCCCGCCGGATCAAGGTCCTGAGCTGTTCGCGGAAGCGGTCGTGGAGATGCTTGCCAACGAACCCCTGCGACGAGAGCTGGTCGCAGGGGGAACGCGCCGGCTGGCCGAGCTCGAGCGCTGCCCCACAGACGCCGCGGTTGTCGAAGCCCTTCTCGAGGCCGTCTGATGCGCCTGCTCTACGTCGTGCAGCGGTACGGCGAGACGATCGCAGGGGGCGCCGAGCAACACTGCCGGGAGATGGCCGAGCGCATGGCCCGGCGCGGTCACCACGTCGAGGTGGCGACGACCTGCGCCCAGTCGTACATCGACTGGGCGAACGCGTACGAACCGGGTCGCTCGACCATCGGCGGCGTCGTCGTAAATCGGTTCCCGGTCGCGGCGCCGCGCGACAACACGCGGTTCAACGAGCTGAATCGGCGCATGGTGCGCGGGCGGGGCTCGCGCCCCATGTTCCTCCAGCGCGAATGGATGCGAGAGCAGGGTCCCTGGTCTCCCGATCTGGTCAGGTGGCTCGAGGGCAGAGCGAGCCGCTTCGATTGCGTTATCTGCTTCACGTACCTGTACTGGACGACATGGTCCGCACTCCACGCGCTGCGCGGCCGCGTGCCACTGGTGTTGCACCCGACCGTGCACGACGAGCCTCCATTGCGTCTCTCCTTGTACGACTCCGAGTTCCGCGCGCCCGACGCGTTCGCACTCTCCGCCCCCGAGGAGATCGATCTCATACGCGCTCGCTTCCACGTCGATCCTCCCGGTGACGTGGTCGGAATCGGCGTCGAGGTCGGTTCGGCCGATGGGGCGCGGTTCCGCGCGGCCTACGGACTCCGAGACCTGCCGTATCTGCTTTACGTCGGCCGGATCGACGAAGGCAAAGGTGCGCTCGCGCTCGTCGACTTCTTCGTCGCCTACAAGGATCGTCACCCGGCCGACGACCTCGTTCTCGTCCTGGTCGGTGACGACTTGATCCGGATCCCCGAACGCGACGACGTCGTCGTCACCGGCTTCGTCGATATCCCAACGCGTGACGACGCCCTGTCCGGCGCGCTCGCTCTCGCCCAACCCTCGTTCTTCGAGAGCTTCTCGATGATCTTGACCGAAGCCTTCGCGTTCGGGCGACCGGCGCTCGTGCAGGGTCGGTGCGAGGTGCTCAGGGGTCATGCGCTGCGCAGCAACGCCGCGATTCCCTACGACAGCTTCGCCGAGTTCGAATGCGCGCTCGAGATGTTTCGAGACGACCCCGCGCTCGCCGATGCCATGGGCGCCGCCGGTCGCGCGTACGTGGAGCGGGAATACACGTGGGATGTCGTGCTCGACCGCTATGAGGCCCTGCTCGAACGCACCGCGCGCGTCAGGCCGTCCATGACGGGCGCACTGTAGGTGCCGCGTGTAATGAAGGCGTTTCGCTACAACGTCTCGCCGCGAAAGCCGGTGCCGCGCAAACGCCCTCGGGTGTCGAGGACGAGCCGGGCGTGCCGGGCGATGTCGTCGTAGGGCAAGTCCGGGTGGTCGACGCAGAGCACGACGAGGTCGGCCGCCGCGATCTCCTCGACCGAACATCCGACGCGCGGCGTCGGCGGACCGAGGCGGGCGTCGGCGACGTGCGCGTCGTGCGCGCGCACGTCGGCTCCGAGCGCGAGGAGTTGCTCGGCGATGGTCATCGCCGGCGACTCGCGCCAGTCGCTCGTTCCCGGCTTGTACGCGAGACCGAGCAGCAAGATCCGCGAGCCGTTGACCGCGCGCCGCTCCTTGTTCAACAGCGAGATGATGCGGCCGACGACGTACTCGGGCATGCCGCGGTTGACTTCGTTCGCGAGCTCGACGAAGCGGAAGCGATGTCCGAGCTGGCGCTCGACCCGCCACGCGAGGTACGAGGGATCGATCGGGAGACAGTGTCCGCCCACGCCGGGTCCTGGTGTGAACCGCATGAACCCGTACGGCTTGGTTGCGGCCGCGTCGATCGCCGACCAGATGTCGACGCCGAGGTCGCGCGCGAACATCGCGAGTTCGTTGACGAGCGCAATGTTCACGTGGCGGAAGGTGTTCTCGAGCAACTTGGTCAGCTCGGCTTCACCCGTCGATGCGACCGGAACGATCTTGTCGACGACACTCGCGTAGAACGCCTCGACCGCCGAGAGCGAGTTGGCGCCGACACCCGAAACGACCTTCGGGGTGCTCGCGAACGTCCAGGCGGTGTTGCCGGGGTCGATCCGCTCCGGCGAGTAGCCAAGGAAGAAGTCGCTGTCGGCCCGCATGCCGCCGGCTTCGAGAATCGGCCGCAGCAGCTCCTCGGTCGTTCCCGGATACGTGGTCGACTCGAGGACGACGAGCGCGCCGGGCGCGAGGAAGCGGGCGAGGTCGCGTCCCGCCGACTCGATGAACGAAAGGTCGGGGATCCCCTCGTTGAGGGGCGTCTGCACCGTGATGACCGCGATGTCGAAGTCGTGCAGATCGTCGGCGTCACACGAGGGCAGGTAACCGGCGCGGAGGGCCTCGGCGAGCTGTGCATCGGGGACGTCCTCGACGTACGAACGGCCGGCGCGTAGCTCGTCGATGCGCGCCGGAGTGACGTCGTAGCCGACGACCGGGTACGCGACCTCCACCGCACGCATCGCCAGTGGCAGCCCGACATAACCTTGGCCGACCACGACGACTTTCGCCTGCCGGTCCTCGATCCGCGACCTCAACCGGCGCAGCTCGGGCGTTGTCATGACCGGTCGGATCGCGTCTCCGTGGCGACCGGGACCTCGTCGCGATCGCGCGACACGCGCACGACGAGGTCGGCGAGCAGGCCGATCGCGAAGATCTGGAAGGCGGCGAAGAGAACGAGCAACGTGTTCGTCGTGACACGAAAATCGTACCGCGCGATGTCGTACACCAGTTTGGCGAGCCCGAAGGTCAACAGTGCGAAGCCGGTCGGCAGGAAGAGGCGAAGTGGGTTGTACGAGAGGACCATTCGCACGACCTGGACGCCGTAGCGGCGCGTGTCCTTGATGGGATGGAACTTCGATTGACCGGCCCGCTTGCCGTACTCGATCGGGATGTACTTCACCGAATATCCGCCGGAGAGAAAGGTCATGGTCATGGTGGTGACGCACGAGAAGCCGGGAGGGAGATGGCGAAGGTACTGACGGGCGACGTCGGTTCGAAACGCGCGGAAGCCGGAGTTGAGGTCGGGAATCTTCGTCTTCGTGAGGAAGCTTGCGAGCCGGCGGATCAACCACTTGGCGGGGACTCGCAGGCTTTTCATGGTGCCCTGCTCGGAGGTCCGCGCGCCGACGACCTGGTCGTAGCCGTCGAGCTCCTTGACGAGTTGGGGGATCGTGTCGTTGGGGTACGTCATGTCGACGTCGGTCCAAACGGTTACCCGGCCGCGCGCGGCGGTGGTTCCCGCTTTGCGCGCGGACCCCGAGCCGCGGTTTTGCAGGAAACGGATGACGCGCAATCCGCCGATCGCCTCGGCGGCCTGGCCCGAACCATCCGACGATCCGTCGTCGACGACGATAATCTCGTAGCTGTATTCCGACGCGTCCATGGCAACTCGGATGCGGTCCACTTCCTGCTTGAGGTGCTCGACCTCGTTGTAGACGGGCAGGATGATGGTCACGTCGACTTCGGGGCCGGCGCCGGGAGCGACGAATGACGCGTGCTGGGTCATGGACGATCAGCCTACGCGACGGGTTCGCCGGGGACGGGTTGCGCAAAGGCGGGAAGGTCGGTCGATGACTCACGGCGCCGTCGAGCGCACGGCCGGCGGAGCCGAGGGAGAGGGCATCGCGTCCGATGTCGCACCGCCGAGCTGGTTGCGTTTCCTCGCTCTGGCGACGGCCGCGGGCGTTCTGACCTTCGGCTCGGCCGGGTTGTTCCTGGCCGTGAACGGTTGGTACCGGCCCGCGCTCGCCTTTCCGATCGGTGCGGCGGGATGGATCGCGGTGCTCGTTTTGGCGCGCCCGGCGCTCGCGCCGAAGGCGACCGGCTCGCGCGATGCGCACATCTACGCGGCCGTCGGGGTCGCGGCGATTCTCGCGATCACGGCATGGAACGCCGCGCACGCGTCGCAACATGTTCTGGTCAATCGTGACGGCGGTTCGTACGCGAACACTGCTCGCTGGATCGCTCGTGACGGTTCCCTGGCCGTAGAACCTCGGGTCGGTCCGTTCGCGAACCCGCCGACGGTAGGGTTCGATTCCTTCGCCGTCTACCAGATGCCGGACGGGTCGCTGCAGTTCCAGTTCGCGCATCTTCTGCCCGTCGTGCTCGCCGAGGCCTTCGCCATCGGGGGCGACGCCGGCCTCTTTCATGCCCCCGAGGTGCTCGGCGGGATCGCGTTGCTCGCGTTCTATGTGCTCGCGTGGCGCCTCTTTCGCCGCCCACTCTTCGCGCTCGCGGCCATGCTCGCGCTCGCGTTCATCATCCCGCAGGTCTCGTTCTCGCGAGACTCCTATTCCGAGATCCCGTCGCAGGTCCTGTTGTTCACCGCGCTCTGGCTCCTCGTCACGCCGCGGTTGCTGCCGACGTGGCGCGTCGCGCTTGCGTCCGGACTGTTTCTGGGGACACTCGAAGCGACCCGCATCGACGCGATCGTCTTCCTCATCGGTGTGCCTGTCCTTCTGCTCGTCGCGTGGTTACGAGCCGATCGCGATCTGCGTCGCCGATCCGTGCTGCCCGCGGCCTGCGCCTTCGTCGCCGGGCTCGTGCCCGGATTGACGCTCGGGTTGATCGATCTCACTCGTCACAGCGGCATGTACTACGCGGATCTCTCGCACAACGTGTGGCAGCTCGTTCTGGTCGCGATCGGATCCGCGATCGTGTGTGCGTGTGCGCTCGCGGCCGGTTCGTGGCCCGGGTTGGTTCGGGGCCTTCGCAGGTTGCAGTGGCCGACACTCGCGACCCTTGCCGCGGCGGTCGTCGGTTGTGCGGGATTCTTCGCATGGCTCTTCCGGCCCCGTATCCAGCACTTGCACGGCCGCGTGCCGATCGGGCTCGTGGGCGGACTCCAGGCGGCCGAGCACGTCGCCGTCGACCCGACGCGCACGTACTTCGAACGCTCGCTGACCTGGATGGGTTGGTACCTCGGGCCGCTCACGCTCGCGGTGGCCATCATCGGCGCGGCACTTCTCGTGCGCGAGCTTCTGCTGGGGCGCATGAGGCGCGTCTTCGGTGTCCTCGTCGTGCTCGCGCCCGGCAGCATCTTGTATCTCTACAAGGCCGACGCCGTGCCGGATCACGTGTGGGTCACGCGTCGATTCCTCGTGAGCGCGTTCCCGCTGTTGGTGTTGCTCGCGCTCGGTCTGGCCGCGGCGTGCGCCGGAACGCGTCCGCGTCGTCGGTTCGGCGCCGCGCGGCGGGTGGCCGCGATCCTCTTTGCGGTCCTTGCGGTTGCGTATCCGATGTACAGAGTCATCGGTGTGCGCTCGATGAGCGAGGAGCGCGGGTTCCTCGCGGTCGTCCACGACGTGTGCGCCGATATCGGCGGGCATGCCGCGGTGGTCGTGCTCGAGCGGGACGAGCATGATCTCGTCGACGACTGGATCCCCCAGGCGTTGCGGAGCTGGTGTGGTGCTGACGTCGGTGTGACACGCGGACGCGCGCGAGCCGACGCGCTCCTCGCCCTTGCCCGTGCCTGGGGCGAGGAAGGGCAACGACTCTTCGTCGTCGCCGTGTCGCCCGACACGGTCCGCAAGGTATTTCCGAGTGCCGCCATCACGCCGACGCGTGAGGCCGTCAACACGAAGTTCCTCGAACAGGCGTTGACGCACCGCCCGGACGCCTACGCGCGGCAGTCACTTTCCTTGTTCGTGGCGCCGGTCCCGGCCGGATAGTCGGGCTCGCGGTACGGGTTGTGCGAGGATCATTTCTCGATGTGGAGCGATTGCATCCAATGATCGAGGGGACCCAATCGGAGTCGGTGTTGCCGGCGTCGGTGATCCCCGACCCGGCACCCGCCGATGACGGGCCGGGGACTGCCGAACAGGAGGACACGCCGGGCGCTCCCGATGCGGAGCGCCCTGCTCGTCCGCTTCCGACGTGGTTCGTCATCGGGCTGGTCGCGGCACTCGTGTGGTGTGCGACGGCGGGCGCCGTAGGCATCGGCCTGCTCGTCGCCGGCTGGTACGCGGCGAGTGTGGTCGGTGGCGCCGCGACACTCGCGTCGTTCGCGGCTGCGACGGCGACCTCGCGCGGACTCGGGAGGCGCGCGCACGCCGATCACCGCGCCGCGCTGGCCTCGGTCGTTCTCGTCGTCGCGTTCTTCGCCTTCGCCAGTGCGTTCCACTCGGAGCATTTGTTGATCGACCGCGACCCGGCGGGATACCTCAATACCGGGCGCTCGATCGCACGCAGCCACGAGTTGCGGCCGAAGCTTCAGCGCAGCGCGTTCACATCCGCCACCGACAAGAAGCCGTACGTGCGCTACCAGCCGAACTTCTTCCCGATGCTTCCCGTCCTGCTCGCGCTGGGATGGTCGGTTGGCGGCGATGTCGGAATGTTGCTCGTCGGTCCGTTGCTCGGTGCGGTGGGTCTGCTCGCGTGTTACGCGCTTGCCTCGCGCGCCCTCGGTCCGCGGGGCGGATTGCTGGCTCCGGCGTTCCTGATGATCGGACCGCTCCAACTCTGGTTCGCTCGCGATGCCTATTCCGAGCTCGTCGTGCAGGTCGTCGTTCTCGGAGGTCTGTGGCTGTTTCTCGAGGCGCGCGCGCACGCACGATGGGGAATCGCCGTGCTCAGTGGTGGACTCGTCGCGTCGTCCGCGCTCGCGCGTATCGACGCCCTCGCCATCGTCGTCGGCGGCCTCGCCCTGGTCGGCGCCGAATGGGTCCATTGCGACTCTGACGCGATGCCGGTGCAGGCACGGCGGGTCGTCGCCGGATTCGGGTGTGGGCTGGTAGGCGCGACTTTGGTTGCGGTCGCGACGACGTATTACGTCGCGCACGGCTACATCGTTTCGCTCGGCACCGAGTGGGGTGCGCTCGTCGGTGCATGCGCACTGACCATCGTCGGGGTGATCGCGGTCGTGGTGATCCACCGAGTGCGCCCCGGTTTCGGCCGGTGGTTCGCGCGGAGAGAGTCTCCGTTCGCGGCGATCGTGGCGGCGAGCGCGGCGCTGTTCGCATGGGCATACATTTGGCGACCCGATCCCGCGAGGGATCTTGCCTTCGTCGCTCCGGGCCGGCCGATAAGCCGCGCGCTGCGGAACTCCACGAACGCCTGGCATTTCAGCTATTCGCTGCGCTGGTTCTCCTCGTACTTCGGCCTGGTGGCGATCGTCGTAGCCTTCGTGGGCTTCGTCATTCTCGCGTCCCGTGCGCGGCGCGGTCACAGCGCCGCGGCGACCGTGTTCCTCGTCGTCGTACCCATGACCGTCATGTACATCGCGCGCCCGAGCATCTCGCCCGACCAGCCGTGGGCGATGCGCAGATATCTCCCGGTCGTGATCCCCGGCCTGGCGATCGCGGTCGCCGTCGTCGTCGCCACCGGGTGGCGCGCCGCCGGCTCGACGCGCGGGTCGGGCGCGCGCGCGACGGCGCGTGCGGGGCTGGTGGCGGGCGCGCTCCTGGTGGCGGTGCCCTCTGCCAGTGCCGCTGTGCCCTTCGCGCGCGCCCGGGCTCAACACGGGGCCCTCGCAGCCGTGCATCACATTTGTCGAGCGGCCGGTGACGACGCAGCAGTGTTGGTGTACGGCTATCGCTATCTCGATATCGAATTGCCTCAACCGATCAGCGGGTTCTGCGGAGTGCCGGTCGGCCGTGCCACCGCGGTGGATCTGCCGCAACTGGCGCGCAAGTGGCACGACCTCGGGCGGCGGCTCCTCGTCGCCACCGCCGTGCCGGACCAAGTGCTGCGTAACGCGCCCGGTGCCGGCATCGTCGGGCACGAGGTGATCGCGGGCGACGAAGACCCGGAGAGGGTCTTCGATCGGGCGCCGCGGCGGTTCAAGCCGATCCCGGTCGAGATCTGGCTCCTCCAGATCCCGGCGAACGCGAGCTGAGCGCCGATCCGTCTCTTTGCGGCGTGCTCGCGCGCGCTTCGTCCGCCCGCGCGCCGCGAGGCGATGCTCCGAGTTGCCTGCTGTCCGTCCCGTGACCTAAGAGCATGACTTGTGGCACTCGTTACCGCGTTGTTGGTGATCGGCATCGCGTGCGCGATCGCGGCGTGGTTCGTCGTACGGGAGGCGGGCCGGATGGCAGCCGAACCGCCGCCGCCGGTGTTCGACCCCGAGGAGGCGTACGAGTGGGTTGTCGAACACCTGCCCGAGATCGTTGCCGCCACGCTCACCCCCGACGACGTGCACCGAATCCTCGACTTCCAGCTCGAGTACTTCCGACGCAAGGGCGTGACGGGCAACGGCTCGTCGTCACATCCCCCGGGCGACGTCATTGTCGGCGGCGCGGAGACCGTCGACTACATCCTCGAACGGGCCCGGGTAATGGGAGAGGAATACCTGCCCGAGCAGGTGCATGCCGTGATCGAGACGCAGCTCGCCTACCTCCGGGCGATCGGGGCCATCGGACCTCCCGCCCAGGGCCCGCCCGAAGATCCGATCGAACCCGCGTGAAGATCGTTGGCAAAGAGTTCCACCGGTGGACCGGATCTGCTACAACTTTCCTACCGGAGAAAGGAGGTGGTCCATCAGATGCACGATAAATCTGGGACTTCGGAGGTGCACGGCCGCTAGGCCGTTGTTCTCGACTGGACCACCTTGCGGAATCCAACCGCTGCACCACCGTCGGAGCTGCCGGCAATGGTCCCACCGGCACTGGGCGATGACGGGTCCGAATCAGTCGATCGAACGGGGGGTGCTTCGGCGCCCCCCGTTCTCCTTTTCGGCTCCGGCCGCCGGTAGATTCCGAGCGCATGGCCCGGCCGGCGCACTTCGAGCATTACCGCTACCTCGGCGACAAGCGCACGCAGGTCGTGTACGACCTCGATCTCTACGGTGTCGATCCCGTCGTGACCGCCGACGTCGACGGAGTGGTCGCCGCCGAGTGCTTCATCGCGATCTCACCCCAGACCCTCGGCGAGGCGCGCAATCGGGGCTATCGCCCACATCGCTCGATCCGCGTTCTCGCGCCGGTCGACTCGGAGGATTAGGGGAGCGAGCGGGGGTTCCAGCATTCCTCGGGCAACGCGTCGCGGATGCCCTTGTGCTTGGCCTCGAAGGCCACGTCGGAAAGGACCGTCTCGGAGGGCAGCGTCGCCGGGTCGTCGGGGAGCTCGTCGTAGGTGACCCACGAAGTACAGCCGCCGTACTCGTCCCTCCACGGCGCGGTGACGGGATCGGCGAGCCGGTGCACGCGCAGCACGAGCACCCAGAGCGGGTCGCGCGCCTTCCACTTGAACCTCGATTCAAGGTAGTCGCGCGCCCAGACGAGCTTGGAGTCGAGCGCGTCGACGTGCTCCGGCTCGGCGATCAGCGCGACGTCGACGATGTCGGCCCAGCCGTGGACTGTGACCGGCTGACCGACCGGCGATGCGTCCGCCAGGTCGACCCAATGGGCGTACGCGGGCTTGAGCAATCCGGCCTGTTGGTGTTCGGTCGTCGGCGAGAGCCAACACCTCCGGGTCGCGAGACCGAAATGCCGGCCGTCCTCGTGGAGCCCGCCTTTGCGGACGTCGACGATCTGCTCGCCTTCGAGGAGCGCGTGAACGATCGCGGCCCACTCCTTGAGCGCAGGGGCCTTCGCGGCAGTGCCCTGGTTCGTCTCGGAGGTGGTCACGCGAGCCAGGATAACCACCGGCATGGAAGAGCTCGTCTCGGATGGTCTGCGTCTCGGAGCACATTTCGCGCGTCCGGTGGGCGCGACGCGGGTGCCCGGATTGCTGGTTGTTCCCGGGTTTCCGCGCGGCACGGGTGGTGCGGCGTCGCTCGGGAACACCGATCAGACCTTGTGCGATCGCATTGCGCGCGAGTCGGGCTGGGCCGGCCTCACCTTCACGTTTCGGGGAACGGGCCCGTCGATGGGCGATTTCTCGATCGAGGGCTGGCTCGCCGACGTGCGCGCCGCCGTCGATGCGATGCACGCCCGTCCCGACGTCACCGGTGTCTGGATCGCGGGGTTCCGGCTCGGGGGGACGCTCGCGATCGTCGTGGCCGCCGACGACGAACGAGTACGCGGGATCGCCACTTTCGCCGCGCCCGCGTCGTTGCGGACCTGGGTGCGAGAGCCGGCGTGGTTCCTCGAGTACGCGCGCCGCACCGGCGTGTTGCGGACGCCGGACTTCCCGACCGACCCCGAGTCATGGATCCGGGCGATCGCGAACTTCGATCCGATCGCGGCGGCGGAACGCATCGCTCCCAGACCCTGGCTGCTCGTGCACGGCAGCGCCGACGACGTCGTTCCGGTCGACGACGCGCGGCGGCTGAGCGGCGCCGGCGGCGACTGCGTCGACCTGCGGATCGTGGCAAACGGTGCGCACCGCCTACGCCACGACCCTCGTGCGATCGCCGCCATGCTCGGGTGGCTCGACCGTCAGGAGCCCTGAGCGTGTGCGCGCGTGTACGCCAGCACGGCGTCGAGCGTTTCTTCGAGCGTGTGTCGCGGCGACCATCCCGTGGCCGCGATGAGCTTCGTCGGATCGCCGACGAGGCGAGGGACCTCGACTGGCCGTAGGAGTGCGCCGTCGACGACGATGTCGATGCGACCACCGGCGCGGGCGATGAGACGGTCGGCGATCTCGCCGATCGATACTCCGCTGCCGTGACAGACGTTGTACGCCTCGCCCGGCTCCCCGCGCTCGATCAGGAGTCGGTAGGCGCGCACGACGTCGCGCACGTCCGAGAGATCGCGTACCGGCTCACGCGCGCCGGCAGAGATTGTTGTCGTATGCGCGCGTTGTGCGGCGACGATTCGGTGGGCCAGTGCCGGAACGACGAACCGCGCGGATTGACCCGCGCCCGTATGCGAGAACGCGCGGACGCGCACCGTCTCGAGCCCGGCGCCGAGCCATGCCTGCAAGGCCAGGAACGACGCCGCGACCTTGCTCGCGCCGTACGGCGTGATGGGCCGCAGAGGAGCGTCCTCACGAAGGCGCGGATTTTCGTCGTCGACCCTGCCGTACTCCTCGGAGCTTCCCACGACGAGGACGCGCCGCACTCCGCATGCACGCGCCGCGTCGAGAACGTTGGCCGTCCCCTCGACGTTCACCCGTAGACATGCGGTCGGATCACGCCACGAGGCGCCGACGTCCGACCACGCAGCCAGGTGGTACACGACCTCGGGTCGCTCCGCGTCGAAGACGCCGCTCACGGCCGCGCGGTCAGTGATGTCGAACGCTCCGTGCGCGTCTCCGGCAACGATGACCTCGTCGTCGCATTGGTGGAGATGAGCGAGCAGGTGCGGGCCGACGAAGCCGGTGGCGCCGGTTACGAGTGCCCTCATCCGCGCACGGTCGGGCTGCGCCGGCTGATCGCCCGCCGACCGATCGCCCGACGGTATGCCCCGAGGTGGGCGTCGATCGAGCGCTCCCAGGTGAACGACGCGGCGCGCGCCGGTCCGGCGGCGCGCAACCGCGCCGCCACGGTCGGATCGTCGAGGACGGTCGAAAGGGCGCGCGCGAGCGCATCGGCATCGGCCGGCGGGACGAGCAACGCGGCGTCTCCGACGACCTCCTCGAGGGCCGAGCCCGAGGTCGTCACGAGCGGCGTCCCGCTCGCGAGTGCCTCGAGCGCCGGCATGCCGAAGCCCTCCACGAGCGACGGATAGGCGATGACCTCGGCCCGCCGGAAGAGCGCGGCGAGGGTCGCGTCGCCGACGTAGCCGGGGCGCAAGATGCGCGTCGCCACACCGCTCGACGCGATCGCGGCGCGCGCCTGCGCGAGGTCCCACCCGTCACCGCCGGCGAGGACGAGCTGAAGGTCGGGGTGCGAAGACGCAACGCGCGCGAACGCGCGCACGAGCGTCGGTACGTCCTTGCGCGGCTCGATCGTGCTCGCGAAGGCGACATACGGACGCGTGATTCCGTGCTCGGCGAGAGCCGCTCGGTCGGCCGAGTCGTCTGCGGTTGGCGCGAAGCGGAAATGGTCGACGCCGTGATGCACGACGACGATCTCGCCGCGCGGGCTGAATCGGGCCCGCAGGCCGTCGGCGGCGTCGTTGCTTCCGGTGACGATGACGTCCGCGCGGCGTGCGGCCGCGCCGATCATGCGGCGGAAGTAGATCACCTTCGCGCGCTCGTGCCACTCGGGATGGTCGAAGAACGTCAGGTCGTGCATGGCGACGACGGTCGGAACGGTCGAGCGCAAGGGCATCGTGTAATGCGGACCGTGCCAAACATCGGGCCGAATCCTGTGCGCGAAGCGTGCTCCGGAAGCCTGCTCCCAAGCCAGCCTGGTGGGACGGCGGTTCGGTGCGAGCGGATGCAGTTCGGCCATCGGCGCAAGCTCCTGCCAGCGTGTCGTGTCGCCGCGGCGCGTGAGCAGGTGTACGTCGAGGTCGGGGCGCGCCGAGATACCGCGCGCGATCGCGATGGTGTAGACGCCCGCGCCGACCGGGCGGGCCGGAACGGCCGAGACATCGAGCAGCACACGCACGAACGGAGTCTACGAAGCCGGGTGCGCGAGCGCGCGAGCGTAGGCACGGCTGTGGCCCTCGGCCGCGCGGCTCCAGTTGAGCTCAGCGGCACGAGCGAAGCCCGCGCGTCCGAGCTCGACCCGAAGCTCTCCGTCTTCGAGCATGCGCCCAATCTGTGCGGCGCAGGCGTCGACGTCACCGGGCGCGAAGAGCGCACCGGCACCCTGCACGATCTCGTCGAGCGCGGAGCCGGTGGTGGCGACCGTCGGCACCCCTCGCGCCATCGCCTCGACGACCGGAAGGCCGAATCCCTCGTACAACGACGCCAGGCAGAACACGTGCGCCCGACGGTAAAGGGCGTCGAGCACCGACCAGGGTTGCGCGCCGATCACGTGCACGAACGATCGATCGAGGCCGTGCACCTCTCCCCAGCCGCGCGGCCCCGTAACGACGAGAGTGAGATCGGGCCGCGTGCGCCGGAGCCGATCGACAGCCCGCACGATGGTGCCGATGTCCTTGCGGGGCTCGATCGTCCCGACCGTGAGTACGTACGGAGGCCGCACGCCGGCGCGCGCGACCGCTCGGTCGATCTCATCGGGATCTCGCGACGCGGGGGGGTCGACGCCGAACGGAATGACCGCGATCCGGTCGCGGACGAATCCCTCGCGCTCGAGCTCGTGGCAGGTGAAACTCGATGGAACGATCACCAGGCTCGCGTGGCGCCGCGCGAGCGTCAGGCCGCGCGTGTGGAACCTGAACCCTCGCTTCGTCGTCACCTCAGGCAGCCGCCGGAACGCGATGTCGTGCACCGTCACCACCAGCGGGTGGTCCCGCACCGGTGGGATCGCCAGACTCGGCGCGTGCACCACGTCGGCCTCGATCCGGACCAGTGGACGACGCAACCGGTGCCAGAGCTCGTAGCGCACGCTGCCGTGAGGTGCTCCGAGGTCGATCCACGGGATGCTATGGGCGACTCCGCGGGGACGATCGCCGGCGGCAAAGGCGATCGGCTCGACACCGAACGCCGGGAGATGGCGAAGCAGCGCGATCTCGTAGCGGCCGATGCCGCCGGGCACCGGTTGTAGTAATTGACCGGCGTGCACCGCGACGTTCACGCCCGCTGCTCCGCGACTCGCCGGTAGCAGGACGCAAGCGCACGCGCGGTGTGGTCCCAGGAGAAGGCATGCACGCGATCGCGTCCGCGCGCGATGAGCTCGGACCGGGTTGCATCGTCGGTCATGACGCGATTCATCTTGTCGGCGAGGTCCTGCTCGTTGGTGGGTTCGAAGAGCAGCGCGGCGTCGCCCGCGACCTCGGGGATCGACCCGGCGCGAGCGGCGACGACCGGTACGCCGGCGGTCATCGCCTCGAGTACCGGGAAGCCGAAGCCTTCGTAGATCGACGGGTAGGCGAGGAGCGTCGCGTGCTCCAAGAGTGCCCGGCGCCCGGCGTCGGAGACGGCGCCGGCGAGCACCACACGGTCTCGCGCGCCGGCCGGCAGGCGCGCGATCGTGGCTTCGATCTCAGGTCGGGCCGGCCCGTCGTGCCCCGCGATGACCAGACGAACTTCGGGGTGGCGCGCCGCGAGCTCGCCGAACGCGCCGACGAGGCGCGCGAAGTTCTTGCGCGGTTCGAGCGTCCCGATCGCGATGATGAACGGGGCCTCGCCGAGGGCGGCCGCGACGGCATCCGGCATTTGGGCTCCGTCTCCCAGCGACGGAATTCCGAGGGGGATCACGACGAGCCGCCCAGCCGCGCGCAGGCCCGGGCCGAAGATCTCCTCGATCTCGTCGGCCACGAACTCCGATCCGGTATGAACCGTTGCTCCGCGCGCCACAGCCCTCCGGATCGCGGGGTCGAACGCGCGTACCTGCGGAGTGCAAAGCTCCGGATACCGAACGAACGAGCAGTCGTAGATGCTCACGACCGTCGGCAGCCGGCTGGGTGGCGCGAGGTAGTTCGTCGCGTGGACGACGTGCGCGGGACGCAGCCATCGATCGATGCGCGGCGCGTCGGTGCGCACCCACGATCCGAGCAGGATCCGCGCGGGAATCGGCACGAAGCGCGTGTTCGTCGGTACCGCGTCGCGGTTCAGGCGCGCTCGGATGCTGAGTGTGTACGGAACCAGGTCGGGTCCGGCCTCGAGCGCGCGCAACCCGACGACGATCTCGGCGACCGCGGCGCCTATGCCCGAGCGCGCGCCGAGCAGCGGCGTGACGTCGATCGCAACGGTCGGACGCACCGTCGGAGACACCGCAGGTTGCTACCACACATCGACCGGTAGCCTGTAGCTTCCCACGCGGGCTGAGTTGTCGATGACCCTGGTCGAGAAGCTGGGGGAGGCCATGCAGCACGACGACAGCCACGATCGCGCGTCTCGTCGTGTGACGCGTCGCGCGGCGCTGCAGCTCGGTGCGGGAGCGGGCGTCGCGGCCGTAGCCGCGCCGTACGTCGCGCGTCACTCCGGAAGCGCTCGAGCGGTCGATCTCCGCGACGTCCATCCCGTGTTCACGGCCGTGCCCAACTGGCCCGTGCCGCCGATCGTCACGCGAGCGGCATGGGGAGCGAACGAGGGTCTGCGCAAGTCGGGCCAGAGCTACGACACGCGGATCTCGAAGGTCGTCGTCCATCACACGGGCACGCCGAACGACGTCAGGGACTACGCCGGGTTGTGCCGCGAGATCCTCGCGTACGAGACGTCGGGCGAGTACATCGACATCGCCTACAACTGGTTGATCGATCCGAACGGGCGGATCTACGAAGGTCGCTGGGCTCAGGACTACCCGTCCGGAGTACCGCACACGGGGGAGAGGCTCGGCGCCAACGTGCGCGGCGCGCACGCGATCTACCACAACTCCGACACCATCGGTATCGCGCTGATGGGCACCTACGACACCATCAATCCGTCTCCCGCGATGCTCGAAGCCCTTGTCACCGCCCTCACCTGGAAGTGCGCGCGTTGGGGTATCGACCCCGCCGGGCGCGGTTCCTATCTCGCGTCGAACGGTGCGCTCGAGAATCTGTTCAACATCTGCGGCCATCGCGACACTTCGGCAACTGATTGTCCCGGCCAGCGCGTCGAGCCGATGCTGCCGGCGATCCGCGCGCAGGTAGCGCGTCGCATCAGCGGTACTGGTTACTGGATCGCGACGGATGTGGGGGAGGTGTTGTCGTTCGGCGGCGCGGCCGGCGCCGCCGCGACGGGGTTGAGCTTCCCACTCTCGAGCCCGATCGTCGGCATCGCGGCCCATCCGTCCGCGCAGGGGTACTGGTTGTTCGGGCTCGACGGCAGTGTCTACGCGTTCGGCGGGGCGGGCTTCTACGGAACGATGCACGGTCGGTACCTCAATGCGCCGATCGTGGGGATGGCTCCGACGCCGTCGGGTCGCGGCTACTGGTTGGTGGGCGGCGACGGCGGCATCTTTTGCTTCGGCGACGCGCGATTCTTCGGGTCGACGGGAGGGATGCGCCTGAACGCGCCGGTTCTCGGCATGACGCCGACACGCACGGGGTTGGGCTATTGGCTCTACGCACGAGACGGCGGCATCTTCAGCTTCGGCGACGCCCGATTCTTCGGCTCGACCGGCAGTATCCGCCTGAACCAGCCCGTCGTCTCGATGGCCGCACGGCCTCAGAGCGACGGCTACTGGATGATCGCCCGCGACGGTGGCGTCTTCGCGTTCGGACGAGCGCCGTTCGAAGGTTCGGGCGCGAGTTCGGGATCGCCCTCGCCGTATGTCGCGATGTTGCCATCGATGACGGGCAAGGGCTACTTGGCGTTGCGGGCCGATGGCCGCGTGTCCGCGTTCGGCGACGCGCCGAACCTCGGTGACGCGGCCGGACGCCTGTTCGGCCACGCGATCGGTATCGCGGGCCGGCTCAATCCCGTTTGATCGCGCAGCGGTGCCTCACCGTCGACGCAGCAGATCGCGGACGCGCCGTCGCGGGCGCCTCGCGTCGTCGCGCTTCACCGCGACATACCAGTAATCCCGCCAACCCGCAGCCTTGTCGGTCTCCTGCACCGCGACGATCTCGAGGCCGTGCGTTTGCAGCAGTGCCTCGACGGCGGCGCGGGGAATGCCGTGGATCTCCATCACGGGGACGATCGCCATCTCGTCGCGTGCCGGCACCCCGGAGCGCGGCACGACCTGAACCGGGATCGTGGTGGTCGGAGACCCGCGATCCGCGAACCACGCCACCCCCTCGATCACGAGGTCGAATTCGAGGAGGTACGCGCCCGGGTCGGTCGGCGTCTGCATCTCCAGGGTCATTTCGACCGCGTCGCCCGGGCGCACGGTCGCGCCCATCGGCGCCCGTCCGTCGTCGAGGCGCAACAACGCGCCGGTGGCGCCGCGCCAATGGTTGCCGAGGTTCACGAAATGATCGTCGGTCCAAGAGCCGGTGCTCGCGTTGCGCACGCCGACGACGACCCGCGCGATCGAACCCGCTTCGACCTCGAGCGCTGCGTCGGCGGGCACGATCTCGGCGCGAAAGGCGTCGTCGCCCATCGACGAAGCGCGCGGCCGGTGCTCGTCGGATGCGAGCAGATGGCTCGGCAGCTGGAACACCAGGACACCCCGCGGCGAGAGAACCCGTGTGAACTCACGGAGATAGGCCGTGGTGAATTCCGGGGCGATGTGCTGCAAGACGATGACCGAGTAGACGAGGTCGAAGGTCTCGTCGCCGAACCGCGCCAGGTCGTCGCGGTCGTTGACGACGTATCTGCAGCGCTCACCGAATCGATTCAGCTCGTGCGCGCGTTCGATCATCGAAGGCGCGATGTCGACGCCGTCACACTCGGCGAACGTGCGGGCGAGCGCCTGGGTGATGCGTCCGACTCCGCATCCGAAGTCGAGGGCGCGTCCCGGCCGGACCGCGACGCTGAGGTTCTGCAACCACGCGAGCAGCGCGTCGGTCTCGTCGACACCGGTACGAAGAAACTCGTCGAGGTCCCAGCGATTCCCACGTCGGTCGGGCCGCGAGATGATCTCCCAGTACGGATCACGACGACCCCATTCATTCCAGTGGGTCTGGAGGTCGTCGAGATCCACGAGCGGATGCTACCTGCGTACCTGGCCGCGTCGGACTCTCACGGGATGGTGTGCGAGGGCCAGCATCTCGTCGTCGCCGCGGCTGTTGCCGTACGCCCACAACTCGACGTCGTCGTCGCCGAACAGCGCGCGCAACCTGGCCGCCTTCTCGGCGCCGCGGCAGTTGGCACCCCGCAGGTGCCCGGTGCAGCGCCCGCGCTCGTCCGCGACGAGTCCCGTGCACAAGAGGTGCGCGACGCCCAATGACCGCGCGACCTCGTCGAGGTACACGTCGAGTGACGCGGAGACGATGACCACCTCGTGGCCTTCGCGAAGGTGCCACGCGATCCGGTCGCGGCCTGTGGTCGTGATCGCCGACCGTACGAGCTCGGCTCCAAACGCGCGTCCGGCCGCTTCGACATCGGCGTACGACCGTCCGGCGAGAACTCGGGTCAGCACCCGCTCCTTCACGAGGTCGCGATCGCCGTGGCCGGCCGCCGCGAGCGCGAGCCGCGGCGATTCGGCTCCGAGCGCGCGGAGCAGCGTTGCGGGCCCGGCGATGGTCGCGAGGAACGGGACCAGCGTGTCGCGTCGGGTCAGCGTGCCGTCGAAGTCGAAGGCGGCGAGGGTCCGCCGGCTCACGAGCGCATTACACGCGCAGTCGGCGGAACACCGCGACGGGCAGGTGCCGGAGCACGACCATCACGTAGCGCATCGCGGGCGGAACCCACACGATCTCGCGACCGCGTGCGAGCCCACGTACGACGGCGTCGGCAACCTCGTCGGCAGTGACCGAAAGGGGCGCAGCCTTCATTCCGTCGGTCATCTTCGTGTGCACGAACCCGGCGCGCACGATCATCACGTGCACTCCGCTCGACGCGAGTGACGCGGCGACACCCTGGTAATAACCGTCGATGCCGGCCTTGGAAGAGCCGTACACGAAGTTCGAGCGCCGCACGCGTTCGCCCGCGACCGACGAAAGGAGCACCAGGTCGCCATGGCCTTGGTCGCGCAGGCGGGTGACCACCGGCACCGTCACCGACACGGTCCCTGTGAAGTTGGTCTGCACGATCTCGAGCGCGGCGCCCGGATCGTGTTCGGCGCGAGCCTGGTCGCCCAGGACGCCGAACGCGACGAGCACGAGGTCGAAGTCGCCGAAGCGGTCGAACGTGGCGCGCACGAAGCCCTCGTGCGATGCGAAGTCGGTGGCATCGAACGCGACCGAGTGGACCTCGGACGCGCCGAGGTCACGCAGCACGGCTGCCGCCGAGTCGCAGGTTTCGGGCTTGCGAGCGGCGAGTACGACGCGCGCGCCGCGCCGGGCGACGATCTTGCGGACGGTCGCGAGCGCGATGTCGGAGGTTCCTCCGAGTACGAGCACCGACTGCATCTCGCCCAACGCATCCCTCACGCCGACGCCTCCATCATGCGCGCGTCCTTCCGGCGCCGCTGAGGTCGAGCCGGCGATCCATGTCGCTTCGCAGCAGGTAGCCGGGATCGAGGGCGGCGCGGGTGGAGCGCCAATCGTCGAGGCGCGGGTACATCGCGGCAAGCAATTCCGGCCGCAGCCGGGCATCCTTCGTCAGGTACACGCGGCCACCCGCTTCCACGACCAGCTCGTCGAGGCCGTCGAGCAACGGGGTCAGTCCCGGCGCCGCCGGGATGTCGAGCGCGAGCGTCCAACCCGAGATCGGGAACCCGATGAGCGATCGGCTGCCGTGCTCGAAGCGCTTGAGGACCGCGAGGAACGTGGGAACTCGGGCGGCGCTGAATCGCTGGAGCGCGGTCCGCACGACCTGCTCCGATCCGGAGGGGACCACGAACTGGTACTGAACGAAGCCGCGCGGTCCGTAGATGCGATTCCAGTCGCGAACACTGTCGAGCGGGAAGAAGAAGGGCTTGATGCCTTCGACGGATCGGCGCGGCTCGCGCGGTGCCTTCCGGAACCACAGCTCGTTGAACGCGCGCACGGTGAGCGGGTTGAGCAGTCCGTTCGGGATCCACGGTGGAGCGGCCAGCAGCGTGCGCGGCATGTACTCACGCGCGGTAGAGCGGTCGGAGAACCTCAGATCGTCGAACGTGGCGTGGTTGCCTCGCGTCAGAACGGCGCGCCCGAGGTGGCCTCCCGACGCGAGGCAGTCGATCCAGGCGACCGAGTAGCGGTACTCGTGATCGCGTTCGAGCATGCGCGCCATGCAGTCGTCGACGTCGTTGGTGCGCTCGGTGTCGCACACGATGCGCGAGGTCTCGACGGGTTGGAGCTTGAGCGTGGCCTCGGTGATGACACCGGTCAAACCCATGCCGCCGCTCGTGGCCCAGAACTCCCTGGCGTCGCCCTCGGGTTCGAGCATGCACGCACCGCGCGCGGGAGTGACGATGCGCATCCGGTCGACGTAGTCGGCGAAGGAGCCGTGACGGAACTTGCCGTGGATATCGGATGCGATCGCTCCGCCGATCGTGACATAGCTCGTGCCGGGGATGACCATGGGGAACCAGCCGAGGGGCAGGAGCACTCGGAGGAGTGTGTCGAGGCTCACGCCGCTTTCTACGGTCACCGTGCCCTTCTCGACGTCGATCGCGAGCACTGCGTCGAGATTGCTGGACGACAACACGTCGCCGCCGGCGTTCTGCGCGGCATCGCCGTACGAGCGGCCGAGCCCACGCGCGATCACACCGCGCGGGCTCGGCCCGGTCACCTGCGAGACGATGTGCTCGAGGTCGTCCGGCCGGTGAACGGTCGCGAGCGTCGGTGAGGTGCGGCCCCAGCCCGAGAGCAGTTCCGGCGCAGCCATCACGAACCGTGCACCGCGAGCGCGAACGCGAGTGCCCACGCCGCGCCCATCGCGAGCAGGACGCGGTCGGCGAGCACGAGCTCTTCGGGCGCGCCGCCCCGGCCCTGCTCCAGGAGCAGTGCGTAGCGAAGGATGCCGAGAACGAACGGCACGATCGACAGCTCGAACCACACTGGATTACCTACGTGCGACGACTTCTCGAACGCCCACAGGCAGTACGCGAGCACTGTGACGCTCGACGCGACCGCCCGTACGTAGCTCAGGAACTCGCGCGAGTACATCGCCAAGGTGAGCCGGTGACTGCCCGCGAGATCGCCGAGCTCCACCATCTCCGCGTGTCGCTTGCCCGTGACCATGAAGAGCGAGGCGGAGCCCGCGACGATGAGGAACCACGGCGAGATCGTCACCCCGACCGCGACGCCGCCGGCGATCGTGCGGAGCACGAAGCCCGACGCGACGCACGCGAGATCGAGCACGGCCTCGTGCTTGAGCCACAGGCTGTACACCACGGTCTGCAGCAGGTAGCCGCCGACGACGAGCGAGAGTTGCCACCGGGCGGCGAACGAGAGCGCAATGGCTGCCGTCACGAGCACAATGCCGCCGGTGAGCGCGGTGCGCACCGACACCTCGCCCGACGCGATGGGGCGCCCGCGCTTCGTGGGATGCCGGCGATCGGCGTCGATGTCGAGCAAGTCATTGAGGAAGTAGGTTCCGCTCGCGGCCAGGCAGAAGCACACGAACGCGACGGTCGTACGCGCCAGCGCGGTGCCTTCGCCGAGGACCCCGGCCGCGCCGGGCGCGGCAATGACGAGAACGTTCTTGATCCACTGCTTGGGCCGCGCGAGACGAACGAGCGCGGGAAGGCGTGCCTGGGGCACGTCCTCGGGAACCTCGGATTGCAGCGCGCCCATTGCTCTGCGGCCTTCAGATTTCGAGCGGTTCGTGCTCGACCACCTCAACGAGGTCTTGCAGCGTCGCGCCGCCGCGGCGCATCCGCGGCACGAGGAGACCCGCCATCACGATTGCGGCTGCGGCTCCGCCGGCGAGGAATCCGAGCTCGTTGCGGAGGATCAAATCGTGACCGAGCGAGACCGCGACGACGAACGAGACGATCCCGACGATCCACGCGATGGCGCTCTGTTTGTAGGCCTTCAGTGCGATGAGACCCTGTGCGAGAGTGAGCGCAACGATGAAGGCCGTGGCCGCGAGCGTCAGCAGGAACATGTCGCGGTTGCCGAGATCCCACTTGCTGACGAACAGCTTCTTGCCGGCCCAGGGCCCGATGAGCGTGGCGGCGATCGTTCCGCTCACGCACAACACGAGCACGACGGCGATCAAGCGGCGCATGCCGATCCGGAAGTCGTCGTGCTTGCCCTCACTCGCGAGCGCGGCGAGCTTCGGCAGCAGCGCGGCCTGAACGGCCTGGAAGAGAAGCAGCGGCACGCGGGCGACGAACAGGCCCGTGATGAAGTGCGAGCTGACGTCCTTCTGGCTGGGGTTCGCGAAGTGGCTCACTCCGAACACGCTGGCGTACGAGAGCAACTGCGCGAGCACCGACCCGAGGAGGAGCCACGCGAGTGCTCCCGACAGCTCGGAGTAGGGCGCTTGCGGGCCCGGCCGCATGAGCTCGTGTTGACCACGGAGCGAGATCGCGACGGCGAGCATCGGTGGTGCCGCGAGGGCGAAGCCCCAGGGGCCCACTGATTTCGTGCCTATCGCGAACAAGACGATGCAGGCGAGGATGCGTACGATGCCTTCCGAGCCGTGCATCAGGCCGTATGCGCCGAAGCGGCCGCTTCCCGCCAGGGTCCCGCGGGTGATGAAGGCGACGCAGTAACAGACGATCGCGACGAACAGGGCGACGATCAAGATGCCCCGACCGTCGAACAGCTTGTCGATGATGGTCTGGTGCGCGATGGCGGCGATCGCGATGACCGTGAGCGCGAGCACGCCTCCGAGCAGGGCGGCGCGCTTCACCAGAGGGCCGCCGCCTTCGCCTCGGACCCGTCGGGCCGAGACCGCGCGGCCCACCTCTTGCTCGAGTGGCTGGAACAGGCCGGGCGAGAACACGAAGACCATCGCCCAGAGAACATTGAGCGAGGTGAAATCGCTGTCCGACAATCGCTTTGCCGCAAGAATCTGGAAGCCGTACGCGCTCAGACCGACGACGACGAGGCCTGCGCCGATCGCCCAAGTTCCTTCGGGTAAGGGGAGCTTCTTGGCGGCGCCCGCCAGCCGCTGTGCACGCTCGACCACGAACGTGAGAGGTTACTCGTCTCCCGAGGAGCGGCCTCAGTACCCTCAAGCGGCTTCGGCGCCGGGGCTCGGTGCCGCAGGCGGAGGGATAGCCTCGGCGCGTGCGGAAACCGTGCCGGCGAACCGAAGCGAGAGCGCCGAGGTTGCCGTGAGCACCCGGGCGTACATCGTTCTCGCGGCGCTCACCGCCTTGTTGATCCTGCTCGCGTTCGCCTTTCAGGTCGTCCTCGTGAACCGATGAAAGCGAGCATCCACGCGGTGTATCACGACGAGAGGAACCGACGAGATGCCTGACGACTTCGACCTCGTCGTCCTCGGTGGTGGCCCGGGCGGGTACGCCGCGGCGCTCTACGGCGCGAGCGCGGGCATGAACATCGCCATGGTCGAGGAGCAGCGCGTCGGCGGCACCTGCCTGCATCGCGGGTGCATCCCGGCCAAGGAATTCCTCGAAACGGCCCACGTGTTCCGCACCGTCGCCGGCGCCAAGGAGTTCGGGGTACAGGTCGAACAGCCCACCGTGGACTTCGCGACCAGTCAGGCCCGCAAGTCCAAGGTCGTCGACAGTCTCTGGAAGGGTCTCCAGGGCCTGATGAAGAGCCGGAAGATCGCCACGTTCATCGGCACGGGGACGCTCGGCGCCG